>NZ_DATLPB010000110.1:0-41296 GCF_035535915.1 Acidocella sp.
CCCAGCAAATCCGCCGCCGTACGTGCCGTCACGCCAGCCACAAAAAACTCAGCCAGACGATCTTGCTGTTTTTCCGTTAAACGACAGTACCTTAGGTCCATAAAACCATCCTAGATCCGCTCAGGATCTGGGACAGCCCCATAATTTTTGTTATGCTGGACCAGAGGCTGTGTCACCGACAACGCCCATGGCCCAGCATAACAAAGTTTTTTTGCTACTTTTTGTTCACAAAAAGTAGCACTTTCTTGCTTCGCTTCTCTTTGCCTTCTCTTACCGCCTTAGCGCCATCTTGATCGGCCCCTGCGCGCGGCCGTGGGTGAACTGGTCGACCACCGGGTCGGCGGTGGTGAGCAGGTCCGCGGCCGGGCCGGACCAGGAGACGCGGCCCTCATAGAGCATCGCCGCGCGGTCGGCGATGCGTTGCGCGCTCGCCATGTCGTGCGTGATCGAGAGAGAGGTGCTGCCGAGCCGCTTGACGCAATCGACGATCAGCTCGTCGATCACCGCGCCCATGATCGGGTCGAGCCCCGTGGTCGGCTCGTCGAAGAACATGATCGCCGGTTCCGCGGCGATGGCCCGCGCCAGCGCCACGCGCTTCTGCATGCCGCCGGAAAGCTCCGCCGGCGAAAGCGCGCCCACCGAGGCATCCAGCCCGACCTGGGCCAACACCTCGGCCGCCTTGTCCCGCGCCGCCGCCCGGCGGATTTTTTTCCCCGCCAACAGGCCGAACGCGACATTCTCCCAGACCGGCAGGCTGTCGAACAATGCGCCGTTCTGGAACAGCATGCCGATCTGCGCGCGCAATTGCCGGGCGCGGTGGCGCGGCGCCTTCAGCACGTCCTCGCCGTCGATCTCGATGATGCCCGTATCGGGCGTGACCAGGCCGAGAATGCATTTGATCAGCACCGATTTGCCGGTGCCGGAGCCGCCGATCACCACCGTGCCGGTGCCGGGCATGAGATCGAGATCGATCCCATCCAGCACCCGTTTGTCGCCGAACGCCTTCTTGAGCCCGCGAATGCGGAGTTTCGGCTGGGTCATTTGGAGAACAGCACCTGGGTCAAGACATAGTCCAGCGCCAGGATCATGATCGAAGCGCTGACCACCGCCGCGGTGGTGGCGGCGCCCACGCCCTGCGCGCCGCCCCGGGAGCGGTAGCCCTGGAAGCAGCCCATCAGCGCGATGATGAAGCCGAACACCGCCGCCTTGATCAGGCCGGAGATCACGTCGTTGCTGCGCAGATTGGTGAAGGTGCTGATCAGGTACGTGTCCGGGGTAAAGCCGAGTTTCTGCGTGGCGACGAGAAAGCCGCCGAGCACGCCGATAATGTCCGCCAGCACCACCAGCAGCGGCAGCACGATGATCCCGGCCAGCAGCCGCGGCGCCACCAGATATTTCATCGGCTCGGTGGAGAGGGTGGAGAGCGCGTCGATCTGGTCGGTCACGCGCATGGTGCCCAGTTCCGCGGCCATCGCCGCCCCGGCCCGCCCGGCCACCATCAGCCCGGCCAGCACCGGCCCGAGCTCGCGGGTGACCGAGAGCACCACCACGCTGGCGATCGCGCTTTCCGCGCCGAAGCGGGAAAAGCCGGTATAGGATTGCAGCGCAAGCACCATGCCGGTGAACAAAGCGGTGAGCGCCACCACGGGGAGCGAGTAGAAGCCGATCTCCATGAACGCGCGGCCGACCAGGCGGGGATAGAAAGGCGGCCGCCAGATATGCGAGAGGCCGGACAGAGCAAACAGGGTCAACTCGCCCAGCCACGCGAGCATTCCCAGCACCGTGGCCCCGATGCCGGCAACCGGACTCAGCAGAAACTTCATGCGCCGCCATACCGCCGTTGGTAACGGCGCCCCAAAGAGGTGAGGATCTCATAACCGTTGGTGCCGGCTTCCCGGGCCAGTTCGTCCGGCCCGTGCCGGTCCCCGATCAATGTCAGGCGGTCGCCCGGTTGCAGGCCGGGCAGACCGGTGATGTCGAACGTGGTCAGATCCATCGACACCCGGCCTACCAGCGGCACCGGGGTAGCGTCAAAATAAGCGGTGGCGCGGTTGCCGAGCGAGCGATGAAACCCGTCGGCGTAGCCGACGCCGATTGTGGCGATGCGGCTTGGCCGCTGCGCCGTCCAGTCGCCGCCATAACCGACCGATTCGCCGGGCGCGACCTCATGGATCTGCAAAATCGGCGCACTCAGCCGCAGCACCGGCCGCATCGGATTTCTGCCCCTTTCGGTGCCGGGATCGATGCCGTAGAGGGCCGCTCCCGGACGGGCCAGGTCGGACCCGAAGACCGGGCCGAGAAACATGCCGGAGGAATTGGCGAAACTGGTTTTGGCGCCGGGGAACTGCCGCATGGCGGCGGCGAAGGCGGCAGCCTGGCGCGCGTTCATCGGGTCGTCCGGGCTATCGGCGCAGGCCAGATGCGTCATCACATACTCGACCCGGAGCCCGTCCAGCAGCCCCGAATCGTTGCGCAGCCGCGCCAGTTCGAGCGCCGAAAGCCCGAGCCGCGCCAGGCCGGTGTCGACATGCAGAATCACCGGCAGCGCCTCTCCGCGCCGCTGCGCCTCGGCGCGCCACAGCGCCAGCTCGTGCAGCGCGCCACACACGGGCACGATGCCGCGCGCGGAAAATTCCGCCGCCTCGCCGGGCAGAATGCCGTTCAGCACCGCCAGCATGGCGCCCGGCACCAGGACGCGGATGGAAAGCGCCTCGGAAAGATGCGCCGTGAAGAAATGCCGGCAGCCGATGGAGAGCAGCTTGGGCGCCACGTGCGTCGCCCCCAGCCCGTAAGCATCGGCCTTCACCACGCCCGCGGTGTGCCCGGCATGCATGGCGTCCAGCGCCCGCCAGTTGGCGGCAATCGCGTCGAGATCGATTTCCAACAGCGCGGTCACTTCAGATGTTCCCGAGGCATTGCATGTAACTGGTCTGGCATGGCCTCAAGCGGGAGGCAAAGGCGAAGCGCTTCTTTTTGTGAACAAAAAGAAGCAAAAAAACTTTGTTTACTTCAGGCCCGTCCGGTTTCACCGCCTCAGGCCCAGCGTAAACAAAAAGTTTTTGCGGCGCTTTTTTCAAAAAGCGCCTGCTTACTTCCTTTCGCTAAAACGGCGCATCCCGATCATGCACCTGGTCGAGATCGGCGAAGCGGGTGAATTCGCCCTCGAAGAACAAATCGATCTTGCCGGTGGGACCATGGCGCTGCTTGGCGACGATCAGTTCGGCCTTCTGGTACACGGCGGCCATGTCGGATTTCCATTTCTCCATGGCCTCCTGATATTTGTCGTCGCGCTCGAAGGCGGTGATCTTGGGCTCGCGCTGCGCCAGATAATATTCGTCGCGATAGATGAACATCACCATGTCGGCGTCCTGCTCGATCGAGCCGGATTCGCGCAGGTCGGAGAGTTGCGGGCGTTTGTCGTCGCGGCTTTCCACCGAACGGGAGAGCTGGGACAGCGCGATCACCGGCACCGCCAGCTCCTTGGCAATGGCCTTCAAACCCTGCGTGATCTGGCTGATTTCGAGCACGCGGCTCTCCGGCCGTGTCCCCGCGGCCGGGCGCATCAGTTGCAGATAGTCGACGATGACCAGCCCGAGCCCCTGGGTGCGCTGCAACCGGCGGCAGCGCGTGCGCAGCGCCGAGAGGGTGATTGCCGGGGTGTCGTCGATGATGATCGGCACATCGGAAATGTCCCGACTGACCTTCACGAAATTATCGAAATCCCGCGCCGAGATCTCGCCGCGGCGGATTTTGTCCGCCGACACCCGCGCCTCCTCGGCGAGGAGACGCGTGGCGAGCTGGTCGGCGCTCATTTCCAGCGAGAAGACGGCAACGCATTGCTGCGCCAGGGCGTTGGGGTTTTCCACGCGCGCATTGGCCAGCATCGCCTTGGCGGCGCCGAACGCGATCTTAGTCACCAAGGCGGTCTTACCCATGCCGGGACGGCCGGCCAGGATCACGAGGTCGGAGGGGTGCAGACCGCCGGTGCGCTTGTTCAGATCGCGCAGGCCGGTATCGAGCCCCGAGACCGCCCCCTGGTTCTTATAGGCCTTCGAGGCGATGTTGATCGCCTCGGTCAGCGCCTCCTTGAAGGTGAAGCCCTTGCCTTCGCCGCCGCCATTGGTGGCGAGGTTGAACAGGGTCTGCTCGGCGGCCTCGATCTGCCCCGCGCCGTCCAGCTCCGGGTCGGCGCCGAAGGCGCGGTTCACCACCGTCTCGCCGATATCGATCAGCTGTCGGCGCAGCCAGGCGTCGCGGATCACCCGCCCGTAATCGCCGGCATTGATGATGCCGACCATGGAGGAGAGCAGCTGCGCCAGATAGGCGGTACCGCCGACTTCGTTGAGCACGCCGCTATGTTCGAACTCGCCGCGTAGCGTGACCGGGTCGGCGATCTGCCCGGCCTCGCAGCGGCGGGCGATGGCCTGGTAGATGCGGGCATGCACCGGGTCGACGAAATGCTCTTGGGTGAGAAATTCGGAAACCCGCTCATAGGCCTTGTTATTGGCCAGCAGCGCGCCGAGCAGCGCCTGCTCGGCCTGGCTGTTGCTGGGCGGCAGCCGTTGGGAAAGACCGAGAAGTGAGGTATCAATCGAAGTCATCCGATGACACATAAACCATCTCCGCCATCGCTGTCTTCTAGGTCGGGCATTAGACAATGGTTAGACAAGTGGATCACTCCGTGGACAACTTGGCCCCACATTGTGGAAAACCTGTGCATTAACGCGACGTTGTTTCGAATTTTGAGGGAATCAACTGCATGAATGGCGCCGAAGCTCTTGTCCACACCTTGCTCAAGTCTGGGGTCGACACCGTGTTCGCCAACCCCGGCACCAGCGAGATGCATTTCGTCGCAGCACTCGACCGCATCGCAGGACTGCGCTGCGTGCTCTGCCTGGACGAAGCGGTGGCGACCGGTGCGGCCGATGCGTATTACCGCGTCACCGGCAAGCCCGCCGCGACGCTGCTGCATTGCGGACCGGGCCTCGCCAACGGCCTGTCCAATCTGCACAATGCAAGGCGCGCTTTCTCGGGCGTGGTGAACATCGTCGGCGACCAGGCGAACTACCACCGCCCGCTGGACGCGCCGCTGACCGCCGATGTCGAAGGGCTCGCCGCGCCCGTCTCCGCCTTCGTCCACCGCGCCCGCAGTGCCGCGGAAGTGGGGCCAAGCGCCGCCGCCGCGATCGAAGCAGCGCACACCTATCCCGGCCGCGTGGCCACACTGATTCTACCGGCCGACACCGCCTGGGACGAAGGCGGTGTGGTGGCGCAGGCCGCCGCGCCCGCACCGGCCAGGCCGGTTTCCACCCGCGCCGTGGAAACCGCCGCTTCGATGCTCACCAACGGCCTGCCCACCTTGCTGCTGGTCGGCGGCCGCAGCCTGGGCGAAGCGCCGCTGCTGGATGCCTGGCGCATCACACAGCATACCGGAGCGCGGCTGCTGGCCGAACGCTCCACCGCGCGCATCGCCCGCGGCCAGGGGCGCGTGCCGGTCGAACGCGTGCCTTACCCGATCGATGAGGGCATCGCGGCCTTCGCCGGCATCAAACAGATCGTGCTGGTAGACACCGGCGAGCCGGTGTCGTTTTTCGCCTATCCGGACAAGCCCGGCCGGCTCTACCCCACCGCCTGCCAGGTGCATGTGCTGGCCGGGCCGGACCAGGACGGCCCGGCGGCACTGGCCAGCCTGCGCGCCTATCTCGGCACCCCTGCGGTCACCGTGCCCGCCGCCGCGCCGCGCCCCCAAATGGCCGCCGGCGCCGTGACGCCGGAAGGCTTCGCCCAGTCACTCGCCGCGCTGCTGCCGGACAACGCCATCATCATCGACGAGGCGATCTCTTTCGGGCGCGGCTTCTTCGCCAACACGCACGCGGCGCCGAAGCATGACTGGATGATGCTGACCGGCGGCGCGATCGGCGACGGACTGCCGATGAGCGTCGGCGCCGCCGTCGCCGCCCCCGGCCGGCGGGTGGTGGGGCTACAGGCGGACGGCTCCGCGATGTACACTTTGTCCGCGCTCTGGACCCAGGCGCGCGAACATCTGGATATCACCACCATCATCTTCGCCAACCGCAAATATGCCATTTTGCTCGGCGAACTCGCCAATGTCGGCGCCAATCCCGGCCGCACCGCCCTCGACATGATGGACCTGTCCCGCCCCGCGCTGGACTGGTGCCAGCTGGCCGGGGGCATGGGCGTGCCGGCGGCGCGCGCCGCTTCGCTCGACGACCTCAACACCCTGCTGGCCGCGAGCTTCGACCGCTCCGGCCCCTATTTGATCGAACTGATGATATGAATATTCCTTCGAAACGCCGCTTCGACCCTGCTTTGTTCTTTCATCCCGCCAGCGTCGGCCTGAGCGGCGCGGAGACGCCGCTCGGCCAGACCGTGCTCACGCATCTGCGCGCGGGAAATTTCGCCGGCACGATCGCCCTCGAAGACGAGGCGGAGCATGTCGACCTGGCGCTCGTCGCCGACGCGCCGGAAGATGTCGGGGCAGCGCTGAGGCGCCATGCGGCACGCGGCGCGCGCGGCGCGCTCGTGCTCTGCGACACGCCGGACCTGGCGCGCCTCGCCAAAGAGGCCGGCATCCGCGTGCTCGGTCCCCATTCCTACGGCATGGTGCTGCCCGGCCTCGGCCTCAACGCCTCGATTTTCACCCTCACGCCGCCGCGCGGCCGGCTGGCCCTGATTGGCCAGTCGCCGGCACTGGCGCGCACCATCATCGATTGGGCTGTCCCGAACAGCGTCGGCTTCAGCCACATCGTCGGCATCGGCGGCAACAGCGATATCGGTTTCGGCCTGGTGCTGGACCATCTCTCGCGCGATCCGGGCACCACCGCGATCCTGCTGGAGATCGACCGACTGCGCGACCCGAAACTGTTCCACTCGGCTGCCCGCGCCGCGGCCAGGCTGCGCCCGGTGGTGGCCATCGCCCCGGGGGTGCGGCTGCGCGACCGGCAGGGCAATTTGCGCAACACGCTGGAGGCCGCCTTTTCCCGCGCCGGCGTGCTGCTGACCAATTCGATCGGCGAATTGCTCGCCGCCGCGGAAACGCTGACCCGGGTGAAACCGGCGCGCGGCGAGAGCCTGGCCATCATCGGCAACTCATTCGCGGCGAGCCGGCTGGCGGCGGATTTCGCGCTGGACAACGGCATCTCCCTGGCGTCGTTTTCGCCGGAAACACAGCAGGTGCTGGCCATGAGCACGGGCGCGCCACCCCCGCAGACCGGCCTGCTCCATACCGGCGATGTGCCGACCCGGCTCGCCGATCTGGCCGCCTTGCTTTCGTCGGCGCCCGAGGTCGGCGGCATTCTGGTGGTGCATACACCGTCGGGTGGCGATGACAGCGTGGCCATCGAGGCGCTGATCGCCTGCGCGAAGACGGTCACCGTGCCGTTGCTGATCGCCGCGCTCGGCGAGGCCAACGGGCTCGCGCACCGCCACAAGCTGGCGGCGGCGGGGCTGGCCAGCTTCGACTCGCCGGAAGCAGCGATTTCCGGGTTCCGCCATTTGCTGCGCAACCGCGAGAACCGCGCCGCCGCGCGCGAGCTGCCCTCCTCCGCCGTGCTGCGCATGCCACCCAACCAGGCGGCCGCGAAAACGCTGGTCGAACAGGCCTATGAAGCCGGCCAGGAGGCGCTGGTGCAGGACGAAGCGCTGGCGGTGCTCGCCGCCTATCACATCCCGGTGCTGCCGAGCCGGCTTGTCACCACCCCCGCCGAAGCCACCACGGCGGCACGCGAACTCGGCTTTCCCGTGGTGCTCAAGGCGGTGCACCCCAGCATGCCGGTGAACCGGCTGGCCGGCTCGATCGCCCTCGACGTGCCGGACGCCTCGGCCGTGCACCGCACGGTGACGGAAATGCGCACCCGGCTCGCGGCCCAGGACCCGACGCTGGCCACCACTGCGTTCCTGGTGCAGACGCAGGCAAACGGGCGGCCGCTGCGCATCCGCGTCAGCGACCACCCGATCCTGGGGCCGGTCATCGGCTTTGGCGTCGGCGCCGGCGATCCTGAGGATGTCTCCGGTCTCGCCGCCGAATTGCCGCCGCTCAACCTGGTGCTGGCCCGGGCGCTGATCACACGCTCCGCCGCCGCCGCCTCGCTGGCCGCGCATCGCGGCAGCCCGGCGGCCGATCTCGAGGCCGTGGCCGCGACGATCGTGCGCGTGAGCCAGCTCATCATCGACCGGCCGGAGATCCTGGCGCTGGAGCTGGACCCGGTTTTCGCGCACGCACGCGGGGTGGTCGCCGCCAGCGCCCGCATCACCTTGCGCCCGCGAGGCGCCCAGCGGCCGCCGCTGCTGATCTCGCCCTATCCGAGCGAGTTGATCAGCCATTACACGGCCAAGGGCCAGAACTTCCTGCTGCGGCCGATCCGCCCGGAGGATGCCGACGCCCATGCCGCGATGCTCGGTCGCTTCACCGTCGAGGATCTGCGCTACCGCTTCTTCTCGGCGATCCGCAGCATGCCGCCCGAACAAATCAACCGCCTCACGGACATCGACTATGCCCGGGAGATGGCGATCATCGCCGTGCGCGAATCCACCGGCGAGACCGCCGGCACGGCACGGCTGGTGCGCAGCGACACCGACGGCACGCAGGCCGAGTTCGCGGTGGCGGTGGAGCCGGCGGCCAAGGGGCTGGGCCTGGGCACGGCGCTGATGCGCGCGGTGCTCGACTGGGGCCGAGCCCAGGGCGTCGCCGACGTCTCCGGCCAGATCCTGGCCGACAACGCGCCGATGCTCGCTTTCGTCCAGCGGCTCGGCTTCACCCTCGCGCATATCCCGGGCGAGACCGACTTGATGGAGGCCAGGCTGACGCTGAGCTAAGCCCAAGAGAAAGGAAGGCAAGCGCTTCTTTTTGTGAACAAAAAGAAGCAAAAAAACTTTGATTACTCTGGGTCATGGGCGTTGGCGTCGACACAGCCCATGCCCTCCAGGGCTATTCCAACGGTGCTACGCACCGCCGGAACCTTCAGCCCCTCCGCCCAGCGTCACAAAAGTTTTTGCGCCGCTTTTTTCAAAAAGCGGCTGCTTCCTTCCCTTGCCAATCGCGCCGATTCGTGCGACAGGCTCGCCTCCCCTGCCGGGTGCGTGGCATCGCGCCCGGCTATTGCTCGTCCCGCTCATGGGAGGTCCAGACCTGGACCGGAGCTGAAAACCAACCGAAGGGAGCACATATGCCGTTATATGAAACTGTGGTGATTGCCCGCAGCGAAATCACCCAGGCACAGGCCGACGCCGTCGCCGATGCCGTGATCGCGCAGCTGGAAGTTGACGGCGGTGCCGTCAAGAAGCGCGAATATTGGGGTCTGCGCAACCTCGCCTACCGCGTCAAAAAGAACCGCAAGGGCCATTACGTGCTGCTTGGCCTCGACGCCCAGCCGACCGCCATTCGGGAAATGGAGCGCCAGCTCAGCCTGAATGAAGACGTGCTGCGTTTCATGACCGTGCGCGTCGACGAAATCTCCGAGGAGCCCTCGGTGATCCTGTCCCGCAAATCCGACGACCGCGAGCGGACCTTCCGTGGGCCGAAGCCGGCCGGGCGCTTTGAGAGCGGCCGCAAGCGCGGCTTCGATGAACGCGAGGAATTCCGCGCACGCGACGAGTTCCGCGCCGACCGTGACGATTACAGCGTCGAGGAGGAAGGCTGATGTCCGAAACCACCGAACTGAACCCGGCGGCGCGCCGCCCGGCCGTGGGCGCCCGCCGCCCGTTTTTCCGCCGCAAGAAGTCCTGCCCGTTCTCGGGTCCGGGCGCGCCGGCGATCGACTACAAAGACGTGCGTCTGCTGTCCCGCTTCCTCTCCGAACGCGGCAAGATCGTTCCGTCTCGCATCACCGCGGTGTCCGGCAAGAAGCAGCGTGAGCTGGCGAAGGCCATCAAGCGTGCGCGCTTCCTGGCGCTGCTGCCCTACGTGCTGACCTAAGGGAGACAGGACCATGGCAGCTGTTGAACTGATTCTGCTCCAGCGCGTCGAGAAGCTCGGCCAGATGGGCGAAGTCGTGAAAGTGAAGCCCGGCTACGCGCGCAACTATCTGTTGCCGCAGGCCAAGGCCGTGCGCGCCACCAAGGCGAACCGCGAGCGTTTCGAACGTGAACGCGTCCATCTCGAGGCGCAGAACCTGAAGCGTCGCGACGAGGCCGAGCGCGTCGCCGAACGCGTGCAGGGCCTCAGCGTCACGCTGATCCGCCAGGCCTCCGAGTCCGGCGCGCTGTACGGTTCGGTCTCGAGCCGCGACATCGCCGAAGCCAGCACCGTCGCGGGCCTCGCCATCGAGCGTTCGCAGGTCGTGCTCAACCACCCGATCAAGATGCTGGGCATCGCCGCGGTGCGCGTTGCGTTGCACCCGGAAGTCATCATCGACGTGAAGGTGAACGTGGCCCGCTCTCTCGAAGAAGCCGAGAAGCAGGCGCGCGGCGAGGCGATCACTGCCGAGCCGGAAGAGCGTCCGGAACTGGGCCCGCTCTTCGGTGAGGAAGAGGCCCCGGCCGAGCAGGCCTAGAGCCGGATGATTTTAGATCGAATCGCGTAGCGATCCGCTCTAAAATCTGAATCCGCCTCTAGATAGATAGCTTAGAGCTCTACCGGTCGTTTCGATCGGCATATTAAATAGAACGGCCCCTGCACGAAATGCAGGGGCCGTTCCCGTTTCAGGGTCTTTTTTTTTATCAGCGTGACACTTAATTACGTGCAGGTTACCTGGTGACCGTTGACCAATCGAACGGAGAGAGACGTGGCTTGGCTCTTCAAGAATTTGCTGGACAGGATGTTAGCTGGCGCGATTCGCCGCGGCGGCTTCCAGGTCGTCTGGCCCGATGGATCGCAGAGCCATTACGGTAACGCCGCCGGCACCCAGACGGGCATTCGGATCACCAGCAACGCCGCGTTGCGCCGCCTGGCGCTGAATCCGGGCATGGCGGTCGGCGAATGCTATATGGACGGCACGCTGGTGCCGGTGAGCGGGTCGATCCACGACGTGCTGGTCGTGCTGATGGACAACACCAACGATTACAAAATCCCGGCGCTGGAGTTCAACGCCAAGTTCCTGCGCGTCCTGCGCCCGCTTTTGCAGGCCAACAACGCGGTGCGCTCGAAGAACAATGTCGCGCACCATTATGACCTGAACGGCCAGCTCTATTCGCTGTTCCTCGACCAGGACCGGCAATATTCCTGCGCCTATTTCGCGCGTGGCGATGAAACCCTGGAAGAAGCGCAGATCGCCAAGAAGCGCCATATCGCGGCGAAGCTGAAACTCGACCGCCCGGATCTGGAAGTGCTGGACATCGGCTGCGGCTGGGGTGGCATGGCGCTGACGCTGGCCCAGGAGTTCGGCGCCCGCGTCACCGGCATCACCCTCTCCGAGGAGCAGCTGGCCGCGGCCAAGGCCCGCGCCGCCGCCGCCGGCCTCAGCGACCGCGTGAAATTCGAGCTGGTCGATTATCGGGCGATGCAGCGCCAGTTCGACCGCATCGTTTCGGTCGGCATGTTCGAACATGTCGGCGTGCCGAATTACCAGGCCTTCTTCGAAACCGTGAAACGCTGCCTGAAGCCGGACGGCGTGATGCTGCTGCACTCGATCGGCCGGTTCGACGGGCCGGGCGCCACCAATAGCTGGATCGCCAAATATATTTTCCCCGGCGGCTACTCGCCGGCGCTGTCGGAAGTCCTGGGGCCGCTGGAGCGCGCGGGGCTGCGCACCACGGATATCGAAATCCTGCGCCTGCATTACGCGATGACGCTGGCGCATTGGCGCCGCCGCTTCGCCGCCAACCGCGCCACCATCGCCGCTTTGTACGATGAGCGCTTCTGCCGGATGTTCGAGTTCTACCTTTCCGGTTCCGAACTCTCCTTCCGCCTGTCCGATCACATGAACTTCCAGATCCAGATGGTGCGCGACCAGAATGCCGTGCCGCTGGCCCGCGACTACATGTTCGAAACCGAACGCGCCGCGAACCGGCTTTCCGCCGCCGCGGAGTAGAAAGAAAGCAGCCGCTTTTAGAGCGCGATGATACATCGCGCTCTAACTTATTTATCTGGAGGCGGATTCAGATTTTAGAGCGGATCGCTACGCGATCCGCTCTAAAATCATCCGCCTCCGGAAAAAAGCGGCGCAAAAACTTTTTTGAGTCTGGGCCTGTGACGTTGCAACGGCACGGGGCCGCTCTACACTCGGGGGCATGAACCTGTTTCCCTGGTCGAAACCGAAAATCCCCGTCCTCGTGCTGCGCGGCATCATCGCCGCCCGGCCGGGGATGATCAATCTCAGCGCCTACACCGCGCCGATTGAACGCGGCTTCCAGCTTGCGAAAAAATCCAGACATCTGCTGCTGGCGATCGAGAGCCCCGGCGGTTCGGCGGCACAGTCTGACCTGATCGGCCAGTTCATCCGCCGCAAGGCCGTGGAGAGCGGGGTAAACGTGACCGCGGTGATCGGCGATGTCGGCGCCTCGGGCGGCTATTGGCTCGCCTGCGCCGCGGACAAGATCTACGCCAACCGCCTCTCCATCGTCGGCTCGATCGGCGTGATCACCGGCGGGTTCGGACTCGACAAATTCATCGCGCGGCACGGCATCGAACGCCGGTTGTTCACCGCGGGGGAAAACAAGGCGCGGATGGAAATGTTCTCGCCGCTGCGCCCCGAAGACGCGGAATTCACCCGCGACCTCCTGGAAGAGGCCCATGGCATGTTCAAAGCCTGGGTGCGCGAGCGGCGCGGCGCGCGGCTCACCGCTGACGAAACGAAAATATTCGACGGCGGCTATATGAGCGGCGCCCGCGCCAAGGAACTGGGGCTGATCGACGGGCTCGCCGATATCGACACGCTGGTGAAGGAACTCGGCGGCAAGAAAGCCCGGCCGGTCTGGCTGCACCCGCGCCCCCCACGCGGCCTGCTGCGCCTGATCACCCGTACAGCCGTGGAATCGGCGCTCGACGTGGCCGAGGAACGCATCTACGTGCCCGGGCTGCGATAAGAAGGAAAGCAGCCGCTTTTTGAAAAAAGCGGCGCAAAAACTTTCTTTAAACTGGGCCTGAGGCGGTGAAACCGCACGGGCCCAAAGTTAGCAAAGTTTTTTTGCTACTTTTTGTTCACAAAAAGTAGCGCTTCCTTTCTCTCCTTGCCTACCGCCACACCGTCAGCAGCGCGATCAGCACCAGCACCAAAACGGTCAGCGCCACATTGCCGGCCAGGAATTTCGTGAACGCGTCCCAGCCCCGTTTGGAGGCGTTGTTCATGTCTTCCACGGTCGGCAGGGTCGAAGATGAACCCTGGTTGGTTTCAGTCGCCATTCATTGATCCCCCGGCTTATTTTTCGTTGCGCCAGCCGGAGCATGAGCGTTGCGCGCGTCGGTTTCAAGCCAAAACAGCCGCGCTACGGCGTCACCGTCCGGGCCAGTTTCGCCAAAGCGGCGGGGTAGAGGAGATGCTCCTGGGCGAGCACGCGGGCGGCCAGGCTCGCTTCCGTGTCGCCGGCCAGCACCGGCACCTCGGTTTGGGCGACGATCGGCCCTTCATCCATGCCGTCGGTCACCAGATGCACGGTGCAGCCATGCCGCGCCTCGCCTGCGGCCAGCACACGGGCGTGCGTGTCCAGCCCTTTATAGGCGGGCAGCAGGCTGGGATGGATGTTGAGCATGCGCCCGGACCAGCGATTGACCAGCCAGGGGGTGAGGATGCGCATATAGCCGGCGAGGCAGACGATGGCGATGTCCCGCTCCCGCAGCATTGCGTCGAGGGCGCGCTCATGCGCCTCGCGGTCGCGGCCGAAGGGCTTGCTGGGAATCGCCTGCGCCATCACGCCGTACCCGCGCGCAATGTCCAGCCCCGCCGCCTCCGGCTTGTTGGACAGCACCAGCGCGATCTCGGCCGGGTAATCCGGCGCCTTTGCGGCGTCCAGCAAGGCTTGCATGTTCGAGCCGCGGCCGGAGATCAGCACCGCGACGCGCGGCCTTACGCTCATGCGAACAGGCGTTCCGTGCCCGAAATCTCGATGCCCGGGCGGTCGGTGACCTGGCCGAGACGAAAGGGGGTCTCGCCCTGCTGGCGCAGCAGCTTCATCGCCGCTTCGGCGTCGGAAACGATGAGGGTCATGCCGACACCGCAATTGAACACGCGCAGCATCTCTTCCGGCGCGACATTGCCAGCACGGGCGAGCCAGGGGAAGATGGCCGGCATCTCCCACGGCCCGTTGAGCAATGCGCCGCAGGACTCGGGCAGCGCGCGGGGCAGGTTCCCAGGCAGGCCGCCGCCGGTGATGTGCGCAGCGCCCTTCAGCAGCCCGGCCTGATGCAGCGCCAGCATCGACCGCACATAGATCCGCGTCGGCGTCATGAGGATTTCCGCCAATGTCTTGCCGGGCGCAAACGGCGCGGCTTGGTGCCAGTCGAGCCCCGCCAGGGCGACGATCTTGCGCACCAGGGAAAACCCGTTGGAATGCACCCCCGAGGAAGGCAGGCCGATAATCGCGTCGCCCGGGCCGACATTGGCCGGCAGCAGCTTGCCGCGCTCGGCCGCGCCCACGGCAAAGCCGGCGAGGTCATAGTCGCCTTTGGCATACATGCCCGGCATTTCCGCCGTCTCGCCGCCAACCAGGGCACAGTCGGAGATGCGGCAGCCCTCGGCGATGCCGGCGATCACGCGCTGCGCCGCCGTCACCTCCAGCGCGCCGGTGGCGTAATAATCCAGGAAGAACATCGGGGCCGCGCCCTGCACCACGAGATCGTTGACGCACATCGCCACCAGATCGATGCCGACATGGTCATGAATGCCGGTCTCAATGGCGATTTTCAGCTTGGTGCCGACGCCGTCCGTGGTGGAGACCAGAACCGGATCCGTGAAGCCCGCGGCTTTGAGATCGAACAGCGCGCCGAAGCCGCCGAGACCGCCCATCACCCCGGCGCGGACCGTCGCTTTCGCCAATGGCTTGATCGCCTCAACAAGGGCGTCGCCCGCCTCGATATCCACGCCCGCATCGCGGTACGTCACGCTGGTCATATCAGCCTCCGATGCGCTAAGCCAATGTCATGACTTCGCAGTTTGCTGTCCAAATTCAGCCGCGTTTCAACACAGGCAGGCGCGGCGCGCAATCACCGGCCGCGCTTCCGGCGCCAATTCTTCGCCCATGGTGAACGGGTCGCAGCCAAACAACCTGTCGGCGCACAAGACGCAGTGGCAGCGCATCGCCCTGGTGGCGGTGGTGCTGCTGGTGCTGTGGGAACTTCTGCGCCTGTTCTCCTCGATCCTCATGCCCTTCGTGGTGGCGGCGGGACTGGCGTATTTTCTCGACCCCGCGGTGACCCGGCTGGAGCGGATCGGCCTCAAGCGCCCGCTTGGCACCTTCCTGCTGCTGATCGCCGTGATCATGGCCGGCGTGCTGTTCATTCTGCTGCTTTATCCGGTGATCGCCGCCCAGGCGGCGGCGCTGGTCAGCAACCTGCCAAGCTATATCAAGACGGCGCAGAACACTTTCGGCCATCTCCTCGCCGTGGTTCAGATGCGGCTCGGTCCCGGGCTGATCAGCCAGAAGCTGCGCGACATCGCCGCCAACCAGGCCGGCACGATCGTCTCCTTCTTCGGCACCGCCGCCACCCGTATCATCGGCAGCGGCTTCGCGGTGGTGAACATCCTCACTTTGCTGATCATCACGCCGATCGTCACCTTCTACTTCCTGCGTGACTGGCCGGCGATCATCCGCCATGTCGATAGCTGGCTGCCGCGCCCCTATGAGGCGGTGATCCGCGCCCAGGCGATCGAGGTGAACCGCATCCTGGCCGCCTGGATCCGCGGCCAGGCGATCTGCTGCCTGGTTCTGGCGCTGGTCTATGCGGTCGGGCTGACCATCGTCGGGCTGGAACAAGGCCTGGTTGTCGGGCTCGCCGCCGGGTTCCTGTCCTTCATCCCCTATGTCGGCACGCTGTTCGGCGCCGTCACGGCGATTCTGCTGGCGCTCAGCCAGGCGCCGGGCTGGCACAGCGTGATTTCCGTGGTCGCCGTGTTCGCCTTCGGCCAGGCCCTCAATGATTATGTGATCCAACCGCGCTTTCTCGGCGACCGCGTTGGGCTGCCGGCGGTGTGGGTGATCTTCTCGCTGTTCGCCGGCGGGGCGGCGTTCGGCTTTCTCGGCGTGATGCTGGCGGTGCCGGTCACCGCGACGCTCGGCGTGCTGGCCCGCTTCTGGCTGCGCCGCTATTTGCACAGCCCGCTTTATCTGGACGCCCCGCCATCGTGAGGCAGCTGACTTTGCCGTTCCTGGAAATGCAGGGGTTCGCGGCGGAAGATTTTTGCGGCGCGCCCTCCAATGCGCTGGCGCGGGACTGGCTGGAGCGGCCGCAAAGCTGGAGCAATGGAAGGCTGGTGCTGTGGGGCGAAGCCGGCTGCGGCAAGACGCATCTGCTGCATATCTGGGCCGCCGCGCATGGGGCCACGAAACTCGACGGCGGCACGCTGCACGGGCTCATCCGCCCGGCCGGCCCGGTCGCCGTGGACGATGCGGACATCGTCCCCGACCCGCGCACGCTGTTGCATTTGCTCAACGGCGCCGCCGAGGAGGGGTTCCCCGTGCTGATGACGGCGCGCACGCCGCCCGCACGGCAATCCTACAAGCTCGCCGATCTTGGCAGCCGGCTGCGCGCCTCCGAGGTGGTGGAAATCCGCGCCCCGGAGGATGAATTGCTGGCGCTACTGCTGACCCGGCTGACGGCGGAACGGCAGCTCGCGCTCGGCATCGCGGTGCGCAACTATCTGCTGACCCATTTGCCGCGCACCGCCGCCGCGATGCGCGAGGCGGTGGCCCGGCTGGACCGCGTCGCCTTCGACCGCGGCGCCCGGCTGACCCGTGCTTTGGCGGCGGAATTGCTCCAGGATCTTGGAGAAGACCTTCGACAAGATCTTTGACCTAATTCTTGCAACATTCTCGCAACGGTCTTCTTGCAACGGGGACGGACATCTTTGCAACGGCGACGTACCGACTTAGGCTGACCTCCGACCCATTGATTCGCCGCGCCGGACGGACGACGGCAACCGCTCATAGGACGCCGCCATGGACCAGACCACGCCCCTGCCTTTTCCCGAGGTCGCCAAGGACAGCCCCGCCCGCTTCATTAACCGCGAGCTGTCCTGGCTGGACTTCAATTTCCGGGTCGTTTCCGAGGCCGAGAACGCGCATCATCCGCTGCTGGAGCGGCTGCGCTTCGTCTCCATCAGCGCATCGAATCTCGACGAATTCTACTCGGTCCGCGTCGCCGGGCTGATCGGCCAGGCCCGCGCCGGCGTGCTGGAACGCTCGGCCGACGGCGCTACGCCGGCCCAGCAATTGCTGGCGATCAACGCCCGCGCGCGCGAGCTGATGATCGCCCAGCAGGCCGCCTTCACCCAGGTCCGCACGCTCCTGGCGCAGGCCGGCATGGTCATTTACGGCGCCGCGCAACTCGCCCTCGACGATGCGAATTTCCTCGACAATTATTTCATGGAGCGGGTCTTTCCGGTGCTCACGCCCCTGGCCGTGGACCCCGCGCACCCGTTCCCCTTCATCCCCAACATGGGCCTGGTGATGGCCCTGAAGCTGACGCGCGACGACGATCACGGCCAGATGTCGGCGCTGATCCCGATGCCCGCCCAGGTCGAGCGCTTCGTGCGCCTGCCGAAGGTCGACGGCAAGCCGATCCGCTTCATCATGCTCGAGGAGCTGATGGGGATTTTCATGCACCGGCTGTTCCCCGGCTTCCAGGTGCAGGGCTCGGGCCTGTTCCGGCTGATCCGCGATACCGACGTGGAGTTCGAGGAGGAAGCCGAGGACCTGGTGCAATCCTACGAGACCGCGCTGAAGCGGCGGCGGCGCGGCGTCGCCATCCAGCTCACGGTGCAGGCCGACATGCCGGACGATCTGCGCGACCTGGTGATCGACGCGATCGATGCGCCCGCCGACGGGGTCACGACCGAGACCGGCATTATCGGCCTGGTGGACGTGAAGCAGATGATCGTCGACGACCGGCCGGACCTGCTTTTCCCGCCGTACACCGCGCGCTTCCCCGAGCGCATCCGCGACTTTGGCGGCGACTGCTTCGCGGCGATCCGTTCCAAGGACATTCTCGTCCACCATCCGTTCGAAAGCTTCGACGTGGTGGTGCAGTTTCTGCGTCAGGCGGCGGCCGATCCGGCGGTGGTGGCGGTGAAGCAGACGCTCTACCGCACCAGCCGCGATTCACCGATCGTCAAGGCGCTGATCGAGGCGGCGGAGGCCGGAAAATCGGTGACCGCGATGGTCGAATTGCGCGCGCGCTTCGACGAGGAAGCGAATATCCGCCTCGCCCGCTCGATGGAAGCCGCCGGCGTGCAGGTGGTGTTCGGCTTCGTCGGCCTGAAGACGCACGCGAAAATGTCCTACGTGGTGCGGCGCGAGAGCGGCAGCCTGCGGGCCTACGCGCATTTCGGCACCGGCAACTACCACCCGATCACGGCGCGGATCTATACCGACCTCTCCTTCTTCACCTGCGACCCGTCGCTCACGCGCGACGCCGCCCGGCTGTTCAACTACATGACCGGCTACGCCAGGCCGGAAGAGATGGAACAACTCGCCTTCTCGCCTTTGACCATCCGCAAGACCCTCGGCGCGCTGATCGAAGCCGAGATCGCCAACGCCCAGGCCGGCAAGCCGTCCGGCATCTGGCTGAAAATGAACTCGCTGGTGGACGACCGGCTGATCGATCAGCTCTACGAGGCCTCACGCGCCGGCGTGCCGATCGACATCGTCGTGCGCGGCATCTGCTGCCTGCGGCCGGGCGTACCCGGCCTCTCCGAGACGATCCGGGTGAAATCCATCGTCGGGCGCTTCCTCGAACATTCGCGCATCTGCGTGTTCGCCGACGGCCACGCTTTGCCTTCGCGGGAAAACAAAGTGTTCATGTCCAGCGCCGACTGGATGGCGCGCAACATGGACGGGCGCGTGGAAACCTTCGTGCCGATCCATAACCCGACCGTGCATGCGCAGATTCTCGACCAGATCATGGTGGTGAATCTGCGCGACGACGCGCAATCCTCAGAATTGCGGCCGGACGGCAGCTGGGTGCGCGTGACCCCGGGCGATCCGCCCGCCTCGGCGCATGAGTATTTCATGACCAACCCGTCTTTGTCCGGGCGCGGCTCGGCGCTGCATGGCGGGCTGCAGCCGGAACGGACGCGCGGGCGCTATAAGCGGCGGGTCGATTAGGAAGCGAGCAAGTAAGAAGCCGCTTTTTAAAAAAAGCGGCGCAAAAATTTTTGTTTACGCTGGGCCTGAGGCGTTGAAACGGCGCGGGCCCAGTTTAACAAAGTTTTTTTGCTACTTTTTGTTCACAAAAAGTAGCGCTTACTTACCTACTCAGCCGAGCACTTCAGCCAGCAGCTCGGCGGAATGGCCATTCGCGATGGTGGCGGCGCGCGCATCGTAATGCACGCCGTTCACGCGGGCGAAAGCGTGGTGCACGTCCGGGTAGACGAACGCGTCGATGAACTCATTGTCCTCGGCGCCGTCGAGCACCGCTTCCACCGCTTCCGGCGGGCAGTACTCGTCTTTCTCGGCGATGTGCATGAGCAGCGGCGCCTGGATGTTGTCGAATTCCGGCACCAGCCCATCGAGGCCGACGCCGTAATAGGAGATGTTCACGTCGGCGTCGGAACGGGTCGCCATCATCACCGCCAGGCGGCCGCCGAGGCAGAAGCCGATCGTACCAGCGTTGCCGTTGCTGCCCGGGAGTTTGCGGGCGGCGTCCAGCGTCACCTTCAGATCCTCGACGCCTTTATCCTGGTCGAAGCCGTTCATCAGCGCGAACGCCTTCTGCCATTCGGCCTCGGTCTTGTCGGTCAGATCCACGCCCGGCTGCTGGCGCCAGAACAGATCCGGGGCGATGGCGATGAAACCCATCTCCGCGAGGCTGGCGGCGGTCTCGCGCAGCGCGTCGTTCACGCCGAAAATCTCCTGGATCACCACGACGGCGCCAGCCGATTCCTTGTTCTTCGGCTCCCAGACAAAAGCCGAGAATTCGCCCGCACCGTCCGCCGCCTTGAGCTTGATTTCACGCATATGAGGTTCCTTTACCCTGTGAAGAGGCCCTACAGATAATGCTCTTCGAGCGGAGCGAAACCATTGAAGTTACGACTTGCGTAAGTTGTCACATACGCCCCGGTATCGTGGATCAGCACGCGGTCCCCGGCCTGCAGGTCGAGCGGCAGCTGGTAGGGGGTTTTCTCGTACATGATGTCGACGCCGTCGCAGCTCGGGCCGGCCAGGGCCACCGGCCCGGTGGCGCCGTTGCCGGCGGTGATGCGATAGCGGATCGCCTCGCCTTCAGTTTCCGCCAGGCCACCGAAGCGGCCGATATCGAGATACACCCAGCGGCGCTCGTCAGCCGCCATGCGCCGGCATACCAGCACCACCTCGGAGGCGACCACGCCGGCATTGCCGACGACGGCGCGGCCCGGTTCGATCAGGATCTCCGGCAGGTCGTTGCCGAAATGCGCGATCAGGGTGTCCATGATGGCGTCGCCGAAAATCTCCAGGCCGGGCACGTCCTCACGGTAGTTCACCGGCAGGCCGCCGCCGAGATTGAGCATCTTCAGCTCCAGCCCACTGGCCTTGAGGTCGGTGAACAGCATGGCGACCTTGGCGATGGCCAGCTCATAAGCCGGCGTTGCGGTCTGCTGGCTGCCGACATGGAAGGACAGGCCATGCGGCACGAGGCCAAGGCCGGGTGCGGCGAGCATCAGCTCGCGGGCGCGCTCCACGGTGGTGCCGAATTTCTTCGTCAACGGCCAGTCGGCACCCTCATTGGCAACGGCGATGCGGCAATAGACTTTCGCCCCCGGCGCGCGGTGGGCGATTTTCTCCAGCTCTTCAATGGAGTCGAAGGCATAGAGCGGCACGCCATATTTATAGGCCGCGGCGATGGCGGTGGCCTTTTTGACCGTGTTGCCGAAGCTGATGGCCGAAGCCGGCGCGCCGGCTTTCAGGCAGGCCTCGATTTCCGGCAGGCTGGCGGCATCGAAGCACGCGCCCTTGGCCGCGAGCAGGGTGAGGATCTGCGGCGCCGGATTGGCCTTCACCGCATAATAGATTTTCGCCGCCGGCAGCGCCGCGCGCAACGCCTCGTAATTGGCGTCGACGCGGTCAAGATCGACCACCAGGCAGGGCGTAGCCGGGCTGGCATCCAGAAATGATGCGATTTTCGGAGTCATCGCACTCACCTTTCCTATGAAGGCCCGCCTGGACAAAGCGACGGGCGCGGTTTCGAAACGGTCTAACGAACCAGCAACTTCCGGGTTTCCCTGGACAGTGCTGCCAGAACGCTTGACGTCGTTGCGTAACCAATCCTCATGAGAAAGACCGGCAGAGGCACGTGCGTTGCTGCGTGATGCCGCCAATAAGGCGAGTTTTTCCGGGACGCAAGAGACTTTCTGCGATCGTTGCGATGTCCTCACCAATTGTCACCAATTGCAACATAGACTGCCCAACGCCAGGGTGCGACGCTATTGTAACAGCCATGGACGCCTTACCGCATATTCTGGTGGTCGATGACGACCGCGAAATCCGTGACCTTCTTGGAAAATTCCTGGAACGCCAACGCCTGCGCGTGACCACCGCCCGCGACGCCAAGGAGGCACGCCGGGCCTTCGCGAACGGGCATTTCCAACTGGTTGTCCTGGACCTGATGATGCCCGGCGAAGGCGGGTTGGAGGTGGCGCGCTGGTTCCGCGCCGAGACCAAGGTGCCGATCATCATGCTCACCGCCCTGGCCGAGGAGACCGACCGCATCATCGGCCTGGAACTCGGCGCCGACGATTATGTGACCAAGCCATTCAACCCGCGCGAGCTGCTGGCGCGCATCCGCGCAGTGCTGCGCCGCACCAGCGACTCGGAAGAGCGCCACGCCGAGAACGCCGCCAAGACATATAGTTTTTCCGGGTGGACGCTGGAGACCGCGCGGCGCCGGCTGCTCGACCCGAATGGCGTGGAGGTGGCCATCACCGGCGGCGAATACGATCTGCTGGTGGCGCTGCTGGACCGCCCGAACCGGGTATTGACGCGCGACATGCTGCTGGACCTGCTGCGCGGCCGTCAGGCCGGCCCGTTCGACCGCGCCATCGATGTCGCGGTCTCGCGGCTGCGCCGCAAACTCGAGGATGATGGCCGCAACGCGCAATTGATCAAAACCGTGCGCGGCGGCGGCTACGTGCTCTCCACCCCTGTCGAGCGCCATTGATTCCGAGCCTGGCGCCGAGGAGTCTCGCCGGCCGCACCATCCTGATCCTGCTGGTGGGCTTCGCGCTGATCCTGCTGCTCGGCCTGCTGATCCACACGCTGAACCAGATCTCGCTGGAACGGATCGAAGAGGAACGGAATTTCGCGACCCGCGCGGTGATCATCTACCGGCATATCGCCTCGGCCGAGCCCGCCCAACGCCAGGCTTTGGTGGCACACGAGGCGCTGTCCTCCGGCGACAGGCTGACGCTGAGCTCCCTGCCGCCGGTGGGCGACCACGAATTGCCGCTGGCGGCACGGCAGATCATCCGCGCCAGCATCTATGCCTATGGAATTCCGCGCAGCATCCATGTCCGCGGACTGTTGCTGCTCAGCGCCGGGCACCGCATGATCATCAGCTTCGGCCTGCCGGACGGCCTGCCCTACGACCTGCTGCCGATGCTGCCGCCGGACATGGGCCAGCCGATTCCGCCGGAATTCCTGTTCCCCCCGGGGCTGCTGCCGCCACCCTCCATGTGGCTCACCCTCACCTCGTCTTTGCCGTCGCCGGCGCCATGGCGCTCGCCGGGCTTCGCCACGGCCTTCGTCGTGATGATGGTCCTGGGCGCGGTGATGATCGTCTGGGCGGTACGGCGGCTTCTGGTGCCGGTGCGCACGCTGGCGGACGCCGCCGAGCGGCTGGGCCGCGACGTGGTGAGCGCGCCCCCCCTCCCCGAGGTCGGGCCGATCGAGATCGTCACCGCGGCGAACGCGTTCAACACCATGGCGGCGCGCATCCGCCGTTTCGTCGAAGACCGGACCTTTCTCCTCACCGCCATCGGCCATGATCTGCGCACGCCGATCACCCGGCTCAAGCTGCGCGCCGAATATATGGAGGATGAGGAGCAGCGGCTGAAAATGTTGGCCGATCTGGACGAGATGGAAGCGATGGTTTCCGCCACCTTGGCCTTCGGCCGCGACATCACCACCGCCGAGCCGTTGGTCCGCATCGACCTGGCCAGCCTGCTCCGCACAATTCTCGACGAGACCGCGGACGGCGCGCCGGAGCTGGCCGAGACGCTGGAATTTTCCGGCCCGGACCATCTGACCATCCAGGCCCGGCCATTGGCCCTGAAACGCGCGCTTACCAACCTCATCGGCAACGCCCTGAAATATGGCGACGCGGCGCGGGTAACCTTGCACCCGCGGACCAAGGAGTTCGCGCAGATCGACATCGACGATGACGGCCCGGGCATCGCCATCGAAGATGTGGAAACCGTGTTCGAACCGTTCCGGCGGCTGGAAACCAGCCGGAACCGCGAGACCGGCGGCTCCGGCCTCGGCCTGTCGATCGCCCGCAACATCATCCGCGCCCATGGCGGCGACATCACGCTCCTGAACCTGCCGGAGCGCGGCCTGCGGGCCAGCGTGACGCTGCCGGTATAAGTTTAAGGAAGCGGCCGCTTTTTAAAAAAAGCGGCGCAAAAACTTTTATTATGCTGGGCCATGGGCGTTATCGCCGACAACGCCCATGGCCTCCGGGACTATTCCAACGGTGCTACGCACCGCCGGAACCTTCAGCCCCTCCGCCCAGCATAACAAAGTTTTTTTGCTACTTTTTGTTCACAAAAAGTAGCCTTCCTTTCTTTGCTTGCCGCGCGCGGATGCCTGTGGCAGGCAAAGCCATGCTCCGCCAATTCTATGACCGTGTCATCGCCCTGTCGGGGCGACCCGCCGCACCCTATTGGCTGTTCGCGATTGCTTTCGCGGAAGCGAGCTTTTTTCCGCTGCCGCCGGATGCGCTGCTGATCCCGATGGCGCTGGCGCAGCCGCGCCGGGCGCTATGGCTGGCGGCGCTGGCGACCGCCGGCAGCGTGCTGGGCGGCGCACTGGGTTATCTGATCGGTTTCGAGCTGTTTACGAAACTGGCGCAGCCGATCATTGATTTCTACCATTACCACGCTGCCTTTGTGGCGTTTCAGCAGAAATTCGCGCAATACGGCGTGTGGATCATTCTGATCAAAGGGCTGACGCCGATCCCCTACAAAATCGTCACCCTCGCCGCCGGCGCCGCGGCCTTCAATTTTCCGGTGTTCATGGCGGCCAGCCTGGTGACCCGCGGCGGGCGGTTCTTTCTGGAAGCTGTCCTGCTGCGGAGATTCGGCCCGCCCGCCCAGGCCTTCATCGAACGGCGGCTCGGGCTGGTGACAGGGCTCTTCGCCGTGCTGTTGGTCGCCGGGTTCCTGGTCCTGAAATACGCCTGAAACGGCGCATCCGCCCGCCCGCGCATTGGCGAGGGAAGCGGCGGAACCGCTTCCCTCGTTGACTCAGCCGGCGGGGGTGATCTGCGCGCGCGCCTCGCCATCCTTATGGGCGGCGGTGTGCAGGTTCACATAGGTCTGGCCGGCGAGCAGGTACTTGACCGTGTCCGGGCTGGCGGTCAGCGTGCCGTGCATGCCGCTATGGTAGGGGCCGGGGATCGGCAGGATCACACCGGCTTCCTGGCCGGCCATGGCCGGACCATGGAAATGCGCCATCAGCACCGGGCCGGAAAGATGCGCATAGTAGATATGGTACGTAACCTTGTCCGTCGCCGTATCCAGAACGCCGCGCACATGGCCGGTCGGCGTCGTGGTGGTGCCATGTTCGGGGCCGAACGTGCCGGAAAACTTCACCAGCTTGGCCTGGGCCAGCGGCGCAGCCGCGAGCAGCATAGCGGCGGCCAAGGGGGCCAGCGCGCGGGGGCTAAGATTCATGTTGTATCTCCTCATTCAACGTGGATGGTGGTTGTCGCGCTGCCGGCATGGCACGGCTTGTGACGGTGGTCAGTACACCTAACTATGGCGATTCCGTCCAGTGCGCGAGGCGCCCAACCGTTCCGGACTCGCCATGTCATGCAATGTTCTTCCTTCTGAAAAGCCTATGCGCGGTCAAAGCCACTTCCCCATGACCACGCGCGGCGCCACCTCGAAGCCGAGACGCTCATAGAACGAGACCACCTTGGTGTTGGTCTCGCGCACCAGGAGTTGCGCCTTGACGACCCCGCGTTCGCGCAGCCAAGCCTCCGCCGCCGTCACGATCTGGCGGCCAAATCCGGCGCCGCGCGATTCCGGATCCGAGGCGACATAATAGAGCCATCCGCGGTGCCCGTCATGCCCGACCATCGCGCTCGCCTTGATGCGGCCGGCCTCATCTACGCCCACCAGAACATCCGAGCAGGCACCAGCCTTGGCGAACGCGAAATCGGCGGCCGGATCGTTATAGCTCGCCACCAGGTCGCACGCGCGCCACAGCGCCACCACCGCCGGCTCATCATCAGCGGTAGCCCGTCTAATCGTCAACGGCATGAAACATCCTGAAAAAGTTAGGCCCCTTCAGTAGCCGAACCAACCGACGGGGCAAGACGGCGCCGGCGCTCTCAGTGCGAGACGAGCACGCAGCGCTCGGCGCGGAGCAGCAGGTCATGCGTCACCCCGCCCAGCACCCATTCACGCAACCGGCTATGGCCATAGGCGCCGGCGACGAGCAGGTCGGCCTTGTGCTCGCGCGCGATGGCATTGAGGCGAATGGCGTCATCGCCGGTGGCGGCGGCGGTGAGCGCGCCGGCCTTGATGCCATGGCCCTGCAACCATGCCTGAACATCGGCGAGCCGCTTCGTCGCGGCGTCCAGTTCGACCGGCGGAACGACCGCCACCAGCGTCACCTGCCCGGCGCGCGCGAGGAACGGCAGCGCGTCGCGCACGGCGCGGCGGGTTTCCCGCGTGTCCGTCCACCCCACCAGCGCATGGTCCAGCTTCAGCGCCGCAACGTCATGCGGCACGACCAGCACCGGCCGGCCGGCCTGCATCACCAGGTCGGAATTCTCCACCCGGCGCGCCGGATCGAGCAGCGACGCGCCGCGGTCATGGCCGATGATGACAAGATCGGCGGCGCGCGCCGCCTCGGCAAGATAGCCCGGAATGCCTGCGAAAATTTCCGTACCGCGCCATTCCGCCTGCAGCCCCTGGACCGCATTGTCGAAAACTTGTTTCGCATCGTGCAGGTCGCGCTGGATCTGTTCCTGGTCCGCACGGATCAGGTCGCCCATCACATACCCGTCGCCATAGACGATCTGCATCGGCCGGCACACCGCCACACCGATCAGCCGCGCCTCGAAACGCTTGGCAAGGCCGATGGCAACACTCAATAAGGCAGTGTTGTCGTCCGCCAGTTGCAGCCGGACCATCATGGTCGCGTAACCCGTCGCATCGCTCATAGCGCCGCTCCGCTGTTATGAAACCCGGAACGGAATATTAGGCGATTTGATGGGGACGCGACAGTAAGAAAGCAGGCGCTTTTTGAAAAAAGCGCCGCAAAAACTTTTTTTTACGCTGGGCCATGGGCTGTGTCGGCGACACGCCCATGGCCCGGCATAACAAAGTTTTTTTGCTACTTTTTGTTCACAAAAAGTAGCGCTTACTTCCTTTTTTCTCCTTCTAGTCCGTGGAGTTGGCCTGCGCCCCCTCGATGGCCGCCTGCGCCGCCGCCAGGCGCGCCACCGGCACGCGGTATGGGCTGCAGGAGACATAATCGAGCTTCACCGCCTCACAGAAGGCAATGGAGGCCGGATCGCCGCCATGCTCGCCGCAAATGCCGAGCTTCAGCCCCGGCTTGGTGGCACGCCCCTTCTCCGCGCCGATGCGCACCATGGCGCCCACGCCGTCCACGTCGATCGACACGAACGGGTCCTTCGTCAGGATGCCCTGCTCGACATAATGCGGCAGGAACTTGCCGGCATCGTCACGGGAGAGGCCGAACACGGTCTGCGTCAGGTCGTTGGTGCCGAAGGAGAAGAAATCGGCGTTCTCGGCGATGAGGTCGGCGATCAGGACGGCGCGCGGCAGCTCGATCATGGTGCCGATGCTGTATTCGATCGAGGTCCCGGCCTCCGCGAACACGTCCTTCGCCACCGCCTCGATCTGCGCGCGGGTGATGTCGAGCTCGCGCTTCGTGCCGACCAGCGGGATCATGATCTCCGGCACCGGCGCGGCGGCGGTCTTGCCGACCTCGATCGCCGCCTCGAAAATCGCCCGAGCCTGCATTTCGTAGATTTCCGGATAGGAGATGCCGAGGCGGCAGCCGCGATGGCCGAGCATCGGGTTGGTCTCGGAAAGTTCTTCCGCCCGCGCCTTGATCGCGGCTTCATTCATGCCCAAGGCGTGGGCCACTTCCGCCAGCTCCGCCTCGCCGTGCGGCAGGAATTCATGCAGCGGGGGATCGAGCAGGCGGATGGTGACCGGCAGCCCTTCCATGATCTTGAACAGAGCGCGGAAATCGTCGCGCTGGAACGGCAGCAGCTTGGCCAGGGCGGCGCGGCGGCCCGCTTCGTCCTTGGCCATGATCATCTGCCGCATGGCGCCGATGCGCTGCGGGTCGAAGAACATGTGCTCGGTGCGGCAAAGGCCGATGCCCTCGGCGCCGAATTTGCGCGCGGTCTCGGCGTCGAGCGGGGTCTCCGCGTTGGCCCGCACCTTGAGGCGGCGGGCGGCGTCGGCCCACCCCATCAACGTGCCGAACTCGCCGGACAATTTCGGCTCGATCATCTTCACGGCGCCGGCGAACACTTCGCCGGTCGCCCCGTCAATGGTCAGGATATCGCCCGCGCGGAGCAGAACGCCGTCGGCGCTCAGGGTCTGCGCGCCGTAATCGACATTGATGCCGCCCGCGCCCGCGACGCAGGGGCGGCCCATGCCGCGCGCCACCACCGCGGCGTGGCTGGTCATGCCGCCGCGCGTGGTGAGAATGCCGCGCGCCGCATGCATGCCGTGAATATCCTCCGGCGAGGTTTCGATGCGGACGAGAATGACCGACTCGCCCTTATGCGCGCGCAGTTCGGCTTCGTCGGCCGAGAACACCACGGCGCCGGAGGCCGCGCCCGGGCTCGCCGGCAGGCCTTTGGCGAAGCGCTTCTTCTCCGCCTTGGGATCCAGCGTGGGATGCAGCAACTGGTCGAGCGACGCCGGGTTGACGCGCATGATCGCGGTGTCGCGGTCGATCAGCCCTTCATTGGCCATTTCCACCGCAATGCGCAGCGACGCCGCGGCCGAGCGTTTGCCGGCGCGGGTCTGCAGCATGTACAGCTTGTTCTGCTGCACCGTGAATTCGATGTCCTGCATGTCCTTGTAGTGTTTCTCAAGAACATCGCGGACCTTGTTGAGTTCGGCATAGGCCTGCGGCAACGCCTCTTCCATGCTGACCTCGCCCGGCTTGGCATAGGCCTTGGAGAGCGGGCGCGGCGTACGAATGCCGGCCACCACATCCTCGCCCTGGGCGTTGACGAGATATTCGCCGTAAAATTCGTTGAGACCCGTGGAAGGGTCGCGGGTGAAGCAGACGCCGGTGGCGCAGTCATCGCCCATGTTGCCGAACACCATCGCCTGCACGTTCACCGCCGTGCCCCAGCTCGCCGGGATGTCGTGCAAACGGCGATAGGTATTGGCGCGGGGATTCATCCAGGAGCCGAACACGGCGCCGATCGCGCCCCAGAGCTGGTCCACCGGATCCTGCGGGAAAGGCTTGCCGGTCTCTTCCGCGACCATCTGCTTGTAGCCTTCCACGACGCGCTGCCAATCCTCAGGCGTGAGCGCCGTATCTTCAATCACATCGGCATCGAGCTTGACGGATTCGATGATTTCCTCGAACCGGTGATGATCGACGCCGAGCACGACCGAGCCGTACATCTGGATGAAGCGGCGATAGGAATCCCAGGCGAAGCGCGCATCGCCGGAGCCGGCGGCCAGCCCCTGCACGGTGCTGTCATTGAGGCCGAGATTGAGCACGGTGTCCATCATGCCGGGCATGGAGACACGGGCGCCGGAGCGCACCGAGACCAGCAGCGGCTTGTCCTTGTCGCCGAATTTACGGCCGACGGCGGTTTCGATGCGGGCGAGTGCTGCATCCACCTGACCGCGCAGATCGGCCGGATATTTTTTATCGTTATCGTAATAAGACGTACAGACTTCGGTGGTGATGGTAAAGCCGGGCGGAACCGGCAGATCGATGCTCGCCATTTCGGCAAGGTTGGCGCCCTTGCCACCGAGCAGGTTGCGCAAACCGGCATGCCCATCATTCACACCGGCACCGAAATTATAAACCCACTTGGTCATCGTTCTGCTCCTTAGCCTTCTAATTTCGCGAACTCAGCAACCTGATGCATCGTGTCACGCAACTTGGCCAGCAATCGCAACCGATTGAGGCGAATTTGTGACATCTCGGCATTTACAGTGACTTTATCGAAGAACGCATCGACCGGTCCGCGCAATCCGGCGAATTCGTTCATTGCGAATCCATAATCTCCGCTTGCGAATTTGCTCAGACTGTCGGCCTTGGCCTGATGCAGCGCATTGTTGAGGCTGTGTTCCTCATCCTGCACGAACTGCGCTTCGCTCACCTCGCCGTCGTGCGGGCCGTCCTTGGCGTTCTCGATGCGCAAAATATTCGCGGCGCGCCGATAGGCGGTGAGCAGGTTGGCGCCGTCGGGCGTTGCGAGAAAATCACGCACCGCGTTCACGCGGCGCATGATGTCGACCAGATCGTCGTTGCGCCCGCCGGCCAGCACCGCGTCGAGAATGTCGAACCTTTCGCCCTCGCCGCGCAATTTCACGCGCAGGCGCTCGAGAATGAAATCGCGCAGATCAGGTTCCAGAAACGCAAGCGGCAGGCGCAAATCATTTTCCAGAATGATGCGGATCACGCCCAGCGCGGCGCGGCGCAGCGCGAACGGGTCGCCCGAGCCGGTGGGTTTCTCGCCGATGCGGAAGAACTCGATCAGCGTGTCGAGCTTGTCCGCCAGCGCCACGCTCACGGCGACGAGGCCGCGCGGCACGTCATCGCCCGGCCCTTTCGGCTGATAGTGCGTGCGAATGGCCGCGCCGATCGTTGCGCTCTCATGCGCATCACGGGCCGCGTAATAGCCGCCCATAATGCCCTGCAGTTCGGGAAATTCGCCAACCATGCCGGTGACGAGGTCAGCCTTGCACAATAGCCCGGCGCGTGCCGCGTCGTTCGCTTCGGCGGCGGTGGCGCCGAGCTGGTTGGCGATTTTCCCTGCCAAATCGGAGATCCGCTTCGTACGCTCGCGTTGCGTGCCAATCTTGGCATGGAAGGTGATCTTCTCCAGCTTCGGTAGCAGCGCTTCCAGCTTCGTCTTCAGGTCGAGATCCCAGAAATGCCGCGCATCGGAAAGGCGCGCGCGCAAAACGCGTTCATTGCCGGCGATGATCGCCGCGCCGGAATCGTCGGCCGCCAGATTGGCCACGAACGCAAAATAGGGCGCCGGCTGGCCGCCTGCATCACGCAAGGCAAAATATTTCTGGTTGATCTTCATGGAGAGCTCGCGGACTTCCGGCGGCAGATCCATGAAATCATCGTCGATCCGGCCGACCAGCGGCACCGGCCATTCCACCAGCCCCGTCACCTCATCGAGCAGCGCGCCATCCTCGGCGACGCTGAGCTGGCGCGCCGCCGCCTGCGCGGCGACGCCTGCTTCGATGAGTTTGCGCCGCTCCGTCGCGTCCGCGATGACGTGATGCGTGCGCAATTTCAGCTCCCAGTCGGCGGCGGACGACACCGCGACGGCGCCCGGCGCGTGCACGCGGTGGCCTTCGGTCTCGTTGCCCGCCGTGACAGGGCCGAGCTGGAAGGGAACAATCTCGCCATCGAGGAGGCAAACGATGCGGCGCAGCGGGCGGACCCAGGTGAATTCGCCGCCGGAACCCCAGCGCATGGATTTCGGCCAGGGCAGTTTCGCCAGCGCCGCCGGGAGCCCGGAGAAAATCAATTCGCGCGCGGACATGGCCGGCACGCTCTTGTTCAGCACCCAGAAATCGCCGTCCTGAACCAGCTGGTCTTTGGTTGCATTATGCTTGCGCAGGAAGCCGGCCAGCGCCTGCTCCGGCGCGCTCGCCCGAGGGCCGCGTTCGGAAAGTTGCGCGGCCGGCACTTCCGCCGCCACGTGCAGGCGCAAGGCCAGCCGGCGCGGGCCGTAATAAATCTGCGCGGCGGCAGGTTTCAAAGGCGCGAGGCTTTCCGCAACCAGGGCGGCAAGCTGGGACGCCGCCTGCGCCTGCATCCGGGCGGGGATCTCTTCCGAAAAAAGTTCCAGGAAAAACTCAAGCATTCTCTTCGCCCGTCAACCAGATTTCCGCGCATGCCTTCGCCAGGTTTCTCACCCGGCCGATATAGGCGGCGCGCTCGGCCACCGAGATCACGCCGCGCGCATCCAGCAGGTTGAAGGCGTGGCTCGCCTTGATGCACTGATCATAAGCCGGCTGCGCCACGCGCTCCGCCACCAGGGCGGCGCATTCGCGCTCGGCATCCTCGAAATGCCGGATGAGCATCGCGGTATCGGCCAGCTCGAAATTATATTTGCTGTAATCGCGCTCGGCGCGGCGGAAAATATCCCCATAGGTCACGCCGGCGCCATTGAAATCGAGATCGTACACGTTCTCGACGCCCTGCACATACATCGCCAGCCGCTCCAGCCCGTAAGTGAGCTCTGCCGAGGGGGCGACGCAGGCAATGCCGCCGACCTGCTGGAAATAGGTGAACTGCGTCACCTCCATGCCGTCGCACCACACTTCCCAGCCCAGCCCCCAGGCGCCGAGCGTGGGGCTTTCCCAGTCATCCTCGACGAAGCGTATATCATGACGCTTGCGGTCGATGCCGATGGCGTCATAGCTCTCCAGCAGCAGATCCTGGATGTTGTCCGGGCTCGGCTTCAGCAGCGCCTGATACTGGTAATAATGCTGCAGCCGGTTCGGATTCTCGCCATAACGCCCATCCGACGGCCGGCGTGAAGGCTGCACATAGGCCGCGCGCCATGGCTTGGGCCCCAAAGCGCGCAAAGTGGTGGCGGGGTGAAAGGTGCCGGCCCCCATTTCCACGTCATAGGGCTGCAGGATCACACAGCCCTGGCGCGCCCAGAAATTGTGCAGGGTCAGGATGATATCCTGAAAACTTTTGGCAGATTTCTTGCTGGTGTGGCTTGTCATGAACCGTGTAATACTGATTGAAACGTAATGCATTGCAGCAATACGGCCCTGGACGACCGAGAGCAACCACCGCAAGCTCGACGTCCCGACGAGAAGTGAGGAAGCGCCGCGTATGAGGAAATTGATCCGCCCGCGCGCGGAAGACTGGATGGGGCTCTCACTGCTCGCGCTGATCGGCGGCGGCATGTTTGCATTCCGCAAGCTTGCGGTCGTGCCGCTCATGGCCATCGGCCTGTGTAGCGCCGCGAACGCGCCGGTATTCTGCGCGCACCGCGCCGCCTTGATGTGGCTGCAATATCAGCAGGCGTTCGGCTGGGCGGCACTGCTCTGCGGCTCGGTCGGTTTCGCTTTCGGCCGGCGCTGGCCGGGCATGCTGGCGATCGCCGTCGGCATCACCGCGGTGATGCAGTACAACGCCGCCACCGGCATCATCGGTCTGGCGCTCGGCCTGGTGGCCGCGATCGGCCTGCTCAACGGCCGCTCGAAACGGGACAGTTTGGCCCGCGCCGCCTTCACCGCCACCGGCCCGGAGTAACAAAAAGTTTTTGCGCCGCTTTTTTCAAAAAGCGGCCCTTTTCTCATCCTCAGCCGAGCCCGAGCCTGCCCATGGCGAGGAATTTTTCACGGCGGCGGGCGCGCAGCGATTCCGGGGCCAGGAATTTGAGCGGCTCCAGGGCCTGGGCGAGGGCGTTGCCGAGATTGGCGATCGCTGTTTCCGGGTCGCGATGGGCGCCGCCAAGCGGCTCGGCCACCACCTCGTCGATCAACCCCAGCCGGCGCAGATCCTGCGCGGTGAGGCGCATCGCCTCGGCCGCCACCGGCGCCTGCGCGGCGTCGCGCCACAGGATCGAGGCGCAGCCCTCGGGCGAGATCACCGAATAGATCGCATGCTCCATCATCAGCACGGCGTTGCCGGCGGCGAGCGCGATGGCGCCGCCGGACCCGCCCTCGCCGATGATCGTTGCGATCAGCGGCACCGGCGCCGACAGGCACGCCTCGATGCCGCGGGCGATGGCCTCGGCCTGGCCACGCGCCTCGGCCTCGATGCCGGGGAACGCCCCGGACGTATCCACGAAGGTCAGGATCGGCAGATTGAAGCGTCCGGCCAGTTCCATCAGCCGCCGCGCCTTGCGGTAGCCCTCGGGCTTGGCCATGCCGAAATTATATTTAATGCGGCTCTCGGTATCGGTGCCCTTCTCGGTGCCGATCACCATCACCGGCTGCCCGCGAAAACGACCCATGCCGCCGATGATCGCGGCATCGTCGGCAAAGGCGCGGTCACCGGCCAGCGGCGTGAAATCGGTGATCAGCGCGGCGATGACCCGCGCCGCCTTCGGCCGCTCCGCATGCCTTGCCACCAAAGTCTTCTGCCACGGGGTTAGCCTGGCGTAGAGGGTGCGCAGCTGGCTGTCGGCCTTGGCCGAAAGCCGCGCCACCTCGTCGGCAATGTTGATCTCGCCGGGAGACGACATGCGCCGCAATTCCTCGATCTTGCTTTCGAGCTCGGCGACGGGTTTTTCGAATTCCAGAAATTGGCGCATGGGTCCCGGCGTTTAGCACATATCTTCGCGGAAGGAAGCCGCCCGGCCCCGCTAACGCGGCGGCGGGAGCGACTGCGCCTGAACCGGCTGCGCCGCATCCGGCCGCGGTTGAATCGGCGCGGACGGATCGGTTTGGGCCGGCGGCGCCTCCACCGGAGCGGCCTGTGCAGCCCGCTCCGGGCGGGCCTCAGCCTGCGCCTGCCCGCGCTCCCACGGCGGCGGGCCGAGATCGACCTGCTTGGGCGTGGTGTTGCTCGAGGTCATGGCGCCCGCCCCGGCGCCGATGCCGGCCCCGACCACAACACCGATCGGCCCGCCGACCAGGCCGATGACCGCACCGGTGGCGGCACCGCCCGCAGCACCTCCGGAAAGCCGCCCGGTCCCGGAGCCGCACCCCGCCAGCAGCAGGGCCAGACCAGTGACTAGAATCCCGCTCCGCATCGCACTCTCCTCATTTGCCGCTCCCTTTTCCCAAACCGTGGCCGCGCCGGGCAAGCGCTATCACGTCCGGCGCGCCGACCGGCACAATGCCGGCGATCGGACGCCCGAAAGTTAGGCCGGAGCCTTCCTCAGGGCGATGAATGGGCTAAATGCAAATGTCAGCGGCCGCCCGACAACGCGGCCGTGCACCACCGACCAACAGAGGCTGCTTTCCCAAGGAGACCGACATGTCAGATTTGCTGCACACCCGGTTCGCTCTGTCCAAACCAAGCTGGTTCGACGATTTCAAAGCCTTCATCCTGCGCGGCAACGTCGTCGATCTGGCCGTCGGCGTGGTGATCGGGGCCGCCTTTACCGGCATCGTCAACAGCCTGGTCAGAGACCTCATCACCCCGCTCCTCGGCCTGCTCACCGGCGGCGTGGATTTTTCCAATCATTTCATCACGCTGCGGGGCGCGGTGGAGCCGACCCTGGCGGAAGCGCAGAAGGCCGGCGCCGTAACCGTCAATTACGGCGTGTTCCTGAACGCGGTCATCAATTTCCTGATCATCGCCGCAGCGATCTTCTGGATGGTCCGGCTGCTCCAGAAGCTCTACAAGGCGCCGCCGCCCGCCGACGTGGCGCCCACGCCGACGGAAGCCCTGCTCACAGAAATTCGCGACCTGCTCAAGACCAGCCGCCCCTGATCCCGGCGCCGTGCCCCCAGCCACGCGGTTCGACGCAACGAGCTGAAATGGAGACAGAAATTCGGGCCAACGCGCGCATCGTGACGATGCGCGCGTTGGCCCGCCGGGCGGCATCGGCGCGGCGCAACCTAAAGGCGATAAATTTCGGCGATATATTCTTAATTTTTGCACGCGACACGCGATTCTAGCGCAAAATGATTGACGCCCACCCCTCCGAGTTGTATCGTTGCATTAACAAAACGGAGGCTGATGTGAAAATTCTCTCTTTTGAAGCAATATCCAACAAAAAAGACCCGTTGACCCCGTTCCTGCGTTCACGTCTGGCCGTCGTCGATGAGACACACGACGTGGACGAGGCGCTCGATCTGGTGAAGTTCTATGAGTACGACGTAATCCTGCTGCGCTTGTCCGAGCAGCGGATGGGCGAACTCGACCTCGTGCGGAATCTGCGCCAGACCCGCGTGCGCGCGCCACTGGTCGCGATCACCCGCAATATGACCGAAGCCGCACGCTTGCGCGTGCTCCAGACCGGGGCGGACGATCTGATCGTCGACGCATTGTCGCACGAAGAAATTTTCATGAAAGTGCAAAATCTGGTTCGCCGCAGCCACGGCTTCCAGGACAACGCGCTGCGCATCGGCGCCGTCGAAATCAACATGAACGCGAAAAAGATCTACGCCAACGGCAAGCCGGTCACGCTCACCAAAAAAGAGTATCAGATCGTGGAAATCCTCGCTTTGCGCAAAGGCGCGGTCCTCAGCAAGGAAGTGATCCTCGACCATCTCTATGGCGGGCTCGACGAACCGAACCCGAAAATCATCGACGTCTTCATCTGCAAGATCCGTAAGAAGCTGCAATCGCTCGGCGTCGACGATTTCATCGAGACCAATTGGGGCCGCGGCTATATGGTGATCGACCATCAACCGGATGCCAGACGCGAAAAGGCGCGTCATCCCCTGCCGGCGCCCCAACCGCTTCGGGCCATCGCCTAGGCACCGTCCCGCAAGCCTTCCAGCCCCGCCCGGCCTGGCAATCCCTGTGTGCCGGCGCGCCTGAAGGATCGCCGCGCGGCGGCCCGGCAGCCTCGCGACCGGAGGCGCCGAGTGCCCCAAAAATTCGGCCTCCGCTATGAGTTTTTAACGTATCACATCGAAACAAAACTGCCCTAAGTCCGCTTCGGCTTTCACGGAAAGCTTGATGCATCGCACGTGCCGCGAACCTGGGCGACCGAGGTACAGCAACGACGAGACGCATCCTGGTAGGTCGAGGGTCGGTCCGCAGGACCGGGATCAATTGGGAGACGGCTATGTTGGTTGACCGGACGTTATCGATGCGAAGTCCGCGCATATCCGAGACACCGCGGCACAGCCTGAGCTGACGCGCGGCTGTTCCCATATTCTAGACATGTCGCGGCCTGGCACCGGCCGGCCGAGGGTTTGCGAGGATTTTTTGCCATGAGCCTGATTCAGAAATACGAAACCGTGCGTCCGCCGCACCATTTCATCTCGCTTCGACCCGACACCGCGAGCGCGCGGCCTTGCGTCGCCGACATGGTGAAATGGCTCCGCCCCGAAGTACCTTTGCACTGCCTGCGCCCGGAGGTGATCGCCGCCACCTCCGCCGCCTTCATCGCCGCCTTCCCCGGCGACGTGCTCTATGCGGTGAAATGCAACCCGGAGCCGGCGGTCCTGCGCGCCGTCTGGGCCGGCGGAGTTCGGCATTTCGACTGCGCCTCGATCTCCGAGGTCACGCTGGTACGCCGCCTGTTTCCCGACGCGGACATTCATTTCATGCACCCGGTCAAGGGCCGCGCGGCGATCCGCGAAGCCTGGCTGGTCCACGGCGTCCGCGATTTCGTGCTGGATTCCGCGGCCGAATTGCAGAAAATCCTTGAGATCACCGGCGAATGCACGACCTCGGGCCGGCCGGGCCTGTTCGTGCGCCTGGCCCTGCCCGCAACCAAGGCAGCGATCGATCTCTCCAGCAAGTTCGGCGCCTCGCTCGACAGCGCGGTCGCGCTGCTGCAGGCGGCGCGGCCGGTGGCCGGCCGGCTCGGCATCGCCTTCCATGTCGGCTCGCAATGCCTGGATCCGCTGGCCTGGCGCGACGCGATGGCCCTGGCCGGGCTGGCCATCCAGCGCGCCGGTGTGCCGGTGGATGTGATCGATGTCGGCGGCGGATTTCCGGTCGCCTATCCGGACCAAACCCCGCCGCCCCTCGGCGCTTTCATGACGGAGATCGCCGCGTCGTTCGAGCAGCTCGGCCTGCGCGGCGTGAAACTCTGGGCCGAACCCGGCCGCGCCCTGGTGGCCGGTGGCGGGTCCGTGGTGGTGCAGGTACAGCTGCGCAAACACAACATGCTGTATGTGAATGACGGCGTGTACGGCGCACTCGCCGATGCCGGGGCGCTCGGCTTCCGCTTCCCCACCAAGCTGCTCCGCGCCAACCATGAGGCCGGCGCAGCACCGCTCGCCGCGTTCGGCCTGTTCGGACCGAGCTGCGATTCTTTCGACGTGATGCGCGGCCCGTTCATGTTGCCGGACGATGTGGCCGAAGGCGACTGGATCGAAATCGGCCAGCTCGGCGCTTACGGCGCCTGCCTGCGCACGGCGTTCAACGGGTTCGACCGCGCGACGCTGGTGGAAGTGTCCGATCCGGCGATGCTGGAAACCGCCGGCTATGAGGCCGTGGAATCAGCCATCGCCCGCGCCGCCTGACACCACGCCCCCGTGAGGCCTCGGTTGTTGGCGACGCGCCGCTCGATCACCGCGGTTATCGGCCATGGCGCGCCGCCCCCATGCCTGCGCGCAGGGCCGCATGAGTCGAGCCGGCCGGGTGATGTTGGCTCACGCCATATGAATGAGCCTATTCGTCCAAGGTGAAGCCGACCTTGAGCGCCACCTGGTAATAAGCGATTTTGCCACCGGCAATTTCACCGCGAATCTGCGTTACTTCAAACCAGCGCAGATTGCGCACACTTTCGTCGCAACGGGAAATGGCGCTGCTGATCGCCTCTTCGATCCCCTCCGACGACGAGCCGACCAATTCGATTTTTTTATAAACATGTTGGGACATAGCGGATTCTCCTCGAGTTATCCGGTCGCGACAGGCAAGACAGGCCACCATGCCGGGCAGCCCCTCGAAAGACAAGAACCTGCAACTTGATTAGCTCCACACCGTTCATTTTTAAACAGAAACCCGCCACATCAAAAAATCGTGCTTCACGCATAAGTTGATTCACACCAACAACCCAGAAGACAACCAAAAATTTTCCGCACCATCACGCCAACCACCGCAAATAGAAATGTAATATTCTTCATTCGAAATAATTATCTTCGATATTTTTTCTATATAAAACCTCATCCACACTGAAGAAAAATCAAACAATAACCAGGAAGTTTTCCTTCCCGTACCCCACATGATGCACTACACACGAGAGCCCCAAGACAAGGCGACCACGCCAATGTCGCAATAAATTAACAATGCATAATAGAATATCAAGCAAAATAGCGGAAAAAATTAAAATGACTTGACCAAACGCATAGACCACAAAAGAACCTCAAAAGAATTAACGTGACATAACGTTTCGTTAGCTTTATGAAAAATTTCGGTTCCAGGTCGGGACTGATTGGTAGATAGTGACGATGATAACCCTGGATCCGAAAACGCTGCTTCTCGCCACGCTCTTGGTACTGTCGGTGATGAGCATCGCCTGTGTGCCGATCTGGCTGCAGGATCGCGGCCAGAAGGCGATTTTGTGGATCGCGGCGGCATGCTTGCTGTCTTGTCTCGGCCTGGTCAGCCGCGCACTCCTGCCCTTCCTACCCGCCATCATCATCGGCAATGCGCTGGTGTTCGCCTTTTATGGGGCCATCTGGACCGGCTGCCGTACCCTGCGCATGCGCCCGGCCCGCTTCGACGTGGCCCTGGCACCTATCGTGACCTGGGGCGTGGTGTGCCTGACCCCTCAGCTCCGCGACAACATGGATTTGCGCATCGGCATCTCGGGGCTCTACGTCGTGACACTCATTCTCTTGACCATGCGCGAGATCTGGCTGATGCGCCTGGGCGCGCTCGGCATCCGCGGCTGGCTGCTGGGCCTGTACGCGCTCCAGGCTTTGATGGCCGTGAGCCGCGTCCGGATGGACCTTGGCAACGCCCATTCGGGCAACCCGCCCTTCCTGCACATGCCGGGCGCCGTACCGGTTATGATCGATGTCCTCGTCTTCACCATCCTGCTCGGCCTGGGCCTGATCGCGCTGAGCAAGGAAGTCTCCGATCGGCGGCACCATTTGGCGGCGCGCAGCGACTTCATGACCGGGGTCGCCAACCGGCGGCATTTCGAGGAAAGCCTGCATCGGCATTTCGACCGGGCCGTCAAAAATGGCCGCACCCTGGCGCTGATCATGATCGATGCCGACGATTTCAAAGGCTATAACGACCTCTACGGCCATCCGGCGGGGGACAAGTGCCTGCGGGCGCTGTCCAACGTGTTTCTGGCGACCTGCCGGCCGGGCGACATGGTCGGCCGCTATGGCGGCGAGGAATTCGCCATTCTGCTGCCCAACACCGGCGCCCGCGCGGCGCACGTGGTCGCCACGCGCCTGCTGACGGCCGTGCGCGACCTGCGGCTGAGGCATGCCAGGCGGCCGAACGGTTTCGTCACCGTCAGCGTGGGTGTCGCCTGGCTGACGCCGGAGGCCGACCAGATGACCGCAACCGCGCTCCTGGAAGCCGCCGACCGGGCCTTGTACCGCGCCAAAAAAGAGGGGCGCGACCGGGCCTGCCACGCGGCGGATTTCCAGGAGCGTCCGGAACTGCTCCCCGCCAGCCCCTGACCTGCCGCGGCCCGCGGCCGATGGATCGCCCTACGCAATTGTGCGAAACGGGGGCCGATGCTGGTCACCGAGCTCCCCTGGCGCGCCCCCCTCGACAGCTTCGCCGCCTGCGCCGGCGAGCCTTATGTGGCGTTTCTCGACAGCGCGGCCACGAACGATCCGCGCGCCAGCATCTCCTATCTCTGCCTGGATCCGGTCTCGATCCTCAGCCTCCCCGCCGGGTCCGGCGACCCCTTCATCCCCCTCGCCGCCTGGCTGGACCGCCACCGCCCGGCGCGCCCCCTGGCCACCGCGCCACTGCCTTTCATCGGCGGCGCGGTCGGGTTCCTCAGCTATGAGCTCGGCGTCGCCGCGGCGGGCATCGCCACCCGCCATCCGCGCATGGCGGGCCTGCCCGATGCCTGGTTCGGCCTGTACGACACCGTGCTGGGCTTCGACCATCGCAGCCGCCGCCTCTGGTTCATCGGCCATGACCGGCCGGGCGCGCCCGCCGCCCAGCGCCTCGCGGCACTCGCGGCACGACTGGCGCGACCGGCGAAACTGCCGCCGGCCGTGGCGCTGGACTGGCAGCCGGAATGGACCGAAGCCGGCTATCGCGCGCGGGTCGAGCAAGTGCGGGCCTATATCGGCGCCGGCGATATTTTTCAGGCCAATCTCACGCACCGCTTCCGGGCGCGCCGCCCCGCACAATTTTCCGCCGCCGGGCTTTATGCCGCGCTGCGCCGCCGCAGCCCTGCGCCGTTCGCCAGTTTTCTGAGCTGCGACGACGACGTGGCGATCATCAGCGCCTCGCCCGAGGCCTTTCTCAGCCTTGCCCCGGACGGGAGGGTCGAAACCCGGCCGATCAAGGGCACGATTCGCCGCGGTGCGACCCCGGACGAGGACGAAGCCTTGGGCCAGGAACTCAGCCGATCGCCCAAAGACCGCGCGGAGAACCTGATGATCGCGGATCTCATGCGCAACGATCTCGGCCGCGTCTGCGCCACCGGCAGCGTGAAAGTCACGTCGCTCTGCGCGCTGGAGCGTTTCGCCAGCGCCCAGCATCTGGTGTCGGTCGTCGAAGGCCGGCTCAAGCCCGGCCTCGGCGCCATCGATCTGCTCCGGGCCAGCTTTCCCGCCGGGTCGATCACCGGCGCGCCGAAATATCGCGCCATGCAGATCATCGACGAAATCGAAACCGCCGCCCGCGGCGCCTATTGCGGCACGCTCGCCTGGCTCGGCTTCGACGGCGCAATGGGCAGCTCGGTGATGATCCGCAGCATCGTTGCCACCAAGGAGGCCCTGTTCGCCCAGGCCGGCGGTGGGATTGTGTGGGACAGCGACCCCGCGGCCGAATATGCGGAAATGCGGCTGAAAGCGGCGCCCTTGCTGGCGGCTGGCAACGAATGAAAGAAAGCAGCCGCTTTTTGAAAAAAGCGGCACCAAAAACTTTTGTTTGTGCTGGGCCATGGGCTGTGTCGGGGCCAACGCCCATGGCCCAGCATAATAAAGTTTTTTTGCTACTTTTTGTTCACAAAAAGTAGTGCTTGCTTCCCTTGCCT
>NZ_DATLPB010000111.1:0-59654 GCF_035535915.1 Acidocella sp.
GGCAGAATCGTAGCCAACGGTTTCTCGAATATCGTGGAGATATCGGATGCGCAAATCCATGGCGGTCCCTTTCCGGCGACATCCGACCCCCGCTTTACATCGGTCGGTAGCACGGCAATCAACCGCTTTCTGCGTCCCGTTAGCTATCAAAATTTTCCACCCGAACTTTTGCCGCCGGCACTTCGCGACGACAACCCACTTCGCCTCTGGAGATTGCGTGATAAGCTGCCGGGAAAGCTGTAGCACCTCCAGCGTGGAGCGGGTCAGCGGGCCACGGCGCTTCCGCGCCAGGGCGGAGGGCAAGAACCTGCTCGGCCTGCCCGACTGCATGCCGGTGGCGCCGATCATCGCCGGCCATCCCAAGGAAGCGGCGCCTCCGGTGCCACGCAACCGGTCGGCCGTGCGCTGGGTCGGCTGACCGGTCGATCGCCGGGCCGGGCACGCCAGCACCCGCGGTGATAAATGGCACCGCCGTCACCGGGCAAGCGAAAAACGTTCGCGCCCGGTGAGCCGCCGAAGGCAATTAAAGAATTCATGACAAATCCGACTGGATTGTCCGGCATCTTACCGCGATTGATCGAGATCAATTCAGCCGGGAAAGCGGTTCGTCTATGGTCCGCCTTCTCAACATCATCCATCCGGGGGTGTCGCAACCCCCCGGATCCGCCCGTCTTTCGAGCGCCCCTGTTGAGACACAACAATTACAAGGAGATGTCCGATGCCCGTGAATAACGCCAAGGAACTATTCATAAGAATGTTGAGCGACGTCCGGCAGCGCACCGAAAAGACCACGAAAATATATCAGGAATTGAGTGGGTTGGCGCAGGACCCCAACATCAAGGAGGCGTTGCAGTCGCGTGCGTTTCTTCAGGATCAAACTCTCAGTTCCCTGGACCGGTGCTTCGAACTGATCGGCGAGAAACCCTCTCCCGCGAACGACCGGCTGCATGACGCTTTTCTCGAAGATTTCCGCCGCGAGCTCGGTGAGATCCAGGCCCCTGCGGCCAAGGCGCTCTTTATCCTGGTCAAGGCCAATCATTTGATCCATCTGCGCATCGCCGAATATGTGGCGCTGATCGCCATGGCCGACGTGTCCGGGCATCTCGGCGTCGGCGTGCTGCTCGAGAGTTGCCTCGCGGACAAGCTCGCCTTCGTCGAGCGGACGCGCCGCCTGATCAGGCATGCCATCGAAACCAAGCACGAAATCAAGCTGGCGGCCTAAACCTTTCATAGGGGGCCCGCTCCACCGTGCAAATGAAATTCAAAAAAACCACCGGTGTGCCAGCGCTTTCTGATGCTGGCCGCCGCCACGGGGGGCGGGCGTGGAAGAGTCAAAAATCACCGAGATTTATTGACGGCCCCACACCGCCTTGGATGCGGCGAACATGAAGATCCGTCAGGTTTCATGGCAGCGGCTTGCGCAATGGCAGATCCCGATGGTCTACATTGTGGCCGGCCTGATCGTCAGCTTTGTGCTGCCGCGGCTGGAGCAAGCTTATTTCGGCCGCTATATGCACGAGGTCTCGGTAAACACGGCCATTGCATTCTTCTCTGCGGTCAGCTCGGGGATGATGGCGCTGACCGGCATCGTGTTCGCGATCGCTTTCGTGGTGGTGCAGTTCAGTGCGCTGGCCTACTCGCCACGGCTGGTTCTGGTGTTTACTCAAGATTCCAAAATCTTCCACACGCTGGGAATTTTCTTCTGCACCTTCATCTATTCTCTCGCGGCACTGGTCTGGACCGACCGCAACGGCTCGGGAAACGTTCCTGCATTTTCTGCCGTTCTCGTCATGCTTTTGCTGGTCGTCAGCATGGTGCTGTTCGCCCGGATGATCCAGAGCGTGAACACGCTGCAGATCAATGCCGTGCTGCGCACGATCGGCGACCGCGGCCGGGCGGTGATTGACGAGATGTTCGGCAACATGCCCGCCTATACCGGCGAGGCGCGGCAGCGAACGCGCATCGTGCCGGCAGAGTTCGGGCCGCCGGTGCAAACCCTGGTATATCTCGACGAACCTCTGGTAATCGCGAAACTCGAGATCGCCGCTCTGGTGCGTCTGGCGGCAGCGGCGGACGCTATATTGGTGCTCGAGTGCGGCGTCGGCGAGACGCTGGTGGTGGGCACCACCCTCTTGAACGTTTATCACGCACCGCATCGATTGCCGGAAACCTCCTTGATGCGGTGCATCCGTTTGAGAACCACGCGCACCTATGAGCAGGACCCGCGATATGCGATTCGCCTGCTGGTCGACATTGCCATTCGGGCGCTGTCCCCGGCGGTCAATGATCCCACCACCGCCGTTCAGGCCCTGGACCAGATCGAGGATCTGCTGCGACGCCTGGGGCGATGCCAGCTCGAGGCCGGTGAGGTCATGGATGCGCGCGGCATGACGCGGCTCGTGGTCCCGGTGCCGACCTGGCAGGACTATCTGTCATTGTCCTTCGATGAGATCCGGCAATATGGCGCGAATTCGGTACAGGTCGTGCGCCGGTTGCGTGCGGTTCTGGTGGGCCTCGCGGAGACTGTGAGAGCCGAACGCCGCGATGCCGTGTTGCATTACATCGCGCATTTGGACCTCAGTATCGGCCGCACCGGCTTCGACGCCGAGGACAAAGCGAGCGCGCTGGAAGAGGACCGCCAGGGGCTTGGCATGTCGCGCAAGCGCGGCCCGGGCGGCGAGGTCAAGGCGGCGCAGACGCGCGAAACCACCGTTTAGCGCGCACGCAGGCGTGTGCAGCGCCGCCGCAACCGCCGCATAACCAACTGAAAATCCTTAAAAATAATTACAAGACCATTACAGTATGTGGTACATATTCCATGGCCATGCGGTTTCAAGCCCGCGTGAGACGTGATTGGCGTCTCGTGGCGAACATACCCGGCACAAACATATTCATGAAGTACACCATTTGGTTGTTTCAGGCGAATGGATAGTCACTCACCAGTTGATGAGGCGTTTCATGCGTCGCAATTTTCCTGTTGCCTTGTCTTTCCTGGCATTGGCCGGATGCGCCACCACGCCGACCCTGCAAACCCGCCTCGCCCCCTATATCGGCGCGAGCGAACTGACATTGGTGCAGCAATTCGGCGTGCCGAACAAGGAGGCCAACGTGAAAGGCGTGCGCTATCTCGCCTATAACTGGCAGAGCCTCGCCGTCGACAATGGCGGCGCCTATGGCTGGTTCTTTCCCTCGATCTTCGAGAGCGGGCTCTACCCGCGGATTGTCAGTGATTATCCCTGTGAATTGATTTTTTTGCTGCGGGACGGAAGGGTGTTCAACTTCACCGTGCGCGGCGCCCATTGTTCCTGAACGCCGGCCTTCACGCCACCGCCGCGGATGCAGGCTCTCGCGCCATTTTTCGCGAAGGGCCAGCCGCCTTCGCCGCCGCCGCATACCGCGTCAGGTAGCCGCCAATCTGCCGGCAGGTTGTAGGCAACATCAACCAAAGGATTAGACGCGTACCTTTCCCGATCAAGCTCATCACGATGGACGTTCAGAAACGTCGACACAGATGAGCGCGAATCCTCCATGTGCCTAAGAGCATTCGCGGTCGCCCGGTGGTAGGTGGGATCCACAAGAAAATGGTTGAAGCGCCAAAGGACTCGGAAAATCCATTGGTTTTACCCGGTCCTTCTCCGCTCGGTGATAGCGAAGCACGTGGCTATCGAAGTTTTGACAAGGGAGCGGTGAGTTGGCGGCCTGTGCATCAGCGTCGCGCGTCGTGGTCAATTGGAAATATCGGGGCGCGGGCTTTGCGACCATTTTCCCGAATAAAAATGCGTTCATTCCGATGAGCGGTCAGTGCCCTGCTGAGGTGCTCCGGCGGTGAAGGCGGATACAGAGAAAGGGTTGATAGAAGCGATGGCTGTTATCGTGCTTGAGCAGGTGCCTGAGGCGAGCCTGGCCGCCGGGATCTCGGCGACGCTGCCAAGGCAATGCGGATCGCGGGTGGCGTCATGAGCGCCGAAATCGTCTCCCTTCAGGCATGGCGTCGCCGACATAGCGAACACCATGAGCCTGAGAGTCGTTCCGTTAGTCTTCCATGCATGCTGCCGACATGGCCCTATGGCTGGCTGCAGCCGGTGCTGGTGGACATCGATGTGAAAATGATCGCGGCGTTCGGCATGTTCGCCGCCTGCATCGCCGGCCAGGCGAATCTCGGCAGCTCGGTTTGCCACGATCCCTCGCCGCGTCCGGCACAAGATCACCGTCGGAGCGCCGCAATCATCGATTTTGCAAGGCGTCACCTGCCTCAGCCGCCCATGACCTATGAAGCTGACCGGAAGCGCATCCGGTGACGTGACGTCATCGCGCGGATGGCAACAGGTTGTTTAGTTTACCAACATGATCGTTCTTCCCGACTTAAGAAAAGGAATTGCTTAATGGACATGGAAATCCAAGACGATACACGCGATACCGTCTGTGAGCCCGTCATCAATGTTCGCCACATCTCTTCTGAAGAGCTGGAGTGTTTGGGAATGGACAAGGTTGCCTATGTGAGACCGGTCATGACCCAAACCGGTCCGGCGTTCGCCATTCATGCGGCGGACGGACGGCAGCTGGGCCTCGCCACTTCGGAAGCCCTGGCGGCGGCCGTGATCATCCAGAACGAAATGCTGCCGAAGCTCGTGCATTAAAGCGTCCCGGCATCCGGGGATTGGATTCGGGGCGCGCCGTTCCGGCCGGACCGTCCAGGCTCAGTCCGATGCCGCCCCTTCGATGCTTCCATCGTCCCGCTGCACCAATACCGCGAAATGCGCCCCGACCGGAGCCGGCACAATGTAGGTTTGCGCCATGCCGTTCCAGGGGCCCAGCACCGTCATGCTGCGCACCACGTTCACCTCCGTCAGCACCGCGCCGTCCTTCTCGCCGCCGCCGATGTGCGTGCTGTGCAGCTTTTTTCTGCGGGCGAGCAAGGGAAAGGCTACTTTTTGTGAACAAAAAGTAGCAAAAAAACTTTGTTAATCTGGGCCCGTGCGGTTTCACCGCCTCCGGCCCAGCATAACAAAAGTTTTTTGCGCCGCTTTTTTTCAAAAAAGCGGCCACTTCCTTACACCAGCACGCCGCCGCCATCGACCGTGACCACCTGGCCGGTGCTGAAGGTCTGGCGCATCAGGTACAGGTATGTCTCCGCCACCTCATCGGCCTCGCCGACCCGGCCGACCAGCAGCTTCGCGCCGACATCCCGGTACAGGCCCTCGCGGTCGGCTTCCGGCAATGCGTCCCACATTTCGGTTTTGACGACGCCGGGGGAGACGATGTTCACCCGGATCGGCGCCAGCTCGACGGCCAGCGCACGGGTCAGCGCTTCCATCGCCCCCAGCAGGCTGGCGGGCGCAACCCACCCTTTGAACGGCCGTGCCGAAGCGATGCCGGTGGTGAGCACGATCGAACCGCCTTGCCGGATCTGCGGCGCGCCGTATTTCGCCGCCATCACCGCCCCCCAATACCGCACGTCGAAAGAGCGGCGGGCCGCATCGATGTCGAGGGCGGAAAAATCGCCCAGCAACAGCCAGTCGCCGGCCGTGTAGACCAGATGATCGAAGGCGCCGATTTTTTTGAACAAAGCGGCAATCTGGCCCTCATCGGTAAGGTCGACGACATGCCCTTCCGTGCCGGCCGGCAGGGCCGCCAGGGCCTTCGCGACACGCTCCGGCTTGGCCGAAACCACGACCACGCTGGCGCCCTCACGGGCCGCCGCTTTCGCCGTGGCGAAACCGAGACCCGACGTGCCGCCGAGAACGACGACCCGCTTCTCTTTGAGATTCATAAACAACTCCGAAATTACCGATCGCCGCTTATGTAGACGCACCCGGCGAAGGGGCAAGATATCGGCGCCGCCGGCGCCCCCGCCTGGGCGAAACAGCCTGCGGCCCCAGCCGGCTCTCTAAAATGTTATTTTATCGTGAATCCTTTGGCGTCGAACACCATGACCTGGCCGGCAAAAAGTGGAATCTCCAGATAGGGCCCCGCCTCGCCAATTCGCTGCACCGAATCGCCGGTTACCAGCGGATGGCGTTGCAGGATCTCTTTCCAGATCCGTGGAAAATCCCAGCCGGCGCGGCGCGCGCCGTTGCAAACCTCCAAAAGATTTCCCACTAAATCACTCATATTCAATCTTTCTTGCCCACGACACCTAAACGCTCTGCTTGCCTTGTCTTCAGATGCCTCGACTTGATCTAGATCAAATGTCTCGCCCCCGTATCGCGGCACACGATCGGGACAACCGCATCCTGCATGGCCAACCCGACCCCAAAAATTCGCCTGAAACCGGGCCGCGCCCGGGGATTTCCGGCGCAAATCCATCGCGCCCGTGATCTGGTAAAAATACGCAATAAATGCAACCTGTTATGCATTCCATGACGACCGGCATAACCGGCCCACCTATGTTGGCAGGCCAATTTATCAACCATGAGTTGCTAATATTCAGGTTTGGGTGATGACGAAATCACGCCAGTGGATTAGGAACGGTTAATGACTATGGGCTCCTTCGCGAAAATCCTCAGCTGGCGGGCGCCGGGGAATTTTCCCTTGTTCATCGCCTTGGCAATCACCACCGGTCTGTCCGGCTGCGCGACGCTGAGCCATTACGAGCAATCCCTCACCCCACCGCACCCGGAAGCCGCACCGCCGTCTCCCGCCGCGCTGAGGGCGGCGGAGACACGCGGCTATCAGGAAGGGCTGCAGGCCGGCAAACGCATCCAGGCCCGGCACGACAGTGCCGTTGCCCAGGCGGCGCGGAACAAGGCTTCCAGCGAAGCTTCCGCGATGGCGCAGGAAGCCATCGAGGAAACGCAGGATATGCAGACGCTGCAAAAGGTCTGCGTCGGCGCCCAGACGGCCGCGAAACCCGCAGCCACCCCGACGGCCATCCCGCCGATCCCCCCCGCCCCCAAAACGAACTCTCCCGACGCGTTCGCCCCCAGCGGCCCGGCGGAACCGCTCGCCGCCGCGCCGGGCCCTTTTTAAGGCGGTCCCCCGGCGCCAAACAACGCGCGCCGGACCGGCGGAGCCTACCATGTCCAGATGCCAGCCTTCATCCAGGCCCATCATGGCCGATGACAAGGCATGCAAGTGCAACCGTCCCTTGTTCTTACGCGACATCTCCGTCGAGCCGGGATGGGCTAAATGGGTAGCTTCCTCTGTCCATTTCCGTTGCCCTGGCGCCAATGCCGAAACCCGATGAAATCACGTTCGCGCTAAAAACATTCCTCGGGGCCATGGCGGCTTTGTACGTGGCCTTCTGGCTCGGACTGAGCAATCCGTATTGGGCGATGGCGACCGCCTACATCGTCGCCAACCCGTTCACCGGGCCGATGCGCTCGAAGGCCATCTACCGTTTCTTCGGGACGCTCACCGGCGGCGCCGCCGCCGTGGCGCTGGTGCCAAACCTGGTCGGCGCGCCGCTGCTGCTCAGCCTCGCCCTCTCCCTCTGGGTCGGCCTCTGTTTGTATATCTCCCTGCTCGACCGCACCCCGCGCGCCTACGGCTTCATGCTCGCCGGCTACACCGCGGCGATTATCGGCTTTCCCAGCGTCGATTCGCCGCAGCTCATCTTCCAGACCGCGCTCACCCGCGTGGAGGAAATCACCCTCGGCATCGTCTGCACCACAATGGTCGGCACCGTGGTGTTTCCGCGCGCCATCGGCCCGGTTCTGGCGCGGCGCATCGCTGCCTGGATGAAGCCGGCCATCGACTGGACGACCGCCGCCCTCGGCGGCCGGGAAGCCGAGGCCGATATCGGCGCCGCACGGCGGCATCTGGCGGTGGAGGCGACCGATGTGGCGATGATGACCACGCATCTCGCCTACGATACCTCGCATCTGCAAAACGCCGTCCGCTATATCGTGCATCTGCGCATCTACGTGCTCAGCCTGATGCCGGTGCTGAGCGCCATCAATGACCGCGTCGCCGAATTGCACCGGCGGGATGGCATGACACCGGCGCTGCAACAAACGCTGGATGGGGTGCGCGATTGGGTCCAGGTCGGCGGGCCGGAGAGCGACGTTGCCTTGCGCGCCCAGATCCGCGCGCTGGAAACGGACGCCGCCTCCTGGAGCGGCCTGCTGCGCGCCGGCCTGGCGCGCCGGCTGGAGGAGCTGACAAGCCTGTTCCATCAGGCGCGGATCATCCGCCGGCACATTGTCGACGGCGACCCGGCTCCCGATGAGCCGCTGCGGAACGCGGACTATCTCGCCAACGCCGCGCTGCTGCGCGATCACGGCATGGCCCTGCTCTCCGCCTTCGCCGCCTTCCTCGCCACCCTGCTCACCTGCCTGTTCTGGATCGGGACCTCCTGGCCCGCCGGCGGCACGGCGGCACTGCTCGTCGCCATCGCCTGCTCGTTTTTCGCCGGGCTGGACGACCCGGCCCCGGCCCTGGCCAGCATGCTGCGCGACCTGCTGGTGATCAGCGTCGTCAACGGCCTGTATCTGTTCGTCATTCTGCCGCGGGTCGAAACCTTCGCCGCTTTATGCCTGGTGTTACTGCCGGCTGCCTTGGTCATCGGCGTGCTGGTGTCACGCCCGGCGACCTTCATCGTCGGCATGAACATGGGCGCGTTCGGGCCTACCATCCTGGCGCTGAACAATGGCTATACCGGTGATTTCGCCGGTTATGCGAATGGCGACCTGGCGATCATCGGCGGCGTGGCGACGGGGCTGGTGGTCACCCGGCTGATCCGGTCTGTGGGCGGGGCCTGGAGCGCCAGCCGCCTGCAGCGCGCGGCCTGGCGCGACATCGCCACCGTGGCCCAGACCAAGGGCGCCTCAGATCGCGCGGTACTGACCGGGGCGATCGTGCAGCGCCTGGGACAGATGATGCCGCGCCTGGCCGCTGTCTCGAGCGGCGCCGATGAGGCGGCCGCGGCCCTGCTGCGCGACCTGCGCGCCGGACTCAACATGATCGAGCTGCAAAATCTCTTCGACACGCTCCCGCCGGCGGCCCAGCGTCGCACCGACGAGGCGCTGTCGGGCATCGCCGCCTTTTACGCCCGGAACCCGCGTCAGCCGCCGCCGCAGGCGGTGCTTACCGCCATCGACGCGGCGATGCGCAGCCTCGCCTTCGACGCCGGCCGTTACGGCGAGGCGCTGATGCTGCTTTCAGGTCTACGCATCGTGCTGTTCACCGGCGCGCCGCCCCCGCAGGTCGAGAGCTGGCGCGCCGCGCCAAACATGGAGCTGCTCGCATGATCGGCGAAATCGATCTCTTCGGCGTGTTCCTGCCGCCCTTGCTGGTCTGGCTGGGAATCGCCCTGCTGCTCTCCACGGCCTTGCGTGCGGCGCTCCACCGGTTGGGCCTGTACCGCTATGTCTGGCACCGGCCGCTCTTCGACCTTGCCCTTCTCATCATCCTGACCGGCGCGGTGAGCTATGCCGCTCCGCGCCTCTTTTGACACAGGACCCCATGAAAGCCGCATCTCTCAGCCTCCGTCTCCTGGTCACTGCCTTGCTCGTCGCCGTCGCGGCCGTCGTGGCCTGGCAGCTCTGGGTCTATTACATGGACGATCCCTGGACCCGCGACGGCGCGGTCCGCGCCGACACGGTCCAGCTCGCGCCCGACGTGTCCGGCCCGGTGACGCGAGTGTTCGTGCATGACAACGAGCTGGTGAAAACCGGCGAACCGCTCTTCCAGGTCGACCCGACGCGGTTCCTGCTCGCGATCCTCCAGGCCGAGGCCGACGTTACCCGCACCAAGGCGGTGATGCAGGATGCGCAGCGCACCGCGAGCCGCTATGGCAGCCTGTCGGCCAACGCCGTGTCTTCCGAAGACCGCGACCACGTGGTCAGCGCCGCGCAGGAGTCCCAGGCGGCGTATCAACTGGCGCAAGCCAATCTCGCGCTGGCCAACTACAATCTGCAACGCGCCACCGTGCGCGCCACCGTGAACGGCACCATCACAAACTTCTCGATGCGGCCGGGCGATTTCGTGACCTCCGGCACGCCTGTCCTGGCGCTGGTCGACGCCGATTCGCTGTATGTCGACGGCTATTTCGAGGAAACGAAATTGCGGCAGATCCATGTCGGGGATGCCGCGCGGGTCATGCTGATGGATGGCAGCCCGGCAATTCTGGGCCATGTGCAGGGTTTCGCCGCCGGCATCACCGACGGCCAGCGCACGGCGAGCCCGACCCTGCTCGCCAACGTGAACCCCACTTTCACCTGGGTGCGCCTGGCCCAGCGCGTGCCCGTGCGCATCGCCCTCGACCATGTGCCCGCCGGCACCAAACTCGTTGCCGGCATGACCTGCACGGTCGTGATCGGGCAGAAGGAAGCAGGCGCTTTTTGAAAAAAGCGCCGCAAAAACTTTTGTTACGCTGGGCCTGAGGCTGTGTCGCTGACAACGCCCATGCCCTCCGGGCCTATTCCAACGGTGCTACGCACCGCCGGAACCTTCAGCCCCTCCGCCCCGCGTCACAAAGTTTTTTTGCTACTTTTTGTTCACAAAAAGTAGCCTTCCCTTCCTTGCTTAGTCGCCGTCGACGTCGGGCGCCGCCATCTGGAAATTGACCGTGACGGTGATGTGATAGGTCCGGCCCTCAAAGCCATGCGGCGGCGGCGGGTAGGCGGCGATGCGCGCATCCCTCAGCGCCGCCTCGTCGAGCAGCGGATAACCCGATGAGCCGGTCAGCGTGATATCGGTCACAATGCCGTTGAGATAGGTGAAGGTGAGCTGCGGCGCGCCGGATTCGCGCGCCATCTGCGCCGCCTGCGGATAGACCTCGTTGGCATGCGCCTGCAGCGCACGCTTGATCGCGGCACTGAACGCGTCGACCTGCCCGCCGCTCGGCGCCGGCGGGGCCGGCGGTGGCGGTGGGGTCTGCGCCACCGGCGGGGTGGCTTGCGGCGGCTGCGGGGTCGGTGGCCGCGGGGTTGGTGGCCGCGGCGGGGCGACATGGCGGACCACGTGATGCACGACGGCATGCGGTGGCGGCGGCGGCAAAGGCGGCGCCATCGGCAGAGGCGGCGGCGGGGGTGTCACCGGCTTCGGCGGCGGGGGCGGCGTCACCGGCTTGGGCATTGGCTGCGGGACCGGCGGCGGAGGCGGCTTCGGCGCGGGCGCCGGCGCGACGATCGAAATTTTCACCGGCGCCGCAACCGTCGCCGGCGTTTCCTTGTGCGATATCGCCGGCAGCAGCAAGGCGAGTCCGCCCAGCTCCAGCAACACGCCGATGCCGAGGGCGGCGGCGAAGCGCCTTCCGTCGGTCCGCGGGTTCATCCACATATCAGATCGCATTGTTTCCGCCATAAAAACCAACCTCGACAGCAAACTCATGTAACGCAACGGAGTCCGGCTTGCGCCGGACTCCTTCTCGGTTTCTTTAAATTGTCATCCCCGGCGGAGCGGGCACGCCGCCAACCGCCCCGCCGGCGACAATCAGAAGCCGATAGGCATCGACACCGAGGCGAAAACCGCGATGCCAGGCAGCACAAAATAGAGGTCCTGGCCGTCGGAAACTTGGCCCGGGCTGAAGATGATCTGCTGCTGGTTGGTGATGTTGTCGACGTTCAGCTTCACCTTGATCTGCTTCATGTGCGGCGCAGGGTTGTTGAACGTATAACCCACCGCCAGGTTCACCAGGTTGTACGGATCGTACCAGGCACCGGGGTGGCGCGGATTGGCCAGCGCGCCGCCGCCGTTGGTGGAACCGTTGCTGTCGAACTCGCCACCGGTCCACTGATCGATGACCGAAGCGTAATAGCCGTTCTTGTCGTAAATGATGCCGGCATTGGTGGTGAATTGCGGTACCTGGGCGAGCGGATCGCCGGTGCCCGTCTGGTTGGCCAGGTTCCAGCCGCCATTGCCGAACAGGCTGATGCCGTTGTTGAACGAATAGGTGGCCTCGCCTTCGATACCCTTATAGATCGCGCCACCGTCATTGAAGAACGCTGTGTTGACGCCCGAGCCCCGCGACACGATGTTGTTGGTGAAGTGGATCAGGTACACGTCGCCGCCCAAGGCCCAATGCTGGTCCTGGTAGGCAACGCCGGTTTGGTAGTTCCAGGTGACTTCCGGCTTGAACGACTGCTGATTGACGTTGTTTGTATAGAAGGTGTTCAGGTTCGGCGCGAGCATGCCTTCCGCGACCTGGGCATAGGCCGAGAGGTTCGGCGAGAAGCTATATTTCGCCTCGAACGAAGGCAGGGGCATGCCCCAATCATGCTGCGTGCCGGAGGGCTGTTCGGTCTTCTGCTGCACCAGCGCATCCTGCTGGCGACGGAAGAAGGCGTATTTCACACCCCCGGTCAGCGTCAGATTCTGAATCGGCTGCCAGTCGAGCTGCACGTAGGGCTGGAACGTATAAAGCTGGTTGTGCTGCAGACGGTCGATCTGGCCATTATTATTCGTGCTGGTGATCAGGCCGCCATTCGCGTCATTCGGGTCGAAGTTCGGCAGATTCCCGTTAGACAGAGCGTTTTCGCCGAGGAAGCGCGTGTTGACCTGATGGTCGAACCAAACGCCGGTCTTGATGTCGCCCCAGGCGAAATCCTTCTGCAGGCGCTGAATCGTGCCGACCGAGCGATAGTTCATGAAGAACGTTTCACCCGGCACACCAGCCGTGATGGGGCCACCCGGCGAGAGTTCAACTTCGTTCGGCAACGCCCCCGGCCCTTCATCGTTCACATCGTCGCCGTTATTGTCGGCATGGTAATAGGCATAGGTGTAGACCTTGCCGTCATATTCCCAGCCGTCGGCAAGATGCGAGGCAAGGTCGACATATTCCATGTCGGTCGTGATCTTGTCGAAGTTGAACTTGAAGAAGTTCTGCGAATTCGGGTTGTTGCTCAGATTGAAGTTCCGGCCGAACTGCTGCATCTCGGAGAGCGTCGCGCCGGTGACCGGATTCTGATAAAGATTGTTGTAGTCGGCGAGGAAAGTCAGCGTGCTGCTGTTGCCGACCGGCACGACCACCTTGCCGAAGAAGTTGCCGCGGTCCTGATTTGTGTGGGTCAGCGCACCGTCGGAATTGTCACGCTCGACATTGAACACCGCTGACGCGCCATTGGCCTCTTGGATCGCGCCGCTATCGATGCGCAGCCCTTCGACGTTGGTATTGTAGCTGCCATAGGAGCCGTACGGGGTGAACGTCGTCGTCGGCGCCGGATCGATCGTGCGGATCGACATGGTGCCGCCGAACGTGGCGTTACCGACCGTCTCCGCGGTGCCCGGGCCGCGATCGATGACCAGCTGGCCGATCTCGTCATTGGTGAAGAACGAGGTGGTGTGGTGCGTGAAGTCGTTGGAGTCGCCAATGGGAATGCCATCGATCGTGACGTTGTACTGGCCGTCCTGGAAACCGCGAATGGTCGGCGCGGTTTCGCTGAGGCCCGGGCCGTTCGGGCTGACCAGGCTCACCGACGGCGTGAGGCGCGCGATGTCGGCATAGCTCGACGTGCTGGTCAGCAGGTTCTGAATCGTGTGCTGGCTGACCACCGAGGTCGGCTGCGTCGAGTTCAGCGGCGTGAGCGAGGGCGCGTTGTAGGGCGCGGTGCCGGGGGTGGTGGCCAGGTCGGCGACGTTGCCCGTGCCGGTGGAGAGCACCGCGCCGAGATCCAGATTGGACGGAGCGGTGAACCCGCTCGTGTCGGTCACGCCGCCAACCGCCGGCGCGCTCTGCGGCGTGACACTCTGCGCCTGAGCCGGCGCCGCCAGCGGCGTCGTAGCAAGCATTACACCAAAGCCCGACATCGCCAGATAAAGCACCCGGTGCGACGACGCACGCCCCAGAACACGGCGTAACGTGAAGTTATGATCCATCGTAAATTAGTCTCCCAGACTGAATTTTATCCCGACGCCGGCACGATCATTCGGCGTACTTGCAGGCGATTATCTGAAATCGACAAAACATTCGCTTTCATTTTGGAGAATGTTTTGTGACACGAACTGCAGCAGATATTAACAAATCGTCATTAATATGAACTCCGAAAATTTTCCGTTTAATTACAGCGATGTAGTATTGACTACCTTCCGTCCCCCAAAAAAACGCGGAGGGTCTCTCCGCGTTTTCCCGCAGGTGCCGGAGACGGAGGCCGGCGCCTAAGCGTTCAGTTCGCCGCCTGCGGCTGCGCGGCGATGCCGATGTCGGTCACGCCCGCCTTCCTGGCGGCATCGATCACGGTCATGAAGTGCTGAAATGGCGCCGCCTTGTCGGTGGCGATGGTCAGCTCGGTCTTATCCGGCGCGCCGTCGGCGGCCAGCATCGCGGTCAGCTGCGCCACATCCATCACCTGGTCCTTGACCTTGATGGTGCCGTCGGCCAGCACATTCACGGTGATCTTCGGATGCGGCAGATCCTGGGTCTGGCTGGAAACCGGCAGCTGCAGGTTCACGCCCTTGTCGGGGATCATCTGCAGCGTGACGATGATGAAGAACACCAGCAGGAACAGCATCACGTCGATCATCGGGATGATCTCGATGCGTGCTTTCTTATGCTCGAAATAACGCATTTTCATGGCCTCAGACGCGCGCCATGGCCGGGCTGCGCGGCGCCGCCGCGGCAGCCGGCGCATCGGTGCGGTTGACGATCAGCGTCTTCATGGAATCGAGCTGATGCATGACCAGCCGTACCTGGTTGGTCAGGGCGTTGTAGCCGGTGAGGCCGAGCATGGCGATGAAAATGCCGAACGCGGTGGCGACCAACGCATCAGCGACGCCGGAAGTGACATCGGCCGGGGCATGGCCGGGCTGGGCCAGCACGGAAAAGGCGTGGAACATGCCGATGATCGTGCCGAACAGGCCGAGCAGCGGCGCCAGGGTGACCACCGTGTCGAGGACCCATAGGCGGCGATCGATCGTGGGCGCGATCAGCATGATCGATTCGTCCAGGCGGCTGGCCATCGCCTCGCTGGAAACCGCGTGCAGATGGCGCTGCGCGGTGGCCAGCAGCGCGGCTTCCGGCAAGCTGCCGGCGCGTAAGTGCAGATCGGCGAGGTCCTTCTGCCCCAGCGTCTCGCGCTCGGCCGTGGCATGGATGATCGAGCTGCCACGCACAATCGCGCTGCGCAACGACCAGGAACGGTCGATCATCACCGCCAGGGCGATCAGCAGCAGCGCAGCGAGAATGTAGAGAACCCCGTCGGAGTAATCCGCGAGGTGAATAATATATGCGTATGACAAATTATGGTTCTCCGTCTTTCGCATGGGCCGATACAGCAAGTCCGCGACGCGAAGTGTGATAGATTCGTGTCAGTCGGCGTGTTGCAGCCTCGTTCGCGCGGCGAAGAAGCCGAGGCACGCGGGAACCGTTTCGACGACAGAAAAACTAAACGCCCCAAGAACCGGCAGGGAAAGCGCGCGATACAGCCACCCGGCGCGGCGGATCTGCGCGCCGACCTGCGCCCCTAGGCGGCGATGATAGAGCGCCGCGCCCTCCCCGGAGGCAATGCAGCGCGCCGCCAGCGCGGCGCTATGCAAGGCGATCGCCGTGCCGTCGCCGGTGAAGGAAGGGATCACCGCCGCCTGGTCGCCCAGCCGATAGCAGTTCGCAAGATCGTCCGGCGCGGGGCGGTGCACGAAACCGTAAGGCATGCGCGCGACGGACAGCGGAGCGGCACGCAATGGCACGGCGCCGCTGAGCCGCGCGGCCAGATGCGGGCAACTTTCCTGTACATGGCCAAGAACCTCCGGCCAGCCGCCCAGGCGCCGCAAGATATCGACCTCGATGACCAGGGAGAAATTCGCGCGCCCGCCCTCGACCGGCAACAGCCCGGCATACCCGCCGGGAAACAAAACGAGTTCCACATGCGCCGAAAGCGCGGCGTGTGCGGCTGGTGCTAAGCGAAAATGCGTCTTGAAACCGACCAGCGTGCCCGGCGGCGCCGGCCGCTCCAGCCCCCGCGTCTCATGCTTTCCGGTGGCCAGCAGCAAGGTCCCGGGGGCGAAATTTTCCGCCGCACTTTCCACGATGCCGGCATCGATGCGGCGGATGGCGCAGCCGCGCCTGATCTCCGCCCCCGTCTCGGCCGCCAGCGCCAGCACCGCCTCGTCCAGAACCAGGCGGGAAAGACCGACCGCGCGGAACGGCAAGGCCGCCCGCACCGCGCGCCGCCCCCGCAGCAGGCGGATATGGTCGATCACCTGGCCGCCCAGCGCCATGACGTCCACGCCCAGCCGCGCCAGAGCCGCCACGCCCTCGCCGCTCAGGAACTCGCCGCACACTTTGTCTTTCGCCGCCGCCTCGCGCTCCAGCAGCAGCACCTCGCGCCCGGCCCGGGCCAGCGCCAGGGCGGCCGCCGCCCCGGCCAGCCCGCCGCCCGCCACCAAAATCTCGGGGCGCGCCGTCATTTCAGGCGGCTCACCGCGTAGCGGAACAGCCAATGCCAATGGATCTCGGCGGCAAGTTTGGCCGCCGCCAGCAGCCGCTCCCAATCGCCGCGGGTGAAGGAGCGGGCGATGGAAACCTGCCCGTCAAGCCGCACGATCGGGTGCCAGCGCATCAGCCGGGCAAGCAGCGGGTATAAAAGATAGGCCGCCTTGTGGCGGTGCAGGTCGGCGATATGCCAGCCGCGTTGCGCCTGCGCTTCCATCCAGGCCATCAGGCGGAGAATGTCGGCGTCGGCCAGATGATGGGTGAATTGCGACGTGACGATGAAATCCGGCCGCTGCGGCAGCACCGCTTCAAACACGTCGCCGGTACGGTAATCGATATTCCGCCCCCCCGCCGCGCGCGCGGCTGCGGCGGCGCGCGGGTTCATGTCGATGCCGGACAATTCGGCCACGAAGCCGCGCCGCGCCGCCCAGGCGGCGATCGCCCGCAGCAGGTCGCCCTGCCCGTAAGCGACATCCAGCACCGTAAGCGGCGCCCCGCGCGGCCAGGATTTCGTGACCTTGTCGAGCCAGCGCAAGGTCGGACGGTGCGTGAACGTCACCCGGTTCACCATCGCCAGATCGGCCAGGCAGCGCCGATACACCGCCTCGTCCAGCCCCGGCTCATCCATCGCCTCGTCCAGCACGGCGCGGACGGAAAAATCCATCACACCCCCGTGAAGCGGAACGTCTCCGCGACCATGCCCGGACCGAACGCCATGGCCAGGCCGCGCTGCCCCGGCGCCGCGCTCTGCATCATGCCGGCCAACACGAACATCACCGTGGCCGACGACATGTTGCCATGCGCGGCGAGCACCGCGCGCGACGGCGCCAGCGCCGCCGCCGGCAGGTCCAGGCCTGCCTGCACCGCGTCGAGCACCGTGCGGCCGCCGCCATGCACGGCCCATAAATCGATGTCCCGCACCGTGTCTTCCCGCAGCACGGCATGCGGCGATTCGCGTAAAGCGTGAGAAATCGCCCCCGGCACCTTGCCGGAGAGATGCATAAGAAACCCCTGATCGCCAATATGCCAGGTGATATGGCCGCTGGTCTCGGGAATCGCCATGCTCGCGAAATCGCCCAGGCGCACCCCCTCCGGTTCCGCCGTCACCAAGGCCGCCGCCGCACCATCACCGAACAGCAGGAAGGAGAGCGCGGCTTCCAGATCCTTGGTCTCCTGCAAATGGAGCGTGCACAGCTCGACATTCACCACCAGCACCCGCGCCGCCGGGTCGGCCAGCACGATCGCCTGCGCCGCGCGCAGGGCCGGAACCGCTGCGCAACAGCCCATGAAGCCGACCAGCAGCCGCTGCAAATCCGGCCGCAGCCCGAGCCGTTGCGCCAAAACCTGGTCCAGGCCAGGGGCGATGAAGCCCGTGCAGGACGCGAGAACGAGATGCGTCACATCCCGAATTGGCCGGCCCAAAGCTTCGATGGCCTGCATAGCCAGTTCCGGCGCGTGCACGGCATAGACGCTCATGCGCGTCGCCGTCCCGGGGTAGGCGCCACGGCGGTAAAACCCTTCCCGCGCCTCATCGGCCTCGACCATGCCTTCTTTCGCCAGCACCGAGTAGCGATGCACAATGGCGGCACGGTCGGCCATGCGCTCGAACACGGCGCGCGGCCGCTCGTCCAGCCCCTGGGCCATGAAATCACGATAGGCGGCGTGGATGTCATGGGGCGGTACAGCCGTCCCGATGCGATTGATATATGCCTGCTTCATCATCGTGGTCTGCGCCCGCCGCCGCAACGGATCAAGACAGAGGCGCCGGCGTGACAGTCTGTCGTCAAATTTTCATCGTCCCGGGTCCGGACCGGAAGCGGCCCAATTCTTGACACAATAAGCGCCTAATCGCCGTGGTGTCGTTTACTCATCGTTACAGCCAACCCCGCCCCCGGCGGAACGGAGCCTCGCTTTTCATGCCGTCCCACCTCACCCGGAACGAACGCCGCGCCGATCCGCGCAAACATTACGAGGTCTTGCCGGCTTTGGCGTCCGAAACCGCCATCAGGGAGCTGTGAGATGAGTTTCTTCGACGCCGGGAAAAAACGCTTCAACTGGGTCCCGTCCCTGCCGCCGCAGACCTCGGTCCGCCCCGATCCGGGCTGCGTGCAATGCGGCAGCCAGCTGGAGCCGACGGGCTTCGGGCAGTTCAATTATCTCGGAACATGCTTCAGCTGCTCATGCCGGGTGTCCGAGGACGACGAGGATTTTGAGGAGCTGGAAGAATGATACAAAAGAAAGCACTACTTTTTGTGAACAAAAAGTAGCAAAAAAACTTTATTAACTTTGGGCCCGTGCTGGTTTCAGCGCTCCAGGCCCAGCATAAACAAAAATTTTTGCGGCGCTTTTTTCAAAAAGCGCCTGCTTTCTTCCTTAGGGCAAATGCCGAGCGATATAAGGCGGCAGCGCGAACGACGCGACATGCACTTCCGGCGACCAATATTGGCTCTTGCCTTCAATCCCCGCCGCCGCCGCGCGCCGCGCAATCTCCTCGGCCGGCAGGCGCGTCGCCGAATCTTCCTTGCCCGCCCAGCCCAGCGCCATATAGCCGCCGACATAAGTCGGAACCGCCGCCACATAGGCGCTAACGTAAGGAAAGAACTGCGCGCGGCGCCGTGACGTCTCGTGCAATTCGTCGGCCTGCATGAACGGCACGCCGCATTGATTCACGATGATGCCGCGGGCAGTGAGAATGCGCGCCGCATCGCGGTAGAATGCGTCGGTGAACAGCACCTCGCCGACGCCGATCGGGTCGGTTGAGTCGACGATGATCACGTCGAACGCGTTGTCCGGCGCCTGCGCCACGTAATCGATGCCGTCACCGACAATGACCGTCGCGCGCGGGTCGGTCCAGGCCGCGCCGCCGATGCCGGGCAGGAAGTTTTTGGCGAGATCGATGACCGCGCCGTCGATCTCCACCATCACCGCGCGCGCCACATTTTGATGCATCAAAACATGCTTGAGCACGCCGCCGTCGCCGGCGCCGATGATCAGCACGTTCTGCGCCGCGCCATGCGCCAGCAGCGGCACGTGGGTCAGCATCTCCTGATACACGAACTCGTCGCGCTCGGTGATCTGCACCACGCCGTCCAGCGTCATCACGCGGCCATGGCTGTCAGTGTCGAAAATGGCGATGTCCTGGAACGGGCTTTGCACCCGCGCCAGTTGCCGCGTGAAACGGAAACGCTGCCCCCAATCCGGGTACAGCGTCTCGTTCAACCAGGTATCGGTCATTGCTTTCCCCGTTCGTTGGAGCATGATGATTTTAGGTCAATCATTCTCCAGCCTTTTTCCTGCGAGCGATGGCATGGCTCAATCGAACCGCGCCGCAATTCGATTTCAAGCCATATCGCTCTAAGCTTTCGGGTGCGGCCGGCGCAATGCCCGGCCGCATGACATTTCAGGCGATCAGGCCGCGCTTCTGTTCGCTAACCTGGATGTGGCTGGCTCCGAAGGCTTCCTTCAGGAACGGAATCACCTTGTACGGGTCGCAGGAACCGCACATGAAAACATCGAGCGCCGCGAAATTGCGCTCCGGCCACGTGTGGATCGAAATATGGCTCTCCGCCAGCACCACCACGCCGCTAACGCCGCCATTCGGCGAGAAATGATGGAAATGGCTGTGCAGGATCGTCGCCCCCGCCTCCACCGCTCCGGCGCAGAGCGTCTCGTCGATCAGCCGCGGGTCGTCGAGATTGGACGCGCCCCACAGGTCGATGAGCAGATGCATGCCGGCGAACTTCATGCCATCGCGTTCCACGAAATAATCTTTAGCCGGCTCCACGGAGACCGTCGTGATCGTCTGGTTTTCGCTCGGAGTCTCCGAGACCATCCCCAGTCGGGCAAGTGCGTTCATTTTCGAACCCCCTCAACTAGTAGACAGCCTTTCGGGACACGACACCGCATCGTGCCCCCCTGGGCCAGAAGGGCCGGCTTATGAGGCCATCCCCCCCATATGGCAAGTGTTTTTTTTGTCCCCAATTGTGAAATTTACAGCACTGATTTTTCTAGGGGTTTTATGCCTTTTTTGTGCCATCATTCCGCTGCCTCGGCATAGGCTTCGAGCGGCGCGCACGAGCACATCAGATTGCGGTCGCCATACACATTGTCGACGCGTTTGACCGGCGGCCAGTATTTCGCCGCTGCCACGAACGGCAACGCGAAAGCCGCCTCGGCGCGGCTATAAGCATGGCTCCACTCACCCATCAGCTCGGCAGCGGTATGCGGCGCGTTCTTCAGCGGGTTGTCGCTCTGGCTCCAGCTCTGATCGGCGATTTTGCCGATCTCGCCGGCAATGCTGATCATCGCGTCGCAGAACCGATCGATCTCGGCACGGTCCTCGCTTTCGGTCGGTTCGATCATCAGCGTCCCCGCCACTGGCCACGACATGGTCGGCGCATGGAACCCATAATCGGCGAGGCGCTTGGCGATGTCCTCCACCTGCACGCCGGTGGTCGCGGCGAAACCGCGGCAGTCGATGATGCATTCATGCGCCACCCTTCCCTGCGCGCCGCGATACAGGATCGGGTAGTGGGGCCCGAGCCTTGCTGCCACGTAGTTGGCGTTGAGAATTGCCACCTTCGTCGCACGGGTGATGCCGTCCGGCCCCATCATGCGGATATAGGCGTAGGGGATCGGCAGGATCAGCGCCGAACCGAACGGCGCCGCCGCGACTGGGCCGAAGCCGGTGGCCGGCCCCGCCGCGACGCAGAGCGGATGATTCGGCAGATGCGGCAGCAGATGCGCCGCCACGCCGATCGGCCCCACGCCCGGCCCACCGCCGCCATGCGGAATGCAGAACGTCTTGTGCAGGTTGAGATGGCACACATCCGCGCCGATCGCGGCCGGCGAGGTCAACCCCACCTGCGCGTTCATGTTGGCGCCATCCATGTAAACCTGGCCGCCCACCTCATGCACAGCGCGGCAGATATCGCGGATTTCCGTTTCGAACACGCCATGGGTGCTGGGATAGGTGATCATCAGCGCGGCGATGTTGTGTCCGTGCGTGGCAATCTTATCGCGAAGATCCGCGAGTTCGACATTGCCCAGCTTGTCGCAGGCAACCACCACCACCTTGTAGCCCGCCATGGCGGCGGAGGCGGGATTCGTGCCATGCGCCGAAGACGGGATCAGGCAGATATTCCGGTCCCCTTCGCCACGCGCCTCATGATAGGCGCGGATCGCCAACAGGCCGGCATATTCGCCTTGCGCGCCGGAATTGGGCTGCAGCGACACGCCGGCAAAGCCGGTCACCGCCTGCAGGAATTCCGCCAGCCGGGCAATGAGCTTGCGGAAGCCCACGGTCTGGTCATCGGGCGCGAACGGATGGATGTCGGCGAATTCCGGCCAGGTGATCGCCGCCATCTCGGCGCTGGCGTTGAGCTTCATCGTGCAGGAGCCGAGCGGAATCATCGAGCGATTGAGCGCGATGTCCTTGTCCTCGAGCTTTTTCAAATAACGCAGCATCGCCGTCTCGGAATGATGCGTAGTGAACACGGAAGCGTCGCAGAACGCGCTCTGCCGCTGCAACGATTCCGGAATCGACTCACAAGCCGCAACGGGTTCGGCGCCTAACACGCCGAGCAGTTTGGCAAAATCCTCGCGCGTCACCGTCTCATCCAGGGCGATGCCGACCCCGCTCGCGTCGATGCGCCGGACATTGAACCCGGCTTCGGCGGCGCGGCGCACCAGCGCCTCGGCGCCATCCCCGGCATCGAGGGCGATGGTGTCGAAAAACGCGTCATGGCGGAGCCTGAACCCGGCGCGGACCGCCGCATCGCCGAGCAGCCGCGCCAGCAGATTGACGCGCCTGGCGATCCGCTTCAGCCCTTCCGGCCCATGCCACACGGCATAGAAACCGGCGATGACGGCGAGCAGTACCTGCGCCGTGCAGAGATTGGAGGTCGCTTTCTCGCGGCGGATATGCTGCTCGCGGGTCTGCAAAGCCAGGCGCATGGCCGGCCGCCCGGCTGCATCCACCGACACGCCGACCAGCCGCCCCGGCATCTGCCGCTTATACGCGTCCTTGGTGGCGAAATAGCCGGCATGCGGGCCGCCAAAACCCATCGGCACGCCGAAACGCTGCGCCGAGCCCACCACCATGTCCGCGCCCATCTCGCCGGGCGGGGTGAGCAGGGTCAGCGCCAGCAAATCGGCGCACACCACCGCGAATCCACCCGCCGCCTGCACAGCTTCGATCTCGGGCCGCAAATCGCGCACCGCGCCGGTGCTGCCGGGATAGTTCAGCACCAGCGCGAAGGCGCCGGCGGCCGCGATGGCGGCGACATCCCCCGGCGCCACGTCGACGATGCGCCACCCCATCGGCCAGGCGCGCGTCGCAATCACCGCTCTTGTCTGCGGGTGCACATCGCGCGCCACCGCGATGGTCGTCAAATTCTGCCGGTGCAGCCCATGCGCCATGGCCACCGCCTCGGCCGCCGCGGTTGCCTCATCCAGCAGCGACGCATTGGCGATCGCCATGCCGGTAAGATCGCAAATCGCCGTCTGGAAATTCAGGATCGCTTCCAGCCGCCCCTGCGCGATCTCCGCCTGATAGGGCGTATAGGCGGTGTACCAGCCGGGATTTTCCAGCACGTTGCGCAGGACCACCGGCGGGGTGATGGTGCCGTGATAGCCCATGCCGATCAGCGAATGTTTCACCACATTCTCGGCGGCAAAGCCGCGCAGCTCACGCAGCACCGCCGCCTCGTCGATCGCCGGCGGCAGCGCCAAAGCGGCATTGCTGCGGATCGTCTCCGGCACGGTCTGCGCGATCAGATCATCCAGGCTCACCGCGCCCACTTCCTGCAGCATCGCCGCGATCTCGGCCTCGCGCGGGCCGATATGGCGCGCGACGAACGCATCCGCGGCGTCCAGGCGGGTCAATTCATCCTGCCAATTCATCAGAGACCCGCCAGATATTCTTTGTACGCGCCCAAATCCATCAGCGTACTCACCGCGGCGGGGTCCGCCAGGCGCAGGCGGAAGAACCAGCCTTCCGCTTCTGCGGACTTGTTCACCAGCGCCGGATCGTCGGTCAGCGCGGCATTCTGCTCGGCGACCGTGCCGGTGAGCGGCGCATACACGTCGGACGCCGCCTTCACGCTTTCCACCACCGCGCAGGCCTCGCCCTTGGCGACGGAGCGCCCGGACTCCGGCAGTTCCACGAACACGATGTCACCCAGCGCCTCCTGGGCGTGATCGGTGATGCCGACGGTGACCAGGCCATCCGCCTCCAGGCGGACCCATTCATGGTCTTTGGTAAAATATGTCTGCGGCATGACGAGTCCCTTTCAGCGGACGTAACGGTGAGGAATGAAGGGCAACGGTGCGACCGTGCCGGGAAGTTTCTGGCCGCGCACGATGAGGGCGAGTTCGGTGCCCGGGGCGGCAAAATCGGATTGCACATAACCAAGAGCAACCGGCGCGTTCAGGCTGGGCGCGAAGCCGCCGGACGTGACCCGGCCGATCGGCCGGTCATCGGCGCCATGGATGTCCGCGCCGGCGCGGGCCGGGGCGCGGCCGCTGAGCTTGATGCCGACGAGCTTGCGCGCCGGGCCTTGCTCGAACATCGCGCGCACGGGGGCAGCGCCGAGAAAATCCCAATCGGTCCTGCGCCGCTTGGAGATCGCCCAGGCGAGATTGGCTTCGATCGGGTTGGTATCCGCGCCGATATCGTTGCCGTAAAGGCAGAGGCCGGCCTCCAGCCTCAGCGAATCCCGCGCGCCCAGCCCCGCCGGCACCGCCCCGCGGCGGAGCAAGATCTCCGCCAGCGCCTCGGCCTGTTCCGCCGCGCAGCCGAGCTCGAACCCGTCTTCGCCGGTATAGCCGGAGCGGGTCACGACGCAGCTCACGTCCTCGATGGTGACGGCGGCGGCGTCCATGAATTTCAGCGACGCCGCTTCCGCGAGCAGCGACGCCGCGTCCGGCCCCTGCAGCGCCAGCAGCGCACGCGCGAAATGCGGCGTCACCGTCACGCCATGGGCGCGCAGATGCGCAATATCGTCATGCTTGCGGCTGGCATTAAGCACGAGCTGGAAACGGTCGCCGAGATTGGCCACCATCAGATCGTCGACGATGCCGCCTGTTTCGTTCATCAGCAGCGAGTAACGCTGGCGCCCCGGCGCCAGCCCGCGAATATCGCCCGTCACCACCGCCTCGAGAGCAGCCGGGTCGGAAATCTCCGCCTGGCCCATATGCGAGACGTCGAACAACGCCGCTTTTGTCCGGCAGGCATTATGTTCGGCAATGATGCCCTGATATTGCAGCGGCATCTCATAGCCGGCAAACTCGACCATCCGCGCCCCAAGACGCCGATGCAGCCCATCCAACGGTGATTTCAGCACGTTTCCCCCATAGATCAGCGCCCGGCCAAGTGCCGTGCAAACTGACCCCCCTCTGTTTTGGGACCTGAGAGATTCGGGCGCGGCTAGCGCCCTTGACCCCGTCGGTGCGGCGGAGACCCGCCGGCTTTCCAGAGTATCCCGCTTACGGACGCAGCCCTTTTTGCCTGAGCGGTTCCGGGGGCCGGTTGCGCCTTCGGCGGCGGGCATGGCCCGCACTCTCCTGCGTCCGAATAAGGACACGTCATTGTGACGCAGGGAAGGCCATTTGGGAAGCCACTTTTCCGCCTTAAATGTCCTCCCGCCGGCAAAACGGGGGATGCCTTTTTAACGCACGCCATCTCGCCTATGTTAGCGCCACGCACCTGCTGCCGGGCTGCGTGCAGATTATGTGGGGCTCATGGCTGACGATCCATACAAGACGCTGGGTATCGACAAAACCGCCAGCGCCGAAGATATCCGCGCCGCTTACCGCAAGTTGGCAAAGAAGCATCATCCTGACCTCAACCCCGGCAACAAGGCGGCGGAGGAGGCTTTCAAAAAAGTCGCCGCCGCCAATGACTTGCTCTCCGACCCGGAAAAGCGCGCCCGGTACGACCGCGGCGAAATCGACGCCACCGGCGCCGAACGCGAGCCGCCGCGCACCTACCGCAACTATGCCGAGAGCGGCCGCGGCGAGCGCTACGCCCATGCCGGCGCCGGCGCAGGGTTCGGCGGCGGCGGCTTCGCCGATGAGGGGTTCGAGGACCTGTTCGCGAATATTTTCGAGCAACGCGCCCGCGGGCCGGCACGCGGGCAGGATGCGCGCTATGTGCTGCAGGCCGCGTTCCTCGACACGGTGAACGGCGCGACCAGCCGCCTCACCCTGCCCGACGGCCAGACGCTGGACGTGAAAATTCCGCCCGGCACCCAGGAGGGCGATGTGCTGCGCCTGCGCGGCCGCGGCGAGCCCGGCCGCCAGGGCGGCCCGGCCGGCGACGCGCTGATCGAGATCCATGTCACGCCGCACCGTTTCTACCGCCGCGAAGGCCAGGATATCTTCCTCGACCTGCCGGTCAGCCTGAGCGAGGCGGTGCTGGGCGCCAAGGTGAACGTGCCGACCCCGCGCGGGCCGGTGGCGATGACGCTGAAGCCCCACGCCGACAGCGGCACCGAGTTGCGGCTGCGCGGCCGCGGCGTGCCGGCCCACGGCAAGCTCCCGGCCGGCGACCTCTATGTGAAGCTGCGTGTTGTCATCGGCCCGACGGACGAAAAACTCGAAAGCTTTCTGCGCACATGGACACAACCGGGCTTCGACCCCCGTGCCGGGATGGAAGGAGCAGAATGATGGTCACGTTAGAGCGGCTGCGCCTGGAAATCCGCGGCCTCGACGAGGGCGAGCTGGAGCGCTGGATCGGCGCGTCCCTGGTCCGCGCCGAGGGCGCCGCCGGCGCGCGTCTGTTCGAGGAGATCGACGTCGCCCGCATCCGGCTGATTTTCGAGCTGCGCCACGAGCTGGAAATCGAAGAAGCGGCGCTGCCGGTGGTGCTGTCGCTCATGGACCAACTCTACGACTTGCGCCGCCGCGGCGCGCAACTCAATGCCGCGCTGGCGGACTTGCCGGCGGATGTGCGCCAGGCGATTCTGCGGCGGCTCGGGTAAAGAAGGAAGAAAGGAAGCGCTACTTTTTGTGAACAAAAAGTAGCAAAAAAACTTTATTTACGCTGGGCCTGAGGCTTCGTCAGCGACACAGCCTCAAGCCCGGCATAAAAGAAGTTTTTGCGCCGCTTTTTTCAAAAAGCGGCTGCTTCCTTACTTATTGCGTGCCGCGAGCATCAGCCGCCGCATCTCCCGCACCGAAGCCGGCAGACCGGTCAGCAGCGCCTCGCCGATCAGGTAATGGCCGATATTCAGCTCGCGCACCTGCGGCAGCGCGGCGATCGGGCCGACATTGGCGTAGGTCAGCCCGTGCCCGGCATGGCATTCCAGCCCGACTTCTTCCGTGAGCCGCGCGGCCGCCGCCAGATGCTCCAGCTCGCCCGGCTTGCCGTTGGCGTAGGCGCCGGTGTGCAGCTCGACCACCGCGGCCCCGATTTCGGCGCTCGCGCGCACCTGCGCCGGGTCCGGGTCGATGAACAGCGAGACGCGGATGCCCGCCGCGTTCAGCCGGGCGATGATGGGCGCGAGCGTGGCGCGGTGGCCCACCACGTCCAGCCCGCCTTCGGTGGTGACCTCGGCGCGCCGCTCCGGCACGATGCACACCGCATGCGGCTTCAGCCGGCAGGCGATCTCTGCCATCTCCTCCGTCGCGGCCATTTCCAGATTCACCGGGGCGCCGTTCCAGGCGCGGATGCGCTCGGCATCGTCGTCCCTTATATGCCGGCGGTCCTCGCGCAGATGGATGGTGATGCCGTCCGCCCCCGCCGCCACGGCGGCCTTGGCCACGGTCAGCGGGTCGGGATGCACGCCCCCGCGCGCGTTGCGCAGGGTCGCGACATGGTCGATGTTAACGCCGAGGCGGATCGCTTCACTCATGGCGTCAAATATGCAGCGCGCGCCCGTCCGCCGCCAGAGCGGCTTCCTTCACGGCTTCGCTCAAGGTGGGATGCGCATGGCAGATGCGGCCCACATCCTCGGCCGAGGCGCCGAATTCGATCGCCGTGGTCAGTTCGGCGATCAGCGTGCCGGCATCGGGGCCGAGAATATGCGCACCGAGCACCCGGTCGGTGCCCTTCTCGGCGAGGATTTTCACGAACCCGTCGGTGGCGCCCATCGCGCGGGCGCGGCCATTGGCGGTGAAGGGGAACTTGCCGACCACATACGCGACCCCGGCGGCCTTCAGCTCCTCCTCGGTCTTGCCGACCGCGGCCACTTCCGGCCACGTGTAAACCACGCTCGGGATCGCGTCGTAATTCACATGCCCCGCCTGCCCGGCCAGGCGCTCGGCCAGCGCCACGCCCTCATCCTCGGCCTTGTGCGCCAGCATCGGCCCGGCGATCACGTCGCCGATCGCGTACACGCCGGGCACGTTGGTGGCGAAATGCGCGTCTGTCTTCACCCGGCCGCGCTCGTCGGTTTCCACGCCGGCCGCCGCGAGGTTCAGCCCCTCGGTATAGGCGTAGCGGCCGATCGCCAGCAGCACGATGTCCGCCTTGATCTGCTCCACCGCGCCGCCTTTGGCGGGCTCGACGGTCAGGGTCACGCCCTGGTCGGAGCTCTTGGCGGCGGTGACCTTATGGCCGAGCTTGAACTTGAAGCCCTGCTTGGCCAGCACTTTCTGGAAGGCGGTGGAAATCTCGTTGTCCAGGCCCGGGGTGATGCGGTCGAGGAACTCGATCACCGTGACCTCGGCACCCAGGCGGCGCCAGACGCTGCCCAGCTCCAGCCCGATCACGCCGCCGCCGATGACGACCATGTGGCCCGGCACCTTGTCCAGCTCCAGCGCGCCGGTGGAGGTGACGATGCGCTTTTCGTCGATTTCCACGCCCTTCAGCGGCACGGAGTCGCTGCCTGTGGCGATGACAATGGATTTCGCGCTGTAGGCCTGGCCCGCGACCTCGACCGTGTTGGCGCCGGTGAAGGACGCGGCCCCCTTGATCCAGGTGATCTTGTTCTTCTTGAACAGGAATTCCACACCCTTGGTGTTGGCCCCGACGACCTCGCCCTTGCGCGCCTGCATCCGCGCCAGGTCCAGCTTGACCTCGCTGATGAGAATGCCGTGATCCTTCATCTCATGCGCCGCCTGCTCGAAATTTTCCGAGGATTGCAGCAGCGCCTTGGAGGGGATGCAGCCGATATTCAGGCAGGTGCCGCCCAGCGTGGCCCGCTTTTCGACGCAGGCGACCTTCATGCCCAACTGAGCCGCGCGAATGGCGCAAACATAGCCGCCCGGCCCCGAGCCGATCACGATCACGTCGAAATTTTCAGACATTGGTTTTCCCCGATTCGCTTCGCAGAGTTGTGAAACCCGCCGCGGTCATAACCCCGGCGCGGGCTATGAGGCAATTCAACCCAGCAATCACCTGGAAGCTGGTCAGCCGTGACGGCGATTTCATGACCCGGAACTTTCTCCGGCCGGCATGGTTCACAATCTCAACGAGGTGAAGGGACTGAAACCTTCAGGGAGAGACACATGACCCTGCTTCTGATCCTCCTGCTGCTGATTCTGATCTTTGGGGGTACCGGCGGATATTATGCGCACCGCTCCTATGGCGGCTATGGCTCCGGAGGCTTGCTCGGCTTCATCGTCATTATACTGATCGTGGTCTGGCTGTTCGGCGGTTTTGGCGTACCACCCTATCATTACTAATGACTGCCGCTTCCTTGCCTGAGTTGGGGCGGCATGGCTTAGTCCTTCCATGTCGCCCCTTTCCGCCCGCGTCGGCCGAACCCAGCTTGCCGCCACCTTCGCCATGGCCGCGCGCGCGCGCGCCTTGCGCGCCGAAGGTCATGACGTCATTTCCCTCTCCCTCGGCGAGCCGGATTTTCCGACGCCCGAGCATGTGATCCATGCCGCCTATGAGGCGGCGCGGCGCGGCGAGACCAAATACCCGCCGCTCGCCGGCACCGAGGCGCTGAAGGCGGCGATCGCGAAAAAATACCGGCGCGACCAGAAGCTCGACGTGCCGGTGCAGAACATCCTGGTCACCAACGGCGGCAAACAGGCGATTTTCAACGTCATCATGGCGCTGATCGATGAGGGCGACGAGGTGGTCATCCCCGCCCCCGCCTGGGCCGGCTACGAGCAGACCGTGCAATTCGCCGGCGGCCGCACAATATTCGCCCCCTGCCGGCAGGAAGAGAATTTCGTACTCCAGCCGGAGGTGCTGGAAGCGGCCATCACCCCCCGCACGCGCCTGCTGCTGCTGAACTATCCGAACAACCCGTCCGGCGCCGCTTGCGATGAAGCAGCCCTCGCCGCCCTCGCCGCAGTGCTGCGCCGCCACCCGGATGTCTGGGTGCTGTCGGACGATATTTACGAGCATCTGCTGTTCGACGGTTTCCGCTACGCGACTCTGGCTTCGGTGGCGCCGGACCTCGCCGAGCGCTGCGTGACCATGACCGGCGTGTCGAAAACCTATGCCATGACCGGCTGGCGCGTCGGCTTCTGCGCCGCCCCGGCGGCGCTGATCAAGGCGCTCACCGTGGTGCAGGCCACCGCCACCTCCGGCGTCTCCTCGGTGGGTCAGGCGGCGGCCCTGGCGGCGCTGGAAGGCCCCCAGGACTATCTGGCGGAACGCCGGGCCGCCTATCAGGCGCGGCGCGATCTGGTGCTGGCCTTGCTGCGCGAGGCGCCGGGCCTCTCCTGCCACCGGCCGGACGGCGCGTTCTACGTGTTTCCCGATATTTCCGGCTGCCTCGGCAAAACCACGCCGGGCGGGACGAAAATTCTCAGCGACGACGATTTCGTCATGGCCCTGCTGAACGAAGCGCATGTGGCGGTGGTGCAAGGCTCGGCCTTCGCCATGAGCCCGCATGTCCGCCTCTCCACGGCCACCAGCGAGGCGGTCCTGGCCCGCGCCTGCGAGCGAATCGCCGCGTTCTGCGCCGGCCTGCGTTGAGCCCCGCAGAACCGGCGCGGACATGGTTGACCACCCGATATAGTCTTAGTTGATTACGCCGGCCGGCGGCCCACATGCCGTCTGGTGCAATCAATGGAGACCGCGATGAAACCTTTATATTATGCCCATGGCCACGCCACCGGTGGGCGCACCGGTGAAGGTGCCAGCGATGACGGGCGGGTGTCGGTGCAGCTCAGCACGCCCAAGGAACTGGGCGGCGATAGCGGGCCGGGTACGAATCCGGAGCAGCTTTTCTCCATCGGCTACTCCGCCTGCTTCCTCGGCGCGATGAAATTCGTCGCCAGCAAGGAAAAAGTGGCGCTGCCGCCGACCACGAAAGTGTCGGCCGATATCGGCATCGGCCCGCGCGACGACGGCACCGGCTTCGGCATCACCGCGGCGCTGACGATTTCCGCCCCCGGCGTCGCCAAGCCCGTTCTCGAGGACCTGGTGCAGAAGGCCCACATCGTCTGCCCCTACTCCAATGCCATCCATAAGACCGTGGATGTGAAGCTCACCGTCGTTTGAGTCCCACGTTATAGGACCGGGGGCATCCGTCCTCGGCTTTAGTGCGGCAGGGCACGTACCAAGGCACGTCGTAAATCCGGCCGGCCGAGGAAAGCGACCGCGCATCTGCCCAGCCTGTGCTGGATGGTGCGCCTTGGGTGCCTAGCTCAGCTTTTGGCCGTGGCGCGGGCACCGCAGGCGACGTGTTCGCTGGACAAGATTCTTTGGTTCTAGCCGCTTTATTTTGTTAGGCCGAAAAGTATTTATTCGGCCTTTGCCTGTGGGGCGGCGGCCATGCGCCGCGCCCGGGTGATTTGGCTAGACTACCTAACCTTTGGTTTGACCGCACTTCGTGCGACCTCTGTCTGATAGGAGCATCCTAGCGACCTATAGGATACCTGTCATGCCTTCGATCTCATCAGGAAGGCTCAAAGACGGCTAAGGTTGCTCAGGCCCCTAGGACAGAGTCTTGCAGAGCTGCGGGGCCTAATCTAACAATTCCGAAATAACTGAGACTTCGTATGACACGACGCTTTGAGCACTTGGATGGATTGCGCGGTGTCGCGTCTTTCATTGTAATAATATACCATGGATTGCTCGCTTTTGATCTGGCGCTTCTGACGGGTGCGCCAGGCAATAGCGTAACCCCTTGGGATATATGGCTTTCGGGTGCGCCATTTCTGATCCCGATGGCCGGCAATTTTGCAGTATGCCTGTTCTTCGCCTTGAGCGGATTCGTTCTTGTGGGTGCCTTTGATTCGACGCCGATGGGTCTGATACCGCTTCTCGCAAAGCGCTATGTGCGGCTAGCACTCCCCGTGACTTGTGCTTGTTTGTTCGCCTGTCTGTTACTTAGCGCTGGATTGATGGCCAACCACGAGGTTTCCGCCATTACCCGCTCAACATGGTGGCTTGGACGGCAGTACGGGCAGTCAGCCTCGTTCATCAACGCCTTCCAGGAAGGCTCATGGGATACCTTTACCCGTACCTCCGACATATCAAAGACATATGATAGTTCGCTGTGGACGATGCAGATCGAGTTTGTCGGTTCTGCCGGAATCTTGCTCGTATGCTGCCTTGCTAAGAGGCTCGCTCCGGAATCCAGCGCAAGGAGAGTGGTATATATTGCCAGTTTTGCTGCATTCTACGGGGCATTCGCTGAATCATATGTCGGCCTGTTTGCTGCCGGGGCATTGATACGTCAGATCTTTTCAAACGGTTGGCGCCCGTTGACCAGCCGTCCTTGTCTGGCATTGGCCATCTGTACCTTCGGTATATTTTGCGGCACGATTCCATTTAGCCAAGCCATTTGGCCGATGTTCCGGATCTTTCCGAATCCGGGAGCGCTCAATTGGATGCCATGGGCTGCCACCGGCCCAGTCTTCTGGCACACTGTCGGTGCCATCGTAATGTTGGTTGGTCTGCAATCATCACCATTGATGCAGACGGTGCTCAAAACACCAATCTGCCGGTGGCTCGGATCCATCTCCTATCCGCTTTATCTTATTCATATTCCCATCCTCATGACGCTGGGCTGCCATGTATTTCTGGCCGGAAATGAAATAGGGGCGCCGCACAAACTTTCAGTTATCTTAGCTCTGGTAACTTTTGTGGCTGTCTCTCTCATATGTGCGCATGCCTTCATGCTCGCTGTCGAACGGCCCGCCATTTGGTTTTCCGGAAGAGTTGCTCGGAAGATCCCGTCAGCTATGGCATCAATCACACAGGCAACCGTTTCTTAGGGCGCAATCATCCAACCGCGTGCCGATCGCGGGCGCGAATGGGCTCGGTATAAGCCCGCAGAAGAATATGGAATGTGAACATACAGTCCACTGACCATTTGCTTCAGCGGCTGATTCGGCCCTGCCCCTGAGCCGCCGCCATTCCCCCGCCGAACGAAGACGTCCTACCAGAATCAAAAATTATGTTGTTTTTCAAACGCTTGATGCGTTCAATAAGCTCCCCGGTGATCTTGACAATACAACCTCCGTTAGAGATTAAGATGATTATGCAACTGACATGCACCAGAGCGTGAATGACAATACCACTTCTTTGGCGCCGACATGGAAGGCATCAACATCCATCGCCATGAATTTCACGGCGAAGGAAACCCATCTTTTTTAATATAGTTGTTTTTTATGATATCATTTCTTCATATCGGCTTACCGAAAACGGGAACGACATTTCTTCAAGAGTGGCTTAAGCTCAACAGCCAGATCCTGCTGCGTGCTGGCCTAACGGTCGTACCTTCATTGAGCGCTCATCGCTTTGCGGTTTCTGCGCTTGGCGAAGAATTCTCTGATCGCCCAGATATCGTCGACATACGATCGCAGGTAACTCTGGATCAAGCTATTGCTGACGTCAGGCAAGACGGAGCCATCATTTCCTCAGAATATTTTTCAATCGCCGAGCCGAAATCTGTTTTAGAGATATTCCGTAAGGCCGGACTAACGATAGCCAAAACCATCGCATACCTGAGACGGCAAGACATCCTCTCCGCCGCGTGCTACACACAGGACATAAAAGCTCTTGGTTTTTACGGTGTCTTTGATGAAGTTCGCTACGAAAAATGGCAAGATTTTACGTTGCTGAAAAAAAACTGGAGTGATGTGTCCCAGGAAGTCCATCTTTTAAATTACGACCATCACAAAGCCAATTTGAGCAAATCATTTCTGGCTGTTTTGGGCGCACCGAATCTTCCTGTCATTGAACTGACACAACGCTTCAACGTCTCCTTGTCTGCGGAAATGACAGAGGTCGCCAGGCTCTTGAATCTGAGGCAGCGGCCATTTTCTCTTCAAAGGCTTGAGACAATTGAAGGCCACTACCCCGGGATTCCTTTCGGATTTTCTCCGCAAATTACTGCTTCGTTTGAAAAGCTTTATCGGGATAGCAACCGCAAGCTCGCCCAAATATATCCAGGAGAATTCGACAGCTTCGCAACCGATATGTGGGAATCTCCGGGGCAGGATTTCACCGGACGTGTTAGCGAAGACCATCTTGCCGATGTTTTGCGTTATCTATACCCGGAGCCGGGCAGCGCTGACGCGGCTTAGCGCAGTTGCACTTTTATTCTAGCCTTGGACCGCCGATTTTTGGCGTTCGAGGAAGTCATCGAAGACCTCTATTTTGGCGGTCTCAGCTCGTCCGCCGCATTTGTGTCGACGATGAACCGCAACGGGGCCGGCGTGCGTTCGACGCGGCCGATCTCGCGGAATGCCCGATCCTGTATGCCTGTTACCCTGCCAGCATCAGGTCATAAACCTCCGTATAGCGCTCGATCATTTTCTCCAACCCGAACAGTTTCCCGGCGCGGAGATGATTTTCCTCACCCATCCGCCGCAACCGCGGAGGATCGTCCAGCAAGTTCACGATAATGCCTGCGACCTCGCCGAGGTCATGCCCCAACGTTTCATGGCCGCCCGCAATTTCCGCGAGCGCCCCGATATCATAGCCCGCCACCACGCAGCCCTTACTCATCGCGAACGGTGCCACCTGGCCGAAGCTCTCCTTCCACACCGGCGCCACAAAAAGTCTGAATTTCTCGTACCATTTTGGTAGGGATTCATAAGGCACGTAGCCAGAGAAGCGAAAATTCTCTCGCACTCCGGCCTGCTCCGTACGCTCCAGATAAGGCTGCAGCAGGCTACCGCCCCCCACCACATAGGCGCGGGTACGCGGCCGGCGCTTCACCACCTCGATCAGCAACGCAATGCTGTCCTCGTTCAGCTTGTCACGTTCCAGGCGGTACACCATGCCAATGGCATTTTCCGCGTCAGGCACACTTTCCTGACCCTCAAAGAGGCTCAGATCGATGCCGGGATGAATCACCCGCACAGCGGCTCCGCTTGCCGCCGCCTGTCCACCGAAACAGTCTAATACATATTGGCTGACAAACACATAAGAGCCAAATACCGGATCGACGAGGGGGGCAATCGGCGTGTTCACATTCTGCACCGCCGGCACCCCGCACCCGCGTATCGCCTCCAACGCCGCCTGATACCAGCTTTCGTCCGTCAGTCCCCAATAATGGACATGTATCATGTCCGGCCGCACCTCATCCATCAGCCGTGCCATCGCCAGCGGATCAGCTGCTTGCACCTGATGTATCCCTACACCGGTATGTACTCCCCCCGGCCACAACGCAGAAGTCAGGATCTCATGCTCATAGGGGCGCGGGAGCTTCTGCACAAGGTCGATGACAAGCTGCGTTGAGCCACCGACAAATACATTGGGAATGATGTGCAGAATGCGCTTCTGCGCTGGTCCATCTTGATGGAACGGCACGACATGGTACGGCTCAACCCAACCGCCCGGCCTGTGGACCCTGGCACTCATGTCATATTCCAGTTGATAATGGCCTGCCGCCTCGTTCCACACCGGCTCCAGCCGGAATTCCAGCGGCAAATTCCGGGGATGCGAAGTGGGATCTACCGGGCCGGCAAGCGGCGTTGGCGCTAATGACCGGCCTTTCAAGCGACGCCAAGCGCGATATGCCAGCCGAAGCGGCGGGCGCAGAACAGGGCGTAACTCTGCAAGCAGGGGCTGTATGCGGCGTAGTGCACGCCAGCTGCTTGAATCGTGGATTTGTCGTAGTTGCGTGGTCAGCGCGTTTTGCTCGTCTTGCGCGGCCAGCAATTGTTGGGTTAAATGTGCACTCCTCGCCTCCGCGTCCCTCACCCTTGCGGTCAGACGGTTTTTGGCGGCTGTCAATTCGTCCCGCAAGACGGTGTTTTCCATCTCACGCTGCACCATTAGGTGCTTCAGCTCTAGCTCGGCGGCCAACTGATTCCGCAGGTCCGTGTTTTCCATCTCACGCTGCACCGTCAGGCGCTTCAGCTCTAGCTCGGCAGCCAACTGATCCCGCAAGATCGTGTTTTCCCTCTCCCGCTGAACTAACTTCAAGCGCTCCAACGAAAGCAGACTCCGTTGCCGCTGCATATCAACGTGTCCGGCGATGAAATTCCGCCCCTTGTCCGGATAGACGACTGACGGTAAATCCGGCAGCTTCTTCTTTGCACAAGCTGCGATATAGATCGCGTTATTGAAGTCGCCCTGAAAAAGCTTCCGGTCACACACCAACTCAGCATGTTCCGACAAATCTTCCGTCTGCAAAAACACGCTGGCGGAGATGTTCTGTAGAAGCATCTGAACGTGCGGAAAAGCTGAGGAGACCAGCGTGCGGAATTCCTCTAGTTTCATCTCGTGCAGATGATAGGGATTCTCGCCATAAAGCGCTGTCACCGTCGGGTTTGGGGTGGAGATTAACAGCACCCCCTCCGGTTTCAGCAGCTTGGCGAGGTTTTTCATCAATTCGCCCTGCTGCTCTGCGGAAATATGCTCTATCACCTCAAAACAGGTGATGAGGTTGAACTGCTCCGCCTCTAACGAGTCTCCGAGATCGGCATTTCGGAGAAATTGTAGATTATCCATGTCATGGCCAGAGCGGGCATAATCCAGCGCGACCTCATCAATATCCACTGCCAGTACGTTGAGTGCCGCGGCTGCCAGCCTACGCGCGCCATAGCCGGTACCGCAGCCAAAATCCAGTACATTTCCCCCAGTTGCCAGATGCGATGCGTACTCATAGCGCGGCAGATGCTCATAATCGGTCAGCTCGCTCCAAGTGCCGGGCACGTAGCGCTCCTGCATGAAGCTGGAAAAATGGCTGCCACGTGCCACGCAGTGCAAATGAACGGAACCATCCGCCTCGGGAACCTCGGCGATCTCGCAATGCTGAAAATTGGTCATACGGAACAAAACGGCCAATGCCGATGTGGAGAAAATGTTCCGTACGGACGCATCAACTCCTCGTACTGTCATGTCCACCAGCACGGTGGTCCGCTCGGTAATCACGCCCTTTCCGAAAAGGCTATAGAATGGCACATAAGGATCCGGCGCGCGCTCCAGCACACCGGTCAGAAGTACGAAATCGAAACCGTGCGGTGGCAGATGCTCTAGCGATTCCGCGATAAACCTTCCTGGCAGGAGCTGGCGTGCCCGGTTCCGCAGCGGCGCGCTTGCTTCCACCCCCATCACGGAAAACCCCAATTTATCCGCCAGCTTCAGACGCACTCCGCTTCCACAACCGATTTCAAGCAGCTCGGCGCGCCCTGCACCGCGCAGAGCCTCCGACAAAATATCCTGTATCCATGTTGGTAGGTCAGCATCCAAAGGACCTTGAATCTCACTTGTTTCCGGCAACCTGACATAACCGCACGCCCGGCAGCATCGGCCTGGCTGTGCCGTCACATCGAACGTATTTTTGAGGCAGACGGGACAATTCAAAAGCATCACTATGCACTGGCCCCAGATAGATATTTCTGTCTCGTACCAACACGCGTGGTTAGAACCGCGTCGTATGTGTCCACCACCTCATCAACCATCACCTCGATGGTCCGGCTATAATGGGTGTTCAGACCATAGGCCCTGGTCTTGGCCGGTGCTTCCGTCAACTGCCTCAACAATCTGGTTAAATCTTCCACGCTACCGCGCTCGAAACTCCAGCCATTACCGCCATCGAGAAACTCCGTTAGTCCCTGCACGCTGGAGACAACAACCGGGGTATGCGAGGCAAGCGCATTCAGCAGCACGAGCGGACTGTTCTCATACCAGGTTGATGGAATGGTCAGCACATCCATGCCGTCGAGCACGGATCTGAATTCAGCCGTGGGGAACGTACCACAGAATTCGGTATCCTCGGTCGCCAAGCGCCGCAGCTTCTGGAAATAGGGGGACTCATCGACAGGTCCGTAGATTTTTAGTCGGAAACTACCCGGCTTCAATGCCCGCGTCGCCTCTATCAGAAGATCCACTCCCTTATGCACTGCGATCTGTCCAATATAACCAATGGTTAGCGGCGCGCCCTCGGCCGGCGCTGGCTTCTCCCGCCGGTCAAGATCGACACCAAAACGACTTAGAGATAGGCGTCGCGTATCAAACCCGTTGCGGGCATAAGCATCATATAGAAATTGCGTGGGTGCGATCATCGCATCATAGTGTTTATAGGCATCGCGTAGGGTTTGCGGTCGCTTGACCACGTCGCCGATTGGATAGAGCTGCCGCTCGTCCCTGTGCCGCTTCAATCCATAGTATAACCGCTTTGCCGCGATCGATGCCTTATAATTCCGGCGTGGCCAGTTGCCTGCGGCCTTCTCGTAGCAGGCGATACAGTTCGTGCGCAGCTGGTTGGGTCCCTTACACAGCTCTCCATCCGCCGATTGCAGCTTGCTGTTGTAGCAGAAGCCGAAGAAATCCGTCAGTGTTGCCACCACTGGATAGCCAGCCGCCTTCGCTTCATCCACCAACACGGCGGTATGGTTCTCGAGGTGCGTGACATGCACGATATCAGGCCGGAGCTCATCGAGAATCTGCCGCAGCACCGGCCGCGCGTTCTCCTGCCAATATGTCTCGCGCAAAGTCATGTGCGGCAAATAATTCTTGTCGAAAGCGACAACGGGCATGCCATCATAGATATAGCGCGTTAGGATCGCCCGATTGCGCGGCTCACCCTGAAATACACCCGTCACCACGGTCACATGATGCCCGCGCGCCCGCAAGGATTTCGCCACGTGCAGCGTATAAGTTTCGGTGCCATAAAAATGGTCCGGGAAAAAGCAGTGCACGAACAGGGCGATTTTCATAGACTTTGATTCTCGGCTTGTTTGGCGGTGTGCGAGACGTCGGCATTCTGATGTTTGGTGTCCTGCGGCTGCGAAGGCGACGCATCGGACCTGTGCAACGTCGAGATCTCGGGGTGATCGGCCAGGTCGGACAGCATCCGAGCCAACCCTTCGGGAAAGGTCAGCCGCGGCCGCCAGTCGAGTATACGTTCGATCCGCTCTATGGACAGCACGTTCGAAGGCACATCGAACGTGCGTCCCGGCTTACGGTCAACGATCAATTTGCGGCGGAAGCGCCTTTCCAGAATATCGACGACTGAGTTCAGGCTGATTCCCTTGCCACTGCCTATATTGAACACATGCTGCCCCTGCAAATCATCCTCCGTGGCGAGTCGCACAAGGCACTCGGCAACATCGGCCACATGGATGAAATCACGAACCACCTCTCCTGTGCCCCAGATCTCAATTGGCTGATTGTTGAGGGCCTTGTTCAAAAAGACGGTCACCGCACCAAGCCCGCGCGATATGTCCTGCCCGGCACCGAACGGGTTGGCGATACGCGCGACTCGGCAATCCAGTCCATGCATGACACGATACAGGTTCAGATAAATTTCCGCCGCTGCCTTGCCGGCGCCATAAGCATTGATCGGCGCAAGTTCATGCCACTCGGGCACGGGAACCCGCTTCAACGGGCCATAGACCGTGCCCCCGGAGGAGGAGAACACAACCCTCCCGTGGCCGCGGCGCTTCAGTGCATTGAGCAGCCCGAGTAGAGCGCCAAGGTTGCGCTCGAGATCGGATTTCGGGTCGGCGTTAGCTGTCGCTGGCTGCGACCCCCATGCGTAAAAATGGACGACATCTACCGCCTCGATCTGCTCATCCCAGGCAGCGTTGTAAATATCGAGATCGCGCCAGGGAAGCGACTCGCAGGAAACAGCCTCATCAAGGAATTTCGGCCGCGTCCGGCCGGCGAGACACACATCGCACCCCTGCTGCGACAGCATCAGCCCGACATGCCGGCCAATGAAACCGCCGCCGCCGATAACCAAGTGGCTACCCCTATAGCCTGAAGTTACAGGACGCATGAAGCCCAAGTATCAACATATCGTTTTGCAGTAGGCAATGTTTTATCCTTCGGCATAAAACCAATAAATGATATCAATGGCCCCCACAGCCACCCCTTCTAGCAGTCCGACAAGCCGAGCGTCATCCATCTTATCGTACCACCCTCACAAGCCTGGCAGATCATAAGCCACTAAAATCCAGGGTCCAGCGTCATAAGCTTCACAAACTGCGGCCACGACGAGGTGGATGGCGGCGCTCAGCCCGTGGTGGCGGCCGGCAATTTGGCAACCTTGAGTTGATAAATAGACGTCTTATATCTAGCCGGCGGACCAATTGCGGGAGCGGATATGGTTTGTGGCTCCTTCCAAGCCAGGAAGAACCGGCCCTACGATTCGACCATGGTCCGTGCACCGGTAGCTGCAACCACCCAAGCAGATGTCCGGTCCTTCCTCAGCCTGGATATCGCCTGCATTTCCTGGCGAACCGTGCTGCGGCACATCGGCCTCGCCTCGTTACCGTACAGCTTGCCGATCCACCTCCGCCGTTTACGCTTGCGACGAAAGCAGTCAGACAATGCTAAGCTGTACGTCGGGCCAGTCCAGCACCGAACTTGCCCAAACACAGGAGCAACTGATAAAGACGCTATTTCAGCTGATATAGGACCGACAAATGAGGGGGCGCCATATTGCGGGCAACATGCGCTTTACATGTCAATTTTTTCAAAAACTAATTTCATGCGCGATGAATGATGATGCGGCAGAGTAAGCGTTTGCGCAGAAGTTGGCATCTGATTCGCAGCACGATCAATTTGGCACTTAATGGCCTGAGACGCCATGGCGTACGAGGGGTAATCAAACGGCTTCCCCGTTATCTAGTGAATCGGCACATCGTGTTATCTTTGATAACGTCCGGTGCCCCGACGAATTTCATGGCGGGCGGCTCGATACGCTCGCTGATTCTGGCACATAATGAACCGTGGGCCCCGCTGCCGGTATACATCGATCGGCGTGCTCCCCGAACTCTTACGATCGTGACGGACAGCGTCGCGGCGCATAGCTTATTCGGCGGGGTTGGCACTGCCCTGGTGGTTGGCGCGCTCTCCGCAAAGCGATTAGGCGCCCGGCTCCGTCTGGTAACGCGCAGCGATGCCACGGACCCTGCCGTTCTGGGCAGAATTCTGAAGGCACACAAAATTGACTGGGACGGCGAAACGGATTTCGCGCATATACCCATCGGCCGGGATAAGCCTCTCTCTGTCGGACCCGAAGACACGATCCTCACAACGTCTTGGTGGACAACGCGCGCCGTTTTAGGTTCAGTTGATGCTGCCCAAATCCTCTACCTCCTGCAGGAGGATGAGCGAATGTTCTATGCGCATGACGACTCAAGATTGCGCTGCGCCGAAACCCTGGCCGAACCGAACGTGCGCGTCATCGTCAACACCCAGCTCCTTTTTGACCACCTCGCTGAAGGTGCCGATCCGTTGCCGCGGCTTCGGGAGCGTGGCCACTGGTTTGACCCTGCTTTTCCCAGCTTTGCCCAGCCAACAGAATCCCGGCCTCGGAATGGCAAGTGGAACTTTTTCTTCTACGCACGCCCCAACCATCCTCGGAACCTGTTTTGGCGTGGTTTAGAGGTCATCGATGCCGCCATGCGCGATGGTTCGCTGCCATCGAACGAGTGGAATATTCACTTTGTGGGCAATAACATCCCGGACCTAAAATTGCCCGGCGATGCACGCCCCATTGTGCGCGCCAATTTGTCTTGGTCAAACTACGCCGAACTCGTGTCGCAGATGGATCTCGGCCTGTGCTTGATGGATACACCACATCCGTCCTACCCGCCACTTGACCTGGCAGCGTCAGGCGCCGTGGTCGTCACCAACACTCACGGCCCAAAGACATCGCTGGAGCGCTGGTCTCGAAACATCATTACCGCCCCACCAAGCATAGACGGGCTATGTGAGGCTCTGCGGCGCGGCGCCATGCTGGCTCAAAATGCTCCCTTGCGCATGGAGAACTACCGAAGCGACCACATCTCACGGGACTGGGAAGCCTCACTTCGCCCCGCCCTTGATCGACTCCTCCCCCCCCAGGAACTCAGAAAATGTTCCTGAACATTCCTTCGGCCATACGATACGTTGATCCCTGGCTGTCGAGCTACGATGACCGATTAAAGCAGATGATGGCGCAGCAACGCCGCATTGCCTATTTCTACGAGCTCCCGGATACCAGCACGTTTCGCTACCGTGCTTTCAATCCAGGCTTAACGCTTGCGGCCCACCCTGAACTCGCCACCTCCGGTGCATGGTTCGATCACCGAGATCTGAATGCGGACCCCGGCTTTGTCGAAATGGCCGATGCGCTGGTGATCTGCCGCACGCGCTATAACGCCCGGGTGGCGCAGTTGATCGCCCGCGCCCGCGCCCGTGGAATACCTGTTCTATTCGATTGCGATGACCTGGTTTTCGATGTCGAGCGGCTCCATCTCCTCGTCGATTCCCTGAACCTCAATCAATCTGATGAAGCCGTCTGGAACGATTGGTTCTCGATGATTGGCCGCTTGGGCGCAACAATGCGCCTTTGTGACACATTCATAACGACAAACCACTACCTTGCCGAACGCGCCAAGGAGTTTGAACCTCGATTGCGCACGGCCGTCGTCCCGAATTATCTCAATCGTGAACAGCAAGCTCTCTCGGCCGGATTTCACGGCATAAAGCGGAACGCAAATTGGGCACGAGATGGACGCATCCATATTGGCTATTTCAGCGGATCTCCGTCTCACGCCCGCGACTTCGCCGTGGCCGCTCCGGCGATCTACCGTCTTCTGGAAAACGACCCGCGCATCGTGCTCCGTGTCGTTGGTTTCCTCGATGTAAGCGGAGAGTTGCAGCGCTATCGCGACCGCATTGAAATCCACCCCCTCCAGGATTTTATGAATCTCCAGCGCCTGATCGCTGAGGTCGAAATTAATATTGCCCCCCTTCAATCCAACACGTTTACAAATTGCAAATCAGAAATAAAATATTTCGAAGCTGCGGTATGTGGCACAATAACGCTTGCTACACCAACGTTCACTTTTAAGAACAGCATCGAACATGGGCGAACCGGCTTTCTGGTAAAGCCCTTCGAATGGGATTCAGCGCTCCAGGAAGCGATCGCAATTGTGGAGACCCCCGAGCGGTACAGCGCGATTGCCGACGCTGCCTCCGAGCACGCCCTCTCGGCTTATGGATGGGACCGCCCGGCGGACGACATCATACGGGCCGTATTCAATCTCGATTCTGAGGCTGTGAGCAGGCGTGGGCAAAGCGGGCCTCAATTGTGCCTGGCCTCTCAAAATCAAATTCCGGCCAGTTCTCCTTAAATTCCAGCTGGTACGCCGCGGCCTCTGCCACCGGCACGCCCGCCTACCAGCCGCAAATCCAACATTCCCGACATAGGCTGCGGCCGAGCCACGCGCCCTGCCGTAAGGCAAATCGGCCTCAGGTCGGCATGCCGCGCATATGCACCGCAACGGCGCCGCGGAAAACGGCTGACTCTCGCCATCAATTTCAAGGGAACGGTTGGTGGAGCTAAGCGGAATCGAACCGCTGACCTCCTGCATGCCATGCAGGCGCTCTACCAATTGAGCTATAGCCCCGAACCGGTGGCGGGCATATAGACCGGAGTTCGCCTGCGGATCAAGAGGGAGGTGGAAGCAAAATTGCATTGATGCAAATGGCCGCTCCTAGCCCGGGTTCGTGCGGCGGCAATGCAGTGATTTTGCCGCGCAAACCCGTTTCAAGCCATTCGCCAAAGCAAGGCTCACCGGCCCAGCCATGCATTCAGCGCATGAGGACTTGCGGCGAATTCCACGCCCTCATCACTCGCCTCCACCTCCCACCGCGCCATGGCGTCACGATGCGTTGGCTTTGGAAAGGAGGCGCTATATACACCCTGTCCAAGCGTAATGCCGGGTTAGCACAGTGGTAGTGCAGCGGTTTTGTAAACCGAAGGCCGGGGGTTCAAATCCCTCACCCGGCATACCCCTACTGGTAAGGCGTTGTTTTCTCTATAGTCCTGGACTTCTGTGGCTTTGCGGCACCCAAAGGTGGTACACAAAGGCGGTACACAGACGTGGTGACTATGAGAATGGCGACCCCTTGGAGAGACCCAAAGACAGGCATCTGGAAGCTACGGAAGCGCGTACCGACTCGGTACTGGGCGGTCGCCGGTAACAAGGTCATCAAGATCAGCACAGGAGAAGCTGACAAAAAGAAGGCCCTGGAGAAGTGGCCCGGTGTTCTACAGCAGTGGGCAGACCGCGAATTGGAGTGGGAGCGTGCTCTGAATGTGGTCACGTTGGACGCCACGAAGGCCCGGGAGGTGGCCGCAACGTGGGCCGCATGGATTGCCTCAGGGGCACCGTTGAATACTGGAGGGACCGACTCGGACATATTTGAGCCGCTGGACCTGCCCGAGTGCCGCACACCAGAGCGCATCGCCGTTATGTGGGACCGGGTGGAGGCTCACACCGACGAAGCCCTGACGGTGGCTGGCGTCTCTATTACCCCCGAGACCCGCCCGCTCTTGGTCCAGACCATGGCCCGCGTCGTCCAGGGAGCCTACCTCCGGGCAGACCTTACGGAGCCTGTATTGGCCGTGAGGATAGCGCAGGCATTGGATCCCCTCGCAGCAGCACGGGAGAACCTGCCAGACGTACCACTTCCGGCCTCTGCAAAGCGCACCAGCTCTACGGTCACGCTTACGGGTATATTCGAAGCCTGGAAGGCCGTGGCTACTGTGAAACCCCGCGTGATCGGAGAGACCGGCGGGATGATCGACCTCTTGAGGCGATTTCTGGGGCACGATGACGCCGCGCGGGTAACTACGGCAGACTTTCGGCGCTGGCGGCAGGAGACGATTGCAGCGGGTCTAAATAACAATACCTGGAACAACCGTTTCTCCATGATCCGCCAAGTATTTGACTTCGCGGTCAACGATGGCGTCCTGCCGAATAACCCGGCGGACCCGACCCTGCGCCTGCAGCCCAAGAAGAACGACTCTCCCCTGCCCTACAGTGACCAACAGGCGGCGCAGATACTCAACGCCAGCCGAGAGCAGGACCGCCCCTCCCGCCGCTGGGCTCACTGGATTATGGCGTTCACCGGGATGCGCGTGGCGGAAGTCCTGCAGCTCTCAGTGTCTGACCTCCGGGAAGACGGCGGGATTTGGTACATCTCAGTGAACGAGGATGGGCCGGGCAAGAGCGTGAAGTCTTCAGAACGGCGAAACATCCCGATCCATCCCGCGCTGGTAGCTGAAGGCCTGCTTAAGTACGCCGCCACCCTGCCGCAGGGCGGGCAGCTATTCCCCGACAAAGAGCCGGACAAGTACGGGATGCTAGGAGGCCGGAGCTACAACGTGGTGGGCCGTTGGATTCGGCGCGAGCTGGGCCTCACAGATGAGCGCGTAGTGCCGAACCATAGCTGGCGTCACCGCATACAGGACGAGCTGAGCACTCAGGACGTGCCGCAGGATCTGCGTGACTCCATCTGCGGTCACGCCAAGAAATCGACCGGCGCAAAGTATGGTGTGCGCGGGGAATCGTTGCGGCGGCTTGCTGAAGCCATCGGGAGGATACCCGTGCCGCGCGGAGTGGTGGTGTCAGAGCTACAGGCGGAGGCGTTAGCTTGACCATTTAGGGGTAACCTGGACGGGCACCTGCAGCCGAATATATCAATAAAATCAATAACTTACCGACGCGCAAACAGAAGCGTTCGCACCACTCCTTCGGCCACTTGCAAAGAGGCCAAATCGGAAGGTGACCGCAGGAACGGACGTTCAGTGCCGCCCAGTTTTGACGGCCGTGCGCCCTTCTTGGACGTTCAAGATCTCCCCGAAAGCGGTTATCCCTGGAGTGGAGCTGCAGACCTAAAGGGGTTCCACGCAAAATTACGAGCCGAGCTTTGCGACAGACTAATCGTACAATGGTTTTAAGCTCTGCGACCGAAAATAGAAAAAAAGACTGCTGGTTCAATGGATCTGTATTGGAATTGAATCAAATTTGAGGCAGCTATCACGAAGTAGTGGGGGATAGAGGCTTGATGTTCCGGCTTTATGCATGCGCTGGTGAGTTTCTGAATAACACTCGCCCGCCGGCGTCACGGGCAGGGGATTTGTATGCCGGTCGGAGCGGGGCGCCCTGATTCATGGCCACAAACGGGGGAATAGGGGCAGACGTCGCCAAAGCGTCGGACCGGCAGAGCGCGGTCCGCCTTCTCGCCTGCATCGACGCGGCAGGCACGCCGGTCGAGGATGGAACATGGGGACCCGATGTCGTCGCCGTGCTTCATGCACAGTCCCGTCTGCAGGCGCTCGATTTCTGGATGCGCTATCCCGACTACCTCGCAAACGAGCTGCTGAACGAATATGAGCAGGATCAGGACGAAGATCTGCTCGATCAGGCGCGGCGGATCTTCGATGACCGGGAGCCCGACCTTCGCCGTTTTCCCATGATCCGCTATCATTTCGGGGCGTTCGAACCGCTCGACGATGCATTAGCGATCCTGCGCGCGTCCGACCTCGTCATCGTCCGCCGCAGCGGCGTGCCCGGCCAGATCCGCGAGCATAACTATTTGCTGACGAGCAAGGGACGATCGTCGATGAACGAACTCGCAGCGGCGGCGCCCGAACTCGCCTGGTATCGCGAGCGTGCCAATATCGTCGCGCGTGTGGCGGGGACGACGGGCGGCAAGGCGCTGAAGGACCGCCAATATCTCCAGCGGGAATATAAGCAGACAGAACTCAATCGGGTCATCGAGCCGATCACAGAGCGCGTGCGTGCCCGGCTCGAAGCATTTTTGGAGAAATAGGAATCATGTCGCTCGGTTGGCTCGAGGCTGTGGCCGCGCGCGCGGGGATGGACCCGAAGGACGCGGAGTTGCGACTGCGGCGCTTAGGCATCGCGCCCGACCGCCCAAGTCGTCCGGCGCCGACGCTGACGATCACGCGGATCGCCTTCAAGGGCGAGAAGCGGGGTTCGATCGAAGGCACATTCGACTTTTCATGGTCCAATCTAGGGCCGGGCGTCTGGGCAATTACCAGCGAGAAGAACTTTGCCGGTAAATCGTCAGTGCTCGAAATTCTACTCTGGTGCCTGCGTGGCTCGCCGAAGAATCTTCAGGACGACGTCCGTAGCTGGCTCAACTGGGTTTCTCTCGAATTCAGCGTCGATGACCAGCAATATCGTGTGGCGTTCGACCTTACCGACAGCGTGCCGGCGGGCAACCTCGCTCGCCTGAGGTCAGATGGGACGGCCGACGAGCTGGACCGCTTCGCATCGGACGACGGTTTCGCCGCGGCAATGTCGGGCTTCATGATGCGCACGCTCGATCTCGATCCCATCCCCGCCATGCACGGCGCCGATGGAGAGAAGCAGGCGGTCGAGCATGGATGGGCGGCACTATCCGGCGGACTCTATTTCGGCGGTGAGCACAAGCAGCTTCTGGGCGACGTACTCATGGCAGGCCTGCCCGCCCGGATGTTGCAGATGTATATTGGCTTGCCCTGGGCGAATACCCGTATGCAAACCGGAACTGCGCGCAAGGAGATCGATCAGGAGCGCGAACACGCCAGCAAGGCGGCAGCCAAGAGCGCCGGCGAGGCTACGGCGGCGCGCGAGCGGCTGGGTATGGAGCTAGAGACAGCGACTAAACTGCTTAAGAAGCTTCCCACCGAGGCGGTGAGCGCCGAACAGTTGAAGGCGCGCGCAGACGAAGTCGCGAAGCTCGCACCGGTCGGAACCGAGCTGCAGGTAAAACTTGCGACCGCCGAGGTGGAGGCAACTCAATTGCGCAGCGTCGCAACGGCGGACGAGCGCGGGCTACGCGACCTGCGTGAGAACATCGTCGCCACGCAATTCTTCAACGGCCTGGAGCCGACTTGCTGCCCGCGATGTGAAACGCGGGTAACGAGCGCCCGGATCAAGAAGGAGAGTGCAGACTTCAGTTGCTCGCTCTGCTCGGAATCCATCCCTGCCGAACAGCTGGAGGATACCAGCGAAGCGATCGCGGAGGCTGAAGAGCGTGCGCAGGCATCCCGCAAGGCGGCCGATCAGGCCGACGCTTTTATCAAATCCCTCCGCGGACAAGTGGTAACCAATAGGCATGCGCTCAACGAGGCGCAGACCGCACTCGACGAGGCAGTCCGGAGCACGGCCTTTCAAAAGCGTCGTGAGGCGGAACTGGAAGTGGCCCGTCTGGAAGGAGCACTACGCGAACGGCAGGCACCATCGGTACAGCTCGAGGATCATCCGGACGCGGCCCTGGTCCGGGCCGCCGACGAAGAAGCAAAAAAGGCCTATGACAGGGGGCGCGGCGATATTCTAGATGCGCTCAACGCCGAGATACTGAGCCTCGGCCAGCGGATGGGCGTACAGGCGCTGGAAGAGGTGAAGCTGAATAGCAACGCCACTCTCACAATCACCAAAGGCGGTGCGGGCACCAGCTTCTCCAAGGCTACGGCCGGCGAAAGGCTCAGACTCCGTCTCGCGACTGCGATTGCCCTGCTGCGGGTCGGCCAGGTCCGCGGGCTCGGTCGGCACCCTGGCCTACTGATCATTGATTCGCCGGGCGCGGAAGAGGTCAGTGAGATGGATCTGTCGACTTTGCTCGGCGAACTGAAGGCCATTGCCAAAGAGACGCGCGGCCTTCAGCTATTCGTTGCGAGCGCCAACCCCTCGATCGTCGATCAGCTGGGTGAAGAGCAATGCCGCGTCGCGCGCGGTAACGAATATGTTTGGTAGGACATCGCCGCGATGCCGGTGATGAGCATCGTCGACCGGCTGGAGCAGGCCGCTCGTGCAGGTGGGATCCCAGTCCGGGCACTAGGCGGGGTCGATGCGATCCTCGCCGAAGCTGACGGTGTCGCCGAGAGCCCGTTCCTCGACATTTTGGTCGCCTCTGCCGCGGAGGCGTCCCCGGATGATCGCACTCGACTTGCGCCGCTTCTTATCCAGGCTTTTGCCGTCAACCGGCATCCGTCAACTTATCGAGATGCGCTTGAGATCCTGCTTGGAGGGGATGTGCTGCTCCAGGCCATGCTCGCGCAGCTCGTTCCCGTGCTCGCTGGGCGGGTGACCGACCGTCGAACCAATCCACAGGCGCTGATCGCAGCCTATGCGCTCGAGGCCTTGTTTCAGATCTCGCTCGACCACGCTCCCACCCGCTACCGGGTGCTGATGATCATGTCCGAATTAAGCGATCAGGAGTCTGATCTGTTCGCCGAGCACGCCGCGAAGCTCGTTGGTGCCGCCTATCATCAATGGGGCGAAGCGCCGTTGCTGGATACGCTGGCAGCGCTCCAGACCATCGACGGCGCTGCTGGCGAGGCAGCCTATGAGCTTGCCATGGCTGCTTTGGCCCGTGCGCTTGATGCGGCCGCAATGGATCAAATTCGAGAAGGTTTACGATCGGCCCACGAGCTCTTCGCCGTTGCCTTGACGGCCGATCCAGGTCGGCTCGACGCCCACGCCTATTGCGCGATTATCGATATTCTTGAACTGTTCGCTAGCAATGGGGCGGCCATCGATCTCGACGCCCCGCTCCTGGCACTGGAGCAGGCGCTGGATGACAGGCACGAACTGCTCGGTATTGGTCGTATTCCGCTGTGGTTGCGACCTCGCTGCGACCGAGAGATCGAATGGTGCCGGTTGCTTACCACCGTACGCCGGGCCGCCCAGGATCTGGAACGGCCCAGCTGGCTCCATGCCGCAAAGATTCTCGAGCAGATATTGTCCCTCTATGAGGCTGAACGCACCGTCGCGATGGGCAGGGGGCTGCACCAGATATTCGTGCCTCGCATCGAGGCGTCCTTTGTCCGCGAGAGGGGGCTGGTCGCGCATCTCGACGATCTGTTGGCGGTCGAGGACTGGGACCCGTCCCTTCGCGTGACCGCGGACCGACTGCGATCGAGCATAGCGCGAGCGGAGGCATCCCTTCCGCGCATAGTCGAGGAGAACGCCAGATTTCCGCTGCTACAGGGCGTTCTCCCGGATGAAGAAGCAGCGCTGGTGCCCGCGAAGATGGCAGCTACGCTTGAGGCTCTACTCGCCGATCGGGCGACGCAGCCGAGGCGGATCGCGAACCCCATCGTCCATCGTGTCTATCGGAGACTGTCCACCGAACTCTCCCATTGCCCAGACTATGAGGGTAACATCAAAGACAGCTTTGATGATCTCCTGCTTCAGGTCATCATGTTTTGCGTCGATCGACAGGATGGCGACAAGAGAACGCAAGGCACGCGTATCGAATATCTGCGCAGAAAGGACGCGACGGAGCAGGACTTGCAACTGGACCTTCGTGAATTTCTCCGGGGCAATCTGCTCTCTGCCGATGTCCTGGCCGAGATACCGGGCGTGGCAATCGGCCGGACCGATCTCTATGTGATCTTCAGCAACTGCCGCGTTATCATAGAGTTGAAGAAGCATGAGGGGGTCGCCGACGCGCAGGCCGCCAAGCGCTATCGCTCGCAAGCCGCAAGCTACCAGGCGACCAACGTTAGGCTTGGGTTTCTCGGTATGCTCGAATTGCTTGATCGGCCGGGTCCCGCAGCGAGTCTGGAGGAATGCTTGTGGATCGAAACTTTTATTCCCACCGGAGCGTCGATGCCGCGGTATTTGGTCGCCTTTCGTGTTCCGGGCATGCTGAAACCACCGTCGTCATTCAGTTAGGCGACGCTTCTCGTCGGAAGCATCAAGTCCGTTAACGCGCGATCCCGTCAAAAGCAGTCAGGCTCCATTCGACCCGGACCGGCCGTGGGCCGACTGTCTGGTTGCCGCCGGGACGCCCGAAAGTGGATGGACCGAAATCCACCTAAAGCCGTTCCTCCAAAGGGAGCAGAACCCATAGGCATTAGGGCTCGGCGTCAGACTACGCGCAACCTGTCAAATTCCCTGTGCAGAGGTACTAGTATAGAGTTCAGTAAGCTTAGCCCGGCACATGCTACCGGTGCTCGATGACGCACCCGGCCATCCGCCAGACCGCCCCCGGCACCCACCCGGCGGGTCAGCATTCAGCGGGACTTTGCGTCACACCCAGAGTGTGAGGGGGACTACAATAACAACAACTGAAGCCGTTTTTTTTGAATTCCTTTGGATGGCTACCCGGTGGCATTGAGTTAGTCTGTGTGAAGTCTGGCATCACGTCGCGCATCATCCAACGATCATGACGACATGATCAGCGAACGATAGGTAAGCAACAAGCAATAAGCATCACATACGAACGACGACACAGTGCCGCTGTCAGCGGTCTGTTACACAGCAGGAAGCGCGCCATCGACAGTCATCGAGTCATGCGTCTGGAGAATCACACCGATTCCGTTTCGACTCAACCAACCCGATTCGTATCGCTGTATGAACTCTGTCACCGAGCGGAGACGGTCTTCGTACGGCAGCATGGGGGCGACGCAATGGCGGGTAGGTATATTTCCTACCTTCGGGTCAGCACAGAACGGCAGGGCAGGTCTGGCTTGGGACTGGAAGCGCAGCGTACAGCGGTCACCGCGTTCCTGAGAGACGGAGCAGTGTTGCTGGGTGAGGTCATCGAGGTGGAGTCCGGCAAGCGGTCGGACAGGCCAAAGCTGGCAGAGGCGCTGCTGTCGTGCCAGCGCACGGGTGCCACACTCTTGATTGCTAAGCTGGACCGGCTGAGCCGTGATGCGCACTTCCTGCTGGGTCTACAGCGCGCTGGGACGGCATTCAGAGCGTTGGATATCCCGAGCGCCGATAACTTCAGCGTTGGTCTGATGGCCCTTATGGCCCAGAGGGAACGTGAACTGATCAGCGAGCGGACCAAAGCTTCCCTCGCCGCTGCGAAGGCGCGTGGGGTGATTATGGGCGGCTTCCGTGGTTGCCTGCCTGATGGTCGTCTTGGCGCGGCAGCTAACGCCGATGCAGCGCGGGACTATGCGGAGCTTGTGGGGCCGATGGTCAAGGCAGGCATCGAGGCCGGTCAGAGCCTGCGGCAGGTGGCCGCGAAGATGGCTGAGGCGGGCATCAGGACTCCACGGGGCGGGCAATGGTCGGCAGCTGCCGTACGCTCGGTCTGGCTACGCCTGCAGGCCACCGCAGGAATGCTCAGCGAGGCTGAAAAACCGGCCGACATGGATTGACCGATCAGCATAATCCTACTGCGTACATAGAGATATCTTGAATTCGCAATGATACGAAGTGCTGACAAAAATATGTCGCGGAGATCAGCCTTGGCGTATCTCGGAGAAGCACACAGGCACACCATTCGAAGTGGGACAAACTTGAGATAGCGGTGGGCCTCGCCGTTGGGGTACCACCAGTATCGACCTGCGTCACGAAGTCAGCGGAGAGGTACGGGAAGCGTCATGCAGGGCGCAACGCTCGCGCAATGACGAATATATTGCCGTTTTTAAGCTGACGCACGTCAATCAAAATTTAATATTGGCACAATTTTGGCACAATCGTACATTCGTTGCGAATTTTATGCAGGATCTGACTGCACTCTGAATGGTAGGGCAGAAGACTGTTAGTCTTATGCGTGTGGGTAAAACGTTTGCATCTCCTGCACAGCGCGTGTCTGTTGCCTAACCATTTCACAAGAAATGCAATCAAAACGCGCCTAATAGAAAGATTAACGATGACCACAAGACATTCCATTGTGACCTCAGAGAACGAAGATGTCGGTGCTGAGGGTGCACCGGTTTTGCCACTCGCTGTTGCTGACGACCTACGAAAACTTGCCGCTGCCCGAGGCGCTGATGGCCCTACCGTGGAGCGGTTCCTTAAGAAGGTGCGCCTGGGAACCGAACGCGACACTGCGGAAAGTGAGTCATCCGCAGCTACGGCGGCTATGCTACGAAATCTCCGTGGCGATAGTGCCGACCATCAACCCGATGGCGACGAGGTTCCGCCGACAGAAGACCTCGGACACTGTTTGATCTGGACAGGAGGGAAGTCTGGAAACGGGTATGGGGCGTTTCAGCTGGATGGAAAGATGCAGCGCGCGCATAGAGCCTCCTACCAAATTTTCCGTGCGCCTATCCCCGCAGGGCTCGTAGTTCGCCATCAGTGCGACATTCCCCTCTGCGTAAATCCGGCTCACTTGGAGATTGGAACCCAGGCAAAGAATATTGAAGAAAGAGAGGCGCGCGGAAGACGTGGAATCCCTTCTGCAGATCTCACCGACGACGTAAAGACTGCAATTGTCGACTTGTGCGGCAAGGGCATGACGCAGCAGCAAGCCGCCGACCTGTTTGACCTTAGCCGGAGTGCCATTGAGAAGGTATTCCGGGATCGGGCTCGGTCGAAGCAAACGCATGATTGAAGGTCGGGGGCGGCACTGACTGGGCTGTAGTAAGTGGATCTGTATGACCAGGAGAGGCTCTCCGTCTCACACGCTGGGTCAGATCACCACTGCCACACGACTGTAAGCACCAGCAGGACTCTACAAGAGATCTGCATGTACCCTCAGGGTATTGATTAACCACTACTCACCACTCACCCACCACTCACAGGCACACTTCATGACCAGCTTACAGACGCGTCTCGATGAGCATCTTAAAGCACATCTATACGTAACTGGCGGAGCTTCAAAAAGCTTAGCGATCCGTCTTCAAGAAGCTGAATTTCTGTTTCTGGTCTACACGCCGCGCGATGCGAACACCGAGGCGCTAGTGGCGGAGCTTACCGACGCCGTAGCAGCCCAGGAGAAGCGCAGGCGTCCTCGTGGGCCGAAAGAACGGCAGGCGCTGGAGGAAGCCGTAGCGGCTGTGGTCGGTGGCGTGCTGCTGTCTGCGCTACGGCGCGGCAAGATGGTCCTGAAGAGTCGGCGGGAAGAGGCGTTCAGAGGTCACGTTGGCTACTCAGCAGCGATAGCTGCGATCGATGGTTTGGCGGTTACGGGCTTTCTGCTCCACCATTCCGGCATCCGTTTCGAGCGCCAGGACGCCTTCAACGACGTTACGGCCTGGGCCGGATGGGCGAGCAGGTATGAGGCAAGCGACGCGCTGATCCACCTTGCAGCGTCGTATGGCATCAACAAGGAGACCGTAAAACGCAGCTTCGGCACACGCTTTCCGCTGAAGGCCGAGGTGGCGAAGACACCTATGGTCCTGAAGCAGTTCGAGAGTGACGGTGGCGCAAGCCTTAGCATTCCCCGGAGCGATCAGACCCACAAGCAACTCAAGGCCGACGTTCAGCTGGCTAACCGGCTCCTTGCGGCGGCCTCATGGTCGTCCAACTGCCAGCCCCCGGCGCTCTTCCGGACCTTTCGGGACGACTGGACGTTCGGTGGACGGTGGATTGTCTCAGGAGAGGCGTCGATACAGCGCATGGCGGCGGAAGACCGGCTTGAGATTCTGATTGACGGGCAAGCGGTTGCTGAGATCGACGCACGCGGTAGTCAGTTGTCCATCGTTGCGGCTATCGCAGGCGTACAGGCGATACTGGGCGACCCCTACCAGATCGGCGCGCTAGCTGCTTTCGAGCGTGACGTGGTCAAGGCGGCGCTGACGGCCACTCTCGGTACCGGGACATTGCGTAAGACTTGGCCAAAAGACATGAAACACGACGAGGCGGTGAGCATGCCCAAGATCAGGGATGCGCTCGTCTCGGCTCATCCTTACCTCCGTGACCTCTCCAAGCTCCTCGGGGTTCCTTCAGACCGCGTTTCCCTTCGCCTCCAGAACATCGAAGCGCAGTGCCTAACCCACGCCATGCGAACGCTATGGGCCGAAGGTACGCCTGTTGTGCCCATGCATGACGGCCTCCTGGTGCCCGTCGCAGCCGCTGGGATGGCCGAGGTGGCGCTGAGGGAAGGCTACAGGGCCGTCGCGGGGGCAATCATCCAGACGACGCAGAGTGTCGGGGGCGGGGCTGCTGCGTGACACGCCCTCCACAGCCTTACAAAGACTCGCCTGAGTCTGCGGCGGCGTCTCCTGGTGGGTGACTACCGGAGGCTCTACGGGGTGGCTGTACGACTCTCCTGAGTCGTCCTGACGTGTGACGCCCATTCAGCACATGCAACATACGGCCAGGAGTACCCCACAGCGTCACGCAGCGGCGTTATAGGCACGCCGGTGGTGACTAGTACCTTCGCACAGACGTTTTGACGGGTTGAACGATGGACTGCATTCGACCCAAGTAAGTCACTCCGGAGCTTGCCAGCTCGTCCCAAAAGCGGTCGTAGCAAGGGCTGATCGGTAGGCGGGGCAGCGCCCATCCCGGACGTACAGGGCAACTGAGCCGTTTCTCAAAACCGGTCGTTCATCGGGGTATGACATCCCGATGGCCAACATATCAGGACATCTTGGCGTAGGCGTGCTGCTCGAGAGCTGTCCCACAGGCAAGCTCGCCTTCGCCGAGGGGACGTGACGCTTGATCAGGCACGCCATCGGGACGAAGCATGAAATCAAGCTGGCGACCTGAGGGCTCTCAGGTCCCGAACCTTCTGACTGTTTAAGTTTACCACCGGTTGCCCCAGGCATTCGCAAGTGACTGAAAGGGTAATGCTAACGGGGCAGGGTCATAAACAGCACTCGACTCAACTATCGGTGATATTGTGGAGTTACCGTCGATATTTGATCGACGAGATTACGATGACGCCTGAGACGGGGTTTCAGCCGCAATCAGAGCAGTCTCGAATGCAAGGAAGCTCTCCTGGCTCACGCTGGTGCCGCTATTGCCATCGTTCATCAGCGACAACAGTGACTGCGCAGTAGAGCTATTGCCGTCAGTAGATACCGAAGCGAGACCTTGCAGCACTTCGGCATTTGAAAGCGAATCGCTACCATTCGTATCAAGTGCAGCGAAGAGTTGATCAGCCTGTTGCTTTGTGCCGCCGAACTGCTCGACAACCTTCGCGAAAGCAGAGGATGTAATCTCTCCGTCCGGTTTGCCATCAGCGTCGACCGGCACCGTGGGAGAAGCCTCACTCATGTCCTTCAAGTAACCAATCATGGTTGCGGGACTGCTGCCTTGTGGCAGTGACGGTAGGCCGAGCCCGGCAATACTGACCTCCGTAACCGCTATACCCTGTGATGCGAGCGCCGCATACTGGTTTGCCTCAGGGCTCAGAGTGACGACCTCCGTCGACGATTGTGACGCCGCAGCGGTCATGGATTGGGTTGCGGTTGATGCGGTGTTCACGTTCGAACTGGACGAAGCAGCCCCCTGCTGCTCGCTCGTACCCGTCTGAGGGTAAGCGTTATTTCCAAGATTTGGACCGACGGACAATACAGACATGAGAGATCTCCGATTGAAAGGCCGCAGATGGGCCAGCAGATGTTCTGAGATTAAGCAGCACTTCTTCTTTATATGACCTTTACGGGCGCGCAAAGTCGTCCACGATCAATCGACGCTGAGTATGATTTTTCCGATCCCCTGGCCGCTCTCCATGCGGCGATGAGCATCAGCCGCCCTCGCAAAGGGGAACATACTGTCAATCACTGCTCTAACAGCGCCGTTATCGAAATGCTCGAGCCATCGGTCACCGAAGCGCCGGCTCATTGCGCATTTCACGTCCGTCGGTCGGGACTTCATCACCGTGCCGATGATTCGCAGATGGCGATAGAGAACCGCGTCGAGCGGGAGCCTGGCATCTGCGGCCCCGCCCATGATCCCCACTTGTATCAAGCGTCCGCCCTCGGCCATCGAGCGCACGTTACGATCAAGATATGGCGCACCAACAAAATCGATCACGACGTCGACGCCGCGACCATCGGTGGCTTCGGCCACGACCTCGGCAAAATCCTGGTGCTGGTAGTCAACGGCGATGTCGACACCGAGCTTACGTATTCCATCAAGCTTTTCTGCTTTGGTCGTACCAATGATCCGACCACCGACGGCACAAGCCAGCTGGACAGCAGCTGAACCAACGCCGCTGGCGGCGGCGTGGATCAACACCGTCTCGTGCGGTTGCAGTTCGGCGAGATGAATCAGCGCCTCATGAGCCGTAATGAACGCTTCGGGAATCGCTGCGGCATGAACGAAGTCGAGTTCATGAGGAATGGGCATCGCCATTCTGTGGTCGATCCGTGCCAATTCGGCGTACGCGCCGCCGCCGACGACGCCCATGACCCGCTGGCCAACCTCGAAGCCAGTGGTTTCCATGCCCATGGCAATCACTTCACCGGCGATTTCCAATCCCATGATGGTGGAATCGCCAAAGTCAGGTCGGCCATAGCCCCCGTTGCGATGGATGAGGTCAGCCCGGTTTACCCCGGCGGCGCGGACGCGGACCAGTAGGTCTGTTGGCCGCAACAATGGTTCCGGTGCCTCCGAGATCTGCAAAACCCCGGCATCGCCAAATGTATTAAACGAAATGGCTTTCATGTCCGCTTCTCCGTGACGGCGTTCAATGACGCGTTGGCGATTGCGTTAGGCACTCATCGCACCCGATAGGTCGGCGTCCAAAGCCGGACAAGTGACCCACGCAGCTTGCGTTCTCCGTTCAGATCTGGCTGATGAATTTGGTCACGAGGTAATTTTCGATGCCTTCTTCGCCCCCTTCCGAACCATAGCCGCTCTCCTTGAGGCCACCGAATGGCAACTCGGATACGACCATGTTGAAATGATTGATGCCGATCATGCCGGCTTCAAATCCATCGCCGACTGCCATGGCGGTTTTGGCACTGGTGGTGAATGCGTAGGCACTTAGTCCGTAAGGCAGTCGATTGGCCTCGGCCAGACCATCTTCCAATGTCTCGAACGGGCGGAGCACAGCGATCGGACCGAACGGCTCCTCGCGCATCACACGCGCTTCCATCGGGACATCCGCGAGCACCGTCGGAGCGTAGAAGAAGCCGGTGCCGCTGACGCGCTTGCCGCCGGTCAGGATTTTGGCGCCTAGCGAAAGCGCATCTGCGACGAGCGCTTCGACCTTGTCTACCTGTCGTTGGTTAGCGAGCGGACCGACCTGGGTTGCGGGGTCGAGGCCGGGGCCAACTTTTAATGCCTCGGCAGCGGCGACGAATTTCTGCGTGAACGTGTCATAGCTCGCGCGCTGCACTAAGAAACGCGTGGAGGAGATGCAGATTTGACCGGTGCCGCGGAACCGGTTTGCTGCCCCTAGCCGGGCCGCCTCGTCCAGGTCTGCATCGTCGAACACCAGCACGGGGCCGTGGCCACCGAGCTCAAGAGTGATCGGCTTCATGCCGAGCGCGGCCTGCGCCGCTAGTCGCCGACCGACCGGCACAGACCCTGTGAACGTGACTTTGCGGATCACCGGGGAAGCGATGAGGTGCTCGGAGATTTCCGCCGGTACGCCGAAAACCATCTGTAGCACGCCCTTGGGCAGGCCCGCATCGTCGAGGGCGCGGGCGAGCGCTAATGCGGTCGCCGGGCATTCCTCGGCAGGCTTGATAATCACGGAACAACCTGCCGCGAGTGCTGCCGCCAGTTTTCGGGCCGGCGTGATGCCGGGAAAGTTCCATGGCGTGAAGGCAGCTACGGGCCCGATCGCCATCCGCTTTACCAATTGTTGGATGCCCAAGCGACGTGCCGGTACGACGCGGCCATAGATGCGCTTGCTCTGTTCGGCAAACCACTCAAAGTAATCAGCCGCGCTCGCGATCTCATATTTCGCTTCGGCGAGCGGCTTGCCTTCCTCGGTGGTCATCAGCCATTCGATGTGGGGCGCCCGCTCTCTGAGGAGAGCTGCCGTTTGCTTCAGGACCTTTGCCCGTTCATAAGCCGGTGTCCGGCGCCAGATCTGGAAGCTTCGTTCAGCAACGGCCAGGGCCAGGTCAAGGTCATCAGCTGTCGCATGTGGAACACACCCGACAACGGCGCCTGTCGCGGGGTTTATGACCGGCGAAGTGTCTCTGCCGTCCGCTTCGATCCATTCGCCGTTAATAAACAGAAAGAGATCACCATATCCGTTGCCGACCGGCATCTTTGAGAACGCAGTCATGGTCTATTCCTCAATTTCATGCAGAACGAAGCGGAGTTTGCATATGTCAACAAGACAACTGCCCCATGGAGCCGCAAATGATAACGTCTTGCCAATTACAAACCGCTGTGCGAGATGCGCAAAAATGAAGGATCCCAGGTTCGCCGAACACTTGGCTATCTTCGTTGACGTCGTTCGCGGAGGCAGCTTCTCGAGCGCCGCTCGTCGCCGCTCGGTCAGCCCTTCGTCGATCGTGCGTCAAATCGACGGATTGGAGCAGAGCCTGGGCGTGCCGTTATTGGTCCGTTCGACGAGGGCACTCTCGCTGACCGATGCCGGCCAACATTTGTTTGAACGCGCCCAGCGGCTATTGAATGATCTTGCGGATACACAAGCGGAAGTCAGTGCGATGGGCGGCGCCATTGCCGGCGTATTGCGGATTGCCTGTCTTCCCACTTTCGGTAAGCGCTATGTTGTCCCGGCTCTAAAAGAACTCTTCACAGAGTATCCGGAACTCAAGATAGAGCTCGATTTAACCGAGCGGCTTGCAGACCCTGTGTTAGACAGGCTGGATGCGGTGATCAGAATTGGCGAGCTTCGGGATAGTGCTCTCATCGCCACAAAGCTGGCACCTCAAACGAGACTGCTTGTCGCCAGTCCTAGCTATTTGGAACATGCCGGCACGCCCAAGACGACGGATGAGATCCCCGGCCACCGGGTGCTCGACAAGCTGCATGGCACCGATTTGCTCGGTTGGGCTCATATCCTCGGTTACCCTACAAAGACTCTAGGCACCTCCGCAGAGGTGTTCCGTTGCGACGATTTTGAGGCATTACGTCAGGCGGCCCTCGCCGGTTTCGGCATTGCCTTCCTCCCGACCTGGGTTGTAGGGCCGGACATTCGCGCCGGCTTACTGACGCGGCTGCCCTTGTCGGGAGAAGCTTGGAACAGCCGTGACATGGGCGTCTACTTGCTCCGCGCGCTCGCGCAGCCATCAGCGAAGCTACAGGCATTCATAACCGGGCTCCGGAATTACATAGGTACTCCGCCGATTTGGGAGCCATAATGTATTCAAGCACGCGCTGCGGTCCGCAGCGCGTGCTTCTTTGAAATTCGCGGCGGTCACAACCGTCCAGGAAGTTTATCGCGCAACCTCCAGAGATTCAGTGGATTATCGTCGCGAAGCGCCGGCGGCAAAAGTTCCGCTGGAAAATTCTGGTAGGAAACGGGACGCAGAAAGCGGTTGATTGCCGTGCTACCGACCGATGTAAAGCGGGGGTCGGATGTCGCCGGAAAGGGACCGCCATGGATTTGCGCATCCGATATCTCCACGATATTCGAGAAACCGTTGGCTACGATTCTGCC
>NZ_DATLPB010000112.1:0-34591 GCF_035535915.1 Acidocella sp.
CGGCCTCGCCTACAGGAGCGAGGCCGCCGGCAAGCCAAGGCTGATGACCATCGGAGGAGCGCCGGGTCGCCTTGCTCGCTTGGATCGCCGTGCCCGCGGAGACATCGGAAGGCGTCACGCGGACCGGGAGCGGCGCTGATCTGCCCGCCCCGGCGCGACATCCTTCTGGCTCTACGACAGGCTCGGCTGATTCTCCTGGATCGCCATTCCAGACGTGGCGGATTCCGGTTCCGGCGCCACCGCCTCAAGCGAGCGCTGGTTTGTCTCGATGCCGAACAGCGTCAGGCAGAGCGCCATGGTGACATAGAGGGCCGCGATAAAAATCATCACCGCGCCGGTGCCGTAAGCGTGAAACAGTTTGACCACGAGATAGGGCGACAGGATCACGCCGATGCGCCCGACCATCTGCGCCACGCCATTGCCGCGGAAGCGGTATTCGGTGGGGAACAGCTCCGGCGTGTAGCCGCCGACGCCGAGGGCCATCGCCAAGGTGATGCCGGTGATGAGCAGGAAGCCACAGGCGACGACGGCATAGATGTTGGTTTGCAACGCATAGGCCAGGCCGGCGACGGCGCACCAGACCGCGGCATAGATCAAGCCGCGGCGCCGCCCCAGGCGGTCGGCGATGAAGATGCCGATGGTCGGGCCGACGATGTTGCCGAAGGTCATGATGGTCGAGAAGGTGAGGGCGTCCTTCACCGTGAAGCCCTGCTGGACGAAGAAGCTCGGGATCCAGGAGATGAAGCTGTAGGACCCGACCATGCAGCCGAGATTGACGAGCAGCGCCAGCATGGTGCGCCGGCGCGCGGCCGGTGCGAACAGGACGCCAACCGGAACCCAGCGCGCCGGCTGTGGCAGCGCCGGCGGCACCGGCGCTAGGACGGCCCCGCCTTGCGAGGCTTCCCGCTCGATCTCGGCGAGCACGCGCTCGGCCTCTTCGGTGCGGCCCATTTTTTCCAGCCAGCGCGGCGATTCCGGCAGTTTGCGCCGCATATACCAGACCCATAGCGCGCCGGCGCCGCCGATGATGTACATCGGCCGCCAGCCGAAATGCGGGATGATCTGGGTCGAGACCAGGTAGACGGCGAAGCCGCCCGACATGGAGAGCAGCCCGACGATGGCCAGCGCCCGGCCGCGCCGCTTCGGCGGCATGAACTCGCTCACCGTCGAATACCCCACGACATATTCGGCGCCGATGCCGATGCCCATGATGCCGCGCAGAATGATCAACTGATCCATCGACGTGGCGAGGGAGGAGAGAACGCAGGACACGCCGAAGATCAGCAGGTTGAACTGGTAGGCGAAGCGGCGCCCGAAACGATCGCCGAGGAAACCGGACAAGACGGCGCCGATCGACAGGCCGACAAACGTCGCCGAGATGAAATGCGCATTCATGGCGATGGTCGACCAATGGTTCTTGACCAAAGCGGCAAGCACGCCGGCCCCCATGGAATTGTCGAAGCCGTCGAAAAACATCCCCAGCCCGACGAGTTGCAGAACGCGCCGGTGAAAGCTGCCCATCGGCAGGCGATCCAGCCTGGCCGCCGCATTGACCGAATGATTCATTCGTCTAACGTTCCTCCTCCCGGATGGGGTATGGTCCCCCGATCTTCGTTGCGTGCACTATACGACTTGCGGACGAGAAAGAAATGTCATTTAACTCATCGATCAAATGAGTTTTCCTGAGGCAAGCATCCCTCCGGCCTCGCGGTATGCCGTTACAGCGATGCAAAATACTCATTGCAGAGACGAGCTTGGGAGTGCTGCGCCATGAAACGTCAACTACCGCCGTTGAACGCCCTGCGGGCCTTCGAAGTCGCCGCCCGGACCGGCAATTTCACGGAGGCGTCCAAGCAACTGAATGTTTCGCAGGGCGCGATCAGCCGCCAGATCGCGCTGCTTGAAGCCTTTCTCGGCGAGCCGCTGTTTCAGCGGGGTCATCGCGAGGCGCGTCTCACGGCTGAGGGCGCGGAATATGCGCTCGTGGTGCGCAGCGCGTTCGATCGGATCGAGCAGGCGACACAGGCCCGCCTGCAGGCGCACCGGCACCGCCCCCTGCGGATCAAGCTGTTCCCGACCCTGGGCACGAAATGGCTGGCGCCCCGGCTCGGCAAATTTCATTCGCATTGCCCGACCATCGACATTCAGCTCACCACGACCCTGAACTATGTGCATTTCGAGACCGACGAAATCGACATCACCGTGCAAACCCGGCTCGAGACCGCGCTGGGCATCCAACAGGAGCCTTTGTTCGCGATCGAACTGATCCCTGTCTGCAGCCCGGCCTATCTGGCGAAAATCCAGCCGATCGAGCGGCCGGCGCAATTGCTGGAGCACACTTTGCTGCATTCGATGAAGCGGCCGGACGATTGGCAGATCTGGCTTGAGGCGGCCGGCATCAGGCCGCGCGATGTCCACGCCGGGCTGACCTTCGGCAGTTCCGTCCTCGCCTACCAGGCCGCGATCGACGGCGCCGGCATCACGATGGCCCATACGCAGATGGTCGGCGAGGACATCTCCAGCGGCCGCCTGGCGGCGGCGTTCCCGCTGATCGTGCAAAGCGGCGACTCCTATCACCTCACGTTCAGGCAGGCCGACGCGGAGCGGCCCGACGTGAAGGCCTTCCGATCCTGGGCATTGGACGAGGCGCGCGCGGCGGCCAACGCCTTGGCGGTCTTTGCCGAAGCACGACCTTCCTAAGCGGCCCTCATCGGCGCGTGGGTCTATGGCTGGCTGTCAAAAGGCGACCATCCGGGAGGCGCGAGCTCAAACCCCGCAAACTCGAAGGCCGGCGCCACGATGCAGCTGACGAGGCTCCAGGCCCCGAGGCTGACCGCCTCTTGCCAGGCGTGCGCCGGCACCACGCCTTGCAGCATGTCCCCGCCGGCCATGTCGGGCCCGAGCCGCACCCGCTCGCAGCTTCCACCGGCGCCGGCAATTCCGAGCAACAAAGGGGCGCCGGCCTGCCAGAGCCAGATCTCGGCCGCATCGACCCGATGCCAATGCGACCGTTCTCCCTCCGCCAGCAAAAACAGGATGCTGGTGCCGGCGCCGCGCGCACCCGAAGCCTGGCGATCGCGCCACAATTCTCGATAATGTCCACCTTCGGGATGGGGTGAAAGGCCGAGCGCGTCACGCACCATGTGGGCCGGCTGCATCGGGTTGCGGAGGTCGACGGTCAAATAACGGCCCCTGATTCTGAGTGACGCAGCATAAGGCCATGAGACGACGCGGCCAATGGCGCAAATGTCCATGGACGATCGATCATGAAGTCTCGTCGTCGGCTGTTTCCGTCGTCGTCTGAGACCGTCTTGCCGGGGACCTTTCGCGCGCCACGGCGATCACAGCAATGGCCGGTTCGGCGCCGAGCTGGCGCATCTGGTGGGCGAGATGTCCGGGGAAACAGGCGCAGTCGCCTTTTTCCAACACATAGGTTCGATCCGGTGTCCGCATTTCCACGGTGCCGGAGAGGACAAGGAACATCTCTTCCCCGTCATGCTGCTGCCCTTTGCCGGTCGGCTCGGCGCCCACGTGAAACAGAAAGGCTTCCATGAGGAAGCCCTTCGGCGTGAGCAGCTCGAACCCGTAAGAATCGTGCCCCTCCGACGCGCGGATGCGGCCGGCGGCGCGGCTCACCCGCACTGTGTCGTCAGCCGTCTGCTCACCGAAGAGCTGGCCGATCGGCACGCCCAGCGCCGCGGACAATCGCAAGACCGTCTCGACGGACGGACGCTTGGTGCCCCGCTCCAGGCGGGAGAGGAAGCCTTTGTCCAGATCGGCGGCGGCGGCCAGCGCCTCGACGGTGAAACCCTTCTCCAGGCGGAGATGCCGCAAACGCGGCCCGATCATCGGATCGATCTTCGCAGGCAACGGCAACGTAATCACTCCTCCGAGGACAGAGACGCGTTACGCAACGCGTTGGGGCTATCCTTGTTCCTGGGATCTTCACAACCACCAGCGGACCCGGTTGGCTAGGGGAGGCCCGGGCATTGTCACTTGACAGACTGATTGATGTTGGACAACAAGTTGTCTACAAGACAACTTGTTGTCTGTGAGCTTGGCGCGTGGAATAAGCATCCGATCATCTTCCGCCCCGACAGCAGGCCGGCCGATCCAGAATGCCGCAACCGTGATCGCGTGCATCGAACCGGAGATCTATGCCATGTCCGACCTGCCTCTCATTGTTTTCGACGTGAACGAAACGCTTCTCGACCTCGAAACAATGGCGCTGACATTCGAACGCATTTTCGACGACAAATCCGCCATGCGGCTATGGTTCGCGAATTTCATCATGTATTCCGCGGCTCTGACCGTGGCAGGGCAATATGTGCCGTTCACGGATATCGGCGCTGCCGTGATGAAGATGCTGGCGGACACACGCGGCATCACGATCGGAGATGCGGACAGGCAAGAGCTTACCGAAAAATTTTCCACGATGCCGCCGCATCCGGAGGTGCCCGCCGCGTTACGCAAACTTCGCAGCGCCGGCTTTCGTCTTTTCACGCTCACCGACAATCTGCTCGAGGTCCAGACCCGCCAGCTTGAACAGGGGGGCATCGTCGATTTGTTCGAACGCCGCTTCAGCGCGGATGGCGTGAGACGCCATAAGCCCGCGCCCGAGGCTTATGCGTATGTCGAGAACGAGCTGCAGGTAAAACCGTCGCAAATTTGCCTGATCGCGTGCCATACCTGGGACATTTTGGGCGCCGTCGCAGCGGGATGGGACGGTGCGCTCATTCGGCGCGCCGGGAATGACGTGCTCGGGGTCGGCCCGCAGCCGCAGATTGTCGGTGACGATCTCAATGATGTCGCCGATCAGCTCATCGCCCGCCACGTCACGAAACAGCCGGCACGGCGTTGATCAACCATCCGGAGAAACAGACGATGCCGAGTGAAAATGACATCACGATCGTCCTGGCGCATGGCGCCTGGGCGGACGGTTCGAGTTGGGAAAAAATTATACGCGGGTTACGGGCCAAGGGCCTGAAATCGGTCGCCGCCCCGCTGCCTTTGACCGCGTTGACGGACGACGTGGCGGCGCTCGACCGCGTGATTGAACGGGTTCGCGGGCCCATCGTTCTCGTCGGACATGCCTATGCCGGCGCGGTGATCGGGCAGACGCGTTCGGAAAAAATCAAGGCGCTTGTTTATGTCGCCGCGCTCGCGCCTGATGAAGGCGAGACCGTTGCCGATGTCTTCTATCGCGCGGCGCCCCATCAAGCGGCGCCGCAACTGGCGCCGGATGCGAATGGGCTTGTCTGGCTGCCGGAAGAGGCGTTTCCGGCGGCCTTCGCGCCGCACGCTTCCGCCGAGGAGCAGGCGGTGCTTTTTGCCGTCCAGCGGCCGATCGCGCTGTCTTGCATCACCACGAAGGTCGGGCGGCCGCTTTGGAAAGACCGGCCGAGCTGGTTCCTGCTGGCGGAGGCCGACCGCATGATTGTGCCGGAAACACAGCGATTGATGGCGGAGCGGATGAAGGCTACGGTCCGTTCGCACGCGGTCGATCATACCCCATCGGTCACTGCCCCGCATCTCGTCGTCGACATGATCCTCGAGGCGGTGCGCGCGGTCGGGACAAGCCTCTAGAGCCGCTCTCAAAGAATCGCGATCCGTTCCGAGGAGGATATTATGAGCGCCATAAAATACCGTACCGTCGATGTCGACGGATGCAAAATATTCTATCGTGAAGCCGGGGCACGCGGGGCACGCACGCTGCTTTTGCTGCATGGGTTTCCGACGGCGGGCCATATGTTCCGCGATCTGATCCCGCTTCTATCCGACCGATACCATGTCATCGCGCCTGACTTGCCCGGCTTTGGTCAATCGGACATGCCGCCGCGTGCTTCATTCACTTATTCATTCGACAATATTGCAAAAATGATCGACCGGTTCACCGAAATCCTCGGCCTCAGCCGGTTTGCGCTTTATGTTTTCGACTATGGCGCGCCGACAGGCTTCCGCATTGCCGCAAAACATCCGGACCGGATCACCGCGATCATTTCGCAAAACGGCAACGCCTATGAGGAGGGCTTGAGCGAGGGCTGGAACCCGATCCGGGCCTATTGGGAGGATGCGGCTTCGGCGCAGAAGCGCGACGCGCTGCGGGCTTTCCTCACGCCCGAGACGACCAAATGGCAATATACGCACGGCGTTCCAGATCCGGCATCCGTCTCGCCGGACGGATATTCGCTCGATAATTTTTACCTGGCGCGGCCGGGCCAGGACGAGATCCAACTCGATCTGTTCGGCGATTACAAAAGCAACGTGCAACTCTATCCGGCATTTCAGACTTATTTTCGGACGTATAAACCGCCTTTTCTCGCGGCATGGGGCAAGAACGATCCGTTCTTTCTGCCGCCGGGCGCCACGGCGTTTCAGCGCGATATTCCCGATGCGGTCGTCCGGTTTTTCGACACCGGACATTTCGCGCTGGAGACGCACGCTATCGAGATCGCGGCGGAAATTCGCGCTTTCCTCGGTTCCTGAAAGCGGCTTATTCGCCTTTCCAGGCGAGGGTGAACAGCGTGCCGTACCCCGCCTCGCGGCCGCGCCCGATTGCGGCGATGGCCTGGATCATGTGCCCGTCGCGTCGCAGGATGCCGTCGGCCAAAGCGATCATCAACTTGTTGGGCGTGGCCTCGGGCGCTGCGCGGCGCAAAAGCCTGGCCAGCTCCCGCTCCGCGCCGGGCGCATGATGCAGGCAGGCGATGATAAAGGCCGCGGCGGTGGAGCGGCTGATGCCGGCCCAGCAATGCGTTAGCAACGGCGCCGGGCCGCGCCAGGTTCGCGCGAAGTCGATGAGGGTTTCGATATCCGCCGGGCTGGGAGGCGCCAGCCCTTCCTGAGGCGTGACGATATCGTTGAAGCGCAGCAGCAGGCGGTTGGTCGTTTCGATGTTTGGGGCCTGCGCGTCGGGGGAGAGCAGGCTCAGCACGTGGGATGGGCGCGCCGTCAGTGCAATGTCGAGTTCCGCAAGCGGGCAGACGATCAGGTTCATGAAGCGAACCGAAAGGGAGGCGAAGGGGAAGGCTTCTTTTTGTGAACAAAAAGAAGCAAAAAAACTTTGTTTACTTTGGGCCCGTGCGGTTTCAACGCCTCAGGCCCAGCACAAACAAAAGTTTTTGCGGCGCTTTTTTTAAAAAGCGCCTGCTTTCCTTCATCTAACGCAATCATGTTCTAGATCGTCCCGATATGGGCCGCGTAGCCGAGCAGGAAACCGGCTTCGCAAAGTTGTTCGACCGCGCCGAGAATATCGCCGCGCTGGCCGCCGATGAGGCGGCGCGCGGTCAGCGCCAGGGCGAGGGTGATGCCGGCGCAGATCGCCAAACCAAGGAGCGACCTCATGCCGTTCAGAAACAAAAGCGGCCACGCGCCAATGGCCAAAGCGATGAAAACCTCGTTCGGGCTGGGGGGCTCGACGCGGGTGCTGATTTTCGCCGAGGCCTCGTCGCCGGCGTAAGGCAGCGCGTGCATCACCGCCACCGTGGCGGCCCGCGCCACGCCGTGCGCGGCGATCAGGCTCCAGGAAGCCGTCCAGGGCGAGAGGCTGGCGAGGCTGACCAGTTTCAGGGCGGTGCCGAATCCCAGAGCGAGGACGCCATAAACACCGATCCTGCTGTCCTTCATGATCGCGAGGCGGTGCGCGGCGTCGCGGCCGCCGCCAAGGCCGTCGGCGGTGTCGGCGAGCCCGTCTTCATGCAGCGCGCCGGTGAGCAGCACCGCCGTGAGCAGTGCCAGCAGGCCGGCGGTGAAGCCTGACCAGAATTGCGCCGCCAGCAGCAGAACCATTGCCGCGACGAGGCCGACGAACTGGCCGACGAGCGGAAAATAACGGGCGCTGCGGTTGATCCAGTCCGCGCTGAAACCTGGTTGCGGGGGTATAGGGATGCGGGTGAGGAACTGTGTGGCGCAGAGCAGAAGCTCAAGTTGTTGCTGCAGAAGAAAGTAGCCGCTTTTTGAAAAAAGCGGCGCAAAAACTTTTTTGAAACTGAGCCGGTGGCGGTGAAACCGGCGCGGTCCAAAACTAACAGAAGGCTTCTTTTTGTTCACAAAAAGAAGCCTTCTCTAAACTTTTCCGGCCAAAACATCTTCCAGGCTCACAATGTCGGTGAGGATGCGGGCGGCGGCGCGCAGCAGCGGCACGCATAGCAGGCCGCCGGTGCCTTCGCCCAGGCGCAGGCCGAGATCCAGCAGCGGCGACGCCCCCAGGGAGTCCAGCATCAGCCGGTGCCCGGCTTCGGCCGAGCAATGGGCGAAAATGCAATAAGGGAAGGCTTCCGGCGCCAGGCGGATGGCGGCGAGTGCGGCGGCGCTGGCGATGAAGCCGTCGACGATGACCGGAAGGCGCGCCTGCGCCGCGCCGAGAATCGCGCCGGCCATCATGGCGATTTCGAAGCCGCCGAACTCGGTGAGCACGGCAAGCGGGTCGGTGACACCGGTGCGGGCGGCGGCGCGCGCCAATGCCGCCTGCTTGCGCGCAAGGCCGGCTGCGTCATGCCCGGTGCCGAGGCCGACGCAGGCTTCCAGCGGGGCGGGGGCGAGGCGGTGCATGATCAGCGCCGCTGACGAGCTGTTGCCGATGCCCATCTCGCCCAGGGCGATGACGTCGAACCCTTCCGCCGCCGCATCCGTGGCGATCTTGGCACCGCGCGCGATCGCTTCTTCGCATTGCGCGCGGGTCATCGCCGGTTCGCGCGCCGCGTTTTGCGTGCCGGGGGCGATTTTGGCGTTCAGCAAGGAAGGATGCGGCGCCAGTTCGGCGGCGACACCGGCATCGACCACCCGTACTTCGGTCTCCGTGGCGTGGGCGAACGCGTTGGCGCTGGCGCGACGCGCCAGGAAACTTTGCACCATGGCGATGGTGACGCTGGCCGGATAGCTGGAGACGCCTTCCTGCGTGAGGCCATGATCGCCGGCGAAGACGAACAAGCCGGCGCGCTCGATCCGTGGGTCGAGCCGCTGCTGGATCAGGCCGAGCTGCAAGGCCAGGGCCTCCATGCGCCCGAGCGAGCCGGGGGGCTTGGCGAGCCCGTCGAGTTTTTGCCGCAGAGCGGGCTCAAAGGCGCGGTCCAAAGCAGGGGGCGTGTAAGGCGGCGTCATGTTATTCTTTCCAACAGATGTGCCGGCAGGCCGGCGGTTGCGGCGAGGCCGGCAATGTCGAGCCGTTCGGCCAGCACGGCGGCGATGTCGTCAAGAGCGGTCTCGACGATCGCGCCATGGTCGGCAAGGGTCGAGGCCGCGCCCAGGCTTTGCAGAATCGCGGCGCGGGCCGTGCCCTGCTGGAACAGGCCGTGGACATAGCAGCCCGAGATCCTTCCATCCGCCGACACCGCGCCTTGCGGCCCGGCTGGCGTGTGCAGGAAGGGACGCGCCGTGTCCGGGCCCTGGGTGCGGCCGATATGGATTTCATAGCCTTCGAACGGGGCATTGCCTTCGGTGAGATGGCCGGTGGTCGCGGTGAGGATTTTGTCGCCGTTCAGCGTGGTTTCGACATCGAGCAGGCCGAGCCCCGCGGCTTCGCCCGGCGGGCCCTCGATGCCGCCGGGATCGGCGATGCGCCGCCCCAGCATCTGGTAGCCGCCGCACAGGCCGAGCACGCGCCCGCCGCGCCGGACATGGGCGGCGATGTCGATGTCCCAGCCTTCCCGGCGCAACATGGCGAGGTCGGCGAGGGTGGCTTTGCTGCCGGGCAGGATGATGAGGTCGGCATCGCCCGGCAAGGCGGCGCCGGGGGGGATGAAGCGGAACTCCACCGCGGGCTCATGTTGCAGCGGGTCGAAATCGTCGAAATTGGCGATGCGCGCGAGGCGCGGCACGACGATGAGCTTACGCCGCCCGCTTGCGGTGGCGCGGGGGCGGTCCAACACCATTGCGTCTTCGGCGGGCAGGCGGCTTGCGGCGGGCAGATGCGGAGCCATGCCGAAATCCCGCCAGCCGGTGCGGCGCGTGATCTCGCTGCGGCCGGTTTCGAACAAGGCCGGGTCGCCGCGGAATTTGTTGATGAGAAATCCCTTGATCATCGCGCGGTCTTCCTCATCCAGCACCGCATGCGCGCCGACCAGGGCGGCGATGACATGCCCCCGGTCGATATCGCCGGTGAGCACCACGGGAACATTGGCGGCGCGGGCGAAGCCCATATTGGCGATGTCGCCGCGCCGCAGATTGGTCTCGGCCGGGCTGCCGGCGCCTTCCACCAGCACGAGGTCGCATTCGGCTTCCAGCTTGTGGAAACTCTCCAGGCAGATCTCGAGCAGCTCGGCCTTGCGCTGCTGATAGGAAGCCGCGCTCCGGGTGCCCGCCAGGCGGCCGCGCACGATGAGTTGCGCGCCGGTCTCGCTTTGCGGCTTGAGCAGCACCGGGTTCATGTGCACGCTGGGCGGGGTGCGGCAGGCCTGCGCCTGCAGCGCCTGGGCGCGGCCGATCTCGCCGCCATCCGCGGTGACCGACGCGTTGTTGGACATGTTCTGCGATTTGAACGGCCGCACCACGAGGCCGCGATCGGTGAACAGGCGGCACAGCCCGGCCACCAAAGTGGATTTTCCGACATCCGAGCCGCAGCCTTGGATCATCAATGCCGCCATAGAAGCCCCCCTGCCGCCAGCAACATCCAGAAGAACACGCAGGCACGCTTATACACGGTGAGGCCGCGGCGCAGCGCGGCGGCGTCCGGCCGCGCGCCATCGCCGAACCAGGGGCGCGGATGGGGCAGGCCGTCATAGGCGACCGGGCCGCCGAGCCGGATGTTCAGCCCGCCCGCCATGGCGGCTTCCGGCCAGCCGGCATTGGGGGAAGCGTGTTTGCCGGCGTCGCGCCCCATCACGCGCCAGCCGCCACCGGCGGCCAGCGCCAGCAGGGCGCCGGCCAGGCGGGCGGGGATGAGGTTGAGCAGATCGTCCGTGCGGGCCGCGGCCCAGCCGAAAGCGCGCCAGCGCGGTTCGCGGTGGCCGATCAGACTATCCGCCGTGTTCACCGCTTTATAGGCGAACAGCCCGGCCAAACCGAAGGCGAGCAGCCAGAACGCCGGGGCGATCACGCCATCGCAAAAACTCTCGGCGAGGCTCTCGAGCGCGGCGGCCGCAACGCCGCTGCGGTCCAACGCGGCGACATCGCGGCCGACGATCATGCTCACCGCGCGCCGCGCGCCGTCCAAATCGTTCCGCTCCAACGCTGCGCTGACAGCGGCGACATGGGCGGTGAGGCTTCGCTGGGCGAGGCCGGTGGTCGCCAGCAGCAGCGTGATCAGTGCGAGCCAAAAATTGCGGAGCAGATACGAATCGAGCAGCCAGCCGGCGATCGCGGCAATGCCGGCGATCAGCAGCAGTGTGACCACCCCAAGACCGCGACGGAGCGCTTCAGGCCAATCCGGCCGGTTCCAGCTTCGTTCGAGGAAAGAGATCCCGCGCCCTGCCCAGGTGACGGGATGGGGGATGCGCTCGTGCAGCCAGTCCGGATAGCCAGCGGCGGCCTCCAGAACCAAGGCCGCCAGCGTGCGCCAGGGGTCGAGCGTGGGGGAGAAGATCAAAAATCGACCCCGCGCTGGGCTTTGATGCCCTGCTGGAACGGGTGTTTGATCAGGCGCATTTCCGTCACCAGTTCGGCGATGGCCATGAGTTCGGGTTTGGCGTCGCGGCCGGTGACGCAGACATGCTTGTTGCGCGGCCGGTCTTTCAGCGCCGCCACGACCCGGCCGAGATCGAGATAATCGTAGCGCAGCGCGACGTTCAGCTCGTCGAGCAAAACGAAATCGAGTTGCGGGTCGGCGATCATGTCCAGCGATTTGGCCCAGGCCGCTTCGGCCGCCTTGATGTCGCGGGCGCGGTCCTGCGTGTCCCAGGTGAAGCCCTCGCCCATGATCTCGAAGCGGATCTGGTCGGGGAAGCGGGAGAAGAATCGGCGCTCGCCGGTGATCCATTTGCCCTTGATGAATTGCACCACGCCGACCTGCATGCCCCAGCCCAGGGCGCGTGCCACCATGCCGAAGCCGGCGGTGGATTTGCCCTTGCCCTCGCCGGTATGCACCATCAGCAGGCCGCCGGTTTGGGTCTTGCTCTGCATCATCTCATCCCGCGCGGCTTTCACGGCTTTGCGTTCGGCAGCGTGGCGAAGATTGCGTTCGGTTTCGTCGGTCATGGGATCCCCCGTTGCAGCGCTTCTTCCAGCCTGGCCCATTCCTCCTCGGTGCCGGGCAGGCCGAAGCGCAGCCAGTCCTTTTGCCGCGCGAAGGGGCGCACAAGCAGGCCGTGGCGCGCCAGATGTGTGAACCAGAGCCCGGCCTGCGGCGTGGCGCAGAGGCGGAACAGGCTCGTGCCGCCTTGCACGGTAAGCCCGGCGCGGGTGAGCAGGAGGTCGAGCCGTTGCGAGTCCTGTTGCAGGCGGGCGCGGGTGGCCTCGGCCCAATCGCGGTCGGCATAGGCTTCAGTGCCGGCGGCCAGCGCCTCGGCGGAGACCGGCCAGTCGCCGAAGGCGGCGCGCACCGCTGCGATGATGTGCGGGCCGGCGACGATGAAGCCCAGCCGCACGCCCGCGAGGCCGTAAAACTTGCCGAAAGAACGCAGCACGATCAGCCGGTCATTTGCAGAAGGCGCGACGCTGAGATGCGGCGCGACATCGCCGAAGGATTCATCCACGATCAGAAGCCGGGTTTTCGCCAAGCGCAACAGATCGTCGGCGGGAATGGTCCTTCCATCCGGGTTGTTGGGATTCACGATCACCAGGGCCCCGGTGTCGGGCAGCGCACCGAGTGACGTGAAAGTGCGAATATCCCGGCCGGCCGCGTGCCAGGCCTCTTCATGGCCGCCATAGGTCGGGGCCAGAATACCGACGCTGGCGGCATTGGTGAGGCGGGGCAGGAGGCGCAGCCCGGCTTCCGCGCCGGGGATGGCGGCGAGCATCGCCGGATCGCGCAGGCCGAACGCGGCGGCGGCGGCGTTTTCCAGTGCCTCGGTCTCGGCCAGGTCCGGCAGGCGCCGCAGGGCGGCGAAATCCGCGCGCGGCCCGGCCCAGGCATGCGGGTTGATACCGGTGGAAAGATCGATCCAGGGCAAAGGCGCGTCGGGAAACAGGCGGGCGGCCTCGGCCACGCGGCCGCCATGGCGGTCATGGCCCGAACCGTTCATTGGGGTATTCATGGGCGAATACCGAATTGCACGCCGCGCATCGTCACCTCCCGCACAGACCGACTCTATCGCCATGCGGGAAAACCACCCGTTCGTGCGGCGCACCCCGGCCGAACGAAAGACGATGGCGGCAGGCAGGTCTCCTGGCTCGCGGATGATCGCCCTGACGCGCCTTCCCAGACCTTGAGGCCCAGTGGCGTAACGGCGTCAGAACTCCTCGCTTACAGTTGCGGGGGCAGCCTGGGCGTCGCACCCAATTCCCGTTTTCATCCCCTTTCGGGGAACCTATCGCCGGGATCTTGTAGTGGGTAGAGGACGACACGGTCAATCTGGAGGTTCCCATGGCTCTGACACTCGTGCTCGGCGGCGCGCGCTCGGGCAAAAGCGGTTTTGCCCAGGCGCAGGCGGAGGCGCAGGCGGGGGCACAGGGCGGGCGTCTGGCGATGATCGTGACGGGCCAGGCGTTCGACGATGAGATGCGCGCGCGGATCGCGCAGCACCGCCGCGACCGCGGCGCGGCATGGCGGACCGTGGAGGCCCCGCTCGACCTGCCGCAGGCGCTCGGCTGTCTGCATGAGGACGATGTGGTGGTGGTGGATTGCCTTACGCTATGGCTGAGCAATCTGATGCTGGCCGAGCGGGACTGTGTGCCGGAGACGGAATCTTTGCTCGCTGCCCTGGAAGGGATGAAAAATCCGGTCTGGCTGGTCTCCAACGAGGTGGGGCTTGGCATCGTGCCCGAGAACGCCCTGGCGCGGCGGTTCCGCGACGAAGCCGGGCGCCTGCACCGAATGCTGGCGGCACAGGCCGACCGCGTGGTGCTGATGGTGGCGGGGCTGCCGTTGATGGTGAAGTAAGCAAGGAAGGAAGCGCTTCTTTTTTGAAAAAAGAAGCAAAAAACTTTTTACGCCGGGCCTTGGGCTGTGTCGCCGACACCGCCCAAGGCCCAGAGTCATAAAGTTTTTTTGCTACTTTTTGTTCACAAAAAGTAGCGCTTCCTTTCTTCACTTTCCGTCGCTTGCCTTACGCTGCAGCATCTTTCCCACCGCCCGCTGCGCGGCGGTGGCGGCGGGGCGGCGGTAATCCCAGATCGGTTCCGGCGGCGGGGCGTTGAGGGTCATGGTGGCGTTGGCTTCGAACAGCAGCACGGACCCGTCAGCCGCCAGCGCGAAATCGACCCCGGCGTAATCGAGCGCCAAAGCGCGCTGGAGGGCGCGCAGCGCCGCCATCGCGCGGCCGCCCAGAATTTCCGGCATGTTGTCGAGAAACCGTTGTTCTTCCGCGCGGTGGGCAGGATGGTCGGCCATCGTGGCGGTGTAATAATGGAGTTTCCAATCGGCGCCGATCGCCAGATGCCAGGGATAGATCGCACCGTCGATGAACATGACGCGGTATTTTCGGACCATGCCGTCAGGGCCGGCGGCATTGAGATAGTCGATGGTGAACAGCGCATCGCCGGGCAGCAAAGCGAGCGCGCGGGCCAGATCTTCCGGCGCATCGACCCGCACGAAATGCTGGCCGGTGTGGAAACCCGGCGCGCGCAGCAGCAGCGGGTATTGGCTGGGCGGCGTTGTGAGAAGGGACGTACGCGATGTTAGCGCGATGCGCGGGGCGGTGAGCCCGGCGATGCCGGCGCAGAGCCGCGATATGGCGATGCGCCCGGTCTGCTGCACAAGCGCGGGATGGTTGATCACCGGCGCCGGGCTCTGCGCGACGATGGCCTGCGCCCGGTCCAGCGCCTCCGGGCACAAATCCGCGTCGCCGATGGCGTTCACCACCAGGCTGTGCGGCGGCAAAGGCCGGGTTATGTCGAAATAATCCGCATAGATCACGGTGACCGCGAAAATACGGTCATCCATCCAGGGGCGAAGCCGCACATTGCCGCCGCGCGAAGCGGCCAGGAACAGCATTTCGAGGCCCGGTTCGATGCCGCGATAATGGCGGGGGACGGTGGCGTGCCCGGAAAATCCCCGGTCCCAATGCGGCCGCGCGGCTTCATCGTCGCCCAGCAGGGTCAAAACGCGGGCCATGCCCTGGTGGGCCGGGGCGCATCCAGCGTCTTGCGCCAGCGCGCTCTGATAATGGCCGCGCGCGGCCGGCAGGTCGCCATCCTCCAACGCCATGTTGCCGAGCGTGACACTGGCGGTGAGGTCGTCCGGATGGTGGTGGGCGGCTTGCTGGAAAACCGTTCTCGCCGCGTCGCGGTAGCCGTTGTTAAGGGCGAGCAGCCCGAGTTCGTTCAGGGCGAGGCGATGTGCCGGATCGAGCCGCAATATGTCGAGATACACGCGCTGCGCGGCCTCATCGTCACTTTTGGCGGTGCAGTCTCGCGCGCGGCGCAGCATCGAGTCGATGACCACGGCGCGATGTGCGGCAATGGCGGGCGGTATGTCCATGGCGAGCGGCTCCGGAAAGAAAGGAAGGCTACTTTTTGTGAACAAAAAGTAGCAAAAAAACTTTGTCAGTTTGAGCCGTGCCGGTTTCACCGCCGCCGGCCCAGCATAACAAAAGTTTTTGCGCCGCTTTTTTCAAAAAGCGGCGCCTTATCTTTCTATCTGTACCCCGGCCGTTTGCCGGCTTTGAGGGACGCGGAAATCCGTTCGATTGCGCCGGGCAGGTCGGCTACCGAATCGATGACGATGTCGGCGCCGGCGGCATACATGGCCGCTTCGGCCGGCGCGCGCAGCCGGCTGCGTTCGGCCTCGGGCAGGGCGGCGAGTTCTTCCGCCGACAAGCCGACCATGTTGCCCGAGAGGGTAACGCCCACCGTCCAGGTGCCGGCGGCGACGCCCTCGCCGATGCCGGGCAGGGTGTCGTCCACCTTCACCACCGTATGTGCCGGCCAGATGCCCATTTGCGCCATCGCGTGCCACATCATCAGAGGGCTCGGCCGGCCGGCGGCCAGATCGCCCGCGCAGACGGTGATTTCGGGCGTGTAGCCGCGCGCGGCGGCAAGCGGCATCAGTTCCTCCATGATCGGCCGCGTGTAGCCGGTGGTGGCGCCGATGCGCAGGCCCCGCGCTTTAAGCTGGGCGATGGTTTCCAGCGCGCCGGGGATGAAATCCGCGTGGTCGCGGACCGATGCGACGTTGAGCGGTTCGAATGCTGCGAACAAGGCGTCGATATCCGCCTCGCCAAAGGGGCGGCCGTATTTTTGTTCCCAGGAAGCGGCAACAGCGGGCGCCTGGCCGACCATGCGGATGTGATCGCGCTTGGCCATGCCCATCGGCCCGCGCGCATCGGCGATGCTGATGTTGACGCCGAAGGCGGCGAACGCCTTGACGAACGCACCCATCGGCGCGCGGCTGCCATGGTCGAGTATCGTCCCGGCCCAGTCGAAGATCACCGCTTGCAGGGCGGATTGATCGCTCATGTGCAAATCCTCTGCTGCCGCGCCGGCGGGCGCCAGGCGCGGCGGTCTCAAAGCGCAGATCATGCCGCGAGGCAAGCCGGATCACCTAGGCCAGTCGTCGGCCGGTTGTCGGTCGCGGGGCGGTGCAATAGGCTGGGGACGATCCTGGGAGATTGAAAACGATGATTCACGTGCTCGCCTTTATTACCGCGAAACCCGGAAAGCGCGCCGAAGTGCTGGCCGCGTTCCACAAGAACATCCCCAACGTGCATGCCGAAGCGGGATGCATCGAATATGGGCCGGTGGTCGATGCCGAAGGGCTCGGCCAGGTGGCGTTCGGGCCGGATACGTTCGTGGTCGTCGAGAAATGGGAAAGCGCCGAGGCGCTGAGCGCGCATGCCAAAGCCCCGCATATGGCTGCCTACGCGGCGTCGGTGAGCGATATGATCGCCGAGCGCCGGGTGCATATGCTGCGGCCTGCGTAAGGGAGAAAGAAAGTAGCTGCTTTTTTGAAAAAAAGCGGCGCAAAAAACTTTTGTTTACGCTGGGCGGAGGGGCTGAAGGTTCCGGCGGTGCGTAGCACCGTTGGAATAGCCCCGGAGGGCTGGGGCGGCGAAACCGCACGGGCCCAAAGTAAACAAAGTTTTTTTTGCTACTTTTTGTTCACAAAAAGTAGCCTTCTTCTCTACGCCTCGCCGCCCCAGCGTTCGCAGAACGCCTCGATGTCCGGCGACTGGAAGTCTGTCAGGCGTTCGAGGATCGTTTCGAACGGCCAGTTCCACCAGGCGATTTGCGCCAGTTTTGCCGCGATGTCGCGGGAGAAGCGCTCGCGGATCGGCCGGGCGGGCACGCCGCCGACGATGGTGTAAGGCGGCACATCCTTGGCGACGACGGCGCCCGCCGCCAGCACCGCGCCATCGCCCACCGTGACGCCCGGCAGCACGATCACGGCATGGCCGATCCACACATCATGGCCGATGCGCACGCGGTCGTCCCGGCGGGCGGCGAAAAACTCTTTATCGCGGGGGGCCGAACTGTAATAATCCGGGCAATAGGTGAAGCGGTGCATCGAAGGCCGGTCGGTCGGGTGGTTGGGCGCGCCGATTCGCACCCGGGCGGCGATGGCGCAGAATTTACCGATTTCGGCGTCGGCGACCATGCAGTCAGGGCCCAGGTAGGAAAAATCGCCGAGAGTTGCGTATTCGATGCTGGTGCGCTCCAGCACCTCGCAATTCCGGCCGATCACGGCCTCGCGCAGGGAAACGCTGGGGTCGATGATGGTTTCGGCGATTTTGGGGCGTTTTTGGTCCATGACGATCGTCCTTCGGTTCGGCCGGCTTCGCCCAAGGCGCCACTGGCCTTGCCGGGCTCATAAGCCGGCGTGAAGGGGACGCCAAGGGCAGGGGGAGAATGCCGTGAAACACCGGTGGGAGGCCTGGTCGGCATGTTTCATGCCAAGCCTGTCACTGGAATGACACGATCTAGTGGGAAGTTAGGAAGTCAAACACAACATATTGTAAATTTTATCATATCGCGGCATAAAATTACGAATCGAAAGCCCCTTGTCCTCCCATGCCGCAGGCTCGATCTTCATGAGGTCAGGTGCGCGGATCAAGTAACAGGATAGATAGCGATGAACGTGATTGCCGAACGGCCGAGACTTCCAGCCCATGAACGGATTGCCTCGATCTCGCGGCAAATCTGGGCGGACAAATACCGCTTGAAGCAGAGCGACGGCACGCCGATCGACCTGACGGTCGAGGATAGCTGGCGCCGCACCGCGCGCGCTTTGGCCGCCGTCGAGGCGCAGCCGGCTCTGTGGGAAGAGCGGTTTTACGCCGCGCTGGAGGATTTCAAGTTTCTGCCGGCCGGCCGAATCCTGGCGGGTGCGGGCACGGAGCGGCGCGTTACCCTGTTCAACTGCTTTGTCATGGGCGACATCGAGGACGATCTCGGCCAGATTTTCGCGAATCTGCGCGAGGCCGCGCTGACCATGCAGCAGGGCGGCGGCATCGGCTATGATTTCTCCACCATCCGGCCGAAAGGCGCGGTGGTGAAAGGCGTGAGCGCCGACGCATCCGGCCCGCTTTCTTTCATGGATGTGTGGGACGCGATGTGCCGCACCATTATGTCCGCCGGGGCGCGGCGCGGCGCGATGATGGCGACGATGCGCTGCGACCACCCGGACATCGAGGCGTTCATCGCCGCCAAGCGCGAGCCGGGCCGGCTGCGCAACTTCAATCTCTCGGTGCTGGTGACCGACGCATTCATGGCGGCGGTCGATGCCGATGACGGCTGGGACCTGGTGTTCGGCGGCGTCACGTACCGCACGGTGAGCGCCCGCGCGCTGTGGGACAGCATCATGCGCGCGACCTACGATTATGCCGAGCCGGGCGTGCTGTTCATCGACCGCATCAATAAGCGCAACAACCTTTATTACTGCGAGACCATCCACTCGACCAATCCCTGCGCCGAACAGCCGCTGCCGCCTTATGGCGCCTGCCTGCTGGGCTCGATCAACCTGGCGACCTTGGTGCGCGAGCCGTTCACGGAAGCGGCGCATCTGGATGAAGCCGAGCTGGAGTCGCTGGTCGCCGTGGCCGTGCGCATGATGGACAACACCATCGACGCCTCCGGCTTCCCGCTCGAGGCGCAGCACCAGGAAGCCATGGCCAAGCGCCGGATCGGCCTGGGCCTGACGGGCCTGGCCGACGCGCTGATGATGGTGGGGCTGCGCTACGGCTCGGAAGAAGCGGCGGAAACGTCGGAACGCTGGGCGCGGCTGGTGAATCGCGCGGCCTATGTGGCCTCGGCGCGGATCGCCGCGGAGAAGGGCGCATTTCCGCTCTTCGACGCCGAGCCCTATCTCGCCGGCGCGACGGTGAGCGAAATGGATGAAGAGGTGCGCGGGCTGATCCGCAAGCACGGCATCCGCAATGCGTTGCTGACCTCGATCGCGCCGACCGGCACGATTTCGCTGCTCGCCGATAACGTCTCTTCCGGCGTGGAGCCGGTGTTCGCGCACAGCTTCGTCCGCAAAGTGACCGAGCCGGACGGCTCGAAGCGCGAGGAACTGGTTGAGGATTTCGCGGTGCGGGCCTACCGCCGGAAATTCGGCGCCGATGCGCCGTTGCCGGATACTTTCGTGACCGCGCAGACCCTGACCCCGGCCGAGCATATCCGCATGCAGGCGGCGCTACAGCGCCATGTCGACAGCGCGATTTCCAAGACCGTGAACGTGCCCGAGGACATCAGCTTCGAGGAGTTCAAGGAAGTGTATCTCGAAGCCTACGCCCAAGGCTGCAAAGGCTGCACCACCTACCGGCCGAATGCGATCACCGGCTCGGTTCTCTCGGTGACGCCGGAGCCGGCGAATGACGCGGAGGCGGTGGCCGCCGCCGCTGTGGTGCCGGTGGAGCCGAACCATTTCCCGATGCCGCGGCCGCCTAAGCTCACCGGCAGCACCTATAAGCTGCGCTGGATGGACGCCAAGCACGCTTTGTACATCACCATCAACGACATCGAGGAAGCCGGACAGCGGCGGCCGTTCGAGGTGTTCATTTCCTCCGCCAACATGGAGCATTTCAGCTGGGTGGTGGCGCTGACCCGGATGATCTCGGCGGTGTTCCGCCGCGGCGGTGAGGTGGCGTTCGTCGCCGAAGAGCTGAAGGGTATTTTCGATCCGCGCGGCGGGCAGTGGAGTGGCGGGCGCTATGTGCCGTCGCTGATTGCCGCCATCGGCGGCATCATCGAGCAGCACATGATCGAAACCGGATTCCTGGTCGTGGAAGGGCCGGCGCCGCATCAGGTTCATGCCAGCCCCGTCACGCCGGCCGCCGGCGCGCTCGGCATGCTCTGCCCCGATTGCGCGCAGCCGGGCGTGACGAAGGACGGCGCCTGCCTGACCTGCCATCATTGCGGCTGGTCGAAGTGCAGCTAGGGGAAGGGAAGGAAGCGCTACTTTTTGTGAACAAAAAGTAGCAAAAAAACTTTGTTAATCTGGGCCCGTGCCGCTTCAATGCCACCGGCCCAGTTTCAAGAAAGTTTTTGCGCCGCTTTTTTCAAAAAGCGGCTACTTTCTTACTTCGCTTCGATGGCCTTCTGCGCCAGGGCGATGGCCCCCGTCTGGGACTTTGCCGCGCCGACGAAACGCCGGACATGAACGAACACCGCATCGGCCACGCCGCTGGCGGCGGCGAGCGCTTCGGCCTGCAGCCCCGCCCAGGCTTCCGGCAGCGGCAGGCGTTGCGCGAACGAGCCCGGCTCCGGCGGCATGGTGTCGACCATCCAGTTGCCGTTCGAGGCCGGGGAGACCGCGAACAGCACCGGCAGTTCGTGGGAGAAAATCACGTTTTTCCAGGGCATGCCGCGCGGTAGGACGAGAATCCGCGGATCGGCGCCGGCCTGGTGCGCGGCCAGCACTTGCGCCTCCGCCACCAGCCGCGCCCGCAACGCGTCGACCTTGCGGCGCAGAACGCCTTCCGCGAAATCCGTCGCTTCGAGGAAGGCCGCATCGCCGGCGGTCGGGCCGCTTGCGTGCTCGCTGTCCCAGCTCGGGTTGAAATCGCCGATCAAGGCGGCGAGGGCCAGGGAATCGTGCCGCACCGGACCGTCGACCGATACGCCGTTATCGATCTCGTCGATGCGCTTGACGAGACCGTTATCGAGCTCGGCGGCGATTTTCGCGGCGAGGGAGGCATCCGCTTCGCTCAGCAGCGCGGCCACCGCGCGGGCGCCGAAAACCTGCCAGATCAGCCCGGCGGATGAGAAGGGCGTGCCGTCCGGGCGCGTTGGGGCGCCGGGCTGGTGATGGTCGAAGCGGTTGGTGCCCTGGTCGAACACGCTGCCCACATCGAAGACGATATCCCCGCTGGCGATGAGGTCGGCGTTACGGGTGCGGCGCAGACGATGGTCGCGGCCCAGCGCCAGACGCAGCACGGCATAGGCGAGCACCTCGTCACAATGGAATTTTCCGCTATGGGTGACGAAAATGGGTGGCGTTTGGTTGGGCGTCATGAAAAGTCCGATCCAAATGGCTTTGCCGGCGTGCGAATGAAGGCCATCCCCGCCGGCGGAAAAGGTCGCGCTCCTTTAGCGGCGGGGCCAAGCCCGGCGCAAGCGCGAAACGGAAAATGCTAGTCCGCCGGGGGGCGCCGCTTGAAGCTTCCCGCATGCACTTTATGTGCAGGGCACAGAACAGCGCGCCGGCAACCGGCGCCCGGCTCTGTTAGCGGATCACACGAACAGGAACATTCATGAAGGTTTACGAGTACAAAGGATTCCCCAATCCCGCCCGCGTGCGCATCGCGCTCGCCGAGAAAGGGATGCTGGACCGGGTCGCGTTCGTTCAGGTTGACGTACCCGGCGGTGAGCATCGCCAGCCTGCGTTCCTGGCGAAGAACCCGACCGCGGCCGTTCCGGTTCTGGAACTTGATGACGGCTCCTGCATCGCCGAATGCACCGCGATCACGGAGTACCTTGACCATCTCGATGGCCAGCCGGCCCTGACCGGCCGCACCCACCATGAACGCGCGATCGTGCACATGATGCAGCGCCGCGCCGAGTTCGGGCTGCTGGATGCCATCGTCGCCTATTTCCACCATGCCACGCCGGGGCTGGGCCCGGATATCGAGGTTTACCAGAACAAGGAGTGGGGCCAGCACCAGTACAAGCGCGCCCTCGAAGGGGCGCGCTATCTCGACAGCGTGCTGGCCAAGCAGCCTTATCTGGCGGGCGACTTCTTCTCGATGGCCGACATCACCGCATTCGCGGGGCTGGTTGTGTTCGATTTCCTCGGTTTGGAAATTCCGGCGGATCTCAAACATCTGAAAGCCTGGCGCGCCCGCGTCGCCGAACGCCCGAGCGTCAAGGCGGCCTGACCGCGCGGCCGCTTCAACCTGAAGCGGTCGCCCGCACCGGCGCCACAATTGTTCCGCCGGAACCTGCCGGTTCCGGCGGAACACGAGCGCGGCGGCGCGCCAAACAATGCTTGACGGCGGCCCGGGCCGGGGGGCATGTTTTCATGAAACGAGACTTGCGTTTCAGGAGAACTTCCTCATGAAGGGCGATACGAAAGTCATCGAATATCTCAACGACGCGCTGCGCCATGAACTGACGGCGGTCAATCAATATTGGCTTCATTACCGGCTTTTCGACAATTGGGGCATCAATGAGCTGGCGGCGAAATGGCGCGAGGAAGCGATCGAGGAAATGCGCCATGCCGATCGGCTGATCGACCGCATCATTTTCCTCGAAGGTTTTCCGAACATGCAGACGCTCGATGCCTTGCATATCGGAAAAAACCCCAAGGACGTCATCGAAAACGATCTGCAGCTCGAAATTCTCGCCCGGAACCTCTACACGGAGGCCGCACATCATTGCCATTCGGTCCAGGATTTCGCGACGCGCGATCTGTTCGAAAGCCTCATCCAGGACGAAGAACACCACATCGATTTGCTGGAGACGCAGCTCGACCTGATCGGCCGGATCGGCGCCGAGCTCTATACGCAGCACCATATCGGCAAGCCGGAAAAAAACTAAGCAAAAGCAAGAGGCCGCTTTTTTGAAAAAAAGCGGCGCAAAAAACTTTTTCTAACTTGGGCCTGAGGCGTTGAAACCGCACGGGCACAAAGTAACAAAAATTTTTTTGCTACTTTTTGTTCACAAAAAGTAGCCTTCCCTTCCTTTTTAATCGTCAATAGGTAGCCCGGCCGCCGGAAATGTCGAACACCGCTCCGGTGGAGAAGGAACATTCCTCGCTGCACAGCCAGGTTACGAGGGCGGCGATCTCGGGCACCAGGCCGAAGCGCTTCATGGGAATTTTCGACAGCATGAAGGCGATGTGCGTTTCGGTCATCTGCGAGAACATCGGCGTGGCGATGGCGGCCGGCGTGATGCAGTTCACGCGGATTTCCGTTTCCGCCAGCTCCTTGCCGAGGGATTTGGTGAGTCCGATCACCGCGGCCTTGGACGCGCTGTAAGCGGAGGCGTTGGGATTGCCTTCCTTGCCGGCGATGGAAGCGATGTTGACGATGCGGCCATATCCGCCGCGCCGCATATGCGCAATGACGGCGCGGTTGCAGTAATAAACCCCGTTCAGATTGATATCGATCACCTGTTTCCAGGCCTCGACTGGATATTCCTCACCCGGCACGTTGGGGCCGGTGATGCCGGCGCTGGCGACGAGAATGGCGATGCCGCCCAGTGCCTCCGCGGTGACAGAAGCGACTTCGGTCACCGAAGCGGGATCGGTCACGTCGAGTTGCGCATAATGCTGGGCTTTGATCTCCGCCGCGACCTTCGCCACGGCGGGATCCGCGTCCCACAGGCTGACGCGCGCGCCTTCGGCCAGCAGCCGTTCGGCGATCCCGCGCCCGATACCCGACGCGCCGCCGGTGACAATCGCGGTGCGCCCCTGAAATCTCGTTGCGTCCATGATCGTTTTCGTTCCTTGTTTTGTTATAAGTTAAGTAAGCAGACGCTTTTTGAAAAAAGCGGCGCAAAAACTTTTTGTTTATGCTGGGCCTGAGGCGCTCGAGCGGCACGGGCCCAGTATAACAAAGTTTTTTTGCTTCTTTTTGTTCACAAAAAGAAGCCTTTCTTCCTTTCAGCGCGTACGCGCCTCGTTGAGAATCATATCCGCCGCTTTCTCCCCGATCATGATGATCGAGGCGTTGGTGTTGGCGGAGATTAAACGCGGCATGATGGAACCATCGACGACGCGCAAGGACTCAGCGCCGTGCAGTTTCAGCTCCGGTGACACGACGGCGCCAGAGTGGGGGCCCATCGCGCAGGTGCCGACGGGATGGTAGATGGTGGTGCCGCGGGCGCGGCAATAGGCAAGCAAATCGTCATCGCCTTCGATATCGGTTCCGGGTTCGTATTCCGTCAGCAGGTAATCGGCCATGGCGGGCGCGTGCACGATGCGGCGCAAGATGCGCAGTGCGGCCACGTTGACGCGCCGGTCGGTCTCCGTGGACAGGTAGTTCACGCGGATTTCGGGAGGCATTGTGGGGTCGGCGCTTTTGATGCGGATCTGGCCGCGACTTTCGGGGCGCAGCTGGCAGACCGACGCGGTGAAACCGGAGAAGCGGTGCAGCGCGTCGCCCATCTTGTCGGTGCTGAAAGGAATGAAATGAACCTCGCAATCGGGCGTTTCATAACGTGGGTCTGTTTTGAAAAAGGCGGTGGCATAGCCGGCGGCGGTGGTCAGCGCGCCGCGCCGGTACAGAAAATAATCTAGCCCGGCGGCGACGCGTCGGCCGAGATGATGATACTCGTCGTTCACGGTGATTTTCTGGCGGCATTTGAACACCATGCGCACCTGCAGATGGTCCTGCAAATTGCCACCGACGCTGGGGGCGTCCTCGATCACGGGAATGCCGTGTTGTTGCAGCAGGTCGGCAGGCCCCCAGCCGGAGAGTTGCAGAAGCTGCGGCGAGTTGATGGCGCCGCCGGAGAGAATCACTTCGCGGGCGGCACGGGCCTCGGTGATCTGCCCGGCATGGCCGAACTGTACGCCGACCGCGCGCTTGCCTTCGAACAGAATTTTTCGCGCCAGGGCGTTGGTGACGATTGTCAGGTTCGGACGCTTCATGGCGGGACGCAGGAACGCGACGGCGGCGCTGCAGCGGCGGCCGTTGCGCATCGTCATCGGGAAATAACCGACGCCCTCCTGCTCGCCGGCATTGAATTCCTCACGCTGCGTCAGGCCCGTCTCGACGCCGGCGCGAATGAACGCGTCGCACAGGGTATGACGGTGCGGATATGAGACTGCGAGACCACCGCCGGTGCCGTGAAACGCGTCGGCGCCCCGAACGTGATTTTCGGATTTCTTGAAATAAGGCAGAACATCGTCGAATGACCAGCCGGGATTGCCGAGTTGCCGCCAAAGATCCCAATCCTGCCGCTGCCCGCGCAGATAAATCAGGCCGTTGATCGAGCTCGATCCCCCCAGAACCTTGCCGCGTGGTTGGAAAATGCGGCGGTGATTCAGCTCCGGCTCGGGTTCGGTCTCGTACATCCAATTGACACGCCGGTCCTTGAACAGTTTTCCGTAGCCGATGGGGATGTGGATCCACGGGTTGCGGTCGGCACCGCCGGCTTCGAGCAGAAGCACGCGATACCGCCCCGATTCCGTTAGCCGGTTGGCGAGCACGCAGCCGGCCGAACCGGCGCCGACGATGATATAGTCGAAAACAGCATTGGGCTCAGGCCCTTTTCCGGGCATGTATGATCCTCCTGTTTCTTCTTTCAGCTCCGCTTGCCGCGGACTTGGGTGGCCCGACCTTAATGGCAGAAAAAGGCGGGCGATAGCCTCCGCTCGACGGCAGTACAAATTTACAGAGGGCGCCGATGCGGCAGGCGGGAGCGGGGCGATGGCGCCGCGCGCGGTCTTATGCATGCGGGCGTCCGGCGTTGAGAGGTTTTCATGCCGCGCCGGTTTTTCCGGCATTTTTTAGATCCTCGATTGATCGAGGGAAATTCTTTGTCTTTCACAAGCGGGGGCACGCCGGCCGGGGGCTTGCCGGCTTCTGTATCGGGCGAGCCGGTTGCATGGAGAAATTTCGGCCCTGGAGCTTGAGCCCGGACCGGAAATGACCGGGCCGATGCCGCCGCACGGCGCGGCGCCGTGACCATCGCGCTTCGCTTGCCGCGCGGCGTTAGGCTTGGCTCGCCTGCTTTTCTATTTGGCGTGAGGTTGTGGAGTTCCGTCCGCATGATCGGCAGCGATGCTGCCTGGTGGGTGCCAGGGCGCTTCTGGGGCTGGACCGGGCCTTGATGGCATCACCTTGCTGGGGGCGCCGCGCCAGCCGCGCCCGGGTCCGGGGCGGGTGCATTTGCGGGTTCCCGATCTGCTCCCCTGTTTCGTCAGCAGCTTGCGGGTGTTCGGCCCCCCTGGGGGCGTTGGAGCTGATATGGCCGCTCACCGCCTGGCCTTACGGCGGGCAGGCGCTGGGTCTTCAGCGGGGGACCAGGTGGGGCCGGCGCCGCCACGTTCCTGCTGCTGCCGTCGCTCGGCGGGGTCGACGGCTCTTTCAGGGAGACGAGCCTGCGCGCGATCCATGTGGGCGACTCGACCAAGGCCAGGCTGCTGGGTTGCACCCAAGGGCTCAGTGGCCATGTGGCGGGCATCGCGCGGGCGATCAGCGTGCCTGACGAGCCCAACCCGTGGGGACTCGTCGCGGTGAACCCGATTTTCACCTGGGCGCGGCTGGCGCAGCGTGTGCCGGTGCAGATCCGACTCGACCATTTGCCGCCGGGAATCCAGCCGGTGGCCGGCATGAGCGCGACGATCGAGATTGAGTCGCCGCCGCGCGGCTAACGCGCCGGTGGCAACAAGGCAGGCGCCAGCAGGGTTTTTTGCTGAGCGATTTCATGCATTTGCAGGAATGCTGCCGGATCCGGACAAAGGCCGGAAACGCAAAGTGCTGCAAACCGTGCGCGATAGTCATTGACACTGCGGAGGCGCTCCAGCTAGGCCACGCAAGTGTCGACCGAAACCCTAAAACTGCCCAAAATTCTGATTCGGGGCCGCAGTTTCATGGCTTTGATCGTCGCCCCCGAGGCGCCGCTCGAACCCTGGCTTGCGGCATTGGACGCGCATATGAGCCGCTCCGCCGGATTTTTCGCGGACCGGCCGATCATCGCCAACCTGGCGGCGGTCGATGATGGGCGTCGCAACCTGGGCCAAGTGCTCGATGCGCTGGCCGCACGGGATCTCAGGATCGTCGGGCTCGAGGGGGTCGATCCCGCGCTTCTGTCCGGGACCGGGTGGGCGCATTTGCCGAAATTGTCGCAGGGCCGCGAGATGCGGGCCCAGGCGATGGCGGACCGCGAAATCACCGTGCCGGGCGCGGCTGAACCGGAACCGGCCGCCGCTTCCGTTGCGGCCGAACCGCAAGCCGCGCGGCCGGCCTCGCTCCTGATCGATCGCGCGGTGCGTTCCGGCCAGTCCATCGTGTTCGAAGACGGGGACATCATCGTCGTCGGCTCGGTGTCCTCCGGCGCGGAATTGATTGCCGGGGGCTCGATTCATGTCTACGGGGCTTTGCGGGGGCGCGCGATCGCCGGGATTCGCACCGGCGGGGCGGCACGGATTTTCTGCCGGAAGCTGATGGCCGAGCTGGTCGCCATCGACGGCATTTATGATATGGCCGAGCATTGGGGCGACGAGCGCCATGGCTGCGCGGTGCAGATCCAGCTCGATACCGATCGTCTGAATATTTCGTCCCTCGAATAGGGCGCGCCGTACATCATGCGGGAAGAGGAGATGGTATGTCTAAAGTATTGGTGGTGACATCCGGCAAAGGGGGCGTTGGCAAAACCACGAGCTCAGCCGCGCTGGGCACGGCGCTGGCGAAGGCCGGGCAAAATGTGGTGATCATCGATTTCGACGTCGGTCTGCGTAATCTCGACCTCGTCATGGGTGCCGAGCGGCGCGTGGTGTTCGACCTGGTGAATGTGGTGCAGGGCGATGCCAAGCTGGCCCAGGCGCTGATTCGCGACAAGCGGGTCGAGACGCTCTCGATGTTGCCCGCCTCTCAGACCCGCGACAAGGATGCGCTGACGGAAGAGGGCGTGGGGCGGATCATCGCCGAATTGCGCGAGAAATTCGACTGGATCATCTGCGACAGCCCGGCGGGAATCGAGAAGGGCGCGATGATGGCCATGCGCTTCGCCGATGTGGCGGTGGTTGTCACCAACCCGGAAGTCTCCTCGGTGCGCGACTCCGACCGCATCATCGGCATGCTGGATTCCCGGACGCTGCAGGCCGAGAACGGCGCGAAGCTCGAGAAGCATTTGCTGCTCACCCGCTTCGACCCGGCCCGCGCCGCGCGCGGCGAGATGCTGAAGGTCGAGGATGTGCTGGAAATTCTCGCCATCCCGCTGCTCGGCATCGTGCCGGAAAGTGCTGAGGTCCTCACCGCGTCGAACGTGGGCTGCCCGGTGACGCTGAACGATCCGGAGTCGGCTCCGGCCCGTGCTTATATCGAATCGGCACGCCGCCTGCTGGGTGAGAAGATTGAAGTTACCACGCCGGTCGAGCGCCGCGGTCTGATGAGCCGGATCTTCGGCAGAAAGGCGGTGGCATGAGCATTTTCGACCTTTTCACGCGGAAGCGTTCGGCGCCGGTGGCGCGCGAGCGCCTGCAAGTTCTGTTGGCGCATGAACGCGTGCTCAACGGCCGCGCCGATTTGGCGGCGGTGTTGCAGGAGGAAATCCTCGCCGTGATCGCCAAGCATATCCAGATCGACCGCGACAAGGTGAATGTGAAGCTGGACCGCGGCAGCCAGGTGTCGACTCTGGAGATCGACATCGAAATGCCGGAGAATGTCGCGCGGAATTGAGCGCGTGGCGGTGATGGCAAGGGAAGGCTTCTTTTTGTGAACAAAAAGAAGCAAAAAAACTCTGTTATGCTGGGCCGTGGGCATTGTCTCCGACCACGCCCATGGCCCAGCATAGAAGAAGTTTTTGCGCCGCTTTTTTCAAAAAGCGGCCGCTTTCTTATGCCAGGAGGAGCAAAGATGTGGAGCAAGGCCTGGCTGGGGGTGGCCGGATTGTTCCTGGCGCAAGCGGCCAATGCGGCGACCTTGCCGGCGCGCGCTCCGGGATTGTGGCAGAGCGTTTCCACCGTGCGCGGCCCGGATGGGCGGATTTTGCCCAATGCCGACAATGTCGTCACCGTCACCTGTGTCGATGCGGAGAATGACACCAAATTCTTCATCAGCGGCGAGAGCAGCTGCACGCGCTTAAGCATTTCCGGTACCGCGCAGCATTACGCCATCAACGGCGCCTGCAGTGAACTGGGGCAGAAAGTGACGATCCATGAAACCCTGTTCTATGAAAATGCCCGGAGCGTGCAGCTGCAGGCGCGGCTGCTTCTGCCCTCCGGCCCGGTATCGATCGCCGCGCAGCTGCAATGGCAGGGTGACTGCCTGCCGGGCATGATGCCGGGCGATGAAGGCAGCATCGTCGATGGCGCCTTCAGTAAGGCCGATAACGTCAACGATCGGGCCAATCAGTAGCGGGATGAAGAAACTCGGGCTGATGACGGCGCTGGGCTTTGCCTCCGGTCTGCCCCTGGCGCTGTCAGGTTTCACATTGTCGATGTGGCTGACCTCGGCGCATCTGGCGCTGGGGGTGATCGGGCTGACGGCGAATATCGGCCTCGCCTACACGCTGAAATTTTTATGGGCACCGGTGTTCGACGAGCTGCCGCCGCCATGGCTCGGGCGGCGGCGCGGCTGGCTGCTGATCGTGCAGGGGCTGCTGGTGGCCTGTATCGCAGCGTTGGCGCTCTCTAACCCGGCGGCACATGTCGGGTTGACGCTGGGGTTCGGTGCGGCGGTGGCGTTCGTCTCCGCCAGCCAGGACATTCTGATCGATGCCTGGCGGATCGAGAGCTTCGCGCCACGCCAGCAGGGCGCGGCGCTGGCCGCTTATGTGTGGGGTTATCGTGTGGCGTTGCTGGTCTCGGGCGCGGGCGTCATCGCCCTTTCGGCGCACACCGGCTGGAACGAGGCGCTGCTGCTGGTGGCGGGGCTGGCGCTGATCGGCCCGTTGGCGACGATGTTGGCGCCCGAGCCGGATGTGACGCGGCAGAGCGGGCCGGCCGGATTCGCCGCGCGGTTCGCTGCTTCGGTGCGGATACCATTCGCGGAATTCCTGGCGCGGCGTGGCGCACTGGTGGTGATCGCCTTCATCGTCGCGTTCCGCCTCGGCGAGGCTTTGGCGGGTGGCATGCTCGCCCCGTATTACACGTCGCTCGGCTTCAACCGGGCGGCGATCGCGGTGGCGAACGGTCCGGTCTCCTTGGCGGCGGCGCTGGCCGGTGCGGCTTTGGGCGGGGTCTTGGTGGCGCGGCTGGGCGTGGGCCGAGCCCTGCTGGTCACGTCCATATTTCAGACCGTGGCGTTGCTGATGTACCCGGCGCTCGGGCTGTTCCCGGGCCATCCCGGCATGCTGGTGGCCACCTCGGTCGTGGAGTCCTTTGCCGGCGCGCTCGCTTACGCCGGGTTCCTGACCTACCTCTCCGGCCTGTGCAATCCGGAATATACGGCGACGCAATACGCGCTGCTTTCCTCGCTGTCGCCATTGGCCTTGCACACGATCGGCGGCCTGTCCGGCGTGCTGGCCGCGTCCTTGGGCTTTATCCCGTTCTTCATCGCCACCAGCTTCGCAGCCCTGCCGGCGATGGCGCTGATGCTGGTGATCTTGAAATTCTATCCGCCGGTAGAAAGGAAGGTGGCCGCTTTTTGAAAAAAGCGGCGCAAAAACTTTTGTTTACGCTGGGCCGGTGGCGTTGAAACCAGCACGGCCCAAAGTTAGCAAAGTTTTTTGCTACTTTTTGTTCACAAAAAGTAGCGCTTCCTTCTTCCCTCCTAACCCAGCAGGGCGATCTCATCCCCCGGCCTGATCTCGCCGCCCTGCACCACCGCGGCGAACACGCCGAGCTCGATATGGCCGAAATGCTGTTGCAGCTCTTTGACCGGGTTGGCGTCGCGCTCCGCCGTGTCGGGATTCACCGACGTGGCAGCACAGCGGTCGATCGGTTCCTGGACTTCCAGCACTGTCTCGCCGACGCGGATATGCCGGCCCATCCAGGCGAATTCGGCCCAGGGTTCGATATTTTCGATATAGATGTTCGCGCGGAACCGTCTTTTGTCCCTGGTTGCGCCGGCGGCGGCCTCCAAGGCGGCGAGCGAGCCGCGGCCGATGAGGCTGATCACCTGTGTCTTGTGGTCGCAGAAACTGTGATTCGGGAAATGGTGAAAGCGCGGGGCCTTGCCGTTGGCGCCGTAGCGCGCTTCCGCGCCCAGATAGCGTGTCAGGAAAGCGGTCAGCGCGTCCTGGCCGGCCGGGGTGAAGGGATCGGCTTCAAGCCTCTGCCCTTCCGGTGCGGTCACGACGAGGCGTCTGGCCGCATCATCGAAGCAACTCTTGAGGTTGGCGATTTTGGCGTTGCGCGCCAGGCACATGAAGTGCGATTTCTGCACCCAGGCTGGATTTTCCGGGTCGAAGGCGGCGTCGCCCTGCGCCAACGCAAAAGCACGGTCCCAGGGCAAGCAGCGTCCTGGGGCAAGGTGGGCGCCATTCAGCGTCTCCGGGGATAGGCCTTTGACGGGATAGCGATAAAGCGACTCTATGTGCATCAAATCCAAACCTCTTGAGGCAAATCATGGCCTTACCCATATCAGGTTGGCAAGTCTCGGTCGCTGCCTCATGAGGGGTGGTCGGGGCGGTTGCCTGAAAAAAGGAACCAGACATGGATTTTGAAAAATTTACGGAACGGGCCCGCGGTTTCGTGCAGGCGGCGCAGACGATTGCGGTGCGCGAATATAATCAGCAAATCACGCCGGAACATCTGCTGAAAGCGTTTCTGGACGATGAGGAGGGTGCTGCCAGCGGCTTGATCCGCATGGCCGGTGGCGACCCGGCCGGGGTGAAGATGGCGGTGGATGCGGCGGTGGCGCGCATTCCCAAAGTGCAGGGGGCGGGGGCCGGCCAACCGATGATCACGCCGGATCTGGTGCGGGTGCTCGACGCTGCCCAGCAGGGCGCGGCCAAGGCGGGCGATGAATATGTGGCGCAGGACCGGCTGTTGGTGGCGCTCGCGGCCAGCGACACGCCGGCCGGACGGGCGCTGAAGAGCGCCGGGGCCACGCCCAAGGCGCTCGAACTCGCGGTGAATGAGCTGCGCAAGGGTCGCAAGGTGGACAGTGCCACCGCGGAGCAGCAATTCGACGCGCTGAAAAAATACGCGCGCGATGTGACGCAGCTGGCCCGCGACCAGAAGCTCGACCCGGTGATTGGCCGCGATGAGGAGATCCGCCGCACCATCCAGGTACTGGCGCGGCGGACCAAGAACAATCCGGTGCTGATCGGTGAGCCCGGCGTAGGCAAGACCGCGATCGTCGAAGGGCTGGCGCTGCGCATCGCCAATGGCGACGTGCCGGAATCGCTGAAGAACAAGCGGGTTTTGGCCCTCGACCTCGGCGCGCTGGTGGCCGGCGCCAAATTCCGCGGCGAGTTCGAGGAGCGGCTGAAAGCCGTGCTCAAGGAGATCGAGAGCGCGGAGGGCGAAGTGATCCTGTTCATCGATGAGATGCACACGCTGATCGGCGCCGGCAAGGCGGATGGAGCGATGGATGCGTCCAATCTGCTGAAGCCGGAGCTGGCGCGCGGCGCGCTGCATTGCGTCGGCGCCACCACGCTGGACGAGTATCGCAAGCACGTGGAAAAGGACGCGGCTTTGGCGCGGCGCTTCCAGCCGGTTTATGTGTCCGAGCCGAGCGTCGCGGACACGATTTCGATTCTGCGCGGCATCAAGGAAAAATACGAGCTGCATCATGGCGTCAGGATCACTGACGCCGCGTTGGTTGCGGCCGCGACTTTGTCGAACCGCTACATCACCGACCGGTTCTTGCCCGACAAGGCGATCGATTTGGTGGATGAGGCGGCATCGCGCCTGCGCATGCAGGTGGACAGCAAGCCGGAAGAGCTCGACGAGCTGGACCGCCGGCTGATCCAGATGAAGATCGAGCGCGAGGCGCTGCGCAAGGAAGATGATTCGGCCTCCGCCGAGCGGCTGGGCAAGCTCGAGCAGGAGCTGGCGGCGCTGGAGGAGAAATCCAACACGCTGACCACGAAATGGCGTGCGGAGAAGGACCAGCTGAACGAGACGCAGAGGCTGAAAGAGCAGCTGGACCAGGCGCGCAACGATGTGGAGCTGGCGCAGCGCAAGGGAGATCTCGCCCGCGCTTCGGAACTGCTCTACGGCAAAGTTCCTGAGCTGGAGAAGAAGCTCGCCGCGCACAGCGATGAGCGCATGGTCGATGACGCGGTGACGGAGGAAAGCATCGCGTCCATCGTCTCGCGCTGGACCGGCGTGCCGGTGGAAAAGATGCTCGAGGGCGAGCGCGCCAAGCTGCTGCATATGGAGGATAATCTGCGGCAGCGCGTGGTGGGGCAGGAGGCGGCGTTGCTGGCCGTTTCTAACGCCGTGCGGCGGGCGCGGGCCGGGTTGCACGACCCGAGCCGGCCGATCGGCAGTTTCTTGTTCCTAGGCCCGACCGGCGTGGGCAAGACCGAGCTTACCAAGGCGCTGGCGGAATTCCTGTTCGACGATGAGCGGGCGATGTTGCGCATCGACATGAGCGAGTTCATGGAAAAGCACGCCGTCTCCCGCCTGATCGGCGCACCGCCGGGTTATGTGGGCTATGACGAGGGCGGCGTGCTGACCGAGGCCGTGCGCCGCCGGCCTTATCAGGTGATTTTGTTCGACGAGGTCGAGAAGGCGCACGAGGATGTCTTCAACATTCTGCTGCAGGTACTCGATGACGGACGGCTGACCGACGGGCAGGGGCGGACGGTGGATTTCCGCAACACGATCATCGTGCTGACCTCGAATCTGGGCAGCGACATTCTCGCCGCGCAGGCCGAGGGCGAGGATGTTCGCATGGCCGAGGCGGCGGTGATGGCGCGGGTGCGCGAGCATTTCCGGCCGGAATTCCTCAACCGGCTGGATGAAATCGTGCTGTTCCGCCGCCTGCAGCGGGCCGACATGGCGACGATCGTGTCGATCCAGTTAAGGCATCTGGAGCATCTGCTGGCCGACCGGCACATCCGCATTGCCTTGGATGAGGGCGCCCGGGCCTGGTTGGCGGAGGCGGGGTATGACCCGGTCTATGGGGCGCGGCCGCTGAAGCGCGTCATCCAGCGGAACCTGCAAAACCCGTTGGCCGGGCTTATTCTGGAGGGGACGGTCAAGGATGGCGACACCGTGCAGGTGACGGCCTCCGATGCCGGCCTGGTGATCGGCGGGCATTTGGCCGAGGCGGCGTAAGCGTTTGTAGCGGATATCGGCAGCTGGTCATGCTATGGATGCATGGCCGGCTTGCCGGTGAAGAAAAATCCGTCTTCCAGGTTGATTGGTAGTTTGCGCCTGAGTTTCTAACGAAAAACGAGATCTTTTTCCTCCATGACGTTGTGTTGACAGTGGAGGTGGGTGGCGAGTAGAAGGCGCTCCACGCGATTGGCGTTTGGCTGGTTGGCACCGGAGACGGTGCCGTTTTAATTGGCTGGTGCTGGTTGTTTTGATGTTTGACAATTGAATAGGCTG
>NZ_DATLPB010000113.1:0-5290 GCF_035535915.1 Acidocella sp.
ACTCAGCCAGACGATCTTGCTGTTTTTCCGTTAAACGACAGTACCTTAGGTCCATAAAACCATCCTAGATCCGCTCAGGATCTGGGACAGCCCCAAAGTTTTTGCGCCGCTTTTTTTAAAAAGCGGCTGCTTTCTTCCTCCCTAAAACAAAACGGCGCCCGAGGGCGCCGTTTTTATTTGCGAGGTAATCCGACCTTAAGCCGGCACCGGCCCGAGGCCGCCCGGCAGGTCCGGGCGCGGCGCGGAGGTTGGCACCGAGGCGCGGCTTCTGTCGGCGGCGGGCTCATCGACCACCTTGCGGATGATCTTTTCGCCGCGCAGCACCTGCTGGATTTCATCGCCGGAGAGCGTCTCATATTCCAGCAGGCCTTTGGCCAGGGCTTCCAGATCTTCCCTTCGTTCGGTCAGGATCCGCTTGGCCTCGGCATAAGCGTGGTCGATCACGGCCTTGATCTCGGTGTCGATCTCGCGGGCGGTGGCTTCGGACACGTTCTTGTTCTGCGTCACCGAATGGCCGAGGAACACTTCCTGGCCGTTATCGCCGTAGGAAATCATGCCGAGTTTCTCTGACATGCCCCATTCGGTGATCATGCGGCGGGTGGTGTCGGTCGCCATCTTGATGTCGCCGGACGCCCCGTTGGAGACCTTGTCCGGGCCGAACACGAGCTCTTCAGCGGCGCGGCCGCCCATGGCCATGATCAACTGCTGCAACAGCTTGGCCTTGCTGGTGGAATAACGGTCGCCCTCGGGCAGCGACATCACCATGCCCAGCGCGCGACCGCGCGGGATGATGGTGGCTTTGTGCACCGGGTCGCATTCCGGCAGGGTGATCGAGCAGATCGCGTGGCCGCCTTCGTGATAGGCGGTCATGCGCTTCTCGTCGTCGGACATGACCAGCGAGCGGCGTTCCGCGCCCATCATCACCTTGTCCTTGGCGTGCTCGAATTCGGCCATGGCGACCACGCGCTTGCCGATGCGGGCTGCATGCAGCGCCGCTTCGTTGACCAGGTTGGCGAGGTCCGCGCCGGAGAAGCCCGGCGTGCCGCGGGCGATGGTCTTCGGGTCCACATCGGACGCCAAAGGCACTTTGCGCATATGCACCTTGAGGATCTTCTCGCGGCCCATCACGTCCGGGTTCGGCACCACGACCTGCCGGTCGAAGCGGCCGGGGCGCAGCAAAGCCGGGTCCAGCACGTCCGGACGGTTGGTGGCGGCGATGAGGATCACGCCCTCATTGCTTTCGAACCCGTCCATCTCGACGAGCATCTGGTTCAGGGTCTGCTCGCGCTCGTCATTGCCGCCGCCGAGGCCGGCGCCGCGATGGCGGCCGACCGCGTCGATTTCATCGATGAAAATGATGCAGGGCGCATTCTTCTTGCCTTGCTCGAACATGTCGCGCACGCGCGAGGCGCCGACGCCGACGAACATTTCCACGAAGTCCGAGCCGGAAATGGTGAAGAACGGCACATTCGCCTCACCCGCGATGGCGCGGGCCAGCAGCGTCTTGCCGGTGCCGGGCGGGCCGACCAGCAAGCAGCCTTTGGGAATCTTGCCGCCGAGGCGCTGGAACTTCTGCGGGTCGCGGAGGAATTCCACGATTTCCTGCAGCTCGCTCTTGGCCTCGTCGATGCCGGCGACATCCTCGAACGTGATGCGGCCCTGCTTCTCGGTCAGCAGGCGGGCGCGGGACTTGCCGAAGCCCATCGCGCGGCCGCCGCCGGACTGCATCTGCCGCATGAAGAAGATCCACACGCCGATCAGCAGCAGCATCGGCGCCCAGGAGATCAGCACCTTGAGGAAGGGATTCATCGTATCCCCTTCAGGCCTGGCCTCGACATGCACGTTCGCGGCGACCAGCTGGCCAACCAGCGACGGATCATCCGGCGTGTAGGTCTCGAAGTTCTTGCCGTCCTTGGTGGTGCCGGTGATGTCATGACCGGAAATCGTGACATCCTGAACCTGGCCGCTCTTCACCTCCCCCAGGAAGCTGGAATAGGCCACCGGCGTCGCGTTGGGAGTCGTGGTCGACGGCTGAAAAACGTTGAACAGCACGACCAGGAACAATGCCACAACAACCCAGAGGGCAATATTTCGACCAAGATTATTCATCTAGCCCTATCCAATTCTTTCAATACAGACGCCACCACAGGTTTGCGGCTTGGAACCGTTTATGATGTAGGCATTCTGCACTGATTTCCCAAGACAGTACAAATTAATTGCCGTCAGCTATAGAATGGGAGGGATGTCACAGGAGCAGGCGACAAAAATCGCGCCGGCACCGGAAACACTTGCAACACGTCGTCGGGTGCGCGCAGGCACGGCATGGTGCGCAACACCAGCGTCGGCAATCCGTTGAATTTCCGGAACCGCGCAGCATCCGCTCCGAGCGCGCCGAACCGGCTGCCGGGCGCGGGCACCATGTCCAGCCGGAAACGCCGGTCCCAGATCACGCTTGCGCGAGCCGCGACCGGCGGCGCGCATGCGGCGGGCTCGCGGCAGAGCAGCCAGCCCGGCCCCAGCCGGCCGGCCGGCACGATGCGCACGCCGCCCAGCGTGGCCGGGCGCAGCCTGTGCGCCAGCGCCGCCACCGAAGCCTGGGCCGGTTTGTGCGTTTCGCCGCCGATGGTCCGCAGCAGCGCCGCGAGGGCGGCAGGCGGGGCGGCAGGCGCGTCGAGCACAGCGAATCCTTCGGGCCGGAACGAGGCAACCACCGCGAGAAAGCCGGCAGCCTCGATCTCCCGCGCCCGTCGCGCCGCCGCCGCCGCCTCGGTGGCCACGGGCGCGGCGCCGTCCTGACGAAACCGGACGCGCTCGAAGCGGCGCGAGAGGTTTGACGGGTCCTCGACCCATTCCATTCCCCGCGCGCGCAGATAGGCACGCAGCTCTTCCGGCATCAGCCCGAGCAGCGGCCGAAGCAAAACCACATCATCACGGGCGGACCAGGCGGGCATGCCTTCGGCGCCCCCGGCGCCGCGCGCCGCGCGCATTGCCACCGTTTCCGCCTGATCGCCTTCATGGTGGCCGAGCAACAGATGCGGCCGGCCGGCCGCGCGCGCGGCCAGGCCGAGCGCTTCATAACGCGCCGCGCGGGCCCGCTCCTGCAGGCCCGGCCCCTGGTGCAACCCGGAAACGGTGAGGATTTGGCTGGCAATGCCGCAGGCTTGCAGGCGCGCGGCGACGAGCGCCGCCTCCGCCGCCGAATTCAGCCGCAAGCCGTGGTCGACGATCAGCGCCAAAACGTCGCCGCCTTGCGCCGCCGCCCAGCCCTGGGCCAGCAAGGCCAAAGCGGAGCTGTCTGCGCCGCCGGACACCGCCACGCTCAGGCGCGGCACGGCGGTAAACGGGCCGAGCCGCGCCATCGAAACGGCAAAAGCGTCCGGCAGGGATGTCACCGGCTCAACGCCGGCGCGGTGAGGCCGCGGGTCGGGCGCTCAGGAACAACGCGCCAGATGCCGCACGGCATCGACCCGCGTATTCATGTCCTGGGGAAGCGTGGGGAACTGGCTGGCCAGCGAGGCCAGCGTCTGGCAGGCCGCCTCGTTCTGGTGGATCACCGCCAGCGACCGAGCCAGGCCCAGCAGGGAGGCCGGCGCCTCCGAACCCGCGCGGTTGAGGTTGTAAGTGTTGTCGTAAGCGATGGCCGCGTCTTGCGGCCGCCCTTGCGCCGCCAGCGACTGCGCCAGCAGGAATTGCGCATGATAGGCTTCCGGGCTGGAAGCGGCATGGGCGAGGATGGCGCGGGATGCGGCCTCGGCGCCGGTAAAATTATGCTGCTCGTAATCTTGCTGCGCTGTGTGCAGCAGCGCACGCGGCGAGGCCGGAGCGGCAGGATGCGGCGGGTTGCTCGGCGGGGGCGGCGCCTGCAGGGCGGCGTCGTGTGCCGGTGCCGCACCGGGAACCGGGGGCTGGCCGGGCTGCGCCTGCCCACCCTGCCCGTTCGACATCTGGAATTTCAGATCGCCGATTTCCTGCTCGGTCTGGGCATGCTGGGTGTTGACCTGGTTTTGCAGCGTGTCGATGTCGCCGTGCAGCTTGTCCATTTCCGCCTGCAACTGGTTCACCTGGTTCAGCAGCGACGCGACCATGCCGCCGTCAGGCGCCGCGCCGGACGAAGGCGGCGGCACAGCCTGCCCGCCGCCCAGGGCCGACCCGCCATTACCGCCGCCGCTGTTCTGCAATTGCTGCACCTGCTGCTGCAGTTGCAGAATTTGATTTTCCAGCGCGATGCCCTCCTGGCTCTGCACGATCGGCTGAGCATGAACGGCAACGGGCAGCAGGGCGGCGAAAGCGGCGACGGCGACAATATTGGGGCGCATGCAAGGATCCAGATGCTCGGACGGAATTGACGCGGTTATATCCCTTTGACGGGCAAAAACAAAACCGGCGGCGCCTCATCTTTCGAAGCGCCGCCGGCCTGTAGGGTACGCGCCGGCTTCAAGCCGGCGCGTAGGAAACGTTAGTGGCAGTTCTGCGGGTTGAAGCCCTGCACCGAGGTGATCGCGTTGCGGTTCTGCTGGTAGGCCGCTTCGTCATTGCCGGCGGCAACCGGGCAGTTCTTGCCGTAGGAGATCGTCTGGATGCGCGAGGGCGCCACGCCCTGGGCAACCAGATAGTCGCGGGCGCGGTTGGCGCGGCGCTGACCGAGGGCCAGGTTGTAGGTCTCGGTGCCGCGCTCGTCGGCGTTGCCGGCCACGAGGACGTTCGCGTTCGGGTACTTCTTGAGCCAGTCGGCCTGACGGCCGAGGGTGGCATCGGCGTCGCTGCTCAGGGTGGATTCATTGAACGCGTAGAACACGCGGTCTCCGACGTTCGCCACCAGATCCTGCTCGCTGCCCGGCGCCGCGCCAGTGCTTGCCATACCAGCGCCCGTGGCCGTGGTGCTCGTGGTCGGGGTGGAGGAGCAGGCTGCCAGCAGGGCCAGGCCGGCAAAAGCGCCCATTGCTTTGAATTTCATAGTAAAACCGATCCCTGTCCGTGATGGTGATGGTGAGGTCAACTTAGTTGCGCAACCACTATGATAACGCTTCCTTGCCGGCCATACTCTGCCCGGACCAGGGGGGTCAAGGAGCGCATCACGCTCAATGCCACGTCAATTGAGGTATTTAAGTGATTGTATTCGTTTTATACGTAACTGTTGAGATTCAGTAACACCCCTCGCCGCTGCCGCCCGGCTTTGTTATGCCGCGCCCTACGACGCTTGACATTTCCTCATTGAAACTGTCTGCCCTCCCCGGGGCGCATTCCGCCGCCGGCCGGCAACGACCGGCATAGCGCTTGATGGACCGTTCTT
>NZ_DATLPB010000114.1:0-5466 GCF_035535915.1 Acidocella sp.
GCAGCCGCTTTTTGAAAAAAGCGGCGCAAAAACTTTTGTTAGGCTGGGTCGGTGGTGCCGGCACCAGCGCGGCTCTATTCCGGCGCTCGTGTAATGGAAACCGCCGCCGCCAAAGTCGCGCAACGGGCACTGGCGATTGCGCGCCGTGCGTCATGCAATCCGGCCGAAGCCGGCGCGCGCCTGGCCGGACATGTGCTGCGTGACCTGCCGCCCCCGCCAGGAGCCATCGTCGCCGGGTTCTGGCCGATGGCGCATGAGATCGATATCCGGCCTTTGCTCGAAACCCTGGCCACGCGGGGGCACGCTTTATGCCTGCCGGAAACCCCACGCCTCGGCCTGCCCTTGATCTTCCGCGCCTGGCGCCCGGGCGACGCGCTGGTGCCGGGCCGGTTCGGCACGATGCACCCCGCGGGCGATATCGTCCGTCCGGATTTCCTGCTGGTGCCGCTGCTGGCGTTCGACGCCGCCGGCAACCGGCTCGGCTATGGCGGCGGCTATTACGACCGCACCCTCGCCACCCTGCCCCACGCCTTCCGCCTGGGCTGCGCTTTCTCCGTGCAGTGTTTCGAACATGTGCCGACAGAGCCGACCGATTTGCGGCTGCACGCGGTGGCGACCGAAGAGGGCATTACGAAGTTCTAGGAAGAAAGCAGCCGCTTTTTGAAAAAAGCGGCGCAAAAACTTTTGTTACGCTGGGCCATGGGCGTTGTCGCTGACGCAGCCCATGACCCAGCGTTAAAAAAGTTTTTTGCTTCTTTTTTCCAAAAAAGAAGCGCTTCCTTGTCTTCCCTTCCTTAAAATCCCGCCGGCACGCGCTCATGCCAATCGGTCACCGACTGATAGGCCCAGCCGATGCGCAGCGCCGTATCCTCGTCATAACCGCGGCACGCGATCTGCATCGAGGTCGGCAGCCCTTCGGCGGAGAAGCCCGTCGGCACGGCGAGACCGCAAAGGTCGAGAATGTTCACGAACCGGGTGAAATGCGAGGGCATGATCGCCTGATCCACGGTTTCAACCGGGATTGCGGTCATCTTCGTCGTCGGGGTCAGGACCGCGTCGAAGCCGACGAAGGCGGCGGCGAATTCCGCTTTCAGCGCCTCTCGCGCTTGCAGCGCCCGGAAATATTCGGCCGCGGAAATTTTCGCCCCGCCAAGGATACGGGCGCGCACGCCCTCATCGATCGGCAACGTCTTGTCTTCCACCAGTTCACCCGCCAGCCCATAGGCTTCCGCCTGCATGATCTGGCTGGTGAGCAGCGTGTAGTCGCCGAATGGTTTCGGCAGTTCGATGGTGCCGATCTCGGCGCCGGCCCGGGCCAGCGTTTCCAGCGCCTGGTCGTAGGCGGCGAGAATGTCCGGCGCCACGCCGGCGCGTTCGCTCTCCGGGATCCGCGCCAGGCGCAGGCCCCGCACGCCACGCTTCAGCGCCGCAATCGGCGCCGCGCCCGGCTGACCGATGGTCAGCTTATCCAACGGGTCCTCGCCTTGCAGCAATTGATAAAGCAGTGCCGCATCCTCGACCGAACGGGTGATCGGGCCCGGCGTGTCGAGGGTCGGCGTCAGCGGCAGCACGCCGTAAGTACTGATGCGGCCAATGGTCGTCTTCAGCCCGGTCACGCCGCAGAAAGAGGCGGGCAAGCGCACCGAGCCGCCGGTATCGGTGCCGATGGCCCACGGCACCAGGCGCGCCGCCACGGCCACGCCCGAGCCGCTGCTGGAGCCGCCGGGCACGCGGTGCGTCTCCATGTCCCACGGGTTGCGCGGCGTGCCCATGTGCTGGTTCGTGCCCCAGCCGCCGAAGGCGAACTCAACCGTATGCGTCTTGCCGATCACGATCATGCCGGCGGCGATCAGCTTGCGCGCCAAAGTGGCGGTACGCGTTGCCCGGCGCTGGGCCCAGACTTTCGAGCCGCCGGTCGCGACCCGGCCTTCGATGTCGACCAGGTCTTTCAGCGCGATCGGCATGCCATGGAACGGCCCGACCGCATGGCCGGAACGGATCGCCTTGTCCGCCGCTTCCGCCGCCTGCCGCGCATCATCGAGATAGGTCGCGACGAAGGCGTTCAGGCGCGGCTCCTGCGCGTTGACCTTGGCGATCACCGCGTCGATCACCTCCACGGGGGAGACGCGCCGCGCGGCAATGTCGGCGGCCAGCTTATGCGCCGGCAAATGGGTCAGATCACGCATGGTCGACATCGCAGCACCTCCAGAAAGAAAGCAGCCGCTTTTTGAAAAAAGCGGCGCAAAAACTTTTATTTACGCTGGGCCGGCGGCATTGAAACCAGCACGGCCCAGTTTATAAAAGTTTTTTGCTTCTTTTTTTTCAAAAAAGAAGCGCTTGCTTTCTTCCTTGTCTACGCCGCGCGGGAAGCGCCGCGTTTGTCCTGGTATTGCGGGCGCTTCGGCTTGGGCTTGCGCACGATCATGTCCGGGTGGCGCTGCGGCTTCCGGGCCGGCAAGGCGTGGGCCGGGCGGGTGCCGCTGGCGACGGCCATTTTCACGCCGGTCAGCTTCTCGATCGAATTGAGATAAGCGAGCTCGGTGGCGTCGCAGAAAGCCACCGCGACGCCGCTCGCGCCGTTGCGTGCGGTGCGGCCGATGCGGTGCACATAGCTTTCCGGCTCGTTCGGCAGCTCATAGTTGACCACATGCGAGACGCCGGTCACGTCGATGCCGCGGGCGGCAAGGTCGGTGGCCACCAGCACGCGCACGGTGCCGGCCTTGAACGCCTCCAGCGCGCGTTGCCGTGCATTCTGGCCGAGATTGCCATGCATCGCCGCGGCCGTGATCTTTTCCGCGTTGAGCTGCAAAGCCACACGGTCAGCGCCGCGCTTGGTGCGGGTGAACACGATGGCCCGGGTCATTTCCGGCCCGCGCAGCAGGTCAACCAGCAGCGCCTTCTTGCCCGAGGCTTCAACGAAATGCACCGACTGGTCGATGCGCGTGGGGGTGGACGACACCGCCTGGATGGTGACGCGCACCGGGTCGCGCAGCAGGCCCTCGGCCAGATGCACGATTTCCTTGGGCATGGTGGCGGAGAACAAAGCCGACTGGCGGCGGGTGGGCAGCGCCGCGACGACCTTGCGGATGTCCGGCATGAAGCCGAGATCGAGCATACGGTCGGCCTCGTCGAGCACGAAGAACTGGCACTGGTCGATCAGCAGATTGCGGGTGCTCATCAGGTCGCAGATGCGGCCCGGCGTGCCGACCACGATGTCCGCGCCGCGCGACATGCGGTTAACCTGGCCGGAGCGCCCGACGCCACCGACGATCAGCACGGTGTTAAGCACGAGGCCGGTGCCGAATTTCTTGAATTCCTGCTCGATCTGTACCGCGAGTTCGCGGGTCGGCGACAAGATGAGCGCGCGGGTGCCGAAACGGCGCGGGCGCAGCGGGTTGGCGGCCATCTGCTGCAGGATCGGCAGCGCGAAGGCGGCGGTCTTGCCGGTGCCGGTCTGGGCGATGCCCAGCACGTCGCGGCCCGACAGGCCGGCCGGAATGGCGCCCGCCTGAATCGGCGTGGGGCTGGTGAAGCCGCTATTCTTCAGCGCCTGCAGGATGGGCGCGGCAAAGCCTAATGATTCGAAAGTGATTTGGTCAGTCATAAACAAACGTCTCCGGCGCTTCGGAACGAGGTTCCAAGCGATCTTGTCCGGTATCCACGCGCGATTTTGGAATGGACGGGGATAGAAATGCCCGAGAGGCGTCCCCGCCCCTAACAGCAGATTGGCCGCCAAGGCCGGGGGATCCCCGGTCGCGCATTCGCGGTCAACGTGGGCCTTATGCCCGGCTTCGCCGTCGCGCCGCAAGGATTAGATGCGCGACCCAGCCCTGCGCGGCCACATTTTTTCTCCCGGTCGGGAAGCAAGCAGCCGCTTTTTTGAAAAAAGCGGCGCAAAAACTTCTTTTATGCCGGGCGGAGGGGCTGAAGGTTCCGGCGATGCGTCGCACCGTTGGAATAGCCCCGGAGGGCACGGGCCGTGTCAGCGGCAGCGCCCATACCCATCCCTTGCGCTCATTGCCGCCGGCCACGGCGCCCTTTTGGGCAAATGGGACGGCATGGCGGCGAACATCGAAACGCCGATGGCGGCGAGATAGGGCAGCGACTGGATGAACAGCATGGCGCACCACAGCCGCACCTCTAGCGTCGCCCAATCCTGGCTGATCCCCACGCCCAGCAACGCGCTCCAGATCAGAAGCAAAATCCAGAACTCCTCGCGCGCCATCGCCAACCCCCGCGCCAAAGCCGGCGCGCCGGTCATTTTCGGCATACGCGAGGATGGCGGTTGGCTGGTGAACAGCCCCCGCCACACCGCCTTGCCGATGCCATGCGAGAGCGCCAGCCCCGCCAATGCGGCGCCGGTCCGCCCGGCGAAAAGCGGCGCGAGCTTGAACAGGAACAGGCCGAACGGCAGCAGAACCAGCGCGGCCGGGACTTCGCGCGCCGGATCCAGGATCAGGCCAATTGACCAGGCCAGGCTCATGATCAGAAACGCCAGGCCCAGCGCGTCGCCCATGCATGGCAGCCAACCGGCCACGAAATGCCAACGCGGACCGGGCGTGAGCGCCTTGCTGAATGGGTTGAGCAAAGCCCCGGCATGGGCGCGCAGGACGCGCATGGCGCCATAAGCCCCGCGGGCGCGTTGCGCGCGCAACGCCGCGAAATCATCCGGCAGCACGCTTTTGCCGAAGCTCCGGCCGGCATAGACCGCCGCATATCCGGCACGAAACAGACGCAGCGCCAGCTCGACATCCTCGGTGACGCACCATTCCGCCCAGCCCTGCACGGCGTTGAGCGCCTGCTTGCGGATCAGCGTCGTCGCGCCGTGTTCCCCGAACATATGCCGCCTGAAGGCGTCGCCGTCCGCATCGCGGGACTCCCGCGGCGATTGGGCGAAGCCTAGCTTCGGGTCGGCGAAGGCCGGCACCATCGCCCGCAGCCAGTCCGGCGCGACGATATGATCACAGTCGATCACGCCGATGATGTCCGCATCCGGAGCGGTCTCACACAGCGCGAAATTCAGCGCACCGGCCTTGAGCCCCTTATATTTGCCCAGCGTAAAAAAGCGGAATTTCGGGCCGAGGCGCGCGCAATGCTCGGCCACCGGCTCCCAGAGATGCGGGTCCGTGGTGTTGCTGTCGACCACCAGCACCTCGAACCGGTCGTAATCCAGCGCGGCGAGCGCATCGAGCGTTTCGCGCACATTCTGCGGCGGCTCGTTGCAGATCGGCAGATGGATCGACACCTTCGGCAATCTGGTGCCGCTGGGGGCCGGGAGGAGCAACTGACAAGTCATGACACGGATCCAAAACAGACGGGACGAGCCCCATCTGTCACAGTCCGTAACGGACCAGTGCGGCAACGGTTGGGCGCCTTTATGGCCCAAACAAGGCAAGGCGCTGATTTCTAAAGGAAGATTGGCCCCTGTTTTTTACCGCGAAACGGGTTAGGAGGGACATATGCACC
>NZ_DATLPB010000115.1:0-8700 GCF_035535915.1 Acidocella sp.
TCACCGCATCCGGCTGGTGCGCGGCAAAGGCCGCGCGCATCGCCGCCGCGTCGCAAATATCCGCCTTGAGCAGCACATGGCGCTGGCTCTGCCCCGCCGCCGCCAGCGCGTCTTCCGACGCGGCATACGTCATCTTGTCGATATTGACGATCTCATGCCGGCCCGACGCCACAGCCCGCCTGACCACCGCCGACCCAATAAAGCCGCAGCCGCCCGTGAGGAGAAGCTTCATCTTTTATGACCCAAATCTGCTGACATCAAATGCGTCGTGTTCAATCAGACATTCTCGCCGCTGGCAATCGGGCCTGGCCCGCATGCCCGGACGCACCTTACGCCCTTTTTACTTCCCCACGCCGGCGCGCCGCCCCACAAGCCCCCATGCCTCAGGGGTTGCCAATTTACCCGGCCACATTAGTCTTTGGGGTCCATGAGATACAATGTCTGCGCCGTCGTCGTCACCTACAATCCCGACATCGCCGTGTTCGCGGACGTGATCGCAAAACTCGAAGAACAGGTCAACCAGATCATCATCGTTGACAATCATTCAAACAATTGCAGCGACATCGAAGCCGTCGCCCAGCAATCATCGTGCCGTTTCGTTTCGACTTCGGAAAATATGGGCATTGCCCATGCTCAGAACCTCGGCGTCGCCTATGGCATCGAGCAGAACGCCCAATATATGTTGTTCATGGATCAGGACACGATCCTGCCGGACGGCGCCGTCGATGATCTCTATGACATGTGCCGAGATCTGGAGGCCAAGGGCGTCAAGGTCGGCTCCATCGGGCACGCCTACCGCGACACGCATGACGGAAAAGTAAGCATCGCGGCGCGGGCACAGGGGCACAGGCTGATCAGGCGGGCCGCACCACCCGACACCGACACGCTCCTGGAAGCGGATTTCGTCATCGCCTCGGGCTCGCTGATCCCGATCCCGGCCTTACAGGAGGTCGGACTGATGGACGAGACACTCTTCATCGACCTCGTGGATGTCGAGTGGGGATTGCGCGCGCTCTCGCGCGGGTACCGAAATTTTCAAAGCCTGCGAAAAATCATGACCCATACATTAGGCAATGGGCGGATAAACCTGTTCGGGAAAAGCATCTCCCTGCATACCCCGATCCGCGATTATTACGTGATCAGAAACAGCATCCTCATGCTCGGCAGAGATTATGTCGGGCTGGCCTGGAAGCTGTACTTCTTTCGGCGGCTGTTCCCGTTTTTCATCGTGTTCGGCTTTTTCGCCAACCACAAAATGGCCCGCCTGCATTTCATGACCCGCGGGCTCATCGACGGCGTGCTTAATCGCGGCGGCCGATACGGGCAGCGCCCGGCGTAACCGCCGCCACGCGCGCCGAAGCGATGACGGCCGGTTCGGAGCGGGGCATTTGCCACGCTCCGAACACGCGCCGTTTCATGTCATTCAATCCGCCGCTTCGGCGCGTTGAGCGCCTCTTCAGCCCAGGCGGCGATTTGCAACGCCATTTTGTCACGTCCGAAGGGCGCGACGATCTGCAAGCCGAGCGGCAGGCCGTTTGCCGACCAGCCGGAGGGGATGGTGGCCGCGGGAACGCCCATGAAGGTCCAGGGCATGCAAAACACCGCGTCGCCGGTATAGTCGAGGCCGAACGGCGCCTCGCCGGTCGCCGGGATCGTGACAATGGCGTCGCACGGAGCAATCCAAGCCGCCAAGTCCCGCCGCAGGCGCTCCTGCAAGGCGAGCGTGGCGCGATAGGCGCCCTCGGAAACGGCGCGCCCGTCGATCACGAGTTCCTTCAGCGCAAGGCTGCAGAGGGCCGGATATTGCTCGACCAGGCCGCTGTAATTCGCAGCGCCCTCATAGCGCGCCATTTGCATGGTGGCGTCGATGATCTCCTTCGTATCGACAGGCAGCTCCATATCCACCAATTCGCCGCCGGCCTTTTGCAGGGCCACCAGCGCGGCTTCGAAATTGCGTTGCTGCTCCACGTCGGCGAGGTCCCAGTTGCCGGTCCTGATGACCGCCAAGCGCGGGGCGCGCGCCTTTTGAAAATAGCTGTCCCAGGCCGCGCGCGAGGCCAGAGGTGCGACCAGACGCTCGGCAAAAATCGCCCAGGCGGCGGCCACATCCTCGACCTTGCGCGCAAAGAAGCCGATATGGTCGAGGGATCCGGCAAAGGGGTGGACGCCATCGCGCAACACGGCGCCGAAACTGGCCTTGAAGCCGACCACGCCATTATAGGTGGCGGGGCGGATGATCGAGCCCAGCGTCTGCGACCCAAGCGCCAGAGGCACGATCCCGGCGGCGACCGCAGCGGCGGAACCGCTCGATGACCCGCCGGGGCTGTAAAGCTTGTTCCAGGGATTTACCGTGGGGCCCGGATGGCGCCATGCGAATTCGGTGGTCACGGTCTTGCCGAAGACGATGCCGCCGAGCTCCCTGAGTTGCCGGACGATCCCGGCGTCTTCGGCCGGCCTGTGCCCGGCATAAATCGGTGAGCCGTTGGTCGTCGGCATGTCGTGCGTCGCGATGATGTCCTTCACACCCACGGGAATGCCGGCAAGCAGGCCTTGCTCCTTACTTGCAGACGGGTGGCTTTCGGGGAGATGCGCAAAGGCTTTCAGCCACGGCTCCAGCGCCGCCGCACGCGCGGACGCACGCGCGAGAACCTCGCCGGCCGGAATCGTTCCGCTTTGAATGTCAAAGATCGCGTCAAGAAGAGTGGGTACCGAGTCAGTCATTTTATCATCCATGCCGTTTCAGGGGCATTCTTACCCCTGAAACGGCTTACTTTCACTTTCAGGCTTTACTGGTGGCGCGCCGCTTTCGCGAACGTGTCGTCGACGGACTGCGCGTAGCTCACGGTGCCCGGCTTAACGTTGCCGACGAACACCTGCAAGGCCAGGGCATTCTGGAACGAAGCCGGCGATATGTCGGCGCTCGCGGGATAGACATGCTGGCTGATCAGGCGATCGACAGCGTTATCGACCACCGCCTTCGGCAAGGACGGAAATTCCTTTTCCGCGACCGTGCGCGCCGTGGCGGGCGACTTGTAGATGAGCGCCTCGGCCTCGTTCGTGGACGTCACGAAATCCTGCACCATCTTGGGCTTGTCCTTGATGGTGGACGCGAGCGTGTCCAGCACGGAAAACGCGTAGCCGCCAGGATATTGCGTGGCAAAGGAATAGACCGGCTTGTAGCCCGAGGCGATGCCCTCATCGACCTGCGGCTCGTAAAGCGCCGCCGCCGCGGCACGGCCGGCGGCCACGGGCGCCAGCTCGGTACCGATCTGCACCTGCTGAACCGACGTGGACGACATGTCCTTCTGCTTCAGAAGCCGTTGCAGGAGATAGGTGCTGGTCGACGGCGCCAGAGCGGTGGAAACCGTCTTGCCGGACAGGTCGGAGAGAGTCTGCACGGACGAATGCGGCGGCGTGATGATCCATACCGGCACGCCATTGACGACCATGGCAACGCTGATGACGCTGGCGCCCTTTTTGTCGGCGAGCACAGCGGTCATCGGATCCTGGAGGGAGAAGTCGGCATGGCCGCCGATCACCGCCGCGACCCCGGCCGCGCCGCTGCCGGCCGTAACTTTGCGTACATTCAAGCCGTTCTTGGCGTAAATACCCTCATCGATGGCGACATAAAGAGGCAGGTACTGAATGGACTGAAAAGCCTGGAACACCGTCACATCCTGCGTCTGTGCCCGGGCCGGGTGCGCCAGCAGGCCAGTTGCCAGAGTGAGGGCCAGGGCGCCACCGCCCAAGCGTTTCAACGCTTTGGTTTCCAAGAGACAATCCTTTCTTCGATGAGTTGAACGACGAACGTCAGAAGCGTGGCCATCAAAGTCAGGATGATGACGCCAAGCCAAACCGTGTTGAGATCGAACAGCGAGCCGGCGACGAAGACCTCGTGCCCAAGCCCGGCTTGAGAGGCGATGTACTCGCCCACGACCGAGCCGATCAGCGCGAAGCCGATATTCACGCGCAGAGTCGAGAAGATCCAGGGCAGCGCGCTGGGCAGGATCAGCTTGCGGAAGATCATGCTGCGCTCGGCCTTGAACGAACGGAACAAATTCAGCAGGTCGCGGTCGATTTCCCTTGCCGCGGCCGTCGAGGAGATCATGGCGACGGCGAAGGTGGAAATCGCCGCCAGCCAGATTTTCGATCCGGCACCCGAGCCGAACCAGATGATGATCAGCGGCCCCAAGGCGATTTTCGGGATGCTGTTGAGCAGGATGGAAAAGCCTTCGGCGACGCCGGACACCGCGGGGAGAAACCACAGCAGCAGGCCAAGCCCGGTGCCGAGCAAGCTGCCGATCGCCAAGCCGGCGAGCGTTTCATACAGGGTGATGAGCGTGTCGGACACGAGCGTCCCTTGCGTCAGCCCGGAATAGGCCGCGTTGTAAATGCCGAGCGGCGAGCCGAAGAGCTGGCCGTTCAGCCACTGACGATTCGCGGCCAGCTGCCACAGCGCCAGGAAACCAATGCAAACGAGCACGATGAGTCCGGCCCGGATCATCGACGCGGCGGACGGAAGCTTGACGGCCCTCTGCCGCCTGACGCCGACGCCCTCAACGGCCAAAGCATTGCTCATGACGCCACTCCTCTGCCCTGGTGCGCAACGGGGGCCCGAAGGGCGGCCCAGATGCGCGCGTGATACTGACGAAACTCCGGCGCCTCGCGCGACGTGACGGCGTTGCGGTGCTCGGCCAGCGTCAGTTCGATCGGGATATCCTGCTCGATGCAGGCGGGGCGCCCGCCGAGAACGACGACCCGGTCGCTCATGGCGATGGCCTCTTCGATGTCGTGCGTGACCAGCACGATGCTGGTGCCGAAACTGTCACGCAGGGCCATGACGTCATCCTCGAGCATGAGGCGCGTCTCGTAATCGAGCGCGGAAAACGGTTCGTCGAGCAACACCAGGGTGGGGTCGACAAGCAATGTCCGCGTCAGCGCCACACGCTGGCGCATGCCGCCGGACAGCGCGTGCGGATGCGCGTTCGCCACGCCGGAGAGGCCATAACGGGCCAGCATATCCTTGGCGCGCTCGACATCTTCCGGGCGCACATTCCTGTGGAGTTCGATGCCGAGCAGGGCGTTCTGCAGCACGCTGCGCCAGGGCAGCAGCAGATCCTTCTGCAACATGTAAGCGATGCGGCCGGACGTTCCGTCGTCGCGGGGGCCGACGGTGACCGAGCCATGCTGCGGGCTGAGAAGGCCCGAGATGAGATTGAACAAGGTCGTCTTGCCGGCGCCGCTGCGGCCGACGATCGACATGATCTCACCATGCGCGACGTGAAAATTGAGGCGATCAAAGATCTTCGTCGAGACGCCGTCGGCGGAGACAAACGCGTGACTGAGATCGCTGACACGGAGGCGGGCGGCCGCCGCGGCGCCAGGGCTCCACGGCGTGGAATTGTATTCGGAATTCAAGGAGGCTTGCTGCATGCCCAGCTGCAAGCATTCATCGTGCCAGATCCGGGAGCGCCCGGGGCGCATAGCCAAAAAGGACGCATTGTTACCCGCAATATTAACGTCACGACATAATCGGCAGCAGCTACCAAAAAATTTAAAATATTTGCCCGCCAAGACATCTCGTCGACCGGAAAGAACGCCCCCGAGCCGCTCAACATTTTGCCCGGCACTGACGATGGCGACCGTTTTATCGGCGCATCGCGCAAAATCGCACGAAGAACTGCACACAATTAACGCAAGCCGCCAAAATTTAGGCAAAACTCTCAGCGCGGCGGCATACAGGCACAGCAAAATCGCTATCGCCACAGACCGCCTGACAGGCATTCCGCGCCGTCACCATAATTTCAGAACGGCCATTCTTGCGCATTGTCCAAAATCGGCTTATTTCTTAATAAGGCTGAAAAAGATCAAAATTGAGACAAAGTGTCGTCTGACGCCAATGTTCGCCCGTCGTTAGGCTGGGCTGAAGGATTTTGGGGCGGACCGCGCTTCGCCCGAATGACTTGTTACGATGAGATTTTGCGGAGTTGATCGTGACTCATACGCCCATCTGGTCCGTGACAAACGGCCATATCGATCGCCAGAGCTTTCTGAAGAAAGCCTGGTGTCGATCCTTGAATATCGTCAAGGCGCGAGTCCGGATCTGGCTGCACGCGCGTGACGTCTCGCCGGTCCGGCTGCGTCCGGGCCTGAAGACCGCCCGGCACGTCGTCGTCATGCTGGTTTATAACGAGGCGCGGCGCATGCCGTTCCTGTTGCGCTATTACCGCGCGATGGGTTTCGAGCATTTCGTGATTCTCGACAATAAATCGACCGACGGGCTGCAGGAAAAGCTCGCCGCGGAGCCCGATGTCTCGCTGTTCTTTACAAAAGGCTCGTTCAAGAATGCGCGCTATGGCACGGACTGGATCAATCACGTGCTGTCGAAATACTGCGCAGGCAAGTGGATCCTGCATATCGACGCCGATGAGTTTCTGGTCTTTCCCCATTGCGACCGGCAGGGCATCTCCTGGCTCACCTCTTATATGGAGGAAAAGCGGCAGCCGAGCCTGCAATGCCTGATGCTCGATATGTATAGCGACAGGAAAATCAGGGAGAATATCTGCGCCATTGGCGAGGACCCCGCATCCATCTGCCCGTTTTTCGACGAGACCGGCTATGTGACCTATTACGACCCGCTGAACGAGACCTTGGCTATCAAGGGCGGCGTGCGCGGGCGGGTTTATTTTCCGGACAATCTCTGGAAGGGCCCGGCCCTCAACAAAACGCCCCTGGTGCGATGGCAGCGGCATTACGCATATCTGAAAAGCGCGCACGAGCTTTGGCCGGCCTCCGTCAATGGCGGCGCCCCCGTGCCCGGCGTGCCGCACGGAGTCCTGCTGCATTTTAAATTTCTCTCCGACCTCACCGAAAAGCTCGCCGCCGAAGCCATCCGCCAACAACACACCAACGAATATGACGCCTATTCGCAAAATGGCCGCCTCGCGGAAAACGGCCATGGTTTCATGTCGCCGCGCAGCCGCAAATATGACGGGTGGCGCTCCTTGCAGGCGGCGGGCCTGCTCGACGGCGCGGATCGCCTCGCGCCGGAGACGCATTCCGCACCCGATGAAGCGCAACCAGGGTCTGGCGCACGCGCCACCCGGCTGGCACCGACCCCGCCTTGATACCGGCGTTCGACGGGTCAGGCGCGCCCTCTGTCTTTCGCCAGCGCCTCGGCCCCGTCGGGCGCCCCGGCGATGTCCTCGGCCTTCGCCGTCACGCTGCGGATGGCGCCTCCGAATTTGCGGGCACACAATTCTCCTAGCTTATGCATGGCCAGCCCGATGAAAACCGTCAGCCCCCTTACGCTGTTCGACGCGAGGAAAATCGCATGCCGGCGGGAAACCGGCATGTGAGTCGCCCAATGCGTTTTGTAATCCGCGTCATGACGCAGCATGTCGAACTCGCGGCCGGTCTCGCAGGCCCACTTGGCCTGGTAATGGAGTAACAGCGTGCCCGGCGAGTAGCGCTGAAACGCCTGATCATGGGCTATGATCAGCCCCTCCATGAGCGTCGGCCCCACCGCATTCAAAGACGCGGCGGCGGGACGGCCGCCCACCTTGACGAAGGCCACGAGCGGGGTCGCGCGCAAATCGGTGCGATGCGCCAGGGCGATGTAAAACGCCTCGATCTCGCGGGCAATCAAGGTGCCGGCATCGATGCCCCGCTCGACCGCCCAGCGTCTCTTGCTCTCAAACACCCATTTCAGGATCTGTTCCGCATCTTCGGCAGTCTGGCACCAGCCGAACTCCACATTCTGCTGCTCGGCGAGCAGGCGCTTCAATTGCCGGTCATGGCCATGGCGCACCGCGCGCGACCGGGAGGCGATGAAATCCCCCCAGGTCGGGAAATTGTCGAATTTGATCGCATAACGGCGCGCCCCTTCGCTGCCCCCCGCGGCCCGCAGGCGCGCCGGCAGCCGCCGAATGATCCAGGGCAGCGCCCAATTTGAGATCACTTTCTGCAGCTCGGTGTCATCGTCGGTCCAGTCGAGCACGAAAATATCCGCCCCCGCCCGCATGAGGGCGCGGATGGCGGCGCGGAGACAATCCGCCGACACGTCGTCCCGCGTCAGCGGCCCGCCGCGATCGGCGCCGCCGCCGCACCGCAAATCGTATGCCATGCGGACCCAGCCTTTGCGCCGTATGAAAAGCGGCCATAACAGAGCAAGACCGGCATCGTCGCAAACCTTGATGACGCGGATTTTCGCGCCCTCCGCAAGCAGTTTGGCCGCCGCCAGCTCGGCATAGCGATAGGTGAGACCCACCGGGTGGCACCGTGACTCGCGCTCCAGCCGCGTCCACGCGGGATGCAGCTCGGCGAAGGCCGACAAGTCCCGGACCTGAATGATTTCGTGCCTCACGGCCCCTCCACGAAAGCGCCCCAGACCTCGGCCCCAGCGCCCATTTTTCGTTAATATCGTTGCGTTTCAGTTAAGAGCGACAGAGCGTTTTTGCAAATCGGCTCATGAAAATTTCTGGGCGGCTCAGAGGACACGGCCGGCTGCCGCACATCGCGGCAAATGTTCCGGCGCTGCGTTACGAGACGGAATTAAGAAAGGAAGCGGCCGCTTTTTGAAAAAAGCGGCGCAAAAACTTTGGGGCTGTCCCAGATCCTGAGCGGATCTAGGATGGTTTTATGGACCTAAGGTACTGTCGTTTAACGGAAAAACAGCAAGATCGTCTGGCTGAGTTTTTT
>NZ_DATLPB010000116.1:0-22846 GCF_035535915.1 Acidocella sp.
GCCGCGGCCGGCCGCGGCGCCGAGATGGAAGCCGCGTTGCCGGCCGACCTGCTGCTCTCGATCGGCCTGGTGGAAAGCGGCCGCGCCGACGCTCTGACCGGGCGCGTCACGGCCTGGCCCTGGACCGTGAATGTCGATGGCGTGGGCCGGTTCTTCCCCGATGAGGGGGCGGCGATCCTGTTTGTGCGGCTGGCCGAAGCGTCCGGCGCGCGGGACGTCGATGTCGGCTGTTTCCAGGTCAGCCTGACCGACCACCAAGATGCTTTCGCCACCCTGGCCGACGCGTTCGACCCGGTGCAAAATGCCGCCTACGCGGCCGGCTTCCTGCGCCGCCTGCAAAGCCGCACCGGCTCCTGGGACAGCGCCATTGCCGACTACCATTCCGCCACCCCGGATCTCGGTCTGCCCTACGAGCGTCGCGTGCTCGCAGTGTGGCATGGAAAAGGCGCGGCTGCGCCGGACGCCGAAGCGGCGGACCCGTTCGTGATCCTGCAATCCCGCGCGGCAAGGCAGGTGCATGTGTACACCATCGACGATCCGGCAACGGCCGGCCTGCCCAAGGTGATCACGCCGTAGGGAAAAAAGTAATAAGGGAAGGAAGCGCTTCTTTTTTGAAAAAAAGAAGCAAAAAACTTTTTTAAACTTAGGCCGTGCTGGTTTCACCGCCACTGGCCCAGCGTAACCAAAAGTTTTTGCACGCTTTTTTCAAAAAGCGCCGCTTTCTTCCTCAATAAAAAAGGGGCCGAAGCCCCCTTTTCGTTTAGATTTCCAGCAGCATACGGCGCGGGTCTTCCAGGCTTTCCTTCACGCGCACCAGGAAGGACACGGCCTCGCGCCCGTCGATGATGCGGTGGTCGTATGAGACCGCCAGATACATCATCGGCCGGATCTCGATCTTGCCGGCGACCACGACCGGACGTTCCTGAATCTTGTGCATGCCCAGAATGGCCGATTGCGGCGGGTTGAGGATCGGCGTGCTCATCAGCGAGCCGTACACGCCGCCATTGGTGATCGAGAACGTGCCGCCGGACAGTTCTTCCAGCTTCAGCGTGCCGTCTTTGGCGCGCTTGGCGAAGCCGGCGATCTCGGCCTCGATCTCGGCCAGGGATTTCCGATCGGCGTCGCGGATCACCGGCACCACCAGCCCGTTGGCGCCGCCGACGGCGATGCCCATGTTCACGAACTTCTTGTAGACGATGTCGTCGCCTTCGATCTCGGCGTTCACCGCCGGGAATTCAGCCAGCGCGGCGCACACGGCCCTCACGAAGAAGCCGTTGAAGCCGAGGCGGATGCCCTTGTGCTTCTTTTCGAAGGCGTCGCGATATTCGCTGCGCAACGCCATGATGGCGCTCATGTCGACCTCGTTGAACGTGGTCAGCATGGCGGCGGTGTTCTGCGCGTCCTTGAGGCGCGCGGCGATGGTCTTGCGCAGGCGCGTCATCTTCACGCGCTCTTCGCGCACGTCCGGGGCACGCGGCGCCTTGGGCGCCGCCGGGGCCGGGGCGGCGGCCGGCTTGTTCACGAAGGCCAGCACATCGCCCTTGGAGATGCGGTTGTCCTTGGCGGTGCCGGGGCCGATATCGGTGGCGGAGAGGTTGCGCTCTTCCATCAGCTTGGCGGCGGCCGGCAGGGGCGCCGGGCCGGGGCGGGGCACCGGGCCGGACGGGGCCGGCGGCGGGTTGACGCCGACGGTCGGGGCTGCGGCATGAACCGGCGCCTTGGCCGCGCCCGGCGCGGCGGCAGCGCCGGCGCCGCCGACACGGCCGAGCAGCGCGCCGACCTCGACCTCCGCCCCTTCAGGGGCGACGATTTCGGCAATCACGCCGGCCTGCGGCGCGTTCACCTCGACGGTGACTTTGTCCGTTTCCAGCTCGACCACGGGTTCGTCGGCGGCAACGGTCTCGCCGGCTTTCTTGATCCAGCGCGCGATGGTCGCGCTGGTGACGCTTTCGCCCAGTGTCGGGACGGTGATGTCGGCAGCCATAGATGCTCCTCAGTTTTTTGAGCCACGTCGAAGGAAATTTTGGGGGTGGCGTTGACGGGTCAGACCGTCAACGCCGCGTCGACCAATGCCGCCTGTTCGGTGGCATGGGTCTTGGCGAGGCCGGTGGCGGGGCTCGCCGCAGCCTTGCGTCCGATATAGCGGGGGCGTTTGGCGACGCCGTCCAGGCAGGACAGCACCGCTTCGATCCGCCGGTCCACGAAGGTCCAGCCGCCGTTATTCTCCGGCTCTTCCTGGCACCACACGATTTCGGCCTTGCTGTAGGCCTCGATTGCGGATTTCAGGGATTTGGCCGGGAACGGGTAGAACTGTTCCAGCCGCACCAGCGCGACATCCTTGATGCCGCGCTCGCGCCGCTCGGCCAGCAGGTCGTAATAGACCTTGCCCGAGCAGATCACGACGCGCTTCACCTGCTCCGGCGCCACCAGCTGGTCGGTCTCGGGGATCACGAACTTGAAGCTGGAGCCGTTGGTCATCTCGTCCAGCGTGGAGACTGCCAGCTTGTGCCGCAGCAGCGATTTCGGCGTCATCAGCACCAGCGGCTTGCGGAAGTTGCGCTTCAGCTGCCGGCGCAAAGCGTGGAAATAATTGGCCGGGGTGGTGAGGTTGCACACCGTCATATTGTGCTCGGCGCAGAGCTGCAAATAGCGCTCCAGACGGGCGGAGGAGTGCTCCGGCCCCTGGCCTTCCTGGCCATGCGGCAGCAGCAGCGTGAGGCCGCACATGCGCAGCCACTTGGTCTCGCCCGAGGCCAGGAACTGGTCGATGATCACCTGCGCGCCGTTAGCGAAATCGCCGAACTGCGCTTCCCACAGCACCAGCACGCCGGGGTCGGCGATGGCGTAGCCATATTCGAAGCCGAGCACGCCGGCTTCCGAGAGCAGGGAGTTGAAGATCTCGATGCGCGACTGGCCTTCGCGGATATTGTTCAGCGGCACGTATTCATGCTGGTTGGACTGGTCGACCAGCACCGCATGGCGCTGGCTGAAGGTGCCGCGCTGGCAATCCTCGCCGGAGAGCCGCACGCGGTGGCCGTCGAGCATCAGCGTGCCGAAGGCCAGCGCCTCGCCGGTCGCCCAGTCGATGCCGGCGCCGGTGTCGATCATCTGCTTCTTGGCTTCGAGCTGGCGCAGGATCTTCGGGTTGATATCGAAGTTCTCAGGCACCTTCGACAAAGCAGCGCCCACGTCGCGGAGTTGCTCGAGCGGGGCGGCGGTGGCCTCTTCGATCTGCTCGGCCTCATCGTCGGCCTCGTTCAGCCCGGCCCAATGGCCTTCCAGCCAGTCGGCTTTGTTCACCTTGTAGGATTTCGCCCCTTCATAGGCTTCTTCCAGCGTCTGGTTGTAGTCGGCGGCCAGCTTCTCGGCGGTGGCGGCGGGCACGCTGCCTTCGGCGGCCAGATGCTCGGCATAGAGCGCCCGGGTGGTCTTCAAAGCGCGGATCGACTTGTACATCAGCGGCTGGGTGAAGGCCGGCTCGTCATTCTCGTTATGGCCATGGCGGCGGTAGCAGACCAGGTCGATGACCACGTCCACCGCGAATTCCATGCGGAACTCGGTGGCGACGCGGGCCGCGAACACCACGGCTTCCGGATTGTCGCCGTTCACGTGCAGAATCGGCGATTGCACGGATTTCGCCACGTCGGTGCAATACAGGCCGGAGAAGGCATGCGCCGGAATGGTGGTGAAGCCGATCTGGTTGTTGACCACCAGATGGATCGAGCCGCCGGTGCGGTAGCCGATCAGCTGGCTCATCGCCAGGGTTTCATAAACCAGGCCCTGGCCGGCGAAGGCGGCGTCGCCATGCATGATGACGCCCATGGCTTTGCGCCGCGTCTTGGTGTCGCCCATCATGTCCTGGCGGGCGCGGATCTTGCCCACCACCACCGGGTCCACCGCCTCAAGATGCGAGGGGTTGGGCTGCAGCGCCAGATGCACCTGGTTGCCTTTGATGACCACGTCGGTCGAGGTGCCGAGATGGTATTTCACGTCGCCGGACCCTTGCACGTCCTCAGGCTTGGCGCTGGCGCCGCCGAATTCGCTGAACAGAGCGGTCAGCGGCTTCTTGACGATGTTGACCAGGGTGTTGAGGCGGCCGCGATGCGGCATGCCGATGGCGATTTCCTTGACGCCATGGTCGGCGGAGGTTTCGATGATGGCGTGCAGCGCGGGAATGGTGCTCTCGCCGCCCTCCAGGCCGAAACGCTTGGTGCCGACATAGCGGCGCTGGCAGAAGGTCTCGAAACTGTCCGCCTCGGTCAGCTGGCGCAGGATCTTTTCCTTGTCCTGCGCGGTGAAGGCGGCGCGCCAGGGCGCGCCTTCCATGCGCTGCTGCAGCCAGGCCTTTTGCGTCGGGTCCTGGATATGCATGAATTCCAGGCCGATCGGGCCGCAATAGCTGGCGCGCAGGATCTCCAGGATCTCGCGCATGGTCGCGGTTTCGCGGCCGAGCACGCCGTCGATGAAAATCGGCCGGTCCATGTCGGCTTCGGTGAAGCCGTAGGTCGCGGGGTCGAGCTCGACATGATAGGCGGGCTGCTTCAGGCCCAGCGGGTCGAGCTGCGCCTGCAGGTGGCCGCGCACCCGGTAGACGCGGATCAGCATCAGCGCGCGGATGGAATCCAAGGTCGCGGCGCGGGTATCGGCGGTCTGCGGAGCGGGTTTGGCGGCGCCGGAGGGGGCCGCTTGCGCTTCGAAGGCCGCCGGGCGCGGCGCCCAGGAGGCGCCGGAGGCGTCGGTCAGGACCGCTTTGGCCTCATCGTCGAGCGCGGCGAACAGAGCGGCGAAATCGCCGTCCACTGAAGTCGGGTCGGTGACCCATTTCGCGTAAAGCTGAGCGATAAACTGCGCGTTCGCGCCATTCATGGCAGTTGCGATGACGTCTACACCGGCCATAGCAAACCTATCCTCCGTTGAAGCCTACAGACCCGCCGGTTCGGCCGGCGATGGGCGGAATGCCCGTTGCGAGTTTGCGGTGGGCGCGCTCATCCTGTGCGCACAGCTGCGCACGCTCATCCAGCTGCGCATATAAGCCAATAGGAAGCGCCGATCGCGGCCTAAGGAAAAGGGGCAGGGTTGTTACGCCTGCATGAGTTCTCATGCGTTGCGTAAAAACCTCTGCCCCATTGTTAAGGCTCACTGGATGAACAGCCTGGAGCACAATCGTTTGGGCCGATCATGCTCCATTTTCGTCAGCAAACCTCTCCGTCGTTCTAACCGCGCAGCGCCTTGACCATGGTGCTACCGAGGGCCGCCGGGCTGTCGGCGACCAGAATGCCGGCCTCCTTCATGGCGGCGATCTTGGCTTCGGCGGTGTCCTTGCCGCCGGAGATCACGGCGCCGGCATGGCCCATGCGGCGGCCGGGCGGGGCGGTGACACCGGCGATGAACCCGACGGTCGGCTTCTTGATCTTGTGCTTGGCGAGGAATTCCGCCGCGTCGATCTCCGAGGGGCCACCGATCTCGCCGATCATGATGATCGCCTGGGTCTCATCGTCATGCAGGAACCGGTCCAGCACCTCGATGAAGTCGAGCCCCTTCACCGGGTCGCCGCCGATGCCGACGCAGGAGGACTGGCCGAGTCCGGCCGCCGTGGTCTGCGCCACGGCCTCATAGGTCAGGGTGCCGGAACGCGAGACGATGCCGATCGAGCCGCGCTTGTGAATATGCCCAGGCATGATGCCGATCTTGCATTCGTCCGGGGTAATGACGCCCGGGCAGTTCGGGCCGACCAGGGTCGATTTCGAGCCGGTCAAGGCCCGCTTGACCCGCACCATGTCCAGCACCGGGATGCCCTCGGTGATGCAGACGATCAGCTCGACGCCGGCATCGATGGCTTCCAGGATCGAATCGGCGGCGAACGGCGGCGGCACATAGATGGCCGAGGCGTTGGCGCCGGTGGCTTTCACCGCGTCGCCGACCGTGTCGAACACCGGCAGGTCGAGATGCTTCTGGCCGCCTTTGCCCGGGGTGACGCCGCCGACCACCTTGGTGCCGTAGGCCAGAGCCTGCTCGGAGTGGAAGGTGCCCTGCGCGCCGGTGAAGCCCTGGGTGATGACCTTGGTGTTCTTATTGACGAGAATGGCCATTTATGCGGCCTCCTTCACGGCTTTGACAATTTTTTCAGCGGCGTCGGCCAGGTTGTCGGCCGGGATGATCGGCAGGCCGGATTTCGCCATGATGTCCTTGCCAAGCTGCACGTTGGTGCCTTCCAGACGCACCACCAGCGGCACCGAGAGCGAGATCTCGCGCGCGGCGGCGATCACGCCTTCGGCGATCACGTCGCAGCGCATGATGCCGCCGAAGATGTTGACGAGAATGCCTTCGACATTCGGGTCGGAAAGGATGATCTTGAAGGCCGCGGTGACGCGCTCCTTGGTGGCGCCGCCGCCGACATCGAGGAAGTTCGCCGGCTGCGCGCCGTAGAGCTTGATGATGTCCATGGTCGCCATGGCCAGGCCCGCGCCGTTCACCATGCAGCCGATATTGCCTTCCAGCGCCACATAAGAGAGCGAGTGCTTGTTGGCTTCCAGCTCCTTGGGATCTTCCTCGGATTCGTCACGGAGTTTTTCAATCTCCGGGTGGCGGTACAAGGCGTTGTCGTCGAAGCTCACCTTGGCGTCGAGCGCGTAAATCTCACCCGCGCCGGTGACGACCAGCGGGTTGATCTCGACGATCGCGCAATCGAGCGCCACGAACGCCTGGTACATGGCGGTGACGAACTTGGTGAAAGTGGCGATCTGCTTGCCCTCGAGGCCGAGGCCGAAGGCGAGCTTGCGGGCATGGAAGGGGGAGATGCCGGAGGCCGGGTCGATCGGCGCGCGGAGGATTTTCTCCGGGCTGTGCGCGGCCACGTCTTCAATCTCCATGCCGCCCTCGGTGGAGGCGACGATCACCACTTCGGAGACCGAGCGGTCGATCAGCAGGGAGAGATACAGCTCGCGCTTGATGTCGCAGCCGGCTTCGACATAGACGCGGCGGACCAGGCGCCCGGCCGCGCCGGTCTGCTTGGTGATCAGCGTGTGGCCGATCATCGCCGCCGCGGCGTCGCGCACCTCGTCGAGCGACTTGGCGAGGCGGACGCCGCCTTTGCCGTTGGGATCGTTCTTGAATTTGCCCGCACCGCGGCCGCCGGCATGAATCTGGGATTTGACCACATAGACGGGGCCGGGGAGCTTCTTCGCGGCTTCCACCGCCTCTTCGGGGGTCCAGGCGACGTGGCCGTCAAGCACTGCCACGCCATAGGCCTTAAGCAGTTCCTTGCCTTGATACTCATGTATATTCATTTGGACAGAGCCTACCTTTTCGCTGCAGGTTACCGTGGCGTCGCTGGGCGTGCTACTCCAATCGCCGGGGCCCGGCAAGAACGGTGTTGCAGTGCGACAGGCTTTTTAACGCCATGACATGCACTGGAGTGCAGGTCTCACTGGCCATCGGGGCTCCCGAGGAACCAGTGTTTTCAGCGGCCTGCGGGTCTTCGCGGGGCGGCAGGAGGGCGCGGGGCGCGCCCCTCAGGTCAGATGCGGCAGCTGCAGATAGGTGTCGCTCTGCATCTCCTCGAGTCGTGATGCGGTGCGCTCGAAGATCGAAGCGCCCTCGCCGGCGCGGTACAATTCATCAGGCAGTGCGGCGGCCGAGGCATAGAGCTTGACCCGGTGCTCGTACAACGCGTCGATCAGCGTCACGAAGCGCCGCGCCTCGTCGAAATTGTCGGGGGAGAGGCGGGGGACGCCGTCGATCAGCACGGTCTTGTAATGCGTGGCGATGGCGAGATAGTCGCCCGGGCCGAGCGGCTGGCCGCAAAGCGCCTGGAAATCGAAGCGGGCGGCATCCGGGGTGCTCAGCGGCACGGTGAGATTCCGGCCGGCGACCACCAGATGCTCGGGCCGCGGCGGCACATCGCCGGCAAGCGTGGCGAAAACCTCGTCCAAGGCGGCGTCGGCCCGCCGGTCGGCGGGCACGTACCAAGCCTTCATGCCGTGCAGCCGGTCGCGCCGGTAGTCGCGTTGCGAATCGAGCACGAGCACATCGAGATTGTTTTTCAGCAGCGCGATGAAGGGCAGGAAGGCGTCGCGCCCCGGTTTGCCCTTGTAGAGATCATCTGGAAGCGTGTTAGAGGTCGCGACCACCACCACGGCGCGCGCGAACAGAGCTTCGAACAGCCGCCCGAGGATCATCGCATCGACGATGTCATGCACCTGGAATTCGTCGAAGCAGAGCAAAGCGGCTTCCGCGGCGATCTCGTCGGCAAGCGGCGGAATCGGGTCGTCGATGTCCGGATTGTCGCGCTTGAGGGCATGGAAACGGCGATGCGTATCCTGCATGAATTCATGAAAATGAATGCGCTTTTTGCGCGGCACTTCGGCGGCGGCGAAGAACAAATCCATCAGCATCGACTTGCCGCGGCCGACATCGCCGACCAGATACAGCCCCATCGGCCGGTCCTGCACCTCTTCCACCGGCTTGCGGCGCAGCAGCCGGGCCATCCAGCCGTTCGGCGGTGCCTTGGGCGGTGGGTCGTAACCGCGCAGCTTCGCCCACAAAGCCTGCAGCCGTTCCGCCGCGCTGGCCTGGGCGGGGTCCGAGACGATAAGCCCGGCGGCGATGCGGGCACGATATTCCGGGATAACCCCGGGCTGCGGGGGGGAAACGCTGGACATGCGCTTGCCGGATACCGCAGAGGGTTGTGCGGTGCAATAACGGCCCTATCTCTTGACCGTTTAATTGACGGCAAGCACGCCGTCTAATACGGATTGACCATCATGGACATTTTCGATTTCGACATGCTGCGCGCCACGCCGGTCTCGAACGACCCGTTTGCGCATATCGTCCTGCCCCGCTTCATCAAACCGTCGGCGTTGGCTGAGGTCGTGGGGGCGCTGCCGGCCATGCGCGCGCGCGGCAGCTTTCCGATCGGGGCGCTGAGCCTCAAGCCGGCCGCGAAGGAAATGGTCGCCGGACTCGAGGGCGCCACCTTCCGCAGCATCATCGCCGAGAAATTCGGCCTGGAGCTGGACGGCGCGCCGGTGATGAGCACGCTGCGCGGCAATTCCGGCGAGAAGGATGGCCAGATCCATACCGACTCGGTCGCCAAGCGCGTCACCATCCTGCTGTACCTGAACCCCGGCAACGGTGAAGCCTGGGCGCAGCAAAAAGGCTGCCTGCGCCTGCTGCGCAACAACACCGACCTGGAAAATTACGCGGTGGAAGTGCCGCCGGTGGACGGCACGCTGCTGGTCTTCCCCAACGGGCCGACCACGTTCCACGGGCATAAGCAGTTCGTCGGCCAGCGCTACGTGCTGCAGATGAACTACATGACCACCAGCACCAAGGCGAAAGCCGAGATGCGCCGCCACCACGTGTCGGCCTTCATCAAGCGCCTGACCCGGGCGGCTTAGAACAAGTAAGAAAGCAGGCGCTTTTTGAAAAAAGCGCCGCAAAAACTTTTTTTACGCTGGGCCATGGGCGTTGTCGCCGCCACAGCCCATGGCCCAGCATAACAAAGTTTTTTTGCTACTTTTTGTTCACAAAAAGTAGCGCTTCCTTTTGCTTAATCTTGCCTGAGTCGCCTCAGCTTCTCGGGTGCGATTTCGAGAAACAATGTCGCCCCCGGGATAAACCGCTCCGGGGTATTTTCGGTCTGCACGACCACAGGCTGGGGCATGGCGCATTCCAGGCGCAGCCCGCCGCCATTGGGCCGGACGCGGACGATGCGAGCCTCCCGGCCGTTGGCGGCGACGCGGAAATCCGTGCTGCGGGCGGCGAACCAGGTTTGTCCTTCCTGCCAGATATTTTCGAACCCGAGCAGTTCGGCGGCGGCGATGCTGCCGGGGTCTGCGAAGAGGTTGCGCGGCGTGTCCTCGCGGATGATTTTGTGCCCCGCGAGCAGCACCATCCAGTCGGCGAGGCCGGCGAGGCCGGGGTCATGCGTGGCCGCCAGGGCCGGCACGCCGCGCGCGGCCAACGTGTCGATCAGCCAGGTGAAAGTGGCGTCGCGGGTGACGGCGTCGAGCCCGCTGGAGGGTTCGTCGAGCAGCAGCAATTTCGGGCGGTGGGCGAGGGCACGGGCCAGGGCGATGCGTTGCGCCTGGCCGCCGGAAAGCTGCGTCGCGGGGCGCGCGGCGAATTCGAGCAGGCCGAGTTCATTGAGCAGGGCCCGGGCGCGGTCGAACCGGTCGCGGCCGCGCAGCGGATAAGCGACATTTTCCAGCACGCTGAGATGCGGAAACAAGGCCGCGTTCTGCGGCAGATAACCGACCTCGCGTGCCTCCGGCGGCAGCCCCGACCAGGGCGTGCCGGTGGCGTGGTTGAGCCCGGCCAGCGCCTTGATCAGCGAGGATTTGCCGGCGCCGGAGCGGCCGAGCAAAGCGGTGAAGCCGCGGATCTCAAAACGCGCATGCAGAGCGACCGGCTGGGTCAGGCGGTAATCGACGGCGACAGGAATCATCGGGAACCCAGGTTCAAGAAAGAAGCCGCTTTTTGAAAAAAGCGGCGCAAAAACTTTTGTTATGCTGGGCCTGAGGCTGTATCAGCGCCAACGCCCATGACCCAGCATAACAAAGTTTTTTTGCTACTTTTTGTTCACAAAAAGTAGCCTTGCTTTCCTTCCTTAAGCCGGCCGGCGGCGGGCGCGCAAACCCAGCCACAGCGGCGCCGGCAGGGTGGCGAGCAGGAAGGTTGCGACCAGCGGGAACACCGCCTGAATGCCGAGATCCTGCACGTCGGTCCAAAGCTGCACCGGCATGCCGGCGGGGAAATAGGCGATGATCAGCACCACGCCGAATTCGCCCAGTGCCCGCACCCAGCATAAGGCCAAAGCGGCGGCGAGGCCGCGCTGCGCCAGCGGCAGGGTGACGCGGAAGAACACGCGCAGCTGCGTATCGCCGAGCGTGCGGGCAACTCGTTCATATTCGGTGGGCACTTCGACGAAGGCGGAGCGCGCCGTCAGCACATAGGTCGGCAGGGCGGAATACAGCGCCGCGAGCACGAAGGCGGCGGGGCTGTTGGTAAGCACGAGCCCGATGCGGGCGAAGAATTCACCGGCCGGGGCGGCGGGGCCGAACACGGTGGCGAGCAGGATGCCCAGCGCCAGGGTCGGCATCAGCATCGGGATCAGCACCAGCGCTTCGGCGATTGTGCTGATCCGCCCGGGCGTGCGGGCGAGATAGAAAGCCAACGGCGTGCCGATCAGCGCGATCATCGTCACCGCGACGGCGCCGCCGGCAAGCGAGGTGACGATGGCCCACAGATCCGCACCTGACAGATCCGCAGGGTTCCAGTCGCCGCCGGTCAGCAGGCCGAACAGCGGCGCCGAGAGAAAGGCCAGCACCAGCAGGAGCAGTGCCGGCCTGGCGCAGGACCAGAAAATCAGATCGAGGGTCCTTTGGCGGGGTCGTAGCCGTATTTCGCGAACAGCGCCTGGCCTTGCGGGCTCGTCAGGAATTTCACATAGGAATCCGCTTCTTGCGGGTGCTGCGCGTTTTTCAGCGCGGTCGCGTAATAGACCAGCGGGGTCGGGTGGACCGTCTTGGTCTTGCCGGCGATGGTCAGCGTCAGCTTGGCATGGGAATACCAGCCCTTCTGGTCGGCCGGGTCGGAAAAATTGATCTCGGGCGGCAGAACGATGAAGGGCAGATGCTGCGAGACCACCGCGCTTTCATAGCCGATCGTGGCGTCGATCTGGCCTTCCTGCAGCCGGGCCAGCAGCGAGGGTTCGGTGAAGATCTGTGCCGGATTGATCGCCGGGCCCGCGACCTTCTGCGCCAGGCCGGGTTGCTTGTAGTATTTCTCGGCAAGCTGCAGGGCGAACAACACATATTGGCCCTGCGGGTCGACCCGCGGGTCGGTGCGGCCGATGCGCAGCCCCGGGGTCAGCAGGAGCTGCGCGACGTCGGCGCCCGGCTTGGCGAATTGCGCGGCGAATTTGGAGGCCGGGGAATAGGCCAGAACGATGGCGGAGCTGGCGACCGGCACCGCGCCTTTCGCCAGGCCGGCGGCCTCGACGACTTTGATCGGCGGGGCGGAGACTGAGACGAACACGTCCGGGTTGATGCTCTTGGCGGTGATCAGATGCGCCAGCGCCATTGCCGCTTCGCCGGTGCCGTGCACGGTCGTGCCGGTCTTGGCGGTGAAAGCGGGGGCGATGCCGCGATCCATCAGCGCGCCCATCGAGCCGGCAAAAACCACCGTAACGGAGGACGTCTGCGTTTGCGCCTGCGCCGCGCCGATGCCGGCGCCCACAGCGATCAGGGAGGCCGCGGCGGCGATCAGCCAGCGGCGCGGCGTGTGCGGATTCGGCATAAGCGATTTGGACATGAGGGTCTCCGATATGTTAACAAAGCGATATCCCTGGAGAGATATATCGTCAATCCGCCGCTTTCGTGCTTCTGATGGGGCATGACGGAGACGACAAACCAAAGCGGTTTCACCTTGCGCATCCGGCTCGCCGCGGGCGGCGAGCTGGTGATGGGGCCCGGCCGTGCCGATCTGCTGGAGCTCATCCAGACCACCGGCTCGATCGCCGCGGCGGGCCGCGAGATGGGCATGAGTTATAAACGCGCCTGGGCGCTGGTGGAGACGATGAACGGGTTGTTTCGCGCGCCGCTGGTCGAGGCGATGAAAGGCGGGGCGGGCGGCGGCGGCGCCCGGCTAACCGAAACCGGCTTGCAGGTGCTGAACGCCTATCGCGGGCTGGAGGCGGAGTCGGCGCGCGCCGGCGCCGCATTTTTGGCGGAGCTGAGCGCCGCTTTGCCGGTTTCGCGCGAGCGCAAAGACGGGTAAGGTATGCGATAATGATTAGTGACCTGCCCAACATCCTGACCTTGTCGCGTATCGCAGCCATTCCGTTGCTGGTGCTGCTGGTGGCGATCGGCCAGCCCTGGGCGGATCTTCTGGCCGCTCTGCTGTTCGCCGCCGCCGCGATCACCGATTATCTCGATGGCAGGTTGGCGCGCGAGCGGCTGCAGCTGTCCGATCTCGGCCGCATGCTCGACCCGATCGCCGACAAGCTGCTGATCGGCGCGACGCTGATGGCGCTGGTCGGTTTCGGGCGTCTGCCGATCGGGGGGATTTATCCGGCCATCGTCATCATGCTGCGCGAGATCCTGGTCAGCGGCCTGCGCGAGTATCTCGCCGAGATCCGCATCGGCCTGCCGGTGACGCGTCTCGCGAAATGGAAGACCGGCGTGCAGATGGTGGCGCTCGGCGCGCTGCTGCTCGGGCAGCGCGGTGCGCATATCATCGGCCTGGGCGGGCTGCCGATGGCCTGGATCGGCGGCACGCTGCTCTGGGCCGCCGCGGTCCTGACCCTGGTGACCGGATGGGACTATCTCAATGCCGGGCTGCGGCACGTCACCACGCCGCGCCCCACCGTCTGATCCGTTGGTCCGGGCGCTGGGCATTGTCGGCTGGTCCGGCAGCGGCAAGACCACCTTACTGACGGCGCTGATCCCGGCGCTGCGCGCACGGGGCCTGCGTGTCTCCAGCATCAAGCATGCGCATCATGATCTGCCGCTCGACAAGCCGGGCAAGGACAGCGCCCGCCATGCCGAGGCCGGCGCTGAAGAGGTGATCCTGGCTTCGGCGCGCGGGTACGCCTTGTTCTCATATCGGGCCGAGCCGGCTTTGCCGGAGCTTCTGGCGCGGTTGCGCCCGGTGGATCTGGTGCTGGTCGAGGGGTTCAAGGGCTACGAGATCCCGAAGCTCGAAGTGCACCGGCCGAGCCTCGGCAAGCCGCCGCTCTGGCCTTCGATGGATGTGATCGCCGTGGCGACGGATGAAAAACCGGCGGATTGCCCAGTGCCGGCGCTCGACCTCGGGGATGCGCCGCGCATTGCGGATTTCCTGATCGCGACACTTGGTCTAAACGAGAACGCGCAGACGAAGGAGCGATAATTTGCGGCAGTATCTCGCCATCGGTTTGATCTTGTTGCTGTCCGGCTGCACCAGCGTGCAGCAATTCGCCAGCAATTCGCTCCATCCGTTCGGCAATCCCAACGCGCCGGCCGCCAACAGTGAGACCGCGCAGCGGGCGGTGGGCAACAAGTCGGCGGTGACGCCGATCCGGCCGCAGCCGGGCGATGTCTGGCCCGGGCCGGTGCAACCCATGCCGACGCTCAGCGAAGTGCAGCGCAACGCCAATATGCCGCTCGGTGCGGGGTACCAGCCGTCTCTGCCCTCGCCTTATCCGCCCGGCCAGGGGCCGGCGCCGAGCAGTTACGACACCGGGCTCGGCAATTCGCTCTACGCCCCCTTGCCCGGCGGGGGAGAGGCTGTGCCGCCCGCCGTGCCGGGGCATGCGCGATGAAAATTCTCTATTTCGCCTGGCTGCGTGAAAAGGTCGGCGCCGCCGAGGAGGAACGGGCTTTGCCCGCGGAACTGCAGACGGTGGCCGAGCTGGTGGACTGGCTGAAGCGGCAAAGCCCGCGCCATGACGCTGCTTTCCAGAATGCGCGGCTGGTGCGCTGCGCCGTCGACCAGGAGTTCGGCACGCCGGACACCTCCATCGCCGGGGCGCGCGAGGTCGCGTTCTTCCCGCCGGTAACCGGGGGCTAGGATGCATCGGATCGTCGTGCAGGAGGCGGATTTCGACATCGCCGCCGAGACCGCGCGGCTGGCCGGCCTCAATGTGGGCGGCATCGCCAGCTTCACCGGCACGGTGCGTGCTGAACGGGGTGACGCTGCCCGGGTCACGGCGCTGCGGCTGGAACATTACCCCGGCATGACCGAAAAGGCGCTGGCCGGCATCGCCGCCGAGGCCGCGGCCCGCTGGGAGCTGACCGGCTGCACCATCATCCATCGTGTCGGCCGTTTATTGCCAGGCGACAACATCGTGTTCGTCGCCGCCGCCAGCGCGCACCGCGCCGCGGCACTGCAGGCCACTGCCTTCCTGATCGACTGGCTGAAAACCGCCGCGCCGTTCTGGAAGGCCGAGGAGCTGGAAACCGGTGAAACCGTTTGGGTTGAAGCCCGTGCCAGCGACGACGAGGCCGCCGCCGCCTGGAAACAGCGATAAGTAAGGAAAGGCTACTTTTTGTGAACAAAAAGTAGCAAAAAAACTTTGTTATGCTGGGCGGAGGGGCTGAAGGTTCCGGCGGTGCATAGCACCGTTGGAATAGCCCCGGAGGGCATGGGCGTTGTCGCCGACACAGCACATGGCCCAGCACAAAAAAAGTTTTTGCGCCGCTTTTTTCAAAAAGCGGCTGCTTTCTTCTCTCCGAGTTTGCCGTCCCGAGCGGGTCGGCTATAGACGCGATATGGACCTGAAAGAGCATATTCGCGGCATTCCGGATTTTCCGAAACCTGGAATTTTTTTCTACGATATTTCCACATTGCTGCGGCATGCCGACGCCTGGCAGGTGGCGATGGGTCGCCTCGCCAATATGGTGCGCGCCTATCATCCGACCGTTCTGGCCGGGGTTGAAAGCCGTGGTTTCCTGCTAGCGGCTCCGCTGGCGCTGAAGCTGGGCTGCGGTTTCGTGATGTTGCGCAAGCGCGGCAAGTTGCCCGGCGCGACCGTTGGCTATGATTACGACCTGGAATACGGCACCGACCGGATCGAGATTCAGGCCGACGCCATCAAGGCGGGCGCGCGTGTGGTGGTGGTGGACGATCTGCTGGCGACCGGCGGCACCATGGCGGCCGGCATCAGGCTGCTGCAGAATGTCGGCGCCGACGTGGTGGCCGCGGCGACCTTGATCGAACTGACTTTCCTGAACGGGCGCAAGAAGCTCGATGTGCCGTTCGAGGCGCTGATTCAGTACGACGAGTAAAAAAATGATGCGTTTGTGCGCGATGGCGCGTCGCTCATTGGCGGTCCGGCGTGAACTCGAACAGCGCGGCGGCACGCGATGAAGCGCCGGCAAATTCTCGGCGGGCTCGCGGCCGCATTGGTGCCCTCTGGGTTCGCCGCCGCCACGCAGACCCTGGTCAACGCGCCGGCCTTGACCCTGCTGGTGGGGGGGCCGGAGGGCGACCAGATCAGCCGCTGGGGCAATGCATTCGCGCTGGCGATGGCCGGCAGCTTTCCCGGCAACCCGGTGATCCGCACGGCGCCTGTGGGCGGGCTGGACGGCGTGACTGGCGCCAACAAGCTTGACGCGCTGGTGGTGCCGGACGGAAGGACCGCGGCGATCCTGCCGGGCGCCGCGCTCAACGCCTGGCTGGTCGGCGACAGCCGGGTGCATTTCGACCCGACGCGCTGGGTACCGTTGATGATCGGGCGCAATTCCGGGGTGCTGGTGGTGCGCATGCCGACGGGCACGGTGCCGAGTCTGCAGAATCTGCGCGCCATGGCCCCGCTGCGCCTGGCGGTGTATCAGCCCGAGAGCAACGACCTTGCCGCGCTGCTGGCGTTGGTGCAGATGGGCGTGCCCGTGGTCCCGGTGTTCGGCCTGCGCGACAGCGCGGCCAAGGCCCGGATGTTTCTCGCCGGTGAGTTGGATGCGGTCTTTTTGGCCGGCGAAGGCGTGCCGGAGGACATTGCGCCGTTGAGCGCCGGCGGCGGCGTGCCGGTCTTCTGTCTCGGCGGCATCACGGCGGACGGTACGGTCACTGGCGATCCGCTATTCCCCGGCCTGCCGGATGTGGAGAGTTTCGGCGGCGGTGCGCCCGGCGCGCTGGATGGCGCCTTCCGTGCCGCGTCGATGGCGGCGGGGACTGATTTCCTGGTCGTGCTGCCGCGCCTCAGCGACCCGAACAAGGTGGCGCAATGGGACCAGGCCATGAGAGCCGCCATCGCCAGCCCCGGCCTCGTGGCGGCGGCGAGCGCCAGCTCGGTCACGCTGCAGCCGGCGCCGGTGGCGCGGGCCTCGCTGGCCATGCTGGGCCAGCTCGGCGCCGGGCAGGGCGCTCTGCAGAAATATCTCGCGAAACAATTCGGCTGGCAGCCGGACTGATTGGCAAAGCCAGCGAAACATTTCATGTGCTCGGCCTGCGGCGCCGCCTTTCCGAAATGGGCAGGGCGCTGCGAGGCCTGCGGCGAATGGAACACGCTGGAGGAGCAAATGCCGCTGCCGGCGCTGCCCGGCGGCATGAAGCCGAGCGCGGCGCGGGCCGGAAAAATCGATTTTGTCGGCCTCGCCGGCATGTCCCCGCCGCCGCCGCGCGTTGCCACCACGATCGAGGAATTCGACCGGGTGCTGGGCGGCGGGCTGGTGCCGGCCTCGGTGGTGCTGGTCGGCGGTGACCCGGGCATCGGCAAATCCACCCTGCTGCTGCAGGCGGGCACCGCGCTCGGCCGGGCCGGCCGGCAGGTGGTGTATATTTCCGGCGAAGAATCCGTCGACCAGATCCGCCTGCGCGCCGCTAGGCTGGGGCTTACCGAGGCGCCGATGGCGCTGGCGGCGGCGACGCAGCTCGGCGACATTCTCGCCAGCCTGACGCAGTTTCCCGACGCCGCCTTGGTGGTGATCGATTCGATCCAGACGATGTGGATCGAGGGCATAGACTCCGCGCCAGGCAGCGTGACGCAAGTGCGCGCGGCGGCGTTCGAGCTGATCCGCGCGGCGAAGACTCAAGGGTTCGCGCTGATGCTGGTGGGACATGTGACCAAGGAGGGCAACATCGCCGGGCCGCGCGTGCTGGAGCACATGGTCGACGTGGTGCTGCATTTCGAGGGCGACCGCGGCCACCAGTTCCGCATTCTGCGCGGCATCAAGAACCGGTTCGGCGCCACCGACGAGATCGGCGTGTTCGAGATGACCGGGGCAGGGCTCGCGGAAGTGGCCAATCCTTCGGCGCTGTTTCTCGCCGAGCGGCGGGGCAATGTCGCCGGCAGCGCGGTGTTCGCAGGCCTCGAAGGTTCTCGGCCGGTGCTCATGGAGATCCAGGTGCTGCTCTCGCCCAATCCCGGCGGCTCGCCGCGGCGCTCGGTGATCGGCTGGGATTCCGGGCGGCTTTCGATGCTGCTGGCGGTGCTGGACGCGCGCTGCGGGCTGAAGCTGGCGATGAACGATGTTTATCTGAACGTCGCGGGGGGCTTGCGCATCACCGAGCCGGCGGCGGATCTTGCGGTGGCGGCGGCGTTGATTTCCGCCGCCTCGGATGTGCCCACCGATCCTTCAATGGTGTTTTTCGGCGAGATCGGTCTCTCCGGCGAACTGCGCCAGGTGGCGCAGGCGGAGCTGCGGCTCAAGGAGGCGGCGAAGCTCGGCTTCTCCCAGGCCGCGAGCCCGAAGCGCGTGGCCGGCGGGGCGGCGCGACTTTCCGTGCCTAACACGTTGAAACTCGTTGAAATCGGGCATCTCACTGACCTAATTGGCGTGGCCACTTCTGGCGTAAAGGCTGCGGTGCAGAACAAGGAGGTTTCATGACCTGGGTCGATGCGGCGGCGCTGCTGATCGTGGTTCTGTCAGCGTTGTTCTCCATGGTGCGCGGCTTCGTCCGCGAGGTTCTCGGCGTGTTCGCCTGGGTCGGCGCGGCGTTGGCGGCGTTCCGCTTTTATCCGCTCGTGCAGCCTTATGTGAACAGCGTGCTGCCGATGAAGAATCTGGTGGTGTATGTTTCGATGGGGGTGGTGTTCCTGGTCACGCTGATCGTGCTCAGCATCATCTCGGCGCTGATCGGCGGTTTCGTTCGTGAATCGGCCTTGTCGGGACTCGATCGCAGCCTCGGCGTGGTGTTCGGCCTGGTGCGCGGCGCGGTGATCATCTGCCTGGCCTATATCGCCCTTTCGGTCGCCGTCGATCCGGTGCAATGGCCGGTGCCGGTGGTGAATGCACGGTTCCTGCCGTGGGCCCATCAAGGGGCGGTGGCGCTGGTCTCGTACCTGCCGCCGCAATACCGGCCGAAAGTGGCGCCGCTGCCGGGGGCTCCGGCGCCGAGTGCTGCGACCCTGATGCAAACGCCGGTGACGGGCAGCGCGCTGTCGCATTGAGCGCGGCGGGATGTAGCCATACCCAGCCTTGAGAGGACAGCGGGCTGGAATCGTGCCATAAGCCGGGCGGCGCTCGACATCAGACTGTCACACGTCTACGGAGAGCGCGGCGGATACCGGATAAGGGCAGGGCTCAAGATTGATCGATGATGACAAGCCGCATGAGGAATGCGGCGTCTTCGGTGCATGGAATGTCACGGATGCGGCGGCGATCACGGCCCTGGGCCTGCACGCGCTGCAGCATCGCGGCCAGGAGGCTACCGGCATTGTCACGCATGATGGCGTGCGCTTCCATTCCCATAAGGGCCTCGGCCTGGTCGGCGATAATTTCGGCGACGCCAAGGTGATGGCGGGGCTGCCGGGGACGCGGGCGATCGGCCATAACCGCTATGCCACCACCGGCGAGACCGTGCTGCGCAACGTGCAGCCTTTGTTCGCGGAATTCGAGTTTGGCGGCCTCGCGGTCGGCCATAACGGCAACCTCACCAATGCTTACACCCTGCGCAAGGCGCTGACGCGGCGCGGCTGCCTGTTCCAGAGCACGATGGACTCGGAAGTCTTCGTGCATCTGATCGCCATCAGCCTGTACGCGAACGTGATCGACCGGCTGATCGATGCGATCAAGCAGGTGGTGGGCGCCTATTCGCTGGTGGCGCTGACCAACGAGCATTTGATCGGCGTGCGCGATCCGCTCGGTGTGCGGCCGCTGATCCTGGGGCGTACGCATGGCGCCGATGGCAAGCCCGGCTGGGTCCTGGCCTCCGAAAGCTGCGCCCTGGACATCGTCGGCGCCGAGTTCGTGCGCGACGTGGAGCCGGGCGAGATCGTCGTGATCGACGATGCCGGGGTGCGCAGCGTCAAGCCGTTCGCCGCGCAGAAACCGCGCTTCTGCGTGTTCGAATATATTTATTTCGCCCGTCCGGATTCCGTGATGGAGGGCACCTCCGTCTATGCCGCGCGCAAGAAGATCGGCGCGCAGCTGGCGCGCGAGGCGCCGGCGACTGCGGATGTCGTGGTGCCGGTGCCCGATTCCGGCGTGCCGGCGGCCATGGGGTTCGCCGAGGAAAGCGGGATCAACTTCGAACTTGGCATCATCCGCAACCATTATGTGGGGCGCACCTTCATCGAGCCGACGGACCAGATCCGCCATCTCGGCGTGCGGCTGAAACATTCGGCCAACCGCGCGATGATCGAGGGCAAGCGCGTGGTGCTGGTGGATGATTCGATCGTGCGCGGCACGACCAGCCAGAAGATCGTGGAGATGGTGCGCGCGGCCGGTGCAACCGAGGTGCATATGCGCATTGCCGGGCCGCCGACCACCCATTCCTGCTTCTATGGCATCGATACGCCGGAACGCAGCAAGCTGCTGGCGGCGCGCAACGATGTGGCGGCCATGGCGAAGCTGATCGGCGTGGACAGCCTGGCCTTCATTTCCATCGACGGCCTGTATCAGGCGCTGGGTCGGCCAGGGCGGGATGCAAATGCGCCGGCCTTCTGCGACGCCTGCTTCACCGGAGACTATCCCGTGGCGCTCACCGATGCGGAAGCGGGCGATTCCCAGAAAACCCTGCTCGCCGAACTCGGCTGATGCTGTATCTGTGGGTTGCCATCGGCGGAGCCATTGGCAGCGTCGCGCGCTTCTGGTTCGGCAACGCGATGGCGGCGACGCTCGGCGCGGCGTTCCCCTGGGGGACGCTGACGATCAACGTGCTGGGCTCGTTCCTCATCAGCTTCTTCAGCGGCCTGACCGGCATGGGCCATCGCTTCGCGTTGCCTTCGGACGCGCGGATTTTTTTCACTGTCGGCGTATGCGGCGGCTTCACCACATTCTCTTCCTTCAGCCTGCAGACGGTGGAGCTCGCGCGCGGCGGGCAGACGGGGCGTGCGGCTTTGTATGTCGCCGCGTCGCTGATCATCTGTCTCGCGGCCTGCGCTTTCGGCGTCTGGGCGGCAAGCGCGATCAACCAGCAGGCCGTTTCGCGCGCCTGAAGACATCAGCCGAAGGAAGGCTTCTTTTTGTGAACAAAAAGAAGCAAAAAAACTTCGTTAATTTGGACTGTGCGGATCTCAGCGCCGCCGGCCCAGTTTCGCAAAAGTTTTTGCGCCGCTTTTTTTAAAAAGCGGCCTCTTTTTTATATCTCACCGAACGCACCGTTGCCGATTTTTCCGGCACGGGCCGAGATGCATGTGCGGCGCGGCCGGCATCGGCTCGAACCGATTCTCCGGGGCATGGCGTCGCGCGTCGCCATAGGCGCCTTTATGCCGGCTTTACGCTGTGCCGGATTTTTGGCCAGACTCCCGGCTGCCATGCCCATCGGGGGGTATCGGATTTTTCTCTGATCTTTGCTGCAATGCGGCGTGTTAAATTGCGAAACGTTTTGGCGTGACCTCATAACACATGGTTTTTATGCGGTCCTTATCGTTTGTGTCATTTGCGCAACAGTCGTGTCGCAAAGCAAGAGAATCACGGCCTTTTATCTGGTTCGAGGATGCCTTGGCACGTAGATTGCCGTTTCATGAAGGTCCGATGGCGTTAGATCAGGTGTTATGCTTGGTTTGTAACGCGTTGGTGCGTTTGTTTTGGGCATTCGCGCAGAAAGTGCGCATTCAGGAGGCAGAATGGTTAATATGCGTCGGCAGCTGTTGGGATTGGGCGTGGTGGCCGCGTCCTCTTTCCTTGCCATCAATGCAGCGCACGCTTTGAACGGCCCCACGGCCATTCAGATCGATGGCGGCCCGCTCGGCCCGTTGGAGGTCAGCGGCGGCATGGACGGTTATGGCTTCGTTCAGAGTGGCGCGAGCGACAACAGCGCCCTCGTCACGAACCGCACGGCCGGCGTCAATATCGGCAGCGCGTTGGTCGAGCTGCAGAAAACCAGCGGCGTGCTGCAGTTCACCATCGAGGTCGGGTCCACGGGCGGCACGCCGGTCCTGGGCACGAAGGTGACCCAGACCACGATCAACCAATATTCGACCGGCCCGCTTTATCAGGGCTATGTCACGCTGGCGCCGAAAAACTTGCCGGTCTCCATCTCCGCCGGTCAGATGATCTCGCTCGAAGGCTATGAGGGCGTTACCGACTGGAGCAACCCGTCCCAGCTCACCACCGCGATCTTCAACGTGCAGAACCTGAGCAGCCGCGGCGTCAGCCTGAACTACAACAAGGGCGCGGTTAATGCCACGGTGATGTTCAGCGATGGCTACAATACCGGCGTATTCAACTTCCTGCAGGCCCTCGTTTCCTACACGTTCAACGCCAACAACGTCCTGAACGTCTATTACGGCGGCAATCTCGGCCAGACCGGTCTGAACGCGAAGACCTATGGCGGTACTTGCGGCTATGGCGTCGTGAACGAAGCCGAAGGCTGCTTCGGCACCGTCGGGACGTTCGGCCCGCAATTCGCCAATTCGCAGCTGATCGGCGCCTATTACAGCTACACGATGGGCAACCTGAACCTGGTGCCGGAAGTGCAGTATCAGGTGGCGCATGAAAACGCCAAGCTCGGCATTTTCAAGCAGACCGGCAATTTCGGCGCGGCGCTGTTCAGCACCTACACGTTCGGCAAGTCGCCTTATTCGATCGGCGGCTGGATCGAGTATTTCGACTCGCACAGCTCGTCGCTGAACCAGAATGGTCCGGTCGACTCCGCCAGCTGGTTCGTCGGCCCGAACTCCGAAGCGATCGGCTTCGCGGTGTCGCCGGCCTGGCAGTATAAGAACCTGTTCGCCCGCGCGAACGCCGGTTACCTCTATCTGCTCAACAACAAAGACACCAATGGCGCCTCCTTCGGCTATGGCCCCAATAACGATGGCCGCGGCGAGTTCACCGGCACCCTCGAAGCCGGCGTGCTGTTCTAAGCCGACAATCAGTCTTGCTAAGAAAAGGCCGGGCATTTTGTCCGGCCTTTTTTATGAGAAGAAAGGAAGCGCTACTTTTTGTGAACAAAAAGTAGCAAAAAAACTTTGTTATGC
>NZ_DATLPB010000117.1:0-24830 GCF_035535915.1 Acidocella sp.
CGCCCGTGCCGCCCGCCCGCCCCGCAAGCTGCCGGAGCTGACCCTGCCGCCCCGGCCGGACGCCGAGAAGGTGCGCGACATCATGTCCACCCATCTCGGCGTGCTGCGCGACGCCGAGGGCATGCACAGCGCCATCGCCCAACTCAGCCCCCTCGCCCCCCATAACAGCGCCGCCCAACTCGCTTTGCTGATCGCCCAAGCCGCCCTCGCCCGAACCGCTTCCGTCGGCGCGCATGCCAGGCGGGATGACCCCGGCTTCGCCGGCCGTGCGGCGCGCGGCGCGTTTGCGGTGAAGATTTGCGTTCACGAGCTGTTCGAGGCGCAGGCCGCGCGAACACCCGACGCCATCGCGGCGAGTTTCGGGCCGACCAGCCTGACCTACCGCGAACTCGACCAGCGCGCCGATGAGCTTGCCGGCCATCTGCGCGCGCTGGGCGTGGGCCCGGATGTGCTGGTGGCGCTGTTTCTCGAACGCTCGCTCGACATGGTGGTCGGCATGCTGGCCGTGCTGAAGGCGGGCGGCGCTTACGTACCGCTCGACCCGGTGCATCCGCGCAACCGGCTTGCCTATATGCTCGAGGATGCGCAGCCGCTGATCCTGCTGACGCATACGCGCTTGCAGTCGGAACTGCCGCCGCACCACGCGCAGATCGTTCTCGTCGATGGCGAGACGCCGTTCGCCCCGGCGCCGGCCGCCGGCCGGATCGCGGACCCGGGCCATCTGGCCTACGTGATCTACACGTCGGGCTCGACGGGACAGCCGAAAGGCGTCGAAATCGAACATGGCGCGGTCGTCAACATGCTCGCCTCGATGCGCAAGCGGCCCGGGCTCGACGAAGCGGATAGAATGCTCGCCATCACCACGCTGACCTTCGACATCGCCGCGCTCGAGATCTTCCTGCCCCTGGTCTGCGGGGCCCGCGTGGTCATCGCCCCCAGCGAGACGGCCCTGGACGGGATGGCGCTGGCCGACCTCATCGCGCAATCCGGCGTGAGCGTGATGCAGGCGACGCCCGCCACCCTGCGGATGCTGCTGGATGCCGGGTGGACCGGCACACCGGGGCTGAAAATCCTGTGCGGCGGCGAAGCCTACACGGCCGAGCTCGCGGGCCAGATTTTGGCCCGGTGCGGCACGCTCTGGAACATGTACGGGCCGACGGAGACCACGGTATGGTCGGCGGTCTCCCAGGTGGAGGCCGGGCGGCCCGTGGTGATCGGACCGCCGATCGCCAACACGCGGCTCTATGTGCTGGACCGAGCCTTGCAGCTGGTGCCCGTGGGCGTTCCCGGCGAGCTGTGCATCGGCGGCGCCGGGCTCGCCCGGGGTTATCGGGGCCGGCCCTACCTCAGCAGCGCCCGCTTCGTCACCGATCCGTTCGCGGCGGAACCCGGCATGCGGATCTATCGCACCGGCGACCTCGTCAAACGCCTGTCTGACGGCACGATCGAATTTCTCGGCCGCCTCGACCATCAGGTGAAAATTCGTGGCTTCCGCATCGAGCCCGCCGAGATCGAAGGCCGCCTTCGCGAACATGACGCCATCCGCGACGCGGTGGTGGTCGCCCACGAGGATGCGTCCGGCGACAAGCGCCTGGTGGCTTACGTGGTGGCCGACCAGGATGAGTTTCTGGCCGGCGCCTTGCGCGCGCATCTGGCGACGCGCCTGCCGAAATACATGATGCCGTCGGCCTATGTCCGGCTCGATGCGTTCCCGCTGACCCCCAACGGCAAGCTCGACCGCCGGGCCTTGCCGCCGCCGGACGAAGCGCCGGACACGCGCGAGACCTACGAGGCGCCGCAGGGCGAGGCCGAGACCACGCTGGCGGCAATCTGGGGCGAATTGCTCGGCGTCACGCGGATCGGCCGCACCGACGATTTCTTCGAACTTGGCGGGCATTCCCTCATGGCCATCCAGGTTCTCTCCAGGCTCCGGCAGATCATGGATGTATCCTTGAAAGTCCAGGACATTTTCGAAAACTCCACGCTCGAACGGCTCGCGGAACAAATCGTCCTCGCCCAACTCGCCAATTATCAACCGGAAGAATTGGTGACGCTTCTTGATCGGGTGGCGAAGATCAATTGATCCGGAAAATCGTGGGGTTTCCCGCCTCGGTTTGACCTTCCGTGAAGGTTGGAGACATCGGCATGGACAACGCAATGGTCACCGGTCTGACGGCCACGCAGCGGGAAGCGCTTTTGCGGGCTGCGCGGGAGGCCAAGCTCGCACGTGCCGGCGAATCCCCGGCCGCCATCGTTGCTTCTGACCGCACGGGTGCGATCCCGCTTTCCTTCGCGCAACAGCGTTTATGGTTCCTGGCGCAGATGGAAGGCGGCAGCGAAGCCTACCATCTGCCGCTGGGCTTCCGGCTGCATGGGCGGCTGGATGAGCGCGCGCTGCAGGGCGCCCTGAACGCGCTGGTGGCGCGCCATGAGGCGCTGCGCACGAGCTTCGCGGAGACAGAGGGCGACCCGGTGCAGCGCATCGCCACCCCGGATATCGGCTTTGCCTTGGAACGACACGATTTGCGCGGCCGGCCGGATGCGGATGAACAGCTCGATTGCTGGATGCGGCAGGAAATGTCCGCGCCGTTTGACCTGAGCCGCGCGCCGTTGATCCGCGGCCGGCTGCTCCATCTCGCCGACGACGAGGCGGTGCTGCTGATCACGATGCATCACATCGTATCGGACGGCTGGTCGCTCTCCGTGTTGCTGCGCGAACTGGGCGCGCTGTACCGGCAGGAAGCGTTGCCCGCGCTGCCGGTACAGTATGCCGATTACGCCGTCTGGCAGCGGCGCTTTCTGTCCGGGGCGCGGATCGAGGCGCAGAGCGCGTATTGGCGAAACCGGCTGCAGGACGCGCCCGCTTTGCTGGAACTCCCCACCGACCGGCCCCGCCCGATATGCCAGCGCCATGAGGGCGGGCTGGTGCCCGTGACGTTCGACGAAGAGCTGACGGCGCGGCTGAAGGCGCTTGGCCAAAGTTGCGGCGCCACGCTGTTCATGACCCTGCTGGCGGGCTGGGCGCTGTTGCTGGCGCGGCTGTCGGGCCAGCAGGACATCGTGGTCGGGACGCCGACCGCCAATCGCGGCCGCAAGGAAATCGAGGGGCTGATCGGATTTTTCGTCAACACATTGGCGCTGCGTTTGGAATTGCCGGAGGCTCTGAGCGTCGAGGATTTCCTGAAACAAGTGCGGCAGCGCGCGCTGGAAGCGCAGGAACACCAGGATCTGCCCTTCGAGCATGTGGTGGAGTTGGTCAAGCCGGTGCGCAGCCTCTCGCACACGCCGTTGTTCCAGGTGATGTTCGCCTGGCAGAACAACAAGGCGGAGGCGCTCGATTTGGGGGGCGATTTGTCCGTCACGCAAGCAGCGCCGCCTTATATGACCGCGAAGTTCGATCTGGCGCTGGATCTGCGCGAGGTCGACGGCAGGATCGAAGGCGGTCTGCGCTATGCCATTTCTTTGTTCGACCGCGCGACGGTCGAGCGGTATGCGGATTATCTGCGCGAGGCGCTGCGGGAGATGGTTCGCGACCCCGCCCAGGACGTGCACAGGCTGCGGTTTCTGCCGGCGCCGGAGCGGGCGCGCCTGCTCGACGGATGGAACGCGACGGCGACGGACTATCCGCGGGAGAAAGGCATCCACGAACTCTTCGAAGTGCAGGTTGAACAGGCGCCGGACGCGGTGGCGGTGGTCTGTGCAGGCCGGACGCTGACCTATGCGGCGCTCAACGCGCGCGCCAACCGGCTGGCGCATCGCCTGATCGCGCAAGGCGTGAAACCGGACGATCGGGTCGCGACGTTCCTGGACCGCTCGATCGAACTGATCGTGGCGCAACTGGCCATCCTCAAGGCCGGCGCCGCCTATGTGCCGCTGGATCCGCACGCGCCCGCCGCGCGCCACGCCTGGATCATGGAAGATTGCGCGGCGCGCCTGCTGATCACCGGCGCGGCCACCTCATTGTCATTCGCCCCGGACGCGCCGGTGCTGCGCCTGGAGGAAGGCGGCCAAAGCGCGGCCGAAGGCGACGCGACGAACCCCGAACCGCAAAACGGCGGCCGGCGGCCGGCCTATGCGATGTATACGTCCGGCTCCACCGGCACGCCGAAGGGCGTGCTGGTGCCGCATTGCGGCGTGCTCCGCCTGGTGATCAATAACGGCTACGGGGACATCGGCGCCGATGACCGTGTGGCCTTCGCCGCCAACCCGGCGTTCGACGCCAGCACGTTCGAACTCTGGGCCCCCTTGCTCAATGGCGGAACGGTGGTCGTGATCAGCCACGACATTGTGCTTACGCCGGGCGCTTTCGCCGAAACGCTCCGGCAAGAGCGGATCAACATCCTCTGGCTCACGGTCGGCCTGTTCAACCAGATGGTTGAGGAACTGGCGCCGGTGTTTGCACAGTTCAAGCTCGTGATCACGGGGGGCGACATACTGGATCCGAAAGTCGTCGCCCGGGTGCTGTCTGATCCCCCGAACAGGCCGCTGCGGCTGCTCAACGCCTATGGGCCGACCGAGACGACGACTTTCGCCACCACCTACGACATCGAATCCTTGCCGGACGAAACAACGAACATTCCGATCGGCCGGCCGATCGCGAACACGCGTCTCTACCTGCTCGACCCGCACGGCGAGCCGGTGCCGCTCGGCGCCGCCGGAGAACTCTATATTGGCGGCGACGGGGTTGCCGACGGCTATCTGAACCGGCCGGAGCTCACCGCGCAACGCTTCTTGTCCGACCCGTTTTGCGGCGACCCTGGCGCGCGGATGTACCGCACCGGCGACCTTGCGCGCTATTTGCCGGACGGCAACCTGCAGTTCCTGGGCCGCAACGACAATCAGGTGAAAATTCGCGGCTTCCGCATCGAACTGGGGGAAATCGAAGGGCGCTTGGCCGAGCATCCTGCCGTGCGCGAGGCAGCGGTGCTGGCGCTGGACCAGGGGATGGGCAAGCGCCTGGTGGCCTATGTCGCGGCCGACAGCGACGACCAGCTCGCCGGCAGCCTGCGCGCGCATCTCTCCGCCTGCCTGCCGGACTACATGGTGCCGGCGATCTTCGTACGGCTGGATGCGTTCCCGCTCACCCGCAACGGCAAGCTGGACCGAAGGGCGCTGCCGGCGCCCGACGATGCGGCCTATGCGCGCGCCGCCTATGAGCCGCCGCAGGGGGAAACCGAGATCGCACTGGCTTCGATCTGGGCCGAAATGCTGGGCATGGAACGGGTCAGCCGCACCGACAATTTCTTCGATCTCGGCGGGCATTCGTTCCTGGCGCTCCGTGTGATGAGCGAAATCAACCGGCGGTTGAAGCTGCATCTGACGGCGCCGGCATTTTTCCTCAACCCGACGATCGAACAGCTCGCACGCACCATCGCGCGCGGCCATCACACCGAAACCAATCCGCGGGTCCTGACATTGCGGGCGGGACATCGCGGTTTGCCGATTTATCTGATGGGGGCGCGGCCCGAGGAAATCCGCCTGAACCAGTTGATGGGGAGCGACCGGCGTATTTTTGCCCTCGATGTGCCGATGCAGACGGCATGGCTGTCCGCGTTTGCAGGGGGCGATATCGAGGCGCTGCCGACCATCGAACAACTGGGCGCGCTCTATGGTGAAATATTGGCCGCCCATGCTGGTTCCGAGCCATGCGTGATCGCGGGATATTGCATCGGGGGGAAGATCGGCTTCGAAGCCGCCCGCGTGGTGCAACGCGCCGGGGGCAATGTCGCCTTCATTCTCCTTCTCGATGTCCGGACCAACACCGCAAGCAGCTATACGCTCGGGCCGGCATTGGAGAGTCTGGCGCAGATCTGGCACGGCGGCGTCTCCCGGCAAATAGGGGACGCGGCGTTCCTGCATAGATTCGGCGCGGCGCTCAGCGATAGCTGGACCGTCGCCCGGTTTCTGCTCTCGCGGCTTCCCGACAGCGTGAGATATCGCGCCAGCGTCATCAAAGCCTGGCTGGGCAAGATGGCGAACCGCCCCGCGCCGCCGCTGGTGCCCTCGGGCTATTTTGATGAAGAAGGCAGGCCGATCGACAGTTTGCTCATCAACCGGCTGGCGCTCTGCATCGGGCGCCGATGGCACCCGCGGAAGCTGGAAGCCGCCGGCGTGCTCATTCGCGCCGATAACCCGATCGACATGCTGCCCGGCAGCGATCCCACCGGTGGGTGGGAGTCTCTCTTCGGTCACGGGCTTAAGATCGCCCAGACCACGGGAGATCATCACTCGATGATGACCGATGCCCATGCCGCATCATTGGCGCAGCAGATGGATCTGATGCTGGGCAGTTACGAGACCGCCCGGAACGAGACGGCCCCCGTGGCCGGCGGCCATGCAACCGATGAACAGGGACAGCTCGGCCAGGCGCCGCCGCCCCACCCCGAATGGGCCCTCGCCCGCTGAACCGCGGACAGCCCACCGCGCGGTGCGGCTGGCCCCGGCTGTATCACACGCCAAAACGGCGGTCGCGGCGCTGGAAGGAGCGGATGGCGCGCAGATAGTCGATCCGCCGCATCGCCGGCCAGTTGACGTCGCAGAAATACAGCTCGCTATGCACGCTCTGCCACAGCATGAACCCCGAGAGCCGAACCTCGCCGCTGGTGCGGATGATCAGGTCTGGGTCGGGCATGTCCGAAAGGTAGAGATGCCGCCGGATCGCCTCCGGGCTGATCCTGACCGCGGCCTCCTCCGTGGACAGGCCGCGCGCCGCGCAGTCGGCGAGGAAGGCCCGCACCGCATCGGTGATTTCCTCCCGCCCGCCATAGCCGATGGCGAGCGTGACGGTGATCCGCCTGTTGTTGCGCGTGGCGGCCTCGGCGGCGTCGATGGCCTCGAGCAGCGCCTTGGGCAACAAATCGCGCCGCCCCATAACGGCGATATGCACGCCGTGGCGCTGGATATACGGGGCATTGGCCAGCGCGCGCATCTTGGCCTCGGCCGCCTCGAAAATACCGCCGATCTCGGCTTCCGGCCGCTGCAGATTGTCCGGCGAAAACACCCAGAGCGTGACCATGCGGATGCCGAGATCGACGGTCCAGGCCAAAATTTCGTCGAGCTTGGCGGCCCCTAAGTGGTAAATGGCCTCGGGGTCGTTCATGCCGCTGGCCCGCGCGTGGCGGCGGTTGCCGTCGAGAATGATACCGATATGGCCGGGCATGGGCATCGCTTCGACCTGCCGCTCGAGCAGGCGCTCATAAAGCCCGTAGACCAGCTGCCAAACCGGACCGGAAAATGGCCGCACGCCTCGCCGCAGCGCCGCCAGCCATGCGCCCGCGCTGCCCGCTCGCGCCTTCAGGCCGGATTTGGTCTCCAGTTCAGCCGTGCATGTTCCTGGGTTTTCTGTCATGTACCCGCGCCGCAGATCTTCGTGCGCGGGATTTAAGCAGATCTTTTGCTCCTCGCCCATGGCGTGCATATTGGCCGGCCCCACCGCAGCGCTGGCCCGCCGGCCTCGCTATGCCCCGGGGGGATAAGAGGATCGCGCTCAGCCGGCGCGCGGTCCAGGACGCGCGCCCTGCCGGTGAGAGATATTTCCGCCCGCCGGGCGCATCGCTCTCAGTGATGGGCGCCGCTGGTCGCGTCTTCCATTTTCGCCAAGGCCTGATCGATCGTGAAGCTCGCCGCCTTCTGCCGTGGCGGAAACGCTTTGAAGGTCGCCGCGAATTGCACCATGATCGTCTGCGCAGCGAAGATGACGTAGTCGCGGTGCAGGAACCAGTCATAATATGTGTTCGAGGTGATGTCGGCGCGCTCGAACGGATCGGTTCTCAGATTGAACAGCTTTGGAAGCCGCAAGGCCACAAATGGCTCGGCCCATACCCGCAACGTCCCAGGGCAGCGTTGCTCCATGAACACCACTTTCCAATTATCGTAGCGAAGGGCGACGACATTTCCGTCATCGTCGAAATATACGAAAAGATTTCTGGGGCTTTTTTTCACCTTTCCGGTCAAATACGGCAGAAGATCATACCCGTCGATGTGATTCTTGAAAATCTTGCCGTGTGCCTTGTGGCCCTTGAGCAGTTTTTCCGTCACATCCGGCTCGCCAACCATCGCCAGGAACGTGGGCAACCAGTCATGGTGCTGGACGATCTCGTTGGAGACCGAGCCCGCTTTGATTTTCCCCGGCCAACGCACCAGCAGCGGCACCCGGAAGGCCCCTTCCCAGTTCGTGTTTTTTTCGCTGCGAAACGGCGTCATGCCGCCATCGGGCCAGGTGTTCATATGCGGCCCGTTATCGGTGCTGTACATCACGAAGGTGTCATCCGCGATGCCCAATTCGTCGAGATAATTCAGGATGTCGCCGACATGCCGGTCATGGTCGATCATCGTGTCGTGATAGGGCGACTGCCACCTTCCCGCCTGGCCCAGGCTTGTCTTCTTCGTGTGCGTGAACAGATGCATATGGGTGGTGTTCAGCCACACGAAGAACGGCGTGTTCGCATCCGCCTGGCGTTTGATGAAACCCTTGGCCGCGGCGACGAATTCGTCATCGCACGTTTCCATCCTCTTTTTGGTAAGCGGGCCGGTATCGGTGATTGTCTGTTTGCCGACACGGCCCCAGCGCGGCTGGTCTGTCGGGTCGTCCTTATCTGTCGCCCGGCAATGCAGGACGCCTCGCGGGCCGAAGCGTTCCTTGAATTTCGGAAAATCCTTCTCTGGCGGATAGTCGTACATTTCCGGCTCTTCTTCGGCATTGAGATGGTACAGATTGCCGAAAAATTCGTCGAACCCGTGCACGGTGGGGAGGAATTTATTCAGGTCGCCAAGATGGTTCTTGCCGAACTGGCCGGTCGCATAGCCATGATTTTTGAGCAGCTCGGCGATGGTGACGTCTTCGGCCTGCAGGCCAATCGTCGCGGCAGGGATACCGACCTTGGTCAGGCCCGTGCGATATCCGCTTTGCCCGGTGATGAACGAGGCCCGGCCGGCCGTGCAGGATTGTTCACCATACGCATCGGTGAACATCATGCCCTCCCGCGCCAGCCGGTCTATGTTGGGCGTGCGGTAGCCCATCAGGCCCTGCGAATAGCAACTCAGGTTCGTAATGCCGATATCGTCGCCCCAGATGACGAGGATGTTCGGCTTTTTTCCTTCGACCATTGGTTGTTTCCTCCTGTTTGACACTCTTTATGGCTTCTATTCATGATTGCGCGTTTGCCGGCGGTTGCGATTCATCCTCTGCTCGTGACGTGGCGATGTCCGTTTCGAGGAAATGATTCAGGAAAGTCCTGATCGCAGCAATTGCGGCGAGCTGTCCGATGTCCGTCCATGTTGGCGCGATCGCCGAACGAATAATGTCAGCGGCCAGTTCGAATTCCAGGCCAAGCAGTAGCCAGACTCCAAGCCGTCGCCATACGGCCCGCCGCCGGCCAGGCGAACCACGGCCGACAAAGGACGGAACAAGGCGAACGAGCGCCTCGATCGTCGCATATGTAATCACCAAGGCTGCCACCGCCTCGACATACAAGGCACTGTAGCTGCATAAGCGACGGATTATCTCTTCCACACCCCAACCACGCGGCCGCACGCCGCACCGGACATCGCGTCCTCTCCAGGCGCGGACATGATATGGGATTTACATGACGTTTTCGAAGGGCTGACATAACATCTCACGCCTTTTCCAAACGCCTTTCTGTCCCTGACGACGGGCAACGGCCCCGAGCTTCGTTTTCGTCGTCTTCCAAAGCACCGTTGCAAACATTTTTCGTCATGCGCGCATTGTTTCTTCATTTTTTTGCGCAACTCATGTAGATTTTCTGAAATCGCATAGAAGGCGGGATGCGCATTCGGCGCCATCAATTCGTTGCCGGGCGGCCCGACGGTCCTGGGGCGGCCACACGAGGGCGGCGCTCAGAGATCACGGCTCTCTTGCCCCTGGAGAAGGGCCGGTTTCAAAAAGATTGCGCCGCGTTTTGTATCGGAAGGAGACCGAATGCACCGTCAAGCGCAAACAATGTCATCGCTCGCAGATTGTCCCGACATGGCGGCGATCCAAGGTGGGACCTTCCGCATGGGATCGGACCGGCATTACCCGGACGAGGCGCCGGTTCATCGCGCTACGGTTGCACCTTTTCGAATGGACCGCACACCGGTGACGAACCGGCAGTTTCGCGCCTTCGTGCAAGCCACCGGATATGTCACCGAAGCCGAGATCAAGCCTGATCCACGTCATTATCCGGGAGCCCTGCCGCATATGTTGAAGCCGGGCTCGCTGGTGTTCACACCGCCGCCCTATCCGGTCGATTTGCGCGACTGGTCGCAATGGTGGCGCTTCGAGCCGGGCGCGAACTGGCGGCGCCCCTACGGGCGCGGCAAAACAATCCATGGGCTGGATGACCATCCGGTGGTACATGTCGCGTGGCGCGATGCCGAAGCCTATGCCGCCTGGGCAGGGAAGGACCTGCCGACCGAGGCCGAATGGGAATACGCGGCCCGCGGCGGCCTCGATGGCGCGGAATTCGCCTGGGGCGACGCGTTCACGCCAAACGGCAAACATATGGCCAATACCTGGCAAGGCGCATTCCCGCACGAAAATCTGGCCCTCGACGGCCATGCCCGTACCTCGCCGGTCGGCTTCTATCCGCCAAATGCCTACGGGCTTTACGACATGATCGGCAATGTGTGGGAGTGGACCGCCGACTGGTATGCCGCCCGGCACGAGGCCGATGCCGGAAACCCCTGCTGCATTCCGGATAACCCTCGCGGCGGCCACGAGGCGGACAGCTACGACCCGCGCGAACCGGCAGCACGCATTCCCCGCAAAGTCCTTAAAGGCGGCTCATATCTGTGCGCGCCGAATTACTGCCGGCGCTACCGCCCGGCCGCCCGCCACGCCCAGCCTGTCGATTCCGGCATGAGCCATGTCGGCTTCCGTTGCGTCATTCGCGCCTGAGCCGCGTCGCGGAAAGTTGCGTCGATGAATGCGGAAATTCCGAATGGTTCATGCCTTCATTTCAACAGAAGGAGCCCTACAAATGAAAAATCCTAACCCGCTCGTGAAAGCCGGTGCCTTTCTGATGGTCGCCGGTGCCGCGTGCCTGGCGTCAACGATCGCCGGGCCATCCGTCCAGGCGCAAACCAGCATGGCGCCGGGCACCACGCTGCGAAATGTCATCCCACAGGCTGAGGAAGTGACGTTGCAGGCGAAGATCACCGCCATCGACCCGAGCACGAGAGAAGTGACTCTGAAGGGCGCGGCAGGAAATACGGTGCGCGTTACCGCCGGACCGCTTGTCCGCCTCGATCTGCTGCAGGTCGGGCAGCGGGTGAATGCCCAGTATTATCGCTCGGTTGCCTTTGTCGTTAACCCGCCACGGGGCGGCAATAGCGTTCCCATCTCCGATGCTCAGTTCTCGCAAATCACCGCGCAGCCTGTGCAGGCACCGGGCGGCGTGGCGTTGCGGATGACCAAAATCAGCGGCACCGTGGTGGGGGTTGACCTGTCCTCGAACAGCATCAGCATGGTCAATCCGTCCGGAGGCCAAGTCTACACGGTCGATGTGACCGATCCCTCAAGGATCGCCATGCTTCCGTCTTTGCACGTGGGAGACACGGTCAGTGCCGTCGTCAGTGAAACGCTGGCCGTCTCTATCACCCCGGCGCCGAAGGGTTGGTTCTAGAGAAGCTGGGAGTGCGCCGGCACCAAGGCCGGCCCGTCGAATGGAGCGTTGCAGCTTATGTCAGACATGGCGATTCAAGAATTTGTCTCGCGCACGTGGGACATGCTCCTCGGGCGGGTCGGCGGGCCGTTCACACTCCGGTTCGTCGTTCAACCAAGCGTGGCGGTCGCTTTCGCCATCCGTGCCGGGCTGAGAGATGCCCGCAAAAATCGGCCGCCCTATCTTTGGGCTTTGGTCATGAACCCGGCCACTCGCCGCGATCTGCTCCGCGAAGGCTGGCGGGATATCCGCAATGTGTTCATCATCGCCCTCGTTTTGGATGCGATCTACGTCTTGATCGTTCATCGCTGGGTGTATCCGGGGCAGACATTGCTGGTCGCGGTCGTGCTGGCCATCGTGCCGTATCTACTGATCCGGGGCCCGGTTGCGCGCCTGATCTATTGGTTGCGGCGTGGATGACGGGGAGGATTTCAAGATGCTCACGCTGTTCTCCTATCCGGAATTGTATGGCGTCGCGGACAACAACCCTTACGGGCTGAAAGTTTTCGCGTTCCTCAAGCTGTGCCGTCTCGCCTTTCGCCACGAGCATGTTTTCGATGCGCACGAGGCCCCGCGTGCGCAACTTCCCTATCTGCTCGATGGCGGGAACATAATCGGCGACAGCGACACCATCCTGTCTCACCTGATCGTGCGATATGGCCTTTCGATCGATCGCGATCTGACGCCGGGTCAGCGCGATGCCCACCTTCTTATCGACCGGATGCTCGACGATCTCTACTGGGTGATGTCCTATTCGCGCTGGAAAGATCCGCAGTTCTGGCCGCTCTTCAGGGACAAGATTCTCACAACCCATCCCTCCGTCACGCCGGCCGCGCTGGATGCGGCCCGGAATTACAATTTCAAACGCTATTATTACCAGGGGATCGGGCGCTACGAACCCGCCGCCGTGTATGCACGGGGGCTCGCGGATTTGCAGGTTTTGGACAATCTGCTTCCCGAAAGCGGCTTCCTGTTCGGCGCGGCGCCCAGCAGCGCCGATGCGGCGCTCTATGGTTTCATCGCCAATATGTACTATTTCGACATTGAGACGCCGCTGAAGACCTTCCTTCTGGCCCGGAAGAAGTTGGCGACGCATTGCCGTTCCATTCAGGCCATGATCGGCGGCTACCCGGCCATCCATGCACACTAGGCACCCATATATGCGCCCTGCGCATCATCGCCTTCAGCCAAAGGCTGACCATTCCTCCCCCACCGGCCAGGCCGCCCCGACGCCCGTGCAATAGCCCGCGGCCGCCTTATGGCTTTAGCCTGCCGCGGCGCGATGAAGTGAGGGCGCCAAAATGATGACTGACGCACAATGCCGGGTCTGCCAGGGCAGCGGCTGCATCCTGCAGGTCGGCGGGCCGCTGGTCCTAACCGACATGTCTTGCCATTCGCCGTTTCCCCGACTTGCCACGGCGCGCGTTAAACGATGCGATGCCTGCGACGGTACCGGCGTGTGGGGGCATGAAAAGAAAGTAGCCGCTTTTTGAAAAAAGCGGCGCAAAAACTTTTGTTATGCCGGGCCATGGGCTGTGTCGGCGCCAACGCCCTTGACCCAGCATAATAAAGTTTTTTTGCTTCTTTTTGTTCACAAAAAGAAGCGCTTCCTTGGCTTTATTGCCGCGCCAACGCCATGCGCATTTCCGTCTCGCGGTCTCGCGTGAGGTCGCCGCCGACATCCACGGTCACGCCCCTGATCGTACCGGTAAAGGCGAATGGTGGCGTGAATTTCGGCGTCACGGGAGCGCCGAGATGGGCACCGCAGGCAACGCCTCCCGACAGCCCGATGGTCAACGGCATCGTGAGTGCAATCTCCCCCTGCCCGACGAGCTTGCCGTCGATATAAAGCCGTCCCTCGCCGGGCGCGCCCTTGCCATGGGCGATGTCCGGCTGGCCCTTCACTTCGAACTCATAGCGCAATTGATGGGAACCGCTCGGCACCGCGTCACTGGAGACGATGTCGTAGATCGTGCGGCCGACATAATTGTAGGCGTAGTGCAGCTTGCCGCCCTGCATGAAGAAGGCATAGCCGCCATCATTGCCGCCCTGGGACAGCAACACCCCCTCGGCGCCTGCCTTGGGGATGTCGACATCGGCGGTGACGCTGTAGGAGCGGTTCATCAGGCTTGCGATCGCGTCGCTCGGCACCGCCTGGGTATGCTGATACAGCGTGAACCGCGCCCGGTCGGCTGCCAGTTTCGGGCGCTCGTCGGCGAAGCGTTGCGTGCCGCGTGAATCGATGGGCAGGACGTCATATTTCCCGGCCTCGACATACCAGGTGGTGATCATCTCGATCAGCTTGGGCCGGTTCTGCGCCGCGACATTGTCGTTCTCCGCGAAATCCGCCGCCACATGGTAGAGTTCCCATGTCGTAGCGTCGATTTCCGTGAGCTTGTCATGGTTCAGCGGCGCGCCGAAGAACGCACCGGCTTCCTTGAAAGACGGCCCGGGCCAGGGGCACACCGCCCGCCAGCCATCGTGATAGATCGCGCGATGGCCCATCATCTCGAAATACTGGGTCAGATGCCGAGTTTGTGCCGCCGCGTCGTTGAAGCTGTGGGCGAAGCTCACGCCCTGGAGCGGCGACTGCGTCACCCCTCTGATCGTCTCGGGCGGCTCGTAGCCCGCCGCTTCCAGGATCGTCGGCACCATGTCGATGGCATGGGCATATTGGGTGCGCACCTCGCCCTTGGCCGTGATCCCTTGCGGCCAATGGACGATGAAAGGGTCGTTCACGCCGCCCCGATAGGTTTCCCGCTTCCAGCGCTTAAACGGCGTATTGCCCGCCCACGTCCAGCCCCAGGCATAATGGTTGCAGAATTCCGGGCCGCCCAATTTATCGATGGCGGCGAGATTCTCCGCCAGCGTCGACGGCACGTTATTGAAGAAGAGCGCCTCGTTGACCATGCCTTGCGGCCCGCCCTCGGAACTCGCGCCGTTATCGGAGATCAGCATGATGATGGTGTTGTCGAGCTCCCCCAGCGCCTTCAGGAAATCGAGCAGCCGCCCGATATGGTGATCGGTATGGGTGATGAAGCCCGCAAAGACTTCCATCATGCGGGCATAAAGTCTCTTTTCATCAGGGGATAATTGATCCCATGGCGGCACGTCGGGGTCATGGCGCGACAGCGTTGCGTCGGCCGGCGCCACGCCGAGCGCTTTCTGCCGCGCGAGGATCGCCTCGCGGAGCTTGTCCCAGCCGGCATCGAACTTGCCTTTGTAGCGATCGGCCCAGATTTTTGGCACCTGATGCGGCGCGTGCCCGGCTCCCGGACAGAAATACAAAAAGAACGGCTTTTGCGGCGCAACCTGCTTGGCATCGGCGATGAAATTGATCGCCTTGTCCACCAGATCCTCGGTGAGATGGTAGCCTTCCTCCGGCGTCTTCTCGGCGGCGACCGTGTGGTTGTCGTGGTAAAGCGCGGGATAATATTGGTTGGTCTCACCGCCCATGAAGCCGTAGAACCGTTCGAACCCTCGCCCCAGCGGCCAGCGATCGTAAGGCCCGGCGGCGGAGCTTTGATCCAGGGCCGTCAAATGCCATTTGCCGACCGCGTAGGTGTTGTAGCCCTGCTGCAGCAGCATTTCCGACAAGAAGCCGTTTTCAAACGGGATATACCCGTCGGACCCGGGATAGCCGGTCGAACCTTCCGTGATGCACGCCATGCCGTTGGAATGATGATTGCGCCCGGTCAGGATGCATGAGCGCGAGGGCGAACAGAGCGCCGTGGTGTGCATGTTGTTATACAGCAAACCGTTCGCCGCCAACCCGTCGATATTGGGTGTTTCGCACGGGCCGCCGTAACAGCCGAGCTGCCCGAACCCTACATCGTCCAGCACGATGAACAACACATTCGGTGCCCCCGCTTTGGAGCGCAGCGGTTGCGGCCATGCCGGGCTGGAGGTGTCGTAGGTACGGCCGATCACGCCGGTGAAGGCGGTGCCGGGCTTATATTCGTTCATTGCCATGTCTGCATCACTCCCTCACAATTCTGCTCGGTTCATAGTGGCGGCTTGCCCGCCGCGCCGCTGGCGGCGCCGTGACAATGCTTGTATTTCCTGCCGCTGCCACAGGGACAATCGGCATTGCGACCGACCATGGACGGCCGGGGCGCCGTCGGCGCGACGCGCGGCCCCATGATCTCCGCCACGTCGCGGCCCTGGCGCACCAGGGCGGCCATGGCTTTCATCGGCGCATCGATATGGTGATAGAAAAGCTTGTAGCCGGCGCAGAGATAATTCAGCCCCGGCTCGCCATCCGGCGTGGCGATGAAGCGGTTGCGCGGGCAATCGCCATAACAGGCGAACAGCACATCGCAGGCGCGGCAATAGCGCGGCAGCGTGTCGAACTTGGCGCAGCCGAAGCGCGTCTGCCGTTCCGAGGCGACCAATTCGGCCATGTTCGTGTCGCGGATATTGCCGAGCAGATAATCGGGTTCGACGAAATGGTCGCAGGAATAGAGGTCGCCATTATGTTCCAGCGCCAGAGAACTGCCGCAGGTAGGCGCCACCACGCACAGATTATGCTGACCGAGCCAGCTGCCGAGCGCGACCTCGAAAGTCTGCACGAACATGGCGCCGACATCGCGCCGTAGCCACTCGTCGAAAATCGCGATCAGGAACCGGCCGAACTGCTTGGCGCGCACCGAACGCGCCGTAACCAGGGCGCCCGATTGGGTGTAAAGCCGGCGCTCCGCCTCGTTCTGCTCCCCCCAGCTTTTGGCGGACGCGCGCTGATGTTCGCCGGTTGTGCGCTCGACGATGGGGATGAACTGAACATGCCGGGCCTGCAGCGCGTCGCGAAAAAAACGATAGACCTCAAGCGGATGATCGGCATTTTGCGCATGCACGGTGCAGAGAATGTTGAACGCGACGCCATGTGCCTTCAGGCATGCGAGTCCCTTCATCACCTGATCAAAACTGCCCCGCCCCGCTTTGTTGACGCGGTAGGCATCATGCATCGCCCGCGGGCCGTCCACGCTGATGCCGACCAGAAACCCGTGTCTCTTGAAAAACGCGCACCATTCATCGTTCAGCAAGACGCCATTGGTCTGGATGGTGTAGCTGACCCGTTGCCCCGGCCGCTTGTATTTTTCCGCACAAGCGACGGCGCGCCTGAAAAATTCACAGCCCATGAGGGTCGGCTCGCCGCCCTGCCAATTGACGGTGACCTCCGGCCCATGATGGGCGTCCAGGAGCTGGCGGATATAGATTTCGAGCAGATCATCCGCCATCCGGAATCGGGCGCCGGGATACAGCATCTCCTTGGAGAGAAAGAAGCAATATGTGCAATCGAGATTACAGGCCGCGCCGGTCGGTTTGGCCAGCAAATGGAAGCCCCTTGCATTCCGGGATGCGATGGTTGCCGCACCGCTCATCGGCGCGCCGCTTTGTCCGGGCGTTGCCCTGAAACGCGGCCCAAGGCGGGACGCCTTGATAGCATGGAACGTGGAATCAAACGGCACTCCTTCGAAAAGGCGACCGTTATTCTCGCCGGACGGGTCTCAGCCTTGCGAAAACGCCAGAGCATCGCGAGAATTCCGCACGGCCTGTCGCAAACCGATATTTGGCAAGAGCCGGCGCTGAGGCTGGCTCTTGCCTGCTATGGTCACTGTCGTCGGATCACTCCGGCGTCAACGTCAACTCGACACGGCGGTTCGCGGCCCGGCCACGCGCAGTCGTATTCGACGCGATGGGGTTGGTCTCGCCATAGCCATGCGCCGCGACCAGATCCGGCTTCACCCCCTGGCTGATCAGGTAATTCATCACCGCATCGGCACGCTTCTCCGACAGGGCCTGGTTCGATGTGACCCCTTGCTGCTGCAGGGACGCTCCGATCGGCGTATTGTCCGTATAGCCGTAAACATAGATCTTCTGCTGTTGCGTCGGCGCGAGTTTCGACGCCATCTGGCTGATGAGGCGCTTCGCCTGCGGCGTCATATTCCAGCTCCCCGACGGGAACAGAAGGTCACTGTTCACGGTGTATTTGATGGCATTCTGCAGCCGGCCGACATGTTCATTCTGCTCCGACAATTGCTGCTGGAGCTGCTGGTTCTGCGTCTGCAATTGCTGGTTTTGCGCCTGCAGATCGTCATATTTGCCCTGAGAGACACAGGCTGACAGCACAAGCGGAGCCGCCATCAAAAGCAACGCCGTACTCAATTTTGAAGTGTGAGAGCGCATTGTTAACCCTCCTGGATTATGGTGTTTCTGATGCTAGACATCACGCTCGTGGTCGACCTTGATTCAAATCAAGATCTTTTTGAGGTTACAACATTATGGCGGATTTTTGCTACGACTTCACGAGCCGACCGTTGCTTTATAACAACGTTTTTATCTTTGCAGGGTCCGGCGTTACCGCCGCCTTCCTTCCGAAACGCCGATTGCATACGCCAAATGATGAAACACCAAAATTTCGTGCCCTTTTCAGCAGACCCGGAAATTAAACATCGCCTTCAAATCCGTTGATCTCAATCATAATGCAAAAGGCCATAACGGTAATATTGATGACCAAAATAGACGCATGATACCGGCAGGTGATAGAGGCGAGGCGGCATGAAGGCTGACCGAAACAACGATGGCGTACGCGCGACCTCCCGATTGTTTTGTTGGACGCATGCCATTAGATTGGCATTCTGCCTTTCTAAATAAGAACAATTTTCCAGCGCGGTCCTGGCTTGAAATATCCGCCCGCCATGAGCGGGGAACGTTCAGGAGGTCGCCTTGCTCAAAACATATCTGTTTGCGGTGTTGATCATGACAATGTCGGCGCCCTTTTTTCCCGCACCGGCGGGCGCTGCGACGTGCGGGAATGGCGCCTACAATGCAGGATGCGCCGGCCCCAATGGCGGGGTCGTCGTTCACAAGGCGCCGCCCCCCGTCTATGGGCGTCCGCCCGTCTATGGGCGCGCGCCCGTTTATGTGGCCCCGCATGGGGGCGTGACCTGCGCCAACGGCGTCTATCGCGCGGGGTGCGCCGGCCCGAATGGCGCTGCCGTCATGCGCAAATCCTACTAAGCCGCGAGCGTGACCATCGCCACGCCCCCTATCGCCGTGTGACCCGTCATGACTGAGACTCCCTCAGCCTCGCGGCCGTCGCCCTCAGCATCCCTGGAACTTGCATCCAGGAATACAAGCCTGGCGGTACAGCGCACGCGCATGGGCGCGGACAGGACGCTCATGGCCGTGATCCGCACGTCGCTGTCGCTCATCAGCTTCGGCTTCACGATTTTTAAGGTTGTACAAAACCTTTCCGATGCGAAGCTGATCAAATTGAATTCCTCGGTTCCCCATTTTGGCATCGGCCTCGTCCTCTTGGGGATTTTGATGCTGGCGACGGGTATTGTCTATCATGGACAATTCATGTGGCGCTTGCGCGCGATACGGAAAGGCTTGATCGCGGAGGGTCTTATCCGGGGCGAAACTCCGTTTCCGCCCTCATTTACGCTCGGTACCGCTCTGATCCTTCTCGGCATCGGCGTGGCCGCCATTTTGAGCATGTTTTTTCGCATCGGCCCGTTTGGGTAAGTGCCGCACGACGCCTCACGATAAACCCCTTCAATGTTACCGCAGGATAAACCGCGCCGACTCGCCGAAAAACAACCGCACCAAGCGCTCGACACCGAGCACAGCGGCAAGGGCGCGGAACGCGAAATACGGAATGAGCACCAACAAGACGATGCCGATCCCAACCGCCGTTTCCGCGAGATGGCGGCCAACCAGATCACCGAGCGATGCGGCGATTGATTGGCCATGGACGAATCCGACGATCATGTCTTCAAGAATCGTCAGGATCACGAGGAGCAGGAGGAATATCATGGAGCCGTACAGCGTCGGCCAGATCAGCGGCCCGATTTTTTCCCTGTCGCCAAGTTTCAACGCATGACCGATGAGTATGAACTTGGCGAGCACGGCGGCCTTGATCGCGGCAATTCCCCAGGGGGCGAAGTCGATTCCGTGCGCCTGCAATACCGCCGCCTTCATGAGCAGGATGGCGCCGAGCGTGATATACAAATAAAGGAAAATGAAGGCAAAACGTTTGAGCTCATGGATGGTCCTCTGGCCGATCCCCTCGCCGGAGTTTGCCGTCGTCGCCATGTTCATCTCCTAACGCAACGATCACACGCCACCCGGACGCGCCGGACCGTGAGTACATCCTTGAAACCCGCCGCGCGGCTTCGGCTCGGATCCGTCACGCCGACATGAGTCCCCGCGCGTTCATGATCTTTTTAACGCGAAGCGCTGCGCCTTAATGCGAAGGCGCTACGCCGCGCCCGTAAGAAAAAATAAATTTGTGCCGAAAAATAAGAATAATGTAATTATGCAACAAACAATACGAGTTCTTTACTATTGATTCAAATTAATGTTTGATTATTCCGCGTCGCTGTTTGCGACTCACATCGTTGCGTGTCCCGCGTAAGCCCCCTGCCCGGCCGCAACCGAACCACCGCCTCATGACGTCGCCCAGGCGGCAACGACCCGGCCCCTGGCCCACCAGAGAGGAGCGCGTGAAATGCGTTACGGGCTGAAGCTGACCGCCTTCGCGTTCACGGCCGCCGCCGCGGCCGCTCTTCCCGCGCATGCGCAGATCGCGTCCGCGCCCCCCACCCCGGAAGCAGCCCCGGGCTGGTCCTTCGCGGTCGCGCCCTATCTCTGGATACCGACCATCTCCGCCGATCTGCACGCCACCGGGCCGCGCGGCGGCACCGTGAGCACCTCCATCAATGCCGGCATCGGCGATTATATTTCCGACATCAATGCCGGGCTGATGCTGGGCGCCGTGGCGCGCCATGACCGTCTCTCGGTGCTGACGGATTTCATGTACGTCAACACCAGCCTGACCTCGAGCGTCAGCCATTTGTCTTCCGTCAATCTCGGGCCGGGCCCGATCGATATTCCGCGCTCATTGCAGCTCAGCACCGGCACGCGCTCGGCCATGACGATCTGGTCGCTGGCCGGCGGTTATACAATTCTGCGGGGAGGCTGGGGCAATCTGGATAGCATTGTCGGGATGCGCATGCTGGCTTTCAACAGCACCACGAATTATCTGCTCAGCACCAGCATTTTCGCCCCCAACCACACGCTCGTTCTGCCGCGCACCGGGAGCCTTAACGTCGGTCAGACCTATTTCAACGCGATCGGCGGCATTACCGGACGCATCAACATCCCGAACAGCAGATTCTATCTCCCCTTTTATGCCGATATCGGCGGCGGTGGCCTGCCGCTCACCTGGCAGATCTATGCCGGAATCGCCTACAGCGTCGCAAGCTGGGCCGATCTGTCGGTCGGCTACCGGAATCTCACCTTCCAGAACGGCAATACCGGCGGTGTGCGCACTTTCTCGCAGCGCGGCGCCATCGTTGCCGCCAATTTCCGCTTTTAAGGCGCCCCACGCGGCGACCACCCGGTTGCCGGCCCGCCTGGCGTGTGGAAGCTCTGAACGACGAGGATGAGCGGCGTGGCATCCACGCGAATGCGCCCAAGGCGGGGTTGGTTCAAATCCACGATCAATGACATGCCGCCCGACCACATGATCAGCAGCAAGGCGATCAAAACGACCTGCCGCTTGCCGACGAGGCCGAGTTGATAGCCGAGCGCGCCGATCGCCAACAGCGTGCCAAAATAAAGCATCATCAGAATATCCGCCGGCACGCGGCTTTCATAGGCGAATTGCTGCGCGGAAGACGCGTCGAACATTTCGTTCAATGCATTGACCAGCGTCGCCGTGATCGGGTTCGGCGCATTCTGCACGATCTTTTCCGTGTGGCGCCAAATGTCCGTCTGCAGGCTCTGCGTCTGCGCGAGCAAGGCGGGGACGCCAGCCTCCGATGCCGCCACGGTGAAGGCGAGCCGGACGCGCGCATAATCCTCGATGTCCGCCGCGATGGCATGCCCGTCGGCATTGTCGATCAGCGCCGTGCGCAGCCAGGCCGTGCCGATGACATTGGCTTCCACTTGCACCAGGTCGCGGCGCGCCTCGAAGCGGCTTTGCGCGTAGCTGATCGAGAGACCCAGGGTAAACGCGAGCAACGCGATCATTCCGGCCGTCAGCGTGGAGGTCACCGCAACGTCTTCGCCGCTCGTGGATTTCACCGTGGCAATGCGCCGCCCGAGACGGTACCCGACCTCAGAGGCGAGGATGAGGGACAGGAACAGAAAGGCTGCCGTCGCCAGCAGGCCAAGACCGAACAAAGACTGGAAGAACATCATGATCATTGGAAGTTTCCAATTTGGACATCATTTATGGCGGCGGCCGGCATCAATTCCGGGCATGCGCCCTCAGACTTCCCATACGCTTACCGCGTCATCGTCGGGCTGCCGGCCTCCTAAAATGGTTGCTCGTCGTCCGTTATCGCGAGATTTAAGACTGTTTTGTTAGGCTAGCGAAGGCGGCTTTGGGGCGAAGCCTGATTGCCGGGCATTTCGAGAAGAAAGCGGGATGGGATACGGGCAATGATGATGAAGTAACCTGCCCTGTTCAGCCGTTCAAGGGTTGGCGCGTCTTGCGGGCACCCCCAATTCTGTCTGCACGCCCGTCATGTAAGACATTGTGACAATCCATTCCGCCAAGCCGGACACGCGGAATAATCCGCAATGGCGGATGTCTATTGGATAGTCCCGCCCCTCATGGTGACGCGGGGCTTGTCCTGGAGCTGAATCTCATGCGTAAATTTGCCATCGCTCTCCTCTCCGCCGCCGGCATTTTCGGTCCGTTTGCCGCCAACGCCGCGCTCATGCCCAACGCCTCTGCCCTGCAAAACACACCGCCGATCATTTCCGTGTCGGGTGCACAGGACATGCCAAACGGCCTGCCGCAACAGGTTGCCCATCTGAATGGCGAAGTCTTAGCCTTGCAGCAGCAGGTCCAAACCATTCTGCAGCAACCTTCCGTGGCGGCGCATGCCCCTGCCCTCCTGTACCCGCAATCGCTCGGCGGCTGAATTCCTCCCTGATGACGCGGGGTTAAAAAAATATGCGAGGCGCGGGAATAATCCCGCGCCTCGCGTGTCACATAGAAGCGTCACGTCATCATGGTCCCGCGGCGCAGGGCCGATGCAACAGGAATTCCGCATGAAAAAGACCTTCGGGCTCGCTTTGACCCTCACCACGGCAGTTTCCACCGCTTCCCTCGCGGCCCCGCAGCACGAGCGCGTTCGCGGCACGGTGTCGTCCATCAGCCCGACCACGCTGGTCGTGCAGACCGCCAGCGGCGCCGACATCTCCGTGGCGCTGACGGACAAGACGCATTATCTCCAGGTCGAGAAAGCCGATCTCACCCATATCCCGGCCGGCAGCTTCATCGGCACGGCGACGAAAGCCGTCGGTTCGCTGAATGTCGCGCTGGAAGTGGTGGTGTTCCCGCCCTCCATGGCCGGCACGGGCGAAGGCCATTATGCCTGGGATAAGATCACCGACACGACGCGCAACGGCGCCGGCGCGACCGACAGCAGCATGACCAACGGCACGGTTGCCGCGGTCAAGGTTTCGGCTCCCGCGACCGTCAATAGCTCCATGACCAATGGCACCGTCACCGCGGCCACCCCGCAGAACGGAGTGCAGCAGCTCACCGTCACTTATAAGGGCGGCCAGCAGACCGTGATCGTGCCGCCGACGGCGCCGATCGTGACCTTCCACCCGGGCACCAAGGCCGTCGTGACCCAGGGCTCGCCGGTGTTCGTTAACAGCGTGGTCAATGGCAATACCGTCACCGCCGCTGTCGTTGCGGTTGGCGTGGATGGCGTGCGGCCGCCGATGTAAGGCGCACCCCGCGGGCGCCTGAGCAAGCCGGAGCCGGCCGGCTCAGGCGCACCGTGCGGCTCCCAGGCCTGTTCCAACCTTCACCGAAAGAGCATCGCATGACTTCGTCGCCGAACCACGCAACGCGACCGGCGCATCCACTTCCCATCCGCGTCATGCACTGGATCGGCGTTTACGCCATGGCCTGCATGATTTTGAGCGGGCTGGTGATTTATAACGCATCGCCGATCCTGCCTTTTACCTTTCCACGCTGGGCGGGGCTCGGCGGTTGGCTCGGCGGCGCGCTGGCCTGGCATCTCAGCGCCATGTGGCTGCTCTTTGCCGATGGCGCGGCCTATCTCATTTACGGTTTCTGCTCGGGTCATTTCCGGCGCGACCTGCGCCCGCAAGGCTTCGGCGCGCTGAAGCGCGATGTCGGCGCCGCGGTCCGGTTCCGGCTCGGCCACCGGATCGGCCATTATAACGCGGTGCAACGGCTGCTCTATGTCGGACTGATCCTGGTCGTGATCGTCGCCGTCACCACCGGCCTCAGCCTGTGGAAGCCGGTGCAGTTCGGCTGGCTCGCGGGGTTCTACGGCGGCTACCCGGTCGCCCGTGTGATTCATTTCACGACCATGAGCCTGATCGTCGCCTTCGTGGCGCTGCATGTCACCCTGGTCGCGCTCTATCCGCGCACGCTCGTCTCCATGATCGCCAACGTCCCGACCGAATCGGAAGAGCATTCATGAACCGCAAACGCCCCGTCCTCCGCCCCGCGATCAGCAGCGCCGCGCTGCAGCCCGAACTTGCCCCCTTGCGCCGCCGCGGCCTGTTGCGCGGCACGCTCTCGCTGGGCGCGCTCAGCCTGCTCACCGGCTGCGACCTGTCGACCCATTCCGGGGTGGATGCGGCGCTGGAAGCCATGCTGCGCTTCGACGACCGGGTGCAGGCGGCTCTGTTCAGCCGCGCCCGCCTGGCAGAAACCTATCCGGCCAGCGCCATCACCACCCCTTACCGGTTCAATGCGTTCTATCCGGAATGGGAAGTCCAGACGGTCGACGCCACTGCCTGGCGCCTCGGCGTTTCGGGCCTGGTCGCGGATAAGACGCCCTGGACCCTCGCCACGCTGAGCGCCTTGCCGCAGGAGAGCCAGATCACGCGGCATATCTGCATCGAAGGCTGGAGCCAGATCGGCCAGTGGCGCGGCGTGCCGCTGCATGTGTTTCTTCGTCATGTCGGCGCGGATCTGAGCGCGCGCTATGTCGCGTTCACCTGCTTCGACGGTTACTCGACCAGTATCGACATGGCGAGCGCGCTGCATCCGCAAACCCTGCTCGCGCTCGATTTCGACTCGAAACCGCTCGAGCCGCAGTGGGGCGCACCGGTGCGGTTACGGATTCCGACTAAGCTCGGATTCAAGAGTGCGAA
>NZ_DATLPB010000118.1:0-132997 GCF_035535915.1 Acidocella sp.
ATGCCGTGCGGGAAACCGGGATAAAGCTTCATGGTGGCGTTCCTGAGCAGCTTGACCTGCAGTTCCGAAGCGCCCTTATACGGCACGATCTGATCGTCGTCGCCTTGTATGCACAGGGTCGGCACGTCGATGCTCTTCAAATCGTCGGTGAGGTCGGTTTCGGAGAATGCCTTGATGCCCTCATAATGGGCCTTGGCGCTGCCCATCATGCCCTGACGCCACCAATTGTCGATGACGCCATCGAGCGGCGGGTTGCTGGCGCGGTTGAACCCGTAGAAGGGCTTGGACGCGACCTCCCGGTAAAATTGCGCGCGGTTGGCGGCCAGGCTTTTGCGGAAGCCGTCGAACACCTCGATCGGCAGGCCACCCGGATTGTTGGGCGATTTGATCATGATCGGCGGCACCGCCGCCACCAGCACCAGCTTCGCGACCCGGCCCTTGCCGTGGCGCGCGACATAGCGGGTCGCTTCGCCGCCGCCGGTGGAATGGCCGATATGGATGGTGTTATGAAGATCCAGATGCTCGACGACCGCGGCCGCGTCGGCCGCGTAATGATCCATGTCATGCCCCTCGGAAACCTGGCTTGAGCGCCCATGGCCACGGCGGTCGATCCCGACCACCCGATAACCCTGCTGGACGAAGAACAGCATCTGCGTATCCCAGTCGTCCGAGCTCAGCGGCCAGCCATGGTGGAAAACGATCGGCTGCCCCTGCCCCCAATCCTTATAGAAAATCTCCACGCCGTCCTTGGTCGTGACCGTGCTCATGTCCTTGATCCTTTGCTAAGGTGACGCGACGAGCCAGAGCCGTTCGAACCGCTGCCGACGTACGAACCGGCCACGTCGAGGCGAAACGGCCGAGCGGATTTTGTGGGATGTCGTAGGCGGCAATTTTAGAGATGCATCCCCAACACGCCGCAGCTTCGGTTTAGCGGGAATCGGGAACGATTCCAAAATCAATCATCGATATCCCGAACGGGCCGGCCGGGCTCTTTCTCGTTCCCCCGGCCGGCGGAATGCACTAATCTCGCGGCATGAACGAAATTCGGCCGCTTGGCTCGGAATTGGGGAAACTGGAAATGTTGGCGACGGTGGAGCAGAAACTGCTCTGGCTGTCCGCCTGGATGATCCACAACGCCAATCATCTCCGCCCCAACCGCGACGGCTTGAAGGTCGGCGGCCACCAGGCCTCCTGCGCCTCGGTCACCAGCATCATGGCCGCCTTGTATTTCGACAGCCTGCGCCCGTTCGACCGCGTGGCGGTGAAGCCGCATGCCGGGCCGGTGCTGCATGCGGTGAATTATCTGTTCGGCCGGCAGAACGTGGCACAAATGGCCGGGCTGCGGCAGTTCGGCGGCGCCCAGGCCTATCCGTCCCGCGTGAAGGACGGGCCGGAGATCGACATTTCCACCGGCTCGGTCGGGCTCGGCGTCGCCTTCACCAGCTTTGCCGCGCTGATGCAGGATTATTTGCGGGCACACAGGCTGGTCGACCCCGCCGCGCCACGGCCGCGCCATATCGCCATCGCCGGCGATGCCGAGCTCGATGAGGGCAATATCTACGAAGCGCTGCTCGAAGGCTGGAAGCACGATGTGCGCGATGTCTGGTGGGTGGTGGATTATAACCGCCAGAGCCTGGATTCGGTGATTCCCGACCGGCTGTTCGGCCGGTTCGAGGGGCTGTTCCGCGACATGGGCTGGAAGGTCGTGTCGTTGAAATACGGCAAGCGGCTGGAGGCGGCCTTCGCCCGGCCCGGCGGCGCCTCGCTGCGCGGTTGGGTGGATGAATGCCCGAACTCGATCTATTCCGCGCTGACCTTCCAGGGCGGGGCGGCCTGGCGGCAGGCGCTGCTCGCCGATATGGGCAAATCGCGCAACGTGCGGGCCATCATCGATCCGTTGGGCGATGACGCGCTGGCGGCGCTGATGACCAACCTCGCCGGGCACGACCTCGCCACCCTTACCGAAACCTTCCGCGCCGCGGCGCATCACGACCAGCCGACCGTGTTCCTCGCCTATACCATCAAAGGAAGGGGCCTGCCCTTCGCCGGACACAAGGACAACCATGCCGGCATGATGACGGTCGAGCAGATGCAGGCGTTTCAGCAGCGCCTGAACATCCGCGCCGGCCATGAATGGGACCGGTTCGAGGGCCTGGCCGACCCGCAGGAAGTCGAACGTTTCATCCACAGCGTGCCTTACGCGGCGCCGCTCACCAACCATGGCCGCCGGCTGCACGCCGACCCCATCGCCCTGCCCGCCCGCCTGCCGCAACCGAAAATCACCGGAAGGCGGATGAGCACCCAGGCCGGGTTCGGCGAGATTTTGTCGGAGATCGGCCGCGCCCAGGGGGAGAGCGCGGAACTGTCCCGGCATATCCTCACCACTAGCCCGGACGTCGCGGTCTCCACCAATCTCGGCCCCTGGATCAACCGGCGGGGCGTGTTCGACCGGCACAGCCGCGAAGACGTGTTCCGCGACGGCAAGCTCGCCAGCGCCCAGCATTGGGGCAGCACCCCCGAAGGGCAGCATATCGAGCTCGGCATCGCCGAGCAGAATCTGTTTCTGCTCCTCGGCGCCGCCGGGCTGAGCCACGATCTCACCGGGGCGCGGATTTTGCCGATCGGCACGGTCTATGATCCGTTCGTCAATCGCGGGCATGATGCGCTGTTTTACGCCTGCTATCAGGATGCGCGCTTTTTGCTGGTCTCTACCCCCTCCGGCATTTCCCTGGCGCCCGAAGGCGGGCAGCACCAAGCGACCAACACGCCGCTGCTCGGCATCGTGCAGGACCGGCTGGCCGCCTTCGAGCCGGCCTATTGCGACGAACTGGCCATTCTGCTCCGCCACGCCTTCGCGCACATGCAGGATCCCGCGGGGAGCGCCGTGTGGCTGCGACTCTCGACCTCCATGCTGCTCCAGCCCGAACGCACGCTGAACGAAGGCGATGTGATCGCCGGCGCGCATTGGGTCGTGCCCCCCGCGGAGGGGAGCAAAATCGCCATCGCCTACCAAGGCGCCGTGGCCGGCGAGGCGGAAAAGGCCTTTGCGCTCCTGCGCGAGGATGTGCCCGAGGCCGGCCTGCTCGCCGTGACCAGCCCGAACCGGCTCTATGCCGGCTGGCGCGCGGCGCAGCGCCAGCGCCGCCAGGGCATCGCCGCCCATGCGCATATCGAGCGCCTGCTGGCGCCGCTGGCCCGCGACGCCGCCCTGGTGAGCGTGCTGGACGGCCACCCGGCGGCCCATGCCTGGCTGGGCGGGGTGCGCGGGCAGCGGGTGATGGCGCTCGGCCCCGACAAATTCGGCCAGTCCGGTGATATTCCGGACCTCTATGCGCACTACGAGATCGACGCATCGGCAATCCTCGACGCCTGCGCGGAGGGGCTGCTCTAGGCTAGAAAAAAGGAAGCGCTACTTTTTGTGAACAAAAAGTAGCAAAAAAACTTTATTACTTTGGGCCGTGCTGGTTTCACCGCCGCGGGCCCAGCATAAACAAAAGTTTTTGCGCCGCTTTTTTCAAAAAGCGGCTACTTTCTTCCTTCGCTTTCGAGGGATTGCGCCCATGCAAAATCCAACTCCGAAACGCCGTGTGATCCATCCCTGGCCGCTACGGGTCGTGCATTGGCTGAATGCGATTGCCATCGTGGTCATGATCGGCTCCGGCTGGCAGATCTATAACGCCTCGCCTTTGTTCAGCGTCACCTTCCCGCGTGTCATTACCATCGGCGGGTGGCTGGGCGCGGCCATCGCCTGGCATCTGGCCTTCATGTGGCTGCTCGGGATCAACGGGCTGGTCTATGTCATCTGGAAACTGGCCAGCGGACATTACCGGAAATTCCTGCCACTCAGCCCAGCAAGCGTGCTGCGCGATCTGCGTGCGGCGCTGATGTTTCAATTGAAACACGAACCGGGCGTGTATAACGCGGTGCAAAAGCTGCTTTATCTCGGCGTGTTGTTCGCCGGGCTGGTGGCGGTATTGTCGGGGCTGGCGATCTGGAAGCCGGTACAGCTCTGGTTCCTCAGCGACCTGTTCGGCGGCTTTGTCACCTCGCGCTACGTGCATTTTTTCGCGATGGCCGCAATTGTCGCCTTCTTTGCGATTCATCTGTCCCTGGTCGCTCTGGTGCCGAAGGTGCTGCCGCCGATGATCACCGGAGGGCGCCAGGAATCATGACACCGATCGACCGTCGCGCTCTGCTGATGCGTGCGCTGGCGCTGGGGGCGGTGACGCCATTGGCCGGCTGCAATTACGAGGACCCGGCCCATCCCGACCTCGCGGACCGGTTCCTGCGCATGATGTCCGCCTGGAACGACCGCGTGCAAGAGGCGTTGTTCAACCCGCATAGGTTGGCGCCCACCTTCCGCCCGGACCAGATCACGCACCCGCCGCGCTTCAACGCTTATTACGGCATCGACCAGGTGGTGGTGGTCGACCCCGCGACCTGGCGGCTGGAGTTGGGCGGACAGATACAGGACAAGGCGCCCTGGACCCTGGCGGCGCTGAACAGCCTGCCGCAGACACAGCAGATCACCCGCCTCGTATGCGTCGAAGGCTGGCGTGTGATCGGCCAATGGGGCGGCGTGCCGCTCGGCGCGTTCCTGCGGCACGTGGGCGCGGACCTGAATTGCCGTTATGTCTCGTTCCAGTGCGCGGACCAGTATTTTTCCAGCATCGACATGGCGAGCGCGCTGCACCCGCAGACGATCCTCGCCACCAGCTTCCTGGGCGCTCCGCTCACCCCGCCGTTCGGCGCCCCCCTGCGGCTGCGCATTCCCACCAAGCTCGGCTTCAAAAACCCGAAATCGCTGGTGAGCCTGGCGGTGACCAATGCCTATCCCGGCGGCTATTGGGAAAACCAGGGATATAACTGGTTCAGCGGTAGCTAGAGAAGGGAAGAAAGCAGCCGCTTTTTGGAAAAAAGCGGCGCAAAAACTTCTTTTATGCTGGGCCATGGGCTTGGTCGATGACACAGCCTATGGCGCCCTTGCGTAAATTTCGATGCCACGCCATGCAGCAGGCATGAATGCAGTCTGGGTTGTGCTGCTGGCCACGGTGCTGCGGCTGGTTTTCGCGAATTTCACCGGTCTCGGCATCGATGAGAGCTACATGGTCGCCGCGTCGGACCATTTCGCGCTTTCCTATTTCGACCATCCGCTCGCCTCCTGGTGGCTGGAACTGGGCAGCCGGGCGCTGTTTCACAGCATGGCGCCGATCGTCGTGCGCCTGCCTTTCATTCTGCTGTCGGCGGTGTCTTCCTGGCTGCTCTACCGCATCACGGCGCGTCTCTACACACAAAGCGCGGCGTTCTGGGCGGTGGTGGCCTATAATATCTCCCCGGTCTTCTCGCTCGCCTTCGGCAGCTGGGTGCTGCCGGACGGGCCGCTGGACGCGGCGCTGCTGGCCGCACTCTACGCCATGCTCCGGGCGCTCGGCATTGCCGCCACGCCGACGCCGCCGCAGCCGCGCTTGTGGCTCGCCGCAGGGTTCTTCGCCGGGCTCGCCATGCTGAGCAAATACAACGCGGCTCTGGTGCTGGCCGGCGCGGCGCTCGCCATGCTGAGCGACCCTGTCTCACGGCGGGAGCTGCGGCGCTTCGCACCCTGGGGCGCGGCCGTGCTGGCCGTGGCGATGTTCCTGCCGGTGATCTGGTGGAACGCAAGTCATGGCTGGCAGTCTTTCGATTACCAGGGCGGCCGCGCAACGGGGGTGCGCCTGCATCCTTTGGCGCCGCTGACCATCTGGGGCGGCGAAGCCTTGTTTCTGCTCCCCTGGCTATGGCTGCCGATGGTCTGCCTGCAGATCGGCGCGTTGCGGCGCGGCCCGGCGGAGCGGCGGGGCTGGCTGCTCAGTCTGCTCGGCCTGCTGCCGGTGGTGCTGTTCTCCGTCGTCGGCATCTGGTCGGCAACGAAAATCCTCTATCACTGGGCGACGCCGGGCTATCTGATGCTGCTGCCGCTGCTGGGAAACTGGGCGGAAAACTTCCGGCCGCGTTTGCGCAACATCGTGGCGGCGCTCTCAGGGGCTTTGCTCGCCTTCGCCGCCTTGTTCATCGCCGCCGAAGCAACGCTGAACTTCATCCCCGGCCTCAATCATTTCTTCCCGCCCGGCAAATCGCCGCTGCTGCAGATCGTCGATTGGAACACGACCAATATCCGCATGCCGCGCGACGTGCAGGCTGTGGCCGCCTTGCGCTGGTACGATGCCGGCAAGATCAGCTACGCCCTGCGCGACCGGCTCCCGGTCACGGTGTTCGGAGCGGACACGCATGAATTCGGCATCACCACGCCAACTTCCTCACTGCTGCACAAGAACATTCTCATCCTGGCCATGCCGGGAAATGTTTCGCAGATCGCCGATCAATATGCCCCTGACTTCATGCTGCTGCGGCCGGGCCCGGCACTGACAGTGATGCACGGCCATGACGTGCTGCTGGTGATCCCGACATTGCTCGGCACCGATCTGCGCCACGTGCCGGGGACGTAAGGAAGGTAGCAAAAAAACTTTGTTTACTCTGGGCCATGGGCTGTGTCAGCGACAACGCCCATGCCCCAACATAACAAAAATTTTTGCGCCGCTTTTTTTAAAAAGCGGCTGCTTTCTTTTTGCCTTTGCGAAATACGAAAAAGCTGGAGCACGGTTCACCGTGCTCCAGCCCTGAGATCGCGCCGCGTCAGGCCGCTTGCGGCACGTCCGGCCCGTCGATCGTCTTCGGCGCCGTCCCGGCGTTCGCGTTGGCGATGGTGATCCGGCGGGGTTTCGCCGCTTCCGGCAGCACACGTTTGATCGAGACGTGGAGCAGGCCGTTGGCGATATCCGCGCCCTCGACCACCATATGGTCGGCCAGCACGAAACGGCGGGTGAAAGCGCGCGAAGCGATGCCGCGATGCAGGAACTCATTTTTGCTGGGTTCCTCGGCGACGCGCCCGGCCACCACCAAGGCATTGTCCTTCACCGTCAGCTCAATATCGTCAGCGGAGAAGCCCGCGACCGCGAGCGTGAGGCGATAGGATTCCTCGCCGGTTTTTTCAATATTGTAGGGCGGGTAGGTCGTCGCATCCTGCGGCAGCGTATCCACCAGACGGGCAAGGCGGTCGAAGCCGATTGCGGTACGGAACAACGGCGCAAAGTCATACGTCATGATAAACCTCCTGAATTTAGCAAGGTCGTTTTCATTGTCCGGTCCCCATCAGGCGGACCGGCAGGCAAGTCGCCCAAAACCCTTTGCGAGGCGCTTTGGACCACTGGAAATTATGGAATTTTCGCGCCCCGATTCAAGGGGCAGAAGAAAGCAGCCGCTTTTTCGATCAAAAGCGGCGCAAAACTTTTGTTATGCTGGGTCCGAGGCGTGGAAACGGCACGGGCCCAAAGTTAACAAAGTTTTTTTGCTACTTTTTGTTCACAAAAAGTAGTCCTGCTCAGCCCGCGGCCGCAACCAGCGTACCGGCGGTCAAGCGCCAGATGCGGTCCAATTGTTCCGCCCCGGTCAGGCGGTGCAGGATCAGCAGCACGGTGCGGCCGGTGACGGCGGCGTTGAGCGTGCGCATGAATTCCATCTCGGTCGCCACGTCCAGGCCGGCGCAGGGTTCGTCCAGCACCAGGATCGGCGCGTCGGAGAGCAGCGTGCGCGCCAGGGCGAGCCGTCGCCCCTGCCCGCCGGAGAGCGTCTGCCCGCCCTCACCCAGCCACGTGTCCAACCCTTCGGGCAGAGCGCGCACGGCCTCGGCCACCTGCGCCATCTCGAGCGCTGCCCAGAGCCGCGCATCGTCGGCGGTGGGGTCGCCCAGGCGCAGATTATGGCGGATGGTGTCGGCGAACAGATGCGTGGTCTGGCTGAGATAGGCGATGCGCTGGCGCACCGCCTCGGACGGCAAGGCGGCGAGATCGGCGCCGCCGAGGCGGATCTGCCCGGCCTCGGGCGCGACGAGTTTCAGCAACAAAGCGGCGATGGTGGATTTGCCGGCGCCCGAGGGGCCGAGAATCGCCGTGCGCGAGCCACGCGGCAATTGCAATGAGAGATTCTCGAACACGTAAGGCAGGTCCGGCGCGTAGCGGAAGCTCACATGCTCGAAGGCGATGGCATTGCCGTCCGGCATGGCGGCCGGGTGCGGCGGGTCCACGACCGGCGCCGGCGCTTCGGCGGCGGAGACCACGCGCACCGCGGCGGCGGCGGCGCGGCCATAGAGCAACCCGGCGCGCGGCAGGCCGAGCACCGTCTCGAAGGCCAGGATCAGCACGAACACGGCAATGAACGCGGCAACCGGCGCGCCCGCCAGGCCGACGAGCAGCGCGAGCAAAATACCGAACTGGGCGGCGATATAGGCGCGGCCGTTCAGGGCGCTGCTGCGGAACACGAGGTCGCGCTGCGCCGCCAGGTAGGCGGCTTCGCGCGACTGCACGGCGGCCAGCATGCGCCCCTCCGCCGCGAAAATCTTCACCTCGCGCAGGCCGGTGAGCGCGTCGAGAACAATGCTGCGCAGGCCGGACATCGCCAGCCCGGCGCGTGCGCTGTTGGCCCGCGCCAGGCGCGCCGCGCGCAGCGGCAGGAAAAAGGCGACATAGCCAAACGGGATAAGGACCAGGAGCGCGGTGGCCAGCTCGTGCCACAGCAGCACGGCGAGGATCGGCAGGAGCAGCACGGCGCCGAGCAGCGGCACCAGAATCCGCAGATACAGCCCGTCCAAAGCGTCCACGTCGTTGACCAGGCGCGCCAGCACGTCGCCGGAGCGGCGCAGGCCGAGCCCGCCGGCGGCACTGCGGGTCAGGCCCATGAACAGCCAGATGCGCAGCGACGCGAGGGCGCGGAACATCGCTTCGTGGGTGACGACGCGCTCCAGATAGCGCAGCACCACGCGGGCGGTGCCGGTGAACTGCAGCAGCAGCGGCGTCAGAGCCACGCCGCCGGAAATGACCAGCGCGATCAAACGGCCGGAGGCGCCCATCAGCGCCGCGCCGGCAGCCAGCGCACCGAGGAAAAGCAGCGCCCCCAGGACCAGCCACGCCGCCTGGGCCCGCCACAGCACAAGAATGCGAACGACCGGGTTCATACCACCACCCCCCGCAGCTTGACGTAGCGCAACGCGTCGAGATCGAGCCGGCGGGCGCCTGAATTGCGGGCGAAATCCATCGCCACCGCGGAATGGGTGGCGAGGATCACCGTGCGCCCGACGGCCAGGCGTTTGATGCTGTCCAGCACGTCGCGCTCCACGGCGGGGTCGAGATGCGCCGTCGGCTCATCCAGCAGCAGCAGCGGCGCGTCCTTGAGGAAGGCGCGGGCGATGGCGATGCGCTGCACCTGACCACCGGAAAGCCCGAACCCGCCCTCGCCGATCCGCGTTTCCGCGCCCTGCGGAAGGGAAGCGATCACGTCGGTCAGCCGCGCCAGGCGGATCGCCTCGGCAACCTCGCCATCGCCGGCCTCGGGCCGGGCGAAACGGATATTCTCGGCGATGCTGCCGGCGAAAATCACCGGCTTCTGGCCGATCCAGCCGAGCATGCGGGTGCGCGCCGCCGGAACCAGCGTGGCGAGCTCCGCGCCGTTGATCGTCACCTGGCCCGCTTGCGGTTCGATGAAGCCGAGGATCAGGTCGATGATGGTGGATTTACCGGAACCGGAGGCCCCGGTGAGGAGCAGGATTTCCCCGGCACCGACACGGAAGGACAGATCGTCCAGCACCTTGCCGCGCGCCTCATCCCAGGTGAAGGACAGGTGCTCGAAGGCCAGGGTCAGGCCCTGCGCGGCGACGGTGCGAATTTCCGCGGCCGGCACGGTTTCCGGCGGCAGCGGCAAGGCGCAGAATTCTTCGGCCACCGCTTCGGCGCTCATGCGGTCGGCATAAACGGCGGCGAAGCTGCGCAGCGGCGCGAAAAATTCCGGCACCAGCAGCAGCACGAACAACGCCGTAGGAGCCAGGGCCAGCGAACCATGCAAAATCGCGGCGAAGCGCAGCACGATGATGATGAGGGCGGCGGCGGCGGCAAGATCGAGCCCCGTGGAAGAGAGGAACGCGACGCGCAGCACGCGCATGGTGCGATGGCGCAATTCCTCCGCGGCGGCGGCCAAAGCGCGCGCCTCGTCGGCCGCGCGGCCGGCCAGCACGATGGTGGAAATGCCGCGGATGCGGTCAAGAAAGCGCACCTGCAACCTTGTCATGGCGAGGAATTGCCGCTTGGCGGCGACGCCCGCGCCGATGCCCGCCACCGCCATGGCGAACGGCGTGAAAAGCCCGGCAAGGAGCAGCACGAGGCCGCTTGGCCAGTCCACCCATAAAGCCGCCAGCCCGACCAGCGCCGGGGCGATGACGGCCAGGGTGGTGGCGGCGATCCAGCGGGCGTGCAGCCCGTCCATCGCCTCGACGCGGTCGATGGCAGTGGCGGCCAGCTCGGCCGAATGCCGGCCACGCAGCCCGCCCGGCCCCAGCGCCAGCAGCGTGGACAGCACGCCATTGCGCAGCCGGCGGCGCGCCGCGGCGCTGGCTTCAAACCCGAGCCGCTCAGCCTGCATCTGCGCGCCGGCGCGCAAGATCGCGAACAGGATAAACCCCATGGCGGCCCAAAGGAGACCCAGATCCCGTGCCGCCAGATGCAGCACGGCGGCCAGGAGCCGCGCCGCACAGGCGGCCTGGCCGATCCCGAAAATAGTTTGCACCGCACCGAACAAAATCGGCAGCGTCGCAGCCCGCCGGCCGAGTTGTATCTCGGCCTTCACCCAGGCCTTGGTTCTGAAACTCATGAGTTTTTCATACCGCTTGCGACCCGCCCTGCCCAGCCTCCGGCTGACTGGACGAACGTCCGAAAATCGTCAACAGGACGGCCATGAAAATCGCCCGTAATTTACCCGATCTCCACGCCGCTCTCGATGAACTGGGCCCCGTCGGCCTGGTGCCGACCATGGGGGCGCTGCATCGCGGGCATCTTTCCCTGGTGGCGGCGGCGCGACAGGCCGGGCAACCGGTGGCGGCGAGCATTTTCGTCAATCCGCTGCAATTCGGCCCGAGCGAGGATCTGGCCCGTTACCCGCGCGACGAGGCGGGCGATCTGGCACAGTTGGAGCAAGCCGGCTGCGATCTGGTCTGGCTGCCCGATGTCGCCACCATGTACCCGCCGGAGGCGGCCAGCACGATCACCGTGGGCGGCCCGGCCACGCTTTGGGAAGGCATGATGCGGCCCGGCCATTTCTCCGGCGTGGCCACGGTGGTGGCCAAATTGTTTGGCCAGGTCCGGCCGCGTGCCGCCTATTTCGGCGAAAAAGACTGGCAGCAGGTGCAGGTGATCCGCCGCTTCACCACCGATTTCCTGCTTCCGGTGGAGATCGTGCCGGTGCCGACCGTACGCGAGACGGACGGGCTGGCGCTCTCCTCCCGTAATCGCTTTCTCACGCCAGCCGAACGCCAGACGGCGCCGGCGCTCCATGCGGCGCTGACCCGCGCCGCGTCCGCCATCGGCAGCGGCGACGCCGTGGCCACATCACTTGACGTGGCGAAACAGGAATTGATCGCCGCCGGGATGGCACCGGACTATCTGGCGCTGGTTGGCGCCGAGACACTGGAGCCGCTGGAGCGCCTCACCCGCCCGGCGCGCCTGATCGCCGCCGCGCGGCTCGGCAGTGTGCGGCTGCTCGACAACGTGCCGGTCGATTAGAGGACAGCAAAAAAGGGAGAAAGGAAGGCTACTTTTTGTGAACAAAAAGTAGCAAAAAAACTTTGCTAACTTTGGGCCGTGCTGGTTTCACCGCCACAGCACAATAAAAATTTTTGCGCCGCTTTTTTTAAAAAGCGGCTGCTTTCTTGACCTCGCTTTGCCCTTGGCCGAAGGGTGCATCGAAAGGGCCGCCATTTCCGGCCCGCAAGTCCGGAGAATTGCTGATGCCGTTCAAGCTCGTCACCGAAAATTTTGCCGTCTCTCCGCAGATCGGCGCCGCTGAAGTTACCGCCGCGGCGCAGGCCGGGTTTACGACCATCATCAATAACCGGCCGGACGGCGAAGCGCCCGGTCAGCCGCACGCGGCGGAGATCGAGGCCCTGGCGAAGCAGCACGGGCTGAATTTCGTCGACATCCCCGTGACCGCCGCGAACATGACCGTTGATTCCGTGCAGCGCATGGCGGCGGCGTTGCAGAGCGCCCCCGGCCCGGTCCTGGCTTATTGCCGCAGCGGCATGCGCTCGACATCGATGTGGGCGCTGGCCCAGGCTGGCCAGATGCCGGCCGCCGAGATTCTACGCCACGCCACGCAGGCCGGCTATGATCTCAGCGGGCTGGAACCGCACCTTCACGCCAAGATCTGAGCACCACAGACCGGCGACCATTTGCGGCGGATTGAAGGAGCCCCGGATGACCGAACCATGCCTCGACTTCTCCAGCGATAACGTCACGCAAGTCGCGCCTGAGATCATGGCCGCGATCGTCGAAGCCAATCACGGCACGGCACACGGCTATGGCAACGACCCGTGGACCGAGAAGCTCACCGCGTGCGCGCGCGAAATGTTCGAATGCGACCTGGCGATCTACCCGGTCGCCACCGGAACCGCGGCGAACGCGCTGGCACTGGCCGAACTGGTGCCGCCGCATGGCGGCATCTATTGCCATGAGAGCGCGCATATCCAGCGGGATGAATGCGGCGCGCCGGAACTTTTCACCGGCGGCGCAAAACTGCTGGCCGTACCGACCGCGGATGGGCGCCTCGCGCCGCAGAATCTGAGGGCGATCCAAGAGGCCGCCTCGGTGCGCGGCGTGCATTGCGTGAAACCGTCTGCCATCAGCGTGTCTCAGGCTACCGAGTGGGGCACCGTCTATACGCCGGACCAGATCAGCGCGCTGGCCGCATTCGGCCGCGCGCATGATCTGCGCCTGCACATGGACGGGGCGCGCTTTGCCAATGCGGTGGCGCATCTCGGGTGCACGCCAGCCGAGGCGAGCTGGAAGGCGGGCGTGGACGTGCTCTCCTTCGGCGCCACCAAAAACGGCGCGATGGGCGCCGAGGCCGTGATCTTTTTCAATCGCGAACAGGCCGGCGCGTTCGAATATCGGCGCAAGCGCGGCGCGCAACTTCTCTCGAAAATGCGCTTCATCAGCGCGCAGCTTCTGGCCTCGTTGCAGGACGGTCTGTGGCTGCGGCATGGACGCCACGCCAATGACATGGCAAGCCGCCTGGCGCGCGGGCTGCATGAACTGCCCGGCATGCGGCTGATCCATGAGGTGCAGGCCAACGAACTCTTCGTCAGCATGCCGGAAGCGGTGGTCGAGGCGCTGCTGCAGGATGGTTATGGTTTCTACCGCTGGCCCGCGCAGCCGGGCATGGAGACGCGAATCATCCGCCTGGTCACAGCCTGGAGCACGCGCGAAACCGATGTCGACGGGTTGCTCGCCGCCGCCAAGCGGCATGTTCTGGCTGAAGTGGCTTAAGGAAGAAGAAAGCAGCCGCTTTTTGAAAAAAGCGGCGCAAAAACTTTTGGTTACGCTGGGCCGGTGGCTATGTCGCTGACAACGCCCATAGCCCAGCATAACAAAGTTTTTTGCTACTTTTTGTTCACAAAAAGTAGCGCTTGCTTACTCCCTTCCTTTTCCCCTACCGCACATACGTCCCCGTATAGGTTCCCTGCGCGATGACATGGCCGCGCAGGGCCATTTGCACTTCGGCGCCGGTGGAGTCCTGGGTAATGGATGGCAGGCTGGCGACATTCAGGGCGCTGATCGTGAAAATATAATGGTGCGGCGGGTCGCCCACTGGTGGGCATGGCCCCTGATAGCCGGGCAGGCCGTGGTCGGTCAGGCCGGCGACGGCGCCGGCCGGGAGGGCGGCGCCCGCGTTCAGGCTGGTGACGGAGGGCGGAATGTTGACCACCAGCCAGTGCCAGAAACCGGCGCCGCCCCGCGCGTCGGTATCGAACTCGGTGAGGGCGAAGCTTTTCGTGCCCGCCGGCGCGCCGCGCCAGCTCAGTTGCGGCGAGATATCACCACCCCCGCACGCGGCGAAGGCGACGCTGCGCGGCTGCGCCGTGCCATTGGCAAAGCTGGCGCTGCTGACGTGAATTTCCGGCAGGGTTGCGGCGCCCGCCGAGATGGGCAGCCATGCGATCAGGCAAAGAGCGGACAAAACTTGGCGCATCGATCACCTCCGTGATTTTTGACTCACGGAAACGGGATTTCCGTCCCCTGTCCAGCACCGGCAAAATATGTGACCGTGTCAAACAGTTAGAGCATGATGGCGAAACATCATGCTCTAATTTTTTGGTGAGAGCTGGACGAAGGAGACATAACGGCTTGACTGAGTTGAAAAACGAGACGCGCCATGATGGCGGTCTGCGGCGCTTGATATTCCGGCTTTATGACCGGGCGATCGAGCTGATCATTCTCGGTGTGATACCGCTGATGCTGGTCGCGCTTGGCTTTGCCTTCCTGCAGGCCGTGGTCGCCACGTGGGAAATGATCCCGTTCGCAGGCCGGAACGCCGACGAGGCCATGCTGCGCGGGCTCGTCGAGCAGGTGCTGGAAGTCGTCATTCTCATCGAACTGTTCAACACCTTCATGGAATACGCCCGGACGCGGCATATCCGCCTGGCGAACCTGCTCGACGTGACGATCGTGTTCGCCTTGCGCGAATTGTTGATCCAGCTCTACGCCCAGGTGATTTCCGCGGTCGACATCCTCACCTTGTGTGTGCTGGTGATCGTGCTGGTCATCGCCCGGAGCATCGCCGCGCGCTTCGGGCGCCAACGGCCGCCCTATGAGGACGACCGTTTAAGCTGACGCGGTGCCCGGAACGGCTCAGCCCCAGCCGTCGCTGTTGTTGTCGTCGTTCCAGTTATCCGCCTGTTGCGACGAATCATTGGCGTTATTGTCCCAGCTATCATTGCCGGAATTGCCGGTATTGTTGCCGTTCTCGTTGATGATGGTCTCGTTCACCGGCCGGTCGCGATTGCCGAGCAATTCCTCGGCGATCGCGCCGCCGAGCAGCCCACCGGCGATGCCGCCCATCAGGCCGCCTCCGGCGGCCGGCGGCTGCGGGTACATGTTCGGATTATTATAGCCCGGCGGCGGGCCCATATTCGGGTTGAACGGCGCCGGGCCACGACCGAACCCCTGCCCGCCCGGACCATACATGCCGCCCATGGCGCGTTGCTGCCGGGCCCGCATGAAGCGGAACAGCAGCCAGACGCCGACCACCAGCAGCACGATCGGCAGCAGCGCGCCATGGTGGCCCTGCGACGGCGCGGTGTTGAGCGGCACGATGCCATTCTGTTGCCGGCCCAGATGGGTATCGACCGTGGCCAGCATGCTCGCCGCCTTGTGGCTGTCGGGATGGTCGCGCAGCACCGTCAGCAGGTCGTCATGCGCCTGTTGCCACTGCCCTGCGTTCATTTCCGCCTGAATCTGCGATGGCGCCGGGTCCGCCCAACTTGGCTGACTGAAAGCGATCAAAGAGGTAAGGATACAGGCAGCGCCTAAAAACCGTTTCATGGGATCCCTCGTCGGAAAAACTGGCCGAGCACGGCGTTCGGCGATCAACCTGCATGCGGAACGGTAACCGATTCCCCACAGCGCCGTGAAACATAACCCTCATCGCATCGTGCCCGTCGGGTTCAGACTAGCAGGAAATGCTAACCCTGTCTTGGTCGGCCCGCTATTGGGCCGAACCGTAGACACGTTGACCGTTATTGCCCCGGCAATAGCACCGTGCGCCGGCCGGCACGGGCACTTCCATCGGGCAGACATACGAGCCGGCATTGCAGGACTGCGCATTTGTGCCGGCTGATGGGTCCCGGGCGATATAGCCGGGATAAGGCGAATAATAGCCGGCCGGCGGCGGGTAATAAGCGGGGGGCGCATAATAGGCCGGCGGTGGATAGTAAGGGGGATAATACGGCGCCGCGTAAAACGGCGCGATGCCGATGCCAACGCCCCAACCGCCGCCCCACCCACCATGCCAGCCACCATGCCAGCCGCCGCCCCAGCCGCCGCCATGCCAGCCACCGCCGCCCCAACCGCCATGCGCCGCGGCAGGCGCGGCGGCAACGGCCATGCCCAGAATGCCGAGGACGAGATATTTGCGGGCTCTCATGATCACGACCCCATGATGACGCTTTCGCTCATCGCGGATTGGGCGCTTTGTCCGCCGGCCCCCGGCCGGCACGGGCGCGCCGCCTCGCTTGGCATGGGGCATGTTGCGCCGGACGGTTCTCCGCCGATATTAAATTCCGCCCCGGCAATCATGAATTTCACGTTATGCCCGCTTGGCCGTGCCGGCAATCCGGCAGGCAGCGCCGGTTACATAACCTCGCCGGCCCCCACTTTGTGCCCGCGTAGCAAAAAATGGACCAAAGGATTGTGACGCTCACGCCGGAACTTTTCGTGAACCTCCTCGCCCGAACCCGGCCGGCCCCTGGGGGGCACTTCCTCCATATGCGCCGCGCGATAAAGGGCGGCATTGAAATCCGGACCGGGATCGATATCCCGTGTGATTCCGACGCGCAGATAATGCGCGAACGGGTCGCGATTGCCCCCAACCTCCGCGCCATGCGCCCGCATGTAGCGCGCCACATCAAACCAGGGCAGCGGGCTGAAACTCTGCGCGCGGCGGTGCTCGAGAAAATGCCGCAACGCCAGCTCATCCGCCGGCACCCGGTATTCCATCCGGTACCAGGCCGGGTCGAAATAGACGCTCGGCTTGCAATTATTCCGCTCCCCGACGGCGATGTAATGCAGCACCGGGTTCATCGCGGCAGACGGCGATGGCAGGTAAGTCAGCGCATACCATGACGTGTCGAAATATGGGTTCGGCCGGCGCCCCTCGCGCCAGCCGAACGCGGAAAAATGGCGAATGGCGCTCACACCGCTTTGGCGCACATCTGGGTACATGGCCAGATAGTAGTTGACATCGAATAAGCCTGATGCGGCGAGCTGCGCTTCGTCATGCGCGGCATCGTCCGGCGCGGGCCTTTCCGGCGTGGGGTGCCGGCCTTGGGCGATGCCGCATTTGAGATATTGGTAAAACGGATTGACGCCGCTTTCGGCCACATCCTGGTTGTGTTCCAAATACCATCTGGTCGCAAATCCCGGGCCCGGATTGTAGCCGCGCCGCCATCCGAAGGCGCAGAAATGATAAACCGGGTCGAGCGTGCCCGGATTGTGATGCCTGCGGTAAAAATCCGGGTCGAACGCGCCGGAAAGCCGGATGAATCGCGCCGCCGCCGACACGTCGCGCCCTTGCGCGGCGCCATGCCGAAGATAATCCTCGAAAGGAGAAAGCCCTGGCGGGATCTCGTGGCCGTATTCCTCCTGATACCAGAGGGAATCGAACCCGCCATTCGGGTTCACCGACGCGTCGCGCTGCCGCCGCAGATAATCCGCGAGGCCGTTCTGATCGGCCGCCAACCCTTGCGTGGCGCGATACCATTCAGGATCGAAATGCGGGCCGGGCCAGCGTGTCTCCGCCTCGCCATATTCCAGGTAATGCAGCAGCGGGTTGAGCCCCGCTTCGCGCACATCCGCATTGACCGCCAGATAATGCGCCGGGTCGAAACACAGATTGGGTCGCAACCCACGGCGCCAGCCGACATCGCAAAACTGCACCAGCGCCGCGCTGTCCGCCGCCAGGAGATCGCCATACTGCGCCTCGTACCAGGCCCGGTCGAAAAGACCTGAATCGGCGAGCTTGACGATCGCGGCGGCGATTTGGTGCGGATTTTGGTCGGTCATGGCGAACGGCCCTTGAGATAAGGAAGCAGCCGCTTTTTTGAAAAAAAGCGGCGCAAAAAACTTTTGGTTACGCTGGGCCGGTGGCGGCGAAACCAGCACGGCCCAAAGTAAACAAAGTTTTTTGCTACTTTTTGTTCACAAAAAGTAGCGCTCACTTCCTTCCTTTTAAGCCACCTGCCCCAACATCGGCCGCTGCACTGCGCGCGCCGCGAGCCGCGCCTGGAGCACGGCGAGTTCCGGGCCGCTCAACAGCAGCGGTGCGCAGGCATCCTCCCAGGTTTTCGGCTCTTCCGTCGGAAACAGGGGAACGATCGCCGCGTTCGTGAAGCTGGCACGGTTGCCGATGTCGAGATAAGATTCGGTTTCAGCATTTTCCGCGACGATGATCTCATGCGGGTCAGTTTCCACATGATGATACGTGATCGTCCCGGTCTGCTCGCTTTGCGTGATGCTGACACCATTGAGAAGATATTGCGCCGGCACCAACATGCCATCGAGATACATTGCGTGGTCCGGCGACACGTAGAGATCGCGCGACGGCACGTTATCGGCCAGGGCGCCGGCCTGGATGCAGATGGGCATGAGCTGCGCCGCCTGGGCGACGCTGCATGACAATTTTTTGGCGCCGACCCAGCGCACCGGCACAATGCGGCCATCGCCGGTGAGGATGAGGTCGCCTGCTTTGATGTTTTCGACACTTACCTCCCCCTCCGGCGTGCGGATGCGCGTGCCGGAAAGAAAACAAGGGGCCGCGGGCGGGTCGGAAAATGTGACCGTATCGCCGTTCACCGTCGCCTTGAGCGTAGCATCGGACAGCGACGTACCGACGACGACGAAACGGCCGAGCACCTTGTCGTTGGCGCCGAAAAGCGTGACAAGCTGTTCCGATGATCCCACATCGGAAATCGAAAAACTCCTGAACACACCCGCGAGGTTCGTGAACTCTATCTTGTCGTTTCCGGACACGAAGCCATTGATCGTGATGCCGGACAAGTCAGCCGAACCGCTGCTGGAATCGACCACGAACGTGCCCCCGTTGGCGCCGAAATCGACGGTCATTCCCTTCAGGGCGCTGAGCGGCGTCCGGCCGGTGGACAATGTTCCGCCATTGTCCAGGGACACGGTGAGCCCCTCGAACGTGCCAAACCCGAAATTGGCGACCGTCAGGCTGCCGCCATCGACTTGCGCGACATAGCCGGTGAGTTTTCCGACGAAGGAACTAAGCGTTGCCTTGCCGCCGACATAGAACGTATCCGTTCCACTGATCAGCGGGTTCGTGATGTCGATGGTTCCCGAAATAGTGGGAGGAATCACATAGGCCTGGCCGCCGGTCACAGCGCTTCCCGACGTTGACAGCGTGCCACCGCTCTTGGTCAGGACATTGTCGCTGGGTATCGACGAAACCGTTATATCCGTGCCATATCCGACCGGATAGGTGATCACCAGCTTGTAGGTCGACTTTCCCAGCCCGAAAAAACTGGTCGTCTCCGTTAAAGAATAGGACGGGCTCGTCGTAGAGTTTTCATATATCGTCGTTGCCATCTCCGGCTCCTTGCCGATCCAGGTTGCGGACACAAACGCCAAACTTACCGACGCAACCGTGCGATAGCGCACCGCTCCCCTCTGCCAGGCAACGCCGATCCGGCCTTGAGGCAAGCGTGTTACGTCAGGTAGACATCTTTCTGCACGATTCTTAACCGCCGCTTATTCGTTCCTATATCGATACAAGATTTTTTTGCAACCACAAATACATGGCTTTATGCCCTTTTTCCATCGCGCATGACCCGGCCTGATCCGGACCGTTCCGTCACGCGCCCTTCTCGTGCCCCAACCGGGCCGCGGCCTTCGGCAAACGCACGGGCGAGCGTCACGATACGAAAATCTTATTCATAATCGATCTCGAGCGTCAGCGTGTCGGCATAGGCGCCGGCCAGCGCACCGTTCTGCCCGGGCGGGATCTCCCCGAAAATCGGCACCGTCACCGGCGTGTTCGCCGGCGGCGCCGGGTTGGTGTAATCCTGGGTGCCGTCCAGGCCATCCCCCAGCGGCTCCGTGCGTGCCGGATCGAGAAACAACCTGAAATTCAGCTGGCGGTTCCGGGACGTCAGATAAGCCCCGTCCCGCCCCCCGCCGGCCCCGTAAAATTTGATCGTTACCGGAACGCTTGCCGTGCAACGGAACGTAACCGTTCCGGTGGTCAGCGTCGGCGTCAAAAGCCGGGGATTGTAGGTGCCGAAATTCATCACCACGCCGTTCACCGTACAGGCCTGGCCAAAACACGCGATGGGGACGAGGCACGCCGCCATCGCGATCACGGCGCCGAATTTCCGTGCCTGCCTTATGAATTGCATGTGAGCCTCCCGATCTGAATGACTGTGTTGCTGCTCTTCGGCACCGTCACGGCGAAATCGCAGGTGCCGCCGGCATAGAGGATATGCGCCTTGTGCCGGCCCGCCGGCAGGTTTTCAAAATAGAAGCCGCCGTCGGATCCCAGTGGCGAGGTGTAATCCCTTCCATCCGCCGTGATCGTGAGCAGGTCCCCGGCCAAGGCGACGGCCCGGCCGGCCGCCATCACCCGCACCCGCCCTTCCACCGCCTGAATCCGTTCGATGGGGAACGTGACGATGGCGCCTCCCCGATAGGGCGGCGCCACGTCGAACCTGGTCGACCCGATGTCGTAATTGATGGGGATCGTGTTGGGCTCGATGCTGACCTGATTGCCGTAGTAAGGGAGCAGGTTCGGCACGAGCATCTGTCCCCGCGCATCGGTCTTGCCGACCGGGTTGTTGTAGAGATCGACCGTTGCCCCGGCGACACCCGGAACCTCGGCGAGGAGATAGGATTGGTCCAAAGCGCGGGTCGGGAAAAGCTCGCCATCGATATACACGAGCCCGCCGCTGAGACTGGCCGATTGCGTCGTCTGGCTGCCGGCGCGCTCGGCATTGATTTGATAGAGGCCGAACGGCGCCTGATAAGCGAGCTGACCGGCCTGAAGCGTGTTGGTATCGTGCTGCAATTGCAGCGCGTACCCGAACCCTTCGTCGGTCGGCAGCGAACGCTGCAGTTGCGCCGTTTCGGTCCAATCGTTCTGCGAGCGCCCGGCGGACAAGGTGGCGGTGCTTTGCCCCCCGAACGGGATCGTCAGGCTGAGCAGGACCGTATCGTCCACCGGCGTGTCCGGCACGCGCGACTGGCCCAATGATAGCACCAGGAGACAGCAGCGCCCGACCGTGTGGGAGAATTGCAGATTCGCCTGATCCTCCGGACCGAGATCGCGATCATTGAGATGCGTGTAATTCACCGACATGTCGATGCCGAACAGCCTGGTGCCGGCAAAGAGGTCGTAACGGTCTGAGGTGCGGTCATCAGCCGGCGTCAGGCCCAGGGCGACATACTGGTCGCTCTCGCGCAGATAGTCGCCCCCGAAAGAGAATTTTGCCGTCTGATAGGAATATTGCGCGCCGAGGGCCCAGCCATGCGTGCCGCCGCTGCGGCTGAGCGCTCCGGTCAGCCCGATCTGGCCGATATAAGGCACGCTCAAAGAGAGCTCGGCGCCACCCGTCGCCGCCGGCCCCTCCAGGGTGGCAAATCCGCCGGCGGTCAGCCAGTCGGTAAAGCCGTAACGGTAAAAGGCGAGGCCGGCGAGATTCTGATAATCGCCCATGCCGACAAAATCCTGCGCGCGCGCCACGCCGAAATCGAACGCATATTGCGACAGCCCCTGCTTCAACTGGTTGCTGCCGAAGTAAAAAGGTGACTGCAGCGTCTGGCTCTGACCGAACGCATTGCGGACCACCACCTGGGTGTTGCTACTGCCGGAAGAGACCGGAATATTCTGCAGATTGAACGGCCCTGGCTGGAGCGGGATGGTGCGCACGAGCTGGCCGTTCACATACACATAGGCCGTGGACGGCACACTGGCCATGCCCGCGAGAGTTTGCAGTGGGTAGGTGATGAAATAGGGATTGATCGTGAAATTCTTGGTGTAATTGACGCCGAGCACATTGGCGACGCCGGCGAGAAGCCCGTCGGATGCGATGGCATCGCCTAAGGTCAGGCGGGTCAATGTGTCGCGGTCATCAAAGATCAGCGACGTGCTTGTGCGGGTCAGGACATTCGCCGCATAGGACAATTGATTGTCGAGCAACGCACCATCAATGCTCAGCCCCTGCTCCGTAAAGCCGGTGACGGAATTGGGCCCTGCTTCACTGAAGGCATAATTGACGAAGAGGCTGGGAGCCTGGCGATAGACGAAATCAGACGGGCGCGAAGTGGTGGAAAGATCGACGCTGTTGGTGGCGAGCGCGCGCGGCTTCACCGTGAGATACAGCACGAGATTCCGGTCATCGAACCGGTAGGCGATGGAGGGCGCGAGGCTGGAAAGCGGCACAAAAATCGTGCCGTCGATCGTCGCGCGCGGGCCGGGTGGAAGCTTGATCCCGGCCTGTTCCAGCGCCGGGACGGAGGCGAGTATGTCTTTGCCGCGGATCATCACGAGGATCGGCCCCTTATCCACCTGGTCGAGCACGAGCTCGAGCGCCGCACGCTGGCCCCGGGTTTCGGCACCGGCATGGCCCGGGACAGCAAGTCCCAGTGCCAGGAACCACGCGCTGGCGGCGAGTGCCGTACGGCATATCTGCACCTGCCCCTCCCCAAACGCGGAACGGCAAACCTGAACGCCTCAGCGTCCGGCGCCGCGTTTTGTCACTGGCTGGCGCTGTCGGCCAAAATTTTGACGTGCTGCCTGGTATCATTGGCAAAGCCGGTGAGCCCCGGCTGGGCGCCCAACACGCATCCGGCGGAACGATCACCTCCTGCGTCACAGGCGGGATCTGGTCGGCAAAATGCGCCGTGATGGCGATGGCCCGGATCCGGGTACAGTCGCCCGCGCCGATCTGCACCGCATAATCCCGGTGTCCGCCTGCCAGCACGTAAGACGGCGCGGCGGCGGCTGCGAACACGCGCCTGCCCGCTTCGTCGCGCCCCGTGACGATGAGTCTTTGCAACAGGATATGAGCGGTGCCGGCGTCGGCAAGGGCGAAGGAAAGCGCGCCCTGCGCGACCGCGGCGCCGGCAATCTCCGGCTTGCCTGCGACGTCGTCGCGCGCAATGAAGACCGGCAGGTCGATCCCCGGCAGGATCTGAATCACCTTGCCGGGCAGAGGCGGCGGCGGCAGCTGCTGAACGACGAGCCGGTACGTCGCCTCCGCCGCCCCCGAGGGCTGCAACACACCGACGCGAATATTGCGCGTCTCGTTCGGGCCGATGGTGAAAACTTCAGGAAAGGCGACGATCGACAGGCTGGGATGAAGATCGATCGTACCATCGGGCAGCTGCGTCCAGACGAATGTCCGGATCTGAAAACTGTTCTCGCTGTCACCATCGTTGGTGACGCGGAGGAGTTCGGAGGGCTGGTTGGGCGACAGCCTCATGGGCAGCGGCATCACAGACACCCCTGCGGCCCATGCGGCGCTTTTGGCCGCGAACAGCAAGGCCCAAGCGAGCGCCAGGATGGTTTTCAAGGACGATGTCACGACCAGCCTCCCGGGGAAAGGAAAACCCACCACGCAGTTCACGGCATGGCGATGTTCGCCCTGCCCGCATGAACCATGAAGCGACGACCTGACGCCGGGGCCTCATGATTTACGGCCAGTATGCAGTCACGCGGTTAACAAAAAGTATTTGGGGTGGCGGGACCACGCCCCGCCACCCCAAACTCCGTGTCGCACTGCCCCTCGATTCAGAACGCCATCGTGAAGGTCACGGTGTCGTCGTAAGTCCCCGCGATCGTGGTCTGGGAGGCGGGAATTCGCGCCGAGAGGGTGTAGGGACCGCCTGTCATTCCCAGGGTCGGGCTGTTGGCGCCATCGACGACATTGTACTGCGAGCCCGGAGTTCCCGGCACCGCGGCGTTGGCCAGCGTGAATGTCGCGCTGTTGTCGTACACGTCCAACCCGTAGGAAATATAGTTGGTGCCGTTGGCCATCGCGTAATTGTAGCCGGAGCCGGTGGCGCTGGCATCATTGAGGCCGGTTCCCACGGTGAACGCCGTCGGCGTGATGTTGCAGCTATACGACACCGTCGTGCTCGTGTCCTGCTGCGTGGTATTTCCGCCGCTCAAGGACAGCACCCCGAAGGACATGGGAGAGGCCGAGATCGTGCAGGCGCCGGCCACATTGGCGGAGACCTGCATGCTGCCCGTGCTCGTGCCGGCATGAGCCGGCCCGGCGGCGAGCAGGCCGAGAAGGATCGCACCCGCGCCGCAGGACGCGGCGAGATTCACCATTTTACATTTCATAATGACCTCATAATGTTGAAAAATGACGCGTTATAGTCTCCTTCGACAAACGTCCCTGCTGGGGAAACGCCGTCCGGCGCTCCCCTTCATCATCAAACATGTTGTTCGTTTTAATCGCGCGCCGCACCTGCGCGGGAGCGACGCCACACGACGCCTACTTCACTCGAGTCCCAGACCGCTTACACCATGGCCTGTTTTTGTTTTTGCGCGGCTTATCACAAATAAATGACCACGGCGCCTTATATGCAATATTTACAGCGCATTTTGCAACGAAAATCTAACACAACTTTAGGAAAACACTTTAACTTCGTCGTCATGGATTTCGATACAAAATAACAACTTAGTTATTTGATCGTTAAAAACTCAGTGTTGGCTGATGCTTCCCTCAGCAAAAAAATATTTGCACGCCCATCTGCCGGGCGCACAAAACCTAAGGTAGAAAATCATTCCTATTCCGATAAAAAATGGCGAGCCCGACACTCCCTAGGCTGGCATCGGCATCCACGCGATCGCAAGCGGCGTTCGTTACGTTTTCCAACCATCCACAGAGTTCTGGATAAGCTTGTGGATCATTCGTGTATTTCGTCGCGCGGACGGCCATTTACCTTGGCTTGTCTCGGTTCGCGCCGCCGGCCGGTTCCCGCGTCATGGCCGGGAGGGAGCTTGGGGTCTAGGCATCGCAATAGCCGCGCCGTCGCTTGGCGCGGGCGAGTTCCGCCAGGGCATTGAGTGCCGAGCCGGCATCGGGATGCGGATCGAGGCGCTGCCGCCCGACCGTGCCGATGCGTCCCCAGCGCTGGACCAGCATGGTGCGGCCGAACAGATCGGGCCAGATTTCCAGCCGGTAGAAGCGGCTTTCGTCCCGCTCCGGGCGAACCCGCGTGAGGGCCACTGTTTCAGGAAAAAGCGCAAGCTGATCCGACATGGACATCCAAGGCTAGAGCGTGATCTCCCGACAGAACTAGCATCGTCGCCACGCGCCGGCCAAGGGGCGCCCCGTTCAGGAGCCACGCGCGCGATTGAATTGTCCGAAAAATTGGTCGGAGCGGCGGGATTCGAACCCACGACCCCCAGTCCCCCAGACTGATGCGCTACCAGGCTGCGCTACGCTCCGATCGTGTGGAGCCTGTAGCAACTATGTCGCTGCAGGCCAAGAGGCCGCTTTTTGAAAAAAGCGGCGCAAAAACTTTTGTTTACGCTGGGCCTGAGGCTGTATCAGCGCCAATGCCCAAGGCCCAGCAAAATAAAGTTTTTTTGCTACTTTTTGTTCACAAAAAGTAGCGCTTTCTTTCGCTTGCCTTTGCTTACCCGATCATCCGGCGCAGCTCTTCCAGAGCGTGCAGCGTTTCGGTGAGCAAGGTGCGAAGCCGCTCGTTTTCCTGGTCGATTTTCTGCCGGCTCGGGGCCCGGCTCGGCGGGCGAGGCTCCAGCATGTCCGGCACGCCTTCGGGCTCCGGCTCCGGCAGCAGCCCCGGCATGGCGGGCTGCGGCAACATAAACGATTTCTTTGGCGCGGCTTCGGCGCCGCCGCTATGGCGCTCCACTGCGGCAGCCAGGCGCTCCTCGTCGGAGGCGGGCGGAATATGCTCGTGCAAGGCGCCGCCGCCTTCGCGCAGCAGCCGCTGGACGCCCTTGATCGTGTAGCCCTGGGTGTAGAGCAGATCCGCGACACGGCGCAGCAGCAGCACGTCCTCGGGCCGGTAATAACGCCGGCCGCCGCCGCGCTTCAGCGGCCGCACCTGGGGGAACTTGGTCTCCCAGAAGCGCAGCACATGCTGCGGCACATGCAGTTCGTCGGCCACCTCGCTGATGGTGCGAAACGCGTCAGCCGTCTTGCGCAGCTTGCCGCGCGGCGCTTCCGGATGGGCGGTGTCATCGTCATCGCCCGGAAAATCGTCATCTACCATAAAATAAGGTCAATCCTGATTGGCAGAGGCCGGCGCGGCGTTCACCGCCTCGCGCAGCATCTGGCTGGGACGGAACACCAGCACCCGGCGCGGCAAAATCGGCACTTCCACGCCCGTCTTCGGATTACGGCCGATGCGCCGCCCCTTCTGCCTTACAGAAAAAGTCCCGAACCCGCTGATTTTAACTGATTTACCAACCGTCAGCGCGTCGGAGATGCGGGTCAGCATCAACTCCAGAAGATCGGCGGATTCGTTGCGTGACAAACCAACGGTAGCGTAGATCGCCTCAGTGAGCTGCGCGCGCGTCAAAGTGTTCATTTTCAAAGATTAGCACGCGCTTATCGGGGGTCAACCCGATTTACGTTTTGGTCATAAACGCAACAGCGCGGAACCCCAGGTGAGACCGCCGCCCAGCGCCTCGAGCAGCACCAGCTGGCCGGGGCGGATGCGCCCGTCGCGCCGCGCCAGGTCCAGCGCCAGGGGAATGCTGGCGGCCGAGGTGTTGGCGTGCTGGTCCACCGTGACCACCACGCGCTCCGCCGGCAGCCCCAGCTTACGGCCGACGCCGTCAATGATCCGGCGGTTCGCCTGATGCGGCACCAGCCAATCAATATCGCTTGCCGTCAGGCTGTTCTTCGTCAACGCTTCCGTGACGGCCGAAGCCAGCAGCGTCACGGCATGGCGGAAAACCTCGCGGCCATTCATCACCAGATAAGCGGATTTGTCGCGCTGGCCGGTGGCGCCGTCGACATAAAGAATATCCGCAAGCGAGCCGTCGGCATGCAGATGGGTGGACAGCAGCCCGGCAGCTCCGCCGCTTGCATCAGCGCGCAGCAGAACCGCGCCCGCGCCGTCGCCGAACAGCACGCAGGTGGTGCGATCGCTGAAATCCATGATGCGCGAATAGACTTCCGCGCCGATCACCAGGACATTGTTCACCTGGCCGGCGCGGATCATCGCATCGGCCACCGAAAGCCCGTAAATGAATCCCGAACAGGCGGCAGCGAGATCGAAGCCGAAGGCGCGCTTGGCGCCGAGCGCCGCCTGAATATGCACGGCGGTGGCCGGAAAGGCCTGGTCGGGGGTGGAGGTCGCGACGATGATGGCGTCGATGTCCTCAGGCGCCATGCCGGCCTGTTCCACGGCGCGGCGCGCGGCCGCCGCCCCCATGTAAGAAGCCGTCTCATGGGGCGCCGAAAAATGCCGCTGGCGGATGCCGGTGCGCTCGACGATCCATTCATCGGACGTGTCGATCCGCTCGGCCATCTGCGCGTTGGTCACGATCTGCTCCGGCAGATAAGACCCGGTCCCGGCCAGAACGGCGCGGCGCGGCGGCTCAATCATGGCTGCTGACCTCCGGCGCGGCGGAAAGCAAAGCGCTATCCATGGCGGTCAATCCTTCCGCAATACGGCGATTGAAATCGTTGCTGATCATGTCGAGCGCCACATCCACGGCATGGGCGAACCCCATCGCATCGGTGCCGCCGTGGGATTTCACCACCACGCCGTTGAGGCCGAGCAGCACCGCGCCGTTATAGCGGCGCGGGTCCAGCCATTCGCGCAACCGGTTGAGGCCACCGCGGGCAAGAATATAGCCGGCGCGGGCAAAAGGACCGGCCGTGAAAACGCGTTTCAGCAGCTCGCCGACCAGCTTCAGCGCGCCCTCGCCGGTCTTCAGCGCCACATTGCCGGTAAAACCGTCGGTCACCACCACATCCACGGTACCGGCCGCGATGTCATGGCCTTCGACGAAACCGTAAAACTGTTTGCCGATCGGGCTCTCGCGCAACGTGGCTGCGGCAATGTTCAACGTCTCATGCCCCTTGCCTTCTTCGGAGCCGATATTCAGCAGGCCGAAGCTCGGCATCGGCAAACCCAGCACAATGCGCGCGAACATCTGCCCCATCAGGGCGAATTCGACGAGGTTGCGGGCGTCGCAAACCACGTTGAGCCCGAGATCGAGCATGACGACATCGCCCTTGGACGAAGGGGCGATCGCCGCCATCGCCGGACGGTCGATGCCTTTCAGGGTTTTCAGGACAATTTTCGAAAGGGCGAGCAGCGCGCCGGTATTTCCGGCCGAGATCACGCCGGCGGCCTCGCCCTCCAGCACCGCATCGATGGCCCGGCGCATCGAGGAATCGCGCAGGCGCAACGCCACGGTGGGCTTCATGTCGCCGCTCACGATTTCCGCGGCCTGGCGCAAGGTCGCGCGATCCCGCAGCCGCTTGGTCTTATCCACCAGCGGCCGCAGCACCGTTTCATCGCCAAACAGCAGAAAGCTCGCCTGCGGGTGCCGCTCAGCGGCCAGTTCCAGCCCGGCGATGATGGCCGCCGGCGCGTGGTCCCCACCCATGGCATCCACGGCCAGTATCTGGTTCCGGCTCATTGCATACCCTTGAGGACGGCTCCCACCGCCGGCGTCGTCAACATTCAGCCTTTAGACGCGAACAACACCCTTGGCGGACTTGCCAGAGGCGACGACTTCGCGATTATCGTAGTGGCCGCAATGGCTGCACACATGGTGCGGGCGCTTCAGTTCGCCGCAGTTGGCGCATTCCGCATGCGCTTCGGCGCGCAGCGCCTCGTGGGCGCGGCGCATACCGCGGCGCGACGGAGAAGTTTTACGTTTAGGAACGGCCATGACTGCGAGACACCTTAAAAGGACATAGAAAACGATACAGTGGCGCGGCGTAGCAGAGCCATCGCCGGGCCGCAAGTCATAAAACCGACGAATTTGGGAAAGCTGCCACCACGCTTTTGCGCCGTCGCGGCGCGCCCAAACGAGACAAACGCGCGCATTTCTCTCAGCGCGGCTTCTTGCCGAACTTGGCCGCCAGGGCCGCAAACGGGGCCTCCGGCTCGCCCCGGTATTCCTCCGGCAATTCGGCGCCGGGCTTGCGCGGATACGGGTCGAGCGCCAGGGCCAATTGCTCGGCCAAAGCCGCACCGAGATCGATCGCGTCATTTGAATAAGGAATATCGTCCGGCCCTTCGAGGCTTTCCGGATCCAGCTCCTCCGCCTCGCCTTCCGGCAGACTGCGCGCCGGCACGAATCGGAGCATGCTGCGCTCGTCGATCCGCACCTCGAACGGCTCCAGCGTGACCACGCAGGTCTGCGTGACCGCCGCCTGCATGTCCAGCGTGGCGGCAATCACCCCGCCCCGCTCATGCCGCAGCACGAAGACGCCGCGCAGCTTCGCGATTCCCCCCAGCCCGTACAACGCCGCCAACGCCGCGCGGGCGGTTTCGTCGGCCACCACCACATGCTCCTGTGGCGTCTCTTTTATATGCCCGGCCCTGATCGTCCGGCTGAAAACCTGCTCCATGCTCCTCATATAGAGAACCCGCATTGACACGTAAGCCCCAGCCGTGAGACCCAACCTTGGATTACCGTCTCGAAGGAATTTCCGTGCGCCCTGCCCTGCCCATGCTCGGTCTGTTCTGCGCTCTGCTCGCCCTTCCGGGCTGCGCATTGTTCACCGACCAACCGCAATATCGCGGCATCGCTATCTCGCAGAACCAGCTCACGCAGCTCATCCCGGGCGTGTCGTCGCAGGCTGACGCCCAGGCGCTGCTGGGACCGCCGACCTTCCAGGAACAATTCTCGCCGAATAATTGGGTATATGTGAGCCAGGTGACGAAAATGCGCATCGCCAACACGCCGGGCGTGCAGCGCCAGCATGTCGTGGTGCTGGCTTTCGGCAATAACGGCGTGCTGAAATCCGTTGAACAGCGCGACCTCAAGAGCGGGGTGAAGGTCACCATGGACAGCGCACAGACGCCGGTACCGGGCGGCCATGCCGGCTTCCTGCAGCAGTTGATCGGCGGCGTGGGCAGCTACAACCCGGGCATCGGGGCCGGCGGCTATGGCGGCGGGGCCGGTGGGCTGGGCGGCGCCGGTGGACTGGGCGGCGAAGGCGGCGCGAACAATATCGGCGGCGTCAACAGCGATGGCGGCCTCTAACGGCGCGATAAGCCGCCGCACCCTGCTCGGCGGCTTATCGGCGCTCGCGCTTGCGAGCACGGCGCGGGCCCAATCGGTTCTGGCCACAAATCCTGCGCCGTCGCCCCAGGCGCCGAAACGCGACGACACCGTGGCGGGAGATTTCCAGCGCCTGGTGGTTGCCCGTTGGGGCGATGGGGTGCTGCCGAATGCGCCGCCCTTCGCCCCCGACCAGCTCACGGCGCTTCAGGCGGGCACGCAGTTTCCCTATGACGCGGTGATCACCGCTTTGGTCAATCCGCCTCCGGCGCAGGATGGCATTCCGCGCCTGGTGATGGTTCTGGCCAATCCTGACGCGCCGGCGCGCATGGTTTTTCCGGGCGGGGCCGACGAGCCTGCCGTCGCCGGGCAGTTGCAGGGCGCCACGGTGCTGAACCTGCAATATCTCGCCGGCCGGTGGATGACGGTGGATGGCGGCTACCAGGCGCGGCGCATCACCGACGGCACGCTCTGCCAGATCACCGGCCCGGTCGCCGCCGCCATCGGCAGCACGGTGCAGGGCGTGCTCGCGCCGCAGGCCGGCTGCGCCACGCCCTGGGGCACGGCGTTGCTGGCGGAAGGCAATGTCACGCCCTGGCTCACCAGGCTGGCATCGACCGATGACGGCTATGCCGATCCGGCGGACGGGGCGCGCTTCGGCTGGGTCACGGAATTCGACCCGCTCGACCCCGGTTCATTCCCGACGAAGCATACCGGGCTCGGCCGCTTCGCGCGGGCAGGAATCGCCGTGACCACAACGCCGGACGGCCGCGCGGTGCTGTTCATGAGCCAGGACGAACCGGCCGGCTTCCTGTTCCGCTTCATCTCCGCCGCCCCCGCCACCGACGGGTCCGCGTTCGAGGCGGGCACGCTGTCGGTGGCGCAGATCAACGGCGGCGGCATCGATTGGGTGGATCTCGGCACCGACATTCCCACCCTGGCGGCCACGGTCAGCGCCGCCGCCAGTGCCGGCGGCTCGCCGTTCGACGCGCCCGGCGGCATCGCCATCGTGCCCGGCAATGGCGGGCTCTATCTCGCCTGCCGTGGCAACCCCGCCCGCACGACGGCCGACGCGCTCAACCCCCGCACCGGCGACGATAACGGCCATATCGTGCTGCTCGCCCCGCCCCATGGCGATATGACGGCGCGACGCTTCGCGGGCCGGCTGGCGCTGGTCGCGGGCAACCCGGCGACCGCGCCGCTCGCGCAATACTCCGCCGGTTCCACCGCGTGGCTGAAGAACCCGCGCACGCTCAATCTCGACCCTTACGGCCAGCTCTGGATCGGCACCGACCAGCGGGGCCATGTCTCCGACACCGCTGACGGGCTGTTCACCCTGCAAACCAACGGGCCGAGCCGGTTCCTGCTCAGCGCGGCCTATCTGGCGCCGATCGGCGCCGCGATCGGCGGCGCGGCGTTCGACACCAACACCAGAACGATCTTCAGCGTGGCGCGGCACCCCGGCGCCACGCCGCAGGCAAGCTTCGACCACCCGGCCACACGCTGGCCGACCCTGCAGCCCAGCATGCCGCCGCAGACCACGGTGATCGGGCTGGTGCAGCAGTAACAAGGAAGGAAGCGCTTCTTTTTTGAAAAAAAGAAGCAAAAAACTTTTTAATGCCGGGCCATGGGCTGCGTCGGCGACAGCGCCCATGGCCCAGCATAACAAAAGTTTTTGCGCCGCTTTTTTCAAAAAGCGGCTGTTTTCTTTCTATCTGGTCAGCATGAACGGCTGAAGTTTTTCACGCACAGCGGTGCTGAGCGGCGTCGACCGACGGGTGCGGTTATCCACCTGCACCACCACGCTTTCAGCCGTGGAAACGCATTTGCCGTTCTGGAACAAAGCCTGGGTGAAAGTGATCGAGCTGTTACCCAAAGCTTTCACCGCCGTGCCGATTTCCACCGTGCCCGGCCAGAGAATTTCGCCGTGATAATCGAGGCTGAGCCGCGCGATAACGAAGCTGACATCCCCCAGGTCCAACCCCTCGCTCTGGCCGAGCTGCAGCAATTCGACGCGCCCGGTCTCATACATCGTCGTGAACACGGCGTTATTCACGTGCCCTTGCCGGTCAGTGTCGCCGTAGCGCAGTTTGTCATGGCTACGGAACGGAAAGTCACTGATACGGGGCGTGTCGGTCATGGGGCCTCCAGGAAAGCAAAGGAAGAAACTACTTTTTGTGAACAAAAAGTAGCAAAAAAACTTTATGACTCTGGGCCATGGGCGTTGTCGCCGACAACGCCCATGGCCCAGCATAAAAAAAGTTCTTGCGGCGCTTTTTTCAAAAAGCGCCTGCTTACTTAAAACATCTTCCCGGGGTTCAGAACGCCCTGCGGGTCAAACGCCTCCTTGAGCCGGCGCATCAGCTCCAGCTCGATGGCGGCTTTATGCGCGTGCATGCCGGCGATGCGCATCTGGCCGATGCCGTGCTCGGCGCTGAAGCTGCCGCCTTTGGCCACCGCCAGCCCTTCGATATCGGCCGTGATCGCGGCTTTGCGGTCGGAGAGGTCGGCCAGGGTCCGCCCCGCCGGCGGGCGTACATTCACGTGCAGATTGCCGTCGCCGATATGGCCGAAGATGTTCAGCCGGCAGTCCGGGTATTTTGTGCCCACCAGCGCCTCGATGGCGGCCACGGTCTCGGGGATCAGCGCCAGGGGCACAGCGATGTCGTGCTTCACCGCGCCGCCTTCGGCCAATTCACCGTCCGAGACGGCCTCGCGCAGCGCGCGCAGATCGGCGCGCTCGCGTTCCGACTGGGCGATCACCGCCTCCTGCGCGATGCCCGCTTCCAGCGCCGCGGCCAGCACCTCCTCCAGCCGCGCCAGATTATTTTCCGAAGCCGTGTGGGCGGAGAGCTCGACCAGCATATAGGCCTCGGCCTGGAAGGGCAGCCGGCCGCCTTGGGCGTGTGCGGCGCCGAGTTCCATGGCCGGACGGGCGAGGAATTCGCACAAAGTGAGGGCCGCGCCGCTCTGCGCCCGGAGCGCCTGGAACAGCGCCATCGCCGCGCCCGGCGATGCCAGCCCGACCAGCGCGGTGGCATGGTCGGTCACCGCGGGCGCCAGTTTCAGGCAGGCGGAAGTGACGATGCCCAGCATCCCCTCCGCGCCGATGAAAAGCTGCTTCAGGTCGAAGCCGGTATTGTCCTTGCGCAGCGCGCGCAGCCCGTCCCAGATGCGCCCGTCCGGCAGCACCACTTCCAGCCCCAGCACCTGGGCGCGCATGGAGCCGTAGCTGAGCACCTGCAAGCCGCCGGCATTGGTGGAAATCGCCCCGCCGATCTGCGCCGTGCCCTCGGCGGCGAGACTGACGGGAAACAGCCGCCCGGCGGCGATCGCCGCTTCCTGCACCTCCTGCAACGTGGCCCCGGCCTGCACAAGGATGGTGTCGCTGACCGGGTCGAGCTGCAAAACCTGCCGCATGCGCCGCAGGCTTAGCACCACCTGGCGTTTTTCCCCGGCCACCGGCACGGCCCCGGCCACCAGCCCGGTATTGCCGCCCTGCGGGACGATGCCCACGCCCGCCGCAGCACACAGCCTGACCGAAGCCGCCACCTGCTCGGTGCTTTCCGGGAGCAGCACGCACAGCGCCGGGTTAGAAAAAAGCCGCCGCCAGTCGGTCTCGAATCCGGCACGGTCGGCGGCTTCCGTGAGAACGGCCTTGTCCCCGAGGGCGGCCCGCAAGGCGGAGAGAAGTTCCATGCGCTATGCGTGCGCCCTGGGGCGGCGAGGATCAAGACTAAGAAAGGAAGCAGGCGCTTTTTGAAAAAAGCGCCGCAAAAACTTTTATTTACGCTGGGCCGGAGCCTGTGTCGGCGCCAACGCCCATGGCCCAGCATAACAAAGTTTTTTGCTACTTTTTGTTCACAAAAAGTAGGTCTTTCTTACTTTTTCAGCTTGCTCATCTTATGCGCCAGCGCCTCTTCCGCGGTGCCCACGCCGCCATGCGCGGCCGACCAGGCCATCGGGTTCTCGAGGAATTTGCGCACCCCGGCCAGGGCCGAGTCGGAGAAATAAGGCTGGTCTTTCGCGGCTTCCAGCACGTCCCACCAAGTGCAGAGGTGATGCAGGGCGATGTCCATGCTGGCCAGCGTCTCGAAACTGCCGGGGAACACGCCGTAATAAAACACCACAAAAGTGTGGTTGCAGATCGCCCCGGCCTCGCGCAGCGCCTTGGCGAACTGGATCTTGCTCCCGCCATCGGTGGTGAGGTCTTCCACCAGCAGCGTGTTCATGTTCTCCGGCACGTCGCCTTCGATCAGCGCGTTGCGGCCGAAGCCCTTGGGTTGCTTGCGGATATAGGCCATCGGCGCGCCCATGCGCTCGGCGATCCACGCGGCAAAGGGAATCCCCGCCGTCTCACCGCCGGCCACCGCCTGGATGGCCTCATAGCCGACATAGCGGCTGATCTTCTCCACCGCGAGGTCGCAGATTTTCGCGCGGGCGCGGGGGAAGAAGATGATCTTGCGGCAGTCGATATAGACCGGGGATTTCCAGCCCGAGGTCAGCGTGTAGGGCTCTTCGGGGCGGAAATTCACCGCCTTGATTTCCAGCAGCAATTTCGCAGTGGTCAGCGCGGCATCCCTGTCCCAGTCGCTTGCCCAATCGATCCGCGCCGCTTTCCGACCACTCATCATTCCAACTCCTCTGATTCCCGAAGCTTCCTATCCCGGCGCGCGCAACCCGTCCATGCGCTTGGGACGCGCGCTTAGTATTGTCTCCCCGGGCGAGGATGATACAGAGGTCCCTATCTCAATCAGGAGCGCTAAATGGCCAAGATCAAAGTAAAAACGCCGGTCGTGGAGATGGACGGCGATGAGATGACCCGGATCATCTGGGGGTTCATCAAACAGAAGCTCATCCTGCCGTATCTCGACATCGACCTCAAATACTACGATCTGGGCATCGAGTACCGCGATCAGACCGACGACCAGGTGACCCTGGACGCCGCCCACGCCACCAAGCAGTACGGCGTTGGCGTGAAATGCGCGACCATCACCCCGGACGAGGCGCGGGTTGAGGAATTCAAGCTCAAGAAAATGTGGCGCAGCCCGAACGGCACGATCCGCAACGTGCTGGACGGCACGATCTTCCGCGAGCCGATCATCTGCCGCAACGTGCCGCGCCTGGTGCCGCACTGGTCCGAGCCGATCGTCATTGGCCGCCATGCTTATGGCGATATCTACCGCGCCACCGAGACCAAGATCCCCGGCCCGGGCAAGGTGCAGCTGACCTATCACCCCGCCGACGGCAGCGCGCCGATGGTGCTGGACGTGCATGATTTCAAAGGCCCGGGTGTGGCGATGGGCATGCACAACACCAAGGCCTCGATCGAGGGCTTTGCCCGCGCCAGCTTCAATTACGGCCTGGCCCGCAAATTCCCGGTCTATCTCTCCACCAAGAACACCATCCTGAAGGCCTATGACGGCATGTTCAAGGACGTGTTCCAGGAGATCTACGATGCCGAGTTCAAGACCCAGTTCGAAGCGGCGGGCCTGACCTACGAGCACCGCCTGATCGACGACATGGTGGCGAGCGCGCTGAAATGGACCGGCGGCTATGTCTGGGCCTGCAAGAACTATGACGGCGACGTGGAAAGCGACATCGTGGCCCAGGGCTTCGGCAGCCTCGGCCTGATGACCTCGGTGCTGCTGAGCCCCGATGGCCATACGGTGGAAAGCGAGGCCGCCCATGGCACGGTGACCCGCCATTACCGCGAGCACCAGAAGGGCCGCCAGACCTCGACCAACCCGATCGCCTCGATCTTCGCCTGGACCCGCGGCCTGATCTATCGCGGCCGCTTTGACGGCACGCCGGACGTGACGGCCTTCGCCGAGACCCTGGAGCGGGTGTGCGTGGAGACGGTGGAAGCCGGCTTCATGACCAAGGATTTGGCGGTGCTGATCTCCAAGGACGCGCCCTGGCTGAACACCCAGGACTTCCTGGACAAGCTCGACGCCAATCTGCAGGCCGCGATGAAGTAATTTCGAGCCCTGGCCGGCGGCTGGGGAACATGAGAGGGAAATGGCCGCTTTTGAAAAAAGGCGGCCATTTTTTTGGCTTGGTCCGGCGACGCAGCGGAAAACTGCCATTACGACTATACAACGAACAAAATAGCATCCATATTCAGCCCAGAGGATTCCAAGCTAACGAAACGTGCGGATCTCTGCGCGATACGCCGCTCACACTCTTGTCTTACGACCAGATAAGCCCGCCTTCCCGCGCCGGGAGATACAAAATGCCCGTACAAATCATCGACAAGGGACAGGGAAATACCGTCGATCTTGGCCGAATCCCAGCCTCCGCTGCGCCGCTGCGAGAGGCCTCCACGAAGATATCATTATTATACTGCAACGATGTTCATAACGGTTATATTATACCACCAGCGAGCTAAGGCTTGTCATTCATGCGGATCTCGAGCGACCTTAAGATAACTTTGGCGAAATGGGGCGTGACAACGCTGCACGACGGACCGTTCGATTTGCCTGACAGGACCATTTTCGAATCCCCGTGCAGCCTGAAATGGATGAAGGCCGAGCATTCACTGGAACTCGGCGCCTTCTCTTACGCGGTCAGCGGCTATTATTTCGCCGTCAAAATCGGCCGCTATACCTCGATCGGCGAGGCCGTGCAGATCGGCCGCGGTTCTCACCCGGTGAACTGGGGCAGCACCTCGCCGCTCTTTTATCAGCCGCACCGTCTGGTGCTCGACCAGACCCGGCCTGAGGCCACCTCCTTCGTCTTCAACCCGCCGGACCACAAGGTCGAGACGACAATCATCGGGCATGATGTCTATATCGGGCATGGCGCCTTCATCGCGCAGGGGGTGACCATCGGTGACGGGGCCGTGGTCGGCGCCTATGCGGTCGTCACGAAGGATGTCCCGCCTTATGCCGTCGTCGTCGGCAACCCGGCCACCATCGTCAAATTGCGGTTTCCGGCGAAAACCATCGCGCGTATGCAGACCATCGCCTGGTGGCGCTATGCATTCTGGGATCTCCCGGGTGCCCCGGTCGCTGACCCTGAAGCGTTTCTCGACCATGTCGAGGCCGCTATGGCGCGCGGCGTCACGCCCTATGCCCCCGAACCGCTGCATCTCAACATGTTGCGAGAGCTGTGACATGGCCGCCAGGGCGCAGGCGGCACAGCGGCATGAAAAAACGCGCGCGGCTTTACGGCGGCACGCTCGCCAATGCTGATCACCGCCGCCCTGCGCGACAAATTACAGGAGCATGGCGTCGCCACCGAGTTTGGCCACGATTTTCATCTCCCGGACCAATCCAGCTTCGAGCCCCCCTGCAGCCTCAAACGCATGCAGGCGGTGTTTTCCCTGGAAATGGGCGCCTTCTCCTTCGCCCGGAGCGGCTATTATTTTGGCGTCAAAATCGGCCGCTACACCTCCATTGATGATGACGTGCAGAGCGGCCGTGGGTCACATCCCGTCTCTTGGAGCACGACCTCACCGTTATTCTACCAGGGCCATCGTCATGTATTTAACCAGCCCGTGGAAGCAGCCGAGACCTTTCGAACGAACGCCCCGCCGCAAAAAGCCAAGGTCACGGTCATCGGCAATGACGTCAGGATCGGCTATGGAGCGCTGGTCGCCCAGGGCGTAACGATTGGCGATGGCGCCATCATCCAGCCCTGCGCCGTCGTGACCAAGGACGTGCCACCCTACGCCATTGTCGCGGGAAACCCCGGGGTTATCACGGGCATGCGCTTCCCACCCATCATCGCCGCACGGATGCAGGCGCTGGCCTGGTGGCGCTATGCGTTCTGGGATTTATCAGGGGCCCCCGTGACCGAACCGGAAGCGTTTCTGGATTTTGTACACCGCGCAGCTGACGCCGGCATTGCGCCCCATGAGCCGGCGGCAATTACCCTATCCACGCTGACTTGAATGCTGGAGGCACTCAACGTCCCATGTCCGATCATTCTTACCCCCGCATCATATTCCTGCATATACCAAAGACCGCCGGGCAATCTGTTCATCATTTCCTGGAGTTCTTTGTTCCTCCGGAGAAAGTCTCTCCTGCCCGCGTCAACTCGCAGCTCGTCACGATGTCAATCAGTGAGATGCGTCAGTATCAGCTATTCTCCGGCCATTTGGATTGGTCACTTTTAGATTGCTTAGATGGCCCCAAATTTACGTTCAGCGTTCTGAGAGAACCGGTGTCTCGCATCGTCTCTTTCTATCTATATTTGCTTCGGGAGGCTAAGGGGCTCTCGTCCGATCAGTTGCGTCTTCCGCAAAATGCCGGGCCACGCGCAATCCTCGAACTAAGTTGCGATCAATATTTTTCTGCCGGACCGCCGGACATGCGTATTTTTTTGGATAATCATTACAATAACTTCTATGCTTATTATTTTGCCGGACGTCGATTTGATGGACGCCAAAAACTCACACTGAATCAAAAATTCAACAAGGATTTAACAGACGAAAAAATCGTCGATATGGCCTGCGAAAACATCCGCGTTCTGGACGCCATCTATTCCGTGAGTGAACTACATCATTTGGAGAGCGACATTAGAACCTTAACCGGAATTAACTCCCCTGCTCCAACTTTTGATAAACTTAAAATCAACACAGGCGATTCAAACAACATCGAGGGAAGGATGGCGGAACTCGCCAGATTGGGTGCCACACAGGTTACGTTCAACAAACTCAAAGAAATGACTATACTCGACCAACAAATCTGGGAAAAATTCGGCGATCAATCAGAATCTTGAAGGATTCAACTCGCCTAGGATGATATTAGATGGTGTTTAACCTTAACCAATATTATCGCATCGTCTTTCTGTCGAGTTTATTATGCTATACTCTGATTCCCAGGAAGGCAAACTCTCAGCCAACTTCCTCATCTAACCACGAAATATTCGCGCCACTTTCCGGGATCTGGATTTTCCCGAGCGAACCGAACGGCAAAAACAAAAAGAGCAAACTATACGGGGCAACATCGCTACACGCGAACTGGACAATTGGCCAGTGGGATATCCCGAAAGACCTCCCGCCCTTTTCTAACAATCTTTCTGAAAACGATTACGCATCGGTTCTCTACAACCCGGCGGGTGGATTCTCATTGTACCAGAACGCCGCCACTTTACCGTGCAATAAAATTTATCCCAGCGGTAAAGAACTGGTTGACGAATTTGATCTATTCGTCGGGTCGATACCTCTTCATTATAAGAATTATCCAAAAACATTAATAGAAAGAGATCCGCTGTCTCGCGTGTCACATCTATATGAAACTGCGACCGTACAGCCGACTTCAATCCACGTTTCTGATGCAACTTGCCCGGTGACGCGAGCAGTGATCGGCACAGGAATTGTCGTAACGGACATAGTAACGAGCCAGACTTTTTTCTATCAGATAAGCTTTTCGATATATCAGGCTGATCAAAAAAAATTGAGGCTTACACTCTTACATCCGGCCTGGTTTTTTACCGGAACCAACGGCCAGAACGGGGCCCCAAAGGAATTCGGTTATGGCGATCGCGTCTGGGCTTCTTACGGAGTCAGTCCGGCGCCAGAAAATAAAACGACCTCCTTTAAACTGGATGTTCTGCCAAGACTCAAGCAACTGATTTCGCGAGGCGCCAAATATGGAATGGACCAGAATTTAGCGCATTGGGCCGTCACCGGCCTATATTATGGCCAATCAGCCTTTGGCCATATCGAGTTCGGCTCCGCGTGGAGCGAGCTATCCCTGAGAGCCGACTGATTATTGTGCCGTCGCCAAAATTTCTTCAAGCGCTGGAATGTCGACCACAAACCGCCCTCCGACCTGCATGGCTCCTCCCGAGCTCCAGGAGGGCAGGCAATAAACCGTTTTACAATTTAATTTGTCATTCAGAAGCTTTTGCGTATCTGGTACCGCACCGGCCCTCGTAAATCTTCCGCTGTCCAGTATTATGCATGTTTCAAGATAGGGGTTAAAAATCGAGAGGTGAAGCGCCGATCCTTCTTCGCCTGCCAAGCATTTTGCAGAGCAGACGGAGAGTATCTGATCTCTTACGGGCATCTCCTGCGGATGCAAAACCTCAAACCCTTGAGCAAAGAAAAATGCGTCAACTTCCTCTGCGTTGATTGATTTTCGCGCCTCTTCTTTTAATCGAGACCGGCTAAAAAAAATCTTTCTATCTCGTGATGCCACAGGATAACGGCCATTCAAACTTTTCGAAATTTCAATTATTTTTTTGTCTACGGATTCAAAGAGATGAATGACATTTGTCGTATAATATAGTTTCTCAACATAAATATCACTCGCGCAAAAATGCAATTGGCCAAATGGCAACTCCAATTCATTAAGAAACTGCATTATCAAATTTGAATTTGAGAGTTGCTTTTTAGGATCAACAAGGTACGGTGCGGGATGAACCAAAATCGGTTGTGTGGCCCCTCCCTCCATCCTGACCTGCTCGTAACGCGGTAGAAACTCCGCAATAAAATGCCCGAACAGCGGCACAAAATAGCCGCAATAAACACCGTCCTCCAAACGTTCCATGTTCGGAGAGGCAGGAGGGGGATTCTCCTCCACCTCTCTGGCGCCCAAAGGGATTTCCAGAAGTTTGTTGTTAAAAAAAACCCCTCCTGAGCGACCTTTCGCTGCGAGCGGTTGCCCGCGAATATACCCAGGCTCCAATATTGTTATGAACTGAACCAATCTTTTTATATCCTATTCTGCGTCCTCGTTCATTTGGCGCCACGATCAGGTTCCCAGGAATCTCGGGCGGCCGCATTCCAATGCGGCCGCTTTCGGACCGTGCACCGCTCCAATCAAAGCCAAAATCGAGCGGTGATCTGCTCAGAAGTGGTGATGGCGTGCGTTGACGTAAGACCAATTTGCTTATGCCAATTATCAATGCCGATCTTATCAAGATCTTCTTCCATCATTTCTTGAACGATCGACCTGTATTTATCGCTTAGAATGGTCGAAGTGGGATCAAGGCCAGACACAAGAACGAGACCAGTCGGCTGTGCATCTAACGCCAAGATCCCCAGGTCCGGGCGATACCGCTTTAAGGCCCAAACGGTACGCCATACGTCTCCGGTCCACCAATGGTTCCGATGCTCTGCCTGAGCCTTACCAAGAGGAGACCTTGATGTAATTGAGCTTTCGACGGGGATGCAATCATGAAGCGCGATGATGGAGTTTCGCTTACAGAATTTCTCGGTATTCATAAAATCTCGAAGCAAAAACTCACAGCGGTGCAGTCCGTCCAGAAAGGCAAAATCGATCGGTTCGCCGAAAATATTTGTCGGGTCGACGCTGGCGAAAAACTCGTCACTTGTCTGCTGGTAAAGCGCGCACAATGGCTTATTTACAATAGAGGCCGCGCTGGTAAGAGAAAATTTCGGATCGACCGAAATGGATGCGCAGGTCGCTAACGCCAGGCTTGAGCCTGAATTTGTCCCGATCTCCAAATATGTTTTTGGCAATAGTTCTTTATGGAGACGCCCCAATACCCGGATATAACTCTCCCCCGGAAGATCTGGCATCATGGCCGTGTTGATCTCTGCGGTTGCCGTGGGCACGGTGGCCGCCGCCGACACGGTGGTCATTGCGCCCGAAGAAGACGTATCCACACCGGCTTTTTTTTGATTGCTGTCGCGAAAAATATTCACCACCAACACTCCTCACATTAAGGGATATTTCCTTCCTATTACCTCCTGAAATCATCAGATTTCATCACAAAAGCCTGAATGGTGTAGTCTCGACCTCGGACACGTCCTGACCAATGCCGACCACCATAATCTCATGTGAATAGAGGGCGTCAAAACAACTAAAGGCACACTTTCTCAGACAAAACATTCGTTTTATAACCGAAACGTATTGCCCGCGCTAGGGGGAATGACATGTCAGGCTGGGAGGCTTGCCCCTGACAGCTTGTTTTCCACACCGCTATGCGACGCCAGATCGTTCTCGCATCCCAGCCCCACCCGGGCCGATGATGACTCAAGACCAGGAATTTTAAACAGAAGAAAGTGGCCGCTTTTTGAAAAAAGCGGCGCAAAAACTTTTATTATGCTGGGCCATGGGCTGTGACGGCGACAACGCCCATGGCCCTACATTAGTAAAGTTTTTTAGCCTTCCTCTTTGTTGGCCGGCGCGATATCGCGCTAAGCGCCTTCCTTCGTCACCGGATACTGCCCTTCCCAGCCCCCGCCGAGCGCCTGATACAGCGTGACCAAGTCGGTCCCGAGCCGCTGCTCGGCCTGCGCCTCCTGCTGTTCCGACGACAGCAGGGTTTGCTGCGCGTTCAGCACGGTCAGATAGTCGACCAGGCCCTGGCGGTATTGCTCCTCGGCCAATGTCACCGCGATCTGGCTCTGCTGCACATAGGTCTTCAGTGACTGCACCGTCGCGTGGTCCTGCGTATACGCCACCAGCGCCGTGTTCACCTGGTAGAAGGCGGTCAGCACGGTTTTGGCGTAGCCCACCGCCGCCTCCGTCTGCTGCGCCTTGCGCAGTTTCAATTGTCCGCGCAGCTGGCCGCCCTCGAACAGCGGGATCGTCACGTTCGGGCCCACCGCGTAGGTGATGGCCCGAAACTGGTTCAAATTCTTGAACTGCAGCGCCTGGAACGAGACCGAGCCGGAGAGCGAGATGTCCGGGAAGAACGACGCCTCGGCGACCCCCACTTCGGCCGTCATCTCGTGCAGATTATCCACCGCCTCGCGCACGTCCGGCCGGCGCAGCAGCAGCGATGAAGGCAGGCCCACCGGCACCACCGGCGGCGTCGCCGGGATGGGGGCGGCGGTGACCAAGGCGGGCGGCAGATCGTCCGGCGTCTCGCCCAGCAGCAGGCCGATCTGGTCGATGATCGCGTCACGCTGCGCGATCAGCCCGGGGATTTGCGACTGGATCTGCGCCTGGGTCGCGCGGGCATTGGCGACGTCGAGCGCGGTGGTCAGGCCGGCTTCCTGGCGCTCCAGCGTGAGCGAGACCAGCTGGTCGGCAAACGCCAGATTGTGCCGGGTGATATCCAGCACCCGTTGGGTCCCGCGCAGTTGCAGATAATAATTGGCCACCTGCGCCTCGACATTCAGCAGCGAGGCCCGGCGCGCCTGTTCCGACGCTGCGGCGGCGGCCACCGCGGCCTCGACCGCGCGGCGGTTCTTGCCCCAGAGATCGAGATCGTAGGTCGATTGCAGCCCGTATTGATAAAGGTCCAGCGGCGCGATGGTGGCGGCGGAGAGCCCACCGCCGCCGGGCGCCGTGGACGTGCCGTTGGCGACGCCGGCCGCGGCGGTGTTGGTGCCTGCGGCGGTTCCGAAAGCGGCAAAAACGCCCACCTTGCTCGGCCCTTCGCGTGTATAGGAAGCGCCGCCGGAGAGGTTCGGGTAAAGCACCGCGCCCTCGATCTGCGCCTGCGCCTCAGCCTCCAGCAGCCGCTGCGTGGCGATTTGCAAATCGAGATTCTGCGCCACCGCCTGGCGCTCCAGCGCGGTCAGCTCCGGATCCTGGAAACTGTTCCACCATTCCGGGTCGACCGCCCCGCCGGAGACATAGGGCGCGCCGTGGGTAGCCGGGGCATCGGACAGGTAATGGCTCGGCTCGGCCGGCCGGGGCGGCACGAAATTCGGCCCCACCATGCAGCCGGAAAGCCCGCCCATCCCGAGGATCAGGGCAGCGCTTGCGAGCAGTTGCGGACGGAACCCAGCGGCTGAAGACATGCAGACTCCTGCGAGATATCGGGCGTTAGTCAGGACAAACAGCACAATCAGCCGCTCGACAAGCATCTCGTCGAGATGCGTCAATACGACTGACGGAAATGTCACTGGTGTTACACGCCCGTCACGGGCTTGCCTACGGCGCCGGCCGGGAGGCTGCCATACGGGCGTGGCTGCCCTGCACAGTCAGACGCCAAGCCGACCGGCAAGATCCTCCATGTTCGTCGCCACCACGTCCCAGCTCTCCGTCGGCGTCAGGTCCGTGGTCTGTGCCGGGCCGTGTTCGGTGGGACGGGCGATGAAAGCGGTCCCGAATCCGCATCGCCGCGTGGCCGCGAGATCGCCATTATGCGCCGCGACCAGGCAAATCTGCTCAGGCTTGAGCATCAGCACGTCGGCCGTGCGCAGGTAGGCTTCGGGGGTTGGCTTATAAGCCTGCGCCACTTCGGCGCCGAGGATCGCGTCCCAGGGCAGCCCGGCCCGTTTTGCCATGTCGATCATCAGGCGAATGTTACCGTTAGACAACGCTGTTTGAGGCGCTCAAGACCGGGAACGACATCCGGCCAGGGGTCGAGCCGGTGCCATGCCAGATTGAGCGCGTCCAATTCCGCCGCCGGCACGGATGCCGCCGTCATGCCAAACAACGGAAGGATAGATTCAAGATTTTCCCGGTGCAGAACATCCAACCGCGTGAAGGGACGCCGCCCCGACCGGATTTCCTCCATCGAAGGAGAATAACGTTGCCGCCACGCATCGGCGAACGCGTGGGGATCGGCCGCCGGCGCATGGCGGGCCAAAAATGCCGCGGCCTCTCGGGCGATGCCGGTGCGCCAGTCAACGACCGTGCCGAAAACATCGAAGACCAGCGCCTGAATATTTTCCATCCGGTCGCCTCCCTGGAGAAGAAAGTAGCCGCTTTTTGACAAAAGCGGCGCAAAAACTTTTGTTTATGCTGGGCCTGAGGCTTTGTCGCCGACACAGCCCATGGCCCAGCGTAAATAAAGTTTTTTTGCTACTTTTTGTTCACAAAAAGTAGCCTTCCCTTCCTTGCTTTTTACATCCCGGCTGCCGTCACCACGCAAGCGCGCACATCTTCCTCATCCTGCATGGCCGGGCCGATCAGCACCAGCACCGGCCCGCGCGGCGCGGCGGCGGCCACTTGGGTCGGCAGGCTGGCGATGGTGCCGCGCATGAGCTTTTGGCTCTCCAGGGTGGCATCCTCGACCGCAACGGCCGGCATATTCGCCGGCATGCCCGCTTCGATGAAATGCGCAGCGAGGCCGGCCAGGGTTTTGCCGCCCATATACACGACCAGCGTGCCGCCTGCGCGCGTCAGCGCCACCCAGTCATGCGCCGGCAGCCCGTCCTCGGCGCCATGCCCCGCCAGGAAATGCAGGGAGCGAGAGATGCCCCGGCGGGTCAGCGACAGGCACAGCGAGGCGGCGGCGGCCGTGGCCGCCGTGACGCCCGGAACCACGTCGAACTTGATGCCTTGCGCCCGCAGCGCGTCCATCTCTTCCGTGGCGCGGCCGAACACCATCGGGTCGCCGCCTTTCAACCGCACCACCACATGCCCGGCCAGCGCCTCTTCCACCAGCAGGCGGCAAATTTCCTGCTGCGGCGCCGCGTGGCGGCCGCAGCGCTTGCCGACATCAATCAGCCTTGCCTGGGGCGCCGCGGCCAAAATCCGCGGATCGACCAGACTGTCATGCAGCACCACGTCGGCCGCCTCCAGCAGGCGCGCCGCTTTCAGCGTCAACAGTTCCGGATCGCCCGGGCCCGCACCGATCAGAAATACGCGTGTGATCTCATTCCGAGGCATGGGGGCCTGTAAAATGAGTTTTTTTCGGCTTGGCAAGGGTCAAGTTGGATTGGTTTAAGTAAGCGGCCGCTTTTTGAAAAAAGCGGCGCAAAAACTTTTGTTACTTTGGGCCTGAGGCGTTGAAACGGCACGGGCCCAAATTAAACAAATTTTTTTGCTTCTTTTTGTTCACAAAAAGAAGCCTTCTCTAAAGCATGACGATTTTAGATCAATCATGCTTACAGCCATGGTTCAGCGCAGCGCCATCGCGCCATTGATCACGCCGCTTTGTGCCATTTCAGAGGCTTGCACAGGTAAAGTCGCATGCCCGCCATGCTCCCGCGCCAGATCTGCCGCGACCATGATGCGCGCCAATTCCGAGACGCTCATTGCCGGTTTCCAACCGAGCACGCGCTCTGCTTTTCCGGCATCGCCAATCAGCGAATCCACCTCGGTCGGGCGATAGAATTGCGGATCGATGCGAATGATCGCCCGCCCGCTGGCGGCGCAGCGGCCGATCTCGGCATCACCCTGCCCTTCCCACTCAATATCGATGCCGGCCGTGGCGAAGGATTGCACGGCGAACTCCCGCACCTTCGAAGTCTTGCCGGTGGCGAGCACATAGGTGTCGGGCTTCTCGGCCTGCAGCATCCGCCACATGCCCTCCACGAACTCGCCGGCGAATCCCCAGTCGCGCGTGGCATCGAGATTCCCGAGCCGCAACTCGCTGTCCCGCCCCAGGCTGATCCGCGCCGCTGCCCTGGAAATCTTGCGGGTCACGAATTCCGTGCCGCGCAACGGCGATTCATGATTGAACAGAATGCCGCAGCACACGAACATGCCGTAAGCCTCGCGGTAATTCACCGCCGACCAGTGCCCGAACAATTTCGCCGTCGCATAGGGGCTGCGCGGATAAAAGGGCGTGGTCTCGCATTGCGGCACCGCCTGCACCTTGCCGAACATTTCCGCCGACGATGCCTGGTAGATTTTGATGTTCCGGTTCACCGTGCGCACCGCTTCCAGCAAATGCAGCGGCCCGAGGCCGGAGATCTGCGCCGTCGCGCTTGGTTCCTTGAACGACACGCCGACAAAACTCTGCGCGCCGAGGTTATAGATCTCATCGGGTTCTATTTCGGTGATGGCGCGGAGATTCGAACCGAAATCGGTGAGGTCATGCTCGACCAGAGAAAAATTCTCATGGTCCAGAACATCCAACTCAGCCAGGCGCCAGAAATTCTGCACGCTGGAGCGGCGATGGCCACCAAACACGCGATAGCCTTTTTGCAGTAACAGCGCGGTGAGATAAGCGCCATCCTGTCCGGAAACGCCGGTGACAAACGCCTTTTTCATGACTCCACCATTTCTTCCATGTTTTCTTTGGATTTAGCATGTTCGGTCCAAAGCTCATCAATCTTGTCGCGGAACTCGGTGCGGAACCGCGCAATGGAGAATCGTTCGGCATGCTTGCGGATCGTCTTCGGATCGAACACGACGCCGGATTTTTCAAAACGGTTCACGGCATGGCAGATCGCCTCGACGCTCTGGGTCCAGAAATGGATTCCCGTCACGCCGTCAATCACCGTCTCGGAGGCGCCGCCGCGGCCGTAGGCGAGCACCGGCGTGCCGCAAGCCTGCGCCTCCAGCGGCGTGATGCCGAAATCCTCCTCGGCGGCGAAAATGAAGGCTTTGGCCTGTTGCATGTGGTGCAGCAGAACGTCATCCGCCTGAAAGCCCAGCACGGTGACATTCGGCCCCGCCGTGCGCTTGACTTCCTGGAATTGCGGCCCGTCGCCGATCACGACCAGGCGCTTGTCCGGCATCTGCGCGAAGGCTTCGACGATCAATGTCACGCGCTTATACGGAACCAGGCGCGACGAGGTGAAGTAATAATCCTCCTTCTCGCCGCCGATCTGGAAATAATCCGTATCCACGCCGGGATAGATGACATCGGAATTCCGGCGATAGGCCTTCCACATCCGCCGGCCGATATATTTCGAACAGGCGATGAAATGATCAACGCCGTTCGCCGTCCTGGTATCCCAGATCCGCGCCAGGTGGAGAAAATAACGGGCGAACAAGCCGCGGAGGTTTTTGTCCAGCTTCTGGTGCCGCAGATATTGGTGCTGCAAATCCCAGGCATAGCGCATCGGCGTATAGCAATAGCTGACATGCAACTGGTCCGGCCCGGTGATCACGCCTTTCGCGACCGCGTGGCTGTTGGAAATGACCAGATCATATCCGGACAAATCGAATTGCTCGACCGCGATCTGCATCAACGGAAAAAAATACCGGTAGATGCTCGGGATAAGTATGAATTTTTGCAGGAAACTGGTCCGGAACGCCTTGCCCATGAACTTGTCACGGTACCGGCCCTTGGTGAAATCGACCAGGCAAAAAAGATCCGCTTCGGGAAACTCCTTCAGCATTTCCGAAAGAACTTTCTCCGACCCCGCGTAAGTCACGAGCCATTCATGGACAAATGCGACCCTCATAGAACCCCCATTTTCTTTCGTCGGCGGGCATGCCCCCATGAAACTCGCTCGTTTTATCGTTCTTAAGCCGTCGTCACGCGGCACGCGTCCTAGAATTTTTCAGAAATTTGTTTTCACAACGTTAAATTCGATTTCGCAATGTCAACGCAACCTTCCCGCGCCGGCCACACCACCATAACGGGAACATTTCCCGCATGGCGGTTCCGCCTTGACCAAACAAAAACCCAAAACCAGGGACGCTTCTGTGCGCACCGCAAATATTCAATTTTTTTTAGGTACTGCAAACATTAAAATCTGACGCAGCCACAAGCGCTTGGCATTTCAAAAAAACCATGAATGCCAAACCAAGGCAGAAGAAACAAGTCTAATTCAAAATTATTTATTGCGCCTTAAAAAGCTGTAAATTTTATCTCAAAAAAACACAGAAACATTCGAAACTTATGCGGAACAATTCAAGTTAAGGTTGCGGCGCCGTTACAGAAAATGCCGCGTCGTACGCCAAATCGGGCGCGCCGAACGGTGTCATCGCCACGATGCCTTGCCCGTGCTGCGTGTAAATGGTCGGGCCGGACAGCCGGTTGGCGTTACGCCACCAGCGTCATGCGCGGTGCCGGCAAATTGATGGCGCCGACCAGCATCCGGACTTCATTGCGCGCGGCGATATGCGAGAGCCCCAGGGCAATGCCCACATTCGCCTCGCGCACATCCATCAGGGTCAGCCCCTGCAGATAAAGCTCGCGGAAAATCACGCGCTCGCCGAACCCTTTCACGGTGCGAAAGCCGATCCGCTTCGCCAGGCTTTCCAGCGTCTCCCCCACGTCGCGCTTGTTGCGCGCCTCGGACGCGGCCAGGCGGTTGCGCATGACGATCCAGTCGATGCGGCCGCGATCGCGGGAAAAACGCTGCTTGCGGGCTTCCCAGACCATTTCCGAATAGATGCTCGGATGGACGATATCGTGCTTCTCCGGCTCCACCTTCGCCAGCATCGAGAAATCGACGAAACTGTCATTAATCGGCGTGATCAGTGTGTCCGCCTGGGAATGGCCGTAGCGCGACAGGAAATTGTCCGCGCCCGGGCAATCGATCACGATCACATCCAGCGCCGCCAGCTCGGCAAAAGCGGCGTCAAAGCGCGCGCGCTCCTCGGCTTCGGCCTCCAGCCGGTGATCCAGCCCGGAGCGATGCACGGCGCGGAATTCCGGCAGAGGCAGCTTCACCTGCCGGGTCTCGACGAACTGGCGCCGGGCGGCCAGCGTGCCGGCCAGCGTGCCCTGCCTGGCATCGAGGTCCATGGCGCCGACGCGGTAGCCGGCGCGCAACAAGGCGACGACGATATGGATGGCGGTCGTGGATTTCCCCGACCCGCCTTTCTCATTGCCGAGCACGATGACATGCGGGCGATGTGCTGCGGTGACACTGGCCATGCGGCGCTCCAACGCGGATAGATAACGGCCCCACACTGCCGGGCCGTTCCGAGTCGTGCCAGAAACCGCCACCGCGCCGCCCATGAAAAATGCCGGAAACCCGTTGATTTCCGGCAAGTTTCATAATGTGCGCCGGGGCCGCCCTGCGGGCGGGCCCGTTATTTGCCGGTCAGAATCCGCTCGAACAACTCCTTCACCGTCGGAATGAAGCCGTTGGAATAGAAATTGTCCGTGGCGAAGCGATAGGCATTATGGCCGGCGAACATCAGATTATGGTCGAGCGCGGCCTCATCGTCGGGCGCGGCATGGGCGATGTCCTGCAGCGTCTTCTGGATGCAGTAGCTGCGCGGATCGGCCTTCTTGCCGTTATCGTACTCCGGGCCTTCCTGGCTCCAGTTGGAGAAGCGGCATTGGCTGAGGCAGCCCATGCAGTTCACCTGGTCCGTGTGGATTTCCTCGGCTTTGGCCGCCCCCACGAAAATCAGCGTGGAATCCGGCGTGCGCAGCGCCTCGGTGAAGCCGGCATCTTCCCAATCCTTCACGCGGGCATAATCGGGCGCGGTGAGATACACCGAGCGCTTGCGCGCGCCGACGCCATATTCCACCAGATGCTCGCCCACCGGCTCCGGCGTGTACGCCACCTGGCGCTCATTGCGGGCGCGCAGTTCCTGGATGAAATCGTTGTTCACCGCCGAGGAATAGAAGCCCGTCGGCGAGAAACGGTTGAGGAACACGTCGCCCGGCTTCAGCGTGCGCAGCCGTTCCTTCCAGCTCGCCGGGATCGGGCTTTCCTTGGTCAGCAGCGGGCGCGTGCCGAACTGGAACGCGACCGGGCCGAGATCCGGATTGTCGATCCAGTCCTCCCACTCCTCCAGCGCCCAGACGCCGCCGGCCATGATGATCGGCGTATCGCCCAGGCCGAACTCACACATGATCTTGCGCAGCGCCAGCACGCGGGGGAACGGATTTTCCGGCTTCGTCGGGTCTTCGCTGTTGGAGAGGCCGTTATGTCCGCCGGCCAGCCAGGGGTCCTCATACACCACGCCGCCGAGCAGGTGCGCCGCCTTGGAGTAAGCGCGCTTCCACAGCGCCGAGAAGGCGCGGCCGGAGGAGACGATCGGGTAATAATGCACGTTGAACTTGGCGGCGATCTCCGCCAGCCGATACGGCATGCCGGCGCCGCAGGTGATGCCGTTCACCAGCCCCTTGGTGCGTTCGAGAATGCCGGTGATCACCCGCTCCGCTCCGCCCATCTCCCAGAGGATGTTGGTATGGATGCGGCCGCGGCCGCCGGAGATGTCATAAGCGCGCTGGGCCTGGGCCACGCCGCCCTCGATCGCATAGGCGATCAGCTCCTCATGGCGGTCGCGGCGCGTCCGGCCCTGATAGACCTGCGGAATCACCCGCCCTTGCGCGTCATAGCTATCGGGATTCACGGCGGAAAACGTGCCGGCTCCACCGCACGCGGCCCAATGGCCGCAGGTGACCCCGTTGGAAACCGCGACGCCCTTGCCCCCTTCGATCAGCGGCAGAATTTCCGTGCCGCCCATCCGGATGGCGTTGATAAGCTTCATTTTACGAAAACCTTAATTCCACCGGGTTCCCCCCGGAAAACGATGCGCGCCCTCTAAAGGCGTTCTATTACCAGATTGACACAGCGCGTGAAGTGGCCTTGGGCGCAAAAGAACGCCACGCGGCTGAAACTCTCGTCATGCCCCCGCGCGGCCCCGGCCCTCGCGCGTCCGGCGATTGGCCCGGCGCTTGCCGCATCTTATAAGGGCACAATGACTCTGAACTTTTCGGAAGAAGAAATCCAGCGTTACGCGCGCCATATCCTGCTCGCCGATGTCGGCGGCACCGGCCAGGCCAAGCTGCGCGCGGCGAAAGTGCTGATCGTCGGCGCCGGCGGGCTGGGTTCGCCGCTGGGCCTGTACCTGGCGGCAGCCGGCGTCGGCACCATCGGCCTGGTCGACCACGACACGCTCGAGCTGTCCAACCTGCAGCGGCAGATCGCCCACAGCACCGAGCGCGTCGGCCACCCCAAGGTCGCCTCGATGGCGGAGGCGATGGCGCGCATCAACCCGCTGGTCAGGATCGAAACGCATGCGCAGCGGCTCGATGAAGGCAATGTCGCCGCCCTGGTGGCGGCGTATGACATCGTCTGCGACGGGACCGATAATTTCACCACGCGCTTTCTGGTGGCCGACGCGTGCGTGGCCGCGAAACGCACGCTGGTCAGCGCCGCCGTGCTGCGCTTCGAGGGGCAGTTGGCCACCTTCAAGCCGCATGCCGACCCCGAGGGCCCTTGCTATCGCTGTCTCTACCCCGAACCGCCGCCGGAAGGGCTGGTGCCGAGCTGCTCGGAGGCCGGCGTGCTCGGCTCCGTGACCGGCGTGATGGGCACGCTGCAAGCGACCGAGGTGCTGAAGGAGATTTGCGGCATCGGCCAGTCGATGTCCGGCTGGCTTCTGGTCTGGGATGCCTTGCGCATGGAATTCCGCAAAATCCGCCTGAGAAAGGATCCGTCATGCGCCGTCTGCGGATAGAGCAAGAGAGCAACCTGCCGGCCGTACGGAAGGTCCCGGCACACCGCGCCGCGCGGTACGGCCTGAGGAGCGGCGCGCTCGGCCTGCTGCTGCTCTGCGGCTGGACCGCCGCCCCACAAGGCACGGGTCCGGGCCCGGCGATCGGCGTCTCGACGAAACTGCCGGTGCCGCGCTTCGTCTCGCTGCGCTCCAACCAGGTGAATTTCCGCGCCGGTCCCGGTTTCCAATATCCGGTCACATGGACCTATGAGCGCGCGGCCCTGCCGGTGGAAGTGATCGGCGAGTTCGACGTGTGGCGCCAGGTGCTGGCGCCGGATGGCGGCACCGGCTGGGTACATGAAGCAACAATTCGAGCGCGCCGCACCTTCATCGTCACCGCGCCCCAGGCGCGCTTGCGCCGGGCTCCCGATGAAGATTCGGGCATTGTCGCGTATCTCGACCAGGGCGTCAGCGGGGATCTTTTAAGCTGCGACTCGGACAGCGATTTCTGCCGGGTTTCCGCCGCCCACGAAACCGGCTATCTGGCGCGCGCGGATTTTTGGGGCGCTTTTCCCGGTGAGTCGGTCAAATAGCCGCCATTCAGGCTTCCGGGGCATTACAACCTTAAGTAATTAATTAGTTTTCCACAGAAAACGACTCGGATCTTCGCCCCTACATATTGCGAGCAACTCGCCCTCCTTATACTTTATCTAGTAGTCAGGATGAAGGAGGGCGGCGGTATGGAGTGGACGGAAGAGGCGATTGCCAAATTACGGACGCTGTGGGCCGAAGGCTTGTCGACGGCGGAAATCGGGCGCCGCCTGAACATTTCCAAGAACGCCGTGGTCGGCAAGGCGCATCGCCTGAGCCTGCCGCCGCGCCCCTCGCCGATCCGCCGCACGGAAGGCCAGAGCGCGGCGCGGCCGAGCGCGCCCAAGCGCACGCAGGGTCCGACCTTGCCGCCCCTTTCCGCCTCGATCGGCAGCCCCATGCCGGCCTTGCGGGCGATCATGCCGACGCCGAAATCCACCCCGCGCGCGACCCCGTGCTGCTGGCCGATCGGCGAGCCGGGCAAACCCAGCTTTCATTTCTGCAATGCAGCGGCCGCTTCCGGCAAACCTTATTGCGAAGAACATGCGGCGATCGCCTATGTGCGCCTGCGTGACCGCCGGGAAGACGCCGCTTAAATTCCCGCCGCCGCACAGGCGCGATAGCGCCGTGCGGGCATAAGGCAATGGCATGATTGATTTAAAGCGATCATGCCCGCGAGAAAGAAAACCGCTGCGTGCCGTCCTCCGGTGCGATTGCGGTTTTTTGGTTTTCTGAACATCGCCCGCGGCGCGCATCCGATAACGCGGAATTCAAAACGCCGCTGCAATGCAGCACATGTTTGCAATTGATGTTTCCGCTCGTTGCGTTTAATTACACGCCGTCGGCGGAACGCGCCGGCATCAATAATGACCCGACCCGGGATCAACCCGGCATGAGAGGTGTCGAATGGAAACGACTCAAGACGATAAATCAAGGCAAGAGAAACCGCATACCGGCATCGTCAAATGGTTCAATCCCGGCAAGGGTTATGGATTCATCGCGCCCGACGCTGGCGGTGACGATATTTTCGTGCATATCAGCGCCGTCCAACATGCTGGTCTGCGCAAGTTGAATGAAGGCGAGCGCGTGCGTTTTTCGCTGCAGCAACGCGAAGGCCGCGTCGCCGCGATCGGCATCGAACGCCTGCATTAGACTTTTCCGCCGCGCCATCTGATATATCCGCCTGAGTTCAAGACTCAGGCATGGGGCAGTCAGCATGGCGCGGAATTTAACAGGTTTGGCAACACAGAATGACGGCACGACCGCCGGCGCTCTGCCGCTCTATGCGGTGCGTCCTGGCGGCGTGGACGCGTTACTGAGTTGCCTGCCCGCTGCGCATGCGGCGCAGATTCGGCTGCATGGTTTTTCCGGCGCCCTTGGCCAAATGGTGTTGTTGCCCGGCGCGGATGCGATTCCGGCCGGGGCGGTGTTCGGCCTCGGCGACGGGCCGGCAGTACATGCGTTCGGCGCCGCCGCCACTTCCCTGCCGGCGGATTATGCCTGGATGCCGCAACCGGGCGATTATCACGCCGATGACGCCGCACTCGGCTTCCTGCTCGGGGCCTACCGGTTCGACCAACTCAAAAGCCAGAAAAAACCCATCGCTTTGCTGGCGGCGGCCGCCGCCACGCCGCGCGTACGGGCGGTCGCCGAGGCGATCTGCCTGGCCCGCGACCTCATCAACACCCCCGCCAATCTGCTCGGCCCGCAAGACCTCGCCGACGCGGCAATGGATGTGGCGGCGCGGTTCGCCGCCACATCCTCGCGCATCAACGGGGCAGCGCTGCAAAAACGCTTCCCCGCCATGGCAGCGGTCGGCGCCGGCTCGGAACGTCCGCCTGAAGCCGTGCTGATCGAATGGCAAGGCTCGCATGCCGGCACGGACGCGCCTTTGATCTCACTGTGCGGCAAAGGCGTGTGTTTCGACACTGGCGGCTACGATCTCAAGCCGAGTGCTGGAATGCTGCGCATGAAGAAAGACATGGGCGGTGCTGCCATCATGCTCGGCCTCGCCCAGGCGGTGATGGCGCTCGACCTCCCAGTGCGGCTGAAACTGCGCCTTGGCTGCGTCGAGAACAGCATCTCCGGCCGCGCCATGCGACCCTCCGACGTGTTGACGACCCAAACCGGCCTGACCGTGGAAGTCGGCAACACCGATGCGGAAGGACGGCTGGTGCTGTGCGACCTGCTCGCCGAGGCATCGATAGACAATCCAGATTGGCTGATAGACGCAGCCACTTTAACGGGCGCGGCAAGGGTCGCGCTGGGTCCGGATCTGCCGGCAATTTTCTGTACAAATGATGAATTATCCGCAACGATTCTGGCCGCGGGTCAGGCCGTTCACGACCCGCTCTGGCGCCTGCCCTTGTTCGACGGATATGAGAACTGGATCGACAGCCCGGTCGCCGACCTCAACAGCGTGGCCAGCAAGCCGATGGCGGGCGCAATCGTTGCCGCCTTATTTCTCAAACGTTTCGTAGGCAAAAACATCGCCTGGGCGCATCTGGACGTCTATGCCTGGAACGATTCTACCCGCCCCGGACGACCGGAGGGGGGGGAAGCGCAGGCCTTGCGGGCCCTCCTCGCGGCGATTGAAAATCGGTGCGCCTGAGGTCCCTGCATATAGGTCCGGGAGTGTTTGCATCCGTAATGTTACCATGAGTTGCAATGTTTTCATCTTTCAACGGCTTGTGCGCAATGGCACGGGCGAATAACTACCAAGGCCTTGTTGTTTTTTAAGCAAAGGCGCTTCTCCCCTCGCGACTGGACCAACCCCGCATCATTACCCCAGCAGATCGTATGTTCGGATTTGTTTGCCGCCTTGATGCCCGGCTGATCGAACCGGATACATATCCAATATGAATATTATCCATATCGAGAGCGGAGCGACTTTGCAAAAAACGGCATTGTCGTTTTCTAGGACTGAAGGATTTAAGACTATGGCAGCGCAGCTCTCTTCCGATCAGCTTGTCGGCATTCTTCGCGACACGGTCGTCTCTCTCGTGCGCCGCGACGGCGTTGATCTCTCCGCCCGACAACTCGGTGTGTTCCTCACCTGCTACCTCAACGAAGGCGGCCATACGGTGCGCGGCTTGGCGCAGGATTTGAACGTGTCCAAGCCGGCCATTACCCGCGCCCTGGACCGCCTGACGGAGCTGGACTTCGTGCGCCGCAAAGTTGACCCCGCGGACCGCCGCAGCGTGCTGGTTCAGCGCACGGTCAAAGGGGCTGCTTTCCTGCGCGAAACCCGCCATATCATGAGCGATGCCCTCAGCGCCAACAAGACCGAAGCGGCCAGCCGCCGCGTCGCGAGCTAGCATTTCCACCCTGCTTTGCCGCGCCCTGGGCGCGGCAGCATTGATGTCGGTGTTGTGGGCGGGAGCGCCGGCTGCGGCGCAACCGGCGCAGCCATTGGCTCTGACCGCCGCCGACCAGGCGCTGGTCGCGCAGGTCGAAGCCTATCTCAACGACCAGAAAGGCCTGACCGCGGATTTCCTGCAGGTCGCCTCCGACGGGTCCACGCGCACCGGCAAGGCCTGGCTGGAGCGCCCGGGGAAAATGCGCTTCGAATACGCCCCGCCCGACCCGCAGCTGCTGGTGGCAGGCTTCGGATTGCTCGTTTATCACGATCCTGACCTTGACCAGACCACCAACATCCCGCTGGAAAGCACGCCGCTTGGCATTTTGCTCGCCAAGCGTGTCGACCTCACCTCGGGCAATGTGGTCATCACCAACATCCAGCAGCAGCCGGGCGAGGATGATATCACCCTGGTCCGCAAAGGCCGGGAAGCGGCCGGCAGCCTCACCTTGTCGTTCAGCACCGACCCGCTGGCGTTGCGGCAATGGGTGGTGAATGATGCACAGGGAAGGCAGACCCGCGTCACCCTGTACAATGTGAAGCCAGGCGGCCCCTATCCGAACGCGCTGTTCGAGTACAGCACAGGCAACACACCGATCAGTCCCGGCGGGTAGGATAGAAAAAGAAAGCGCTATTTTTTGTTAGTTTGAGCCGTGCGGGTTTCACCGCCACCGGCCCGGTTTCAAAAAAGTTTTTGCGCCGCTTTTTTCAAAAAGCGGCCACTTTCTTAAACCCGCAAGTCGTGCTCTAGGACTGGCGCCATGCAAATCACCATCGCCACCTGGAACATCAATTCGCTGCGTTTGCGGCAAAGCCTGCTGAACCATGTGATGGACGGGCTCAAGCCCGACATCATCTGCCTGCAGGAAACCAAGGTTCCGGACGAGCTGTTTCCGGAAGCCGTCGCCGACACCATCGGCTTTCCCCACGTGCTGAAGCGCGGCATGAAAAGCTATAACGGCGTGGCCATTCTTTCGCGCTTCCCGCTCACGGTGGTGGATGACACGCCCGACTGGTGCGCCAAGAACGATTGCCGGCATCTCGCCGCACAAGTTAGTGCGCATGGCACCCTACTTACCGTTCATAACTTCTACGTCCCCGCCGGCGGCGACATCCCCGACCGCGAACAGAACCCCAAATTCGCCCATAAGCTCGACTTCATCGAAGAAGCGCGCGCGCATTTCGCCGCCTACCCGCCGGTGCGCGCGGTGCTGGTCGGCGACCTCAACATCGCGCCGCTGGAACATGACGTGTGGAGCCACAAGCAACTGCTCGACGTCGTCAGTCATACGCCGGTGGAAACCGCAGGGCTGAACGCCTGGATGGCGCAAGGCTTTGTCGACGCCGTGCGGCATTTCGTGCCGGCCGACCAGAAACTCTACACCTGGTGGTCCTATCGCAACCGCGACTGGGCGGCCTCGAATCGCGGGCGCCGGCTGGACCATGCCTGGGTCACGAAAGACCTCGTCAGTGGCCTGCAAGGCTACAAGATTCTGAAGGAAGCGCGGGACTGGGAGCAGCCGTCGGATCACGTGCCGGTCGGCATCACGCTCTCGATTTAGGAAAGACGTAAGAAAGTAGCCGCTTTTTGAAAAAAGCGGCGCAAAAACTTTTGTTTACGCTGGGCCATGGGCGTTGGCGCTGACGTAGCCTGAGGCCCAGCGTAATAAAGTTTTTTTGCTACTTTTTGTTCACAAAAAGTAGCGCTTACTTTCTTCCCTCCTAAGGCGTGGAAATTTTCCACCCCGTCAGGGTCGGCTCGCAGAACAGCGGCACGCCGTTCGGGGTCAGCCCTTCCTTGGTCAGGCCCATCAGGTCGCGGATGGCGCGGAAGATCCCGCCATGCGCGACGATCAGCAGTGGCCCCGGCAGGGCCAGAACCCTGGTCATCGCCGCCTCGGCGCGGATTGTCAGCGCGGCGAAACTCTCCGCGCCCTCGGGCGTCGCCCTTCCTTCCATCCATTCGGTGAACCAGGGCTGCAGCGGCTTACCCTCCATGCCGCCGAACACCACCTCGCGCAAATCCGGTTCGTAGCTCACCGGCAGGTTCAGCGCGGTGTTGACGATTTCCGTGGTCTGGCGCGTACGCAGCATCGGCGAGGAGACGATGGCGGCAATCCCCTGCCCCACCAGCAGCGGCCCGGCCGCCTCCGCCTGCGCCCGGCCATTTTCGTTCAGGGGCATTTCGATCGCGCCCTGGCTCCACCCTTTGGCATTGTAATCCGTCTCGCCGTGCCGGAGATACCAGAACGGCGTGTGCGGCAACGGCATCTCTTAAACCAGCCCCTCGGCCTTCAACATCCTGGCGGTCGCCGGGCGGGCCAGCAACCGGTCGAGATGCGCCTCGAAATTGGCCGGAAGCTGAATCTTGGCGCGGTTGCGCGCCCAATATTCCAGGAAGAACAACGCCCCCTCGACGATGGAGAATTTCCCGAGGATGTAATCCTGCTCCCCGAGCACCGGCGCGAGAAGGTCGAAGGCTTTGACGATCATCTCCTTGCCGGTCTGCTTCACCCACTCCTCATCCGCGGCGGGGGCGAAATTCGTGGGACGGAAAATGCGCGTGAAGCCGCGCATATGCACGGTGGCGATCAGGTAATCGAGCAGTTCCAGCGCCCGCGCCTCGGCGTCCAGGCCCGCCGGCAGCAGGCCGGCGGCCGGCTTGGCGCGCGCGAGATATAGGGCGATGGCGGGGAATTCGGTCAGATAGCTGCCATCGTCACGCTGCAGCACCGGGACCTTGGATTTCGGGTTGATCTCGACGAAGGGCGCCTTGTATTGCGCGCCGCTGGCGAAATCGACTTTCTCCAACTGGTAAGGCTCGCCGATCTCTTCGAGCAACAAATGAATACCCATCGAGCAGGCGTTCGGCGCGTAGAAGAGTTTCATGACGGTCCTTCCCTTGGAAAAAATTCCCTTGATGAACCGTCTCTAAGCCAGCTTTTTAGGAAAAGGAAAGAGGCCGCTTTTCCTCACGCCGGGCCTGAGGCGTTGAAACCCCACGGGCCCAGCATAAAAAAGTTTTTTGCTTCTTTTTTTCAAAAAAGAAGCGCTTGCTTCCTTTAATCGAACAGCGAGCTAACCGAGCTTTCCGTCGAAATGCGGCGCATCGCCTCGGCCAGCAGCGGGGCGATGGAAAGCTGGCGCACATTATGCGCCAGCCGCACCGCTTCGGTGGCGGCGATGGAATCGGTGATGGTCAGCATCTCGATCGGCGACGCAGCGATGCGCGCCACGGCGCCGCCGGAGAGCACGCCATGGCTCACATACACGCTCACTGAGCGCGCGCCGTCGGCCAGCAAGGCTTCGGCCGCGTTGCACAGCGTGCCGCCGGAATCGACGATGTCGTCGACGATGATGCAGTCCCGCCCCTCAACCTCACCGATGATGTTCATCACCTCGGAGACCCCGGCGCGCTCGCGGCGCTTGTCGATGATGGCGAGGTCGGCATTCAAGCGGCGGGCGATGATGCGCGCACGCAGCACGCCGCCGACGTCCGGGCTGACGATCATGATGTTGCGGCCGGCGAAACGCTCCTCGATGTCGCGCGAGAAGAGCGGTGCCGCCGGCAAATTGTCGACCGGAATGTCGAAGAACCCCTGGATCTGCCCGGCATGCAGATCCATGGTCAGCACGCGGTTGGCGCCGGCCTCGGTGATCAGGTTGGCGACCAGCTTGGCGGAAATCGGCGTGCGCGGGCCGGATTTCCGGTCCTGCCTGGCATAGCCGAAATAAGGGATCACCGGCGTGATGCGGCGGGCGGAGCCACGGCGCAACGCGTCCAAAGTGATCAGCAGCTCCATGAGATTATCGTTGGTCGGGTACGAGGTGGACTGGATGACGAACACATCCTCCCCGCGCACATTCTCATGAATTTCGACGAAAACCTCCATGTCGGCGAAGCGCCGCACCGAAGCGCGGGCCAGCGGGAGGTTCAAACCGGCGGCCACAGCCTCTGCCAGCGGGCGGTTGCTGTTGCAGGCAACAATTTTCATGAGGTCGGCTTTCCGGTTAGTCGGGTCAGTTGGAGTCGGCGCGGTTTAGCAACCGAACTGCCATCTGTCCATTAAGCTGAAAGCTCGCGGGACCGGTCGGTCGCCGCCTGGATGGCCTCGCGGAAAATTTTCGGCCAGCCGTCGTCCGCGCGCAACACTGCCAGGGCCCGCTCGGTAGTGCCTTTGGGCGAGGTCACGGCGATGCGCAGATCCGCCGCATCCTCCTCCGAGGCCGCCAGCAAGGCGGCGGAGCCGATCACCGTCTGGCGCGCCATCTGGCGTGCCAGAGCCGGCGGCAAGCCCTGGTCCAGCCCGGCCTGCTCCAGCAATTCGGTCAATAGAAACACATAGGCCGGGCCGCCGCCGGAGATCGCCGTCACCGGGTCGAGCAGGTCTTCCGCCGCGACCCAGGCGCATGCGCCGGTCGCGGTCAACAGAGCCTGCGCCAGCTCTTTTTGCCGGTCCGAGACATGGGCGCCGCTCACGGCCACGGTGATGCCCTGGCGCACGGCGGCCGGCGTGTTCGGCATGGCGCGCACGATGGCGGCCTTGACCCCCAGCATGGCGCCGATCGCATGGATGGTTTTGCCGGCCATGATGGAAATGAACACTGCATGGCCGGCGAAGCGCGCATAAGAAGGCAGAACTTCCGCCGCCATTTGCGGCTTGACCGCCAGGACCACCGCCTCCGGCACGAAGCCGGCGGGAATGTCGGCCACGGAGGCCACCACGGTCACGCCGTCGCCGGCCAGAGAGGCAGCGCCGGGGGCCGGGTCGACCACCACGGCGGCGCTGCACCCTTGTTCGCGCCAGCCGGCGAGCATGGCACCGCCCATCCGGCCGCCGCCGATGAGAAGAAGAGAAGGAAGGCTTGTTGTCATGACATGGGATATGTCACGCTTCGCCGACACACTCCAGCATCGCCGCCTCCAGAGCCTCAGCCGGCGACTTGCCGCCCCAGAGCACGAACTGGAAGGCCGGAAAGAAGCGCTCGCATTCGGTCAGCGCGATGTCGACCAGATCCTCGATCGATTCCGCCGACGCGCTGGGCGTGCCCCGCAACAGCACCGAATGCCGGTAGATCGGCATGCCGGTCTCCTCATCCATGCCGAAATGCCCGATCCAGAGCCTTTCATTCGCCTTGGCGAGCAGCTCAAACAGGGCCGAATTCCGCTTCGCCGGCGCCTTCAGATCGAACGCGCAGGAGAAATGCATCACAGAAATTTCCGTGGACCAGCAGAAATACAGGCCGTAATCGCACCATTTGCCGGGTGCCTGCGCCGCCATGTCCGACTCTGAACGGCGATCAAAGGCCCAGTCATTGGCGGAAATCACCTGCTCGACCAGGTCGAGCGGATTGGCGATGGGCGTGTCGTAGGAGAGGGTGAGACTCGACATAGCTGTCTCCTTGTCCAAAATAGAGACGAAAGTGTGGAAACCCGACTCTAGCTTTGGTGTCCGAATCGCGTTCCCACCACGACTCCTAGTCTACCGGGTTTTCCCGAGACACCGCAATGCGAAGTTCCCGCAAGGAAAATCCACATCCCAGGCAGCAATGTTTCCCACCGATAAAATGGAAGCGATAGCAGACAGACAAGGGGAAGTGCTTCTTTTTTGAAAAAAAGAAGCAAAAAACTTTTTAAAACCGGGCCCATGCGGTTTCAACGCCACCGGCCCAGTTTCAAAAAAGTTTTTGCGGCGCTTTTTTCAAAAAGCGCCTGCTTTCTTCATCTCAGCGCCGCAGGATCGAGCGGCCGGCGAAGCGCGCCACCGGCCCGAGTTCGGCTTCGATGCGCAGGAGCTGGTTGTATTTCGCGGTACGGTCGGAGCGCGCCAGCGAGCCGGTCTTGATCTGCCCGCAATTGGTCGCGACCGCGAGATCGGCGATGGTGGCGTCCTCGGTCTCGCCGGAGCGGTGCGACATCACGGCGGTGAAGCCGGCGCGATGCGCGATGTCCACGGCCTCCAGCGTCTCGGTCAGCGTGCCGATCTGGTTCACCTTCACCAGAATCGAGTTGCCGGTGCCGGCCGCGATGCCGCGACGCAGCCGCGCCGGGTTGGTGACGAACAGATCGTCGCCAACGAGCTGGATCTTGCCGCCCAGCCGGTCGGTGAGCAGCTTCCAGCCTTCCCAGTCATCTTCCGCGCAACCGTCCTCGATCGAGCTGATCGGATAGCGGGCGGCGAGATCGGCCAGGTAATCCACCATCCCGGCGGCGTCGAATTTCCGCCCCTCGCCCTCGAGGTTATAAACGCCGTTGGCGAAGAATTCCGTGGCCGCACAGTCCAGGGCGAAGGTCACGTCGTCGCCCGGCTTGTAGCCGGCGCGCTCGCAGGCCTTGGCAATGAAGCCCAACGCCTCGTCCGCTGATTTCAGTCCCGGCGCGAAACCGCCTTCGTCACCCACATTGGTGTTGTGGCCGGCTTCGGAGAGCGCCTTTTTCAAGGTGTGGAAAATTTCCGCGCCGATGCGCACGGCTTCCGCGAGAGACGCGGCGCCGACCGGCTGGACCATGAATTCCTGAATGTCGATCGGGTTGTCGGCATGCTTGCCGCCATTGACGATGTTCATCATCGGCACCGGCAGGGTGCGAGCGCCGACGCCGCCGACATAGCGGTAGAGCGGCATGCCGTTATCCTCCGCCGCCGCCTTGGCCAGCGCCAGAGACACGCCGAGAATGGCATTGGCACCGAGGCGCGCCTTGTTGGGCGTGCCGTCCAGGTCGATCATGATATTGTCGATGGCGATCTGCTGCTCGGCATCCATGCCGCCGATCGCGTCGAGAATCTCGGTCTCCACCGCGGCGATCGCGTTGCGCACACCCTTGCCGCCATAGCGGGATTTGTCGCCATCGCGCAGTTCCACCGCCTCGTGCGCACCGGTCGACGCGCCGGACGGCACAGCGGCCCGGCCGAAAGCACCGGACTCCAGCAACACATCAACTTCGATCGTGGGATTGCCACGGCTATCGAGAATTTCGCGGGCAGTGATATCGGCAATGGCTGACATGGGCGTGCTCCTTCGGTTCGAAGTCGAGGTAAACCACGGTTTTACCTGAGGCAAGGCCGCGCGCGCCGGTGCGCGGCCAGCGAGCCGGGGGCGGCGAAACCGGCATGGCCCTGGCGCGGCGCGATGTTTTGCTGTTTTTTAGTCACCAAAAAGACGCCTTGCCCGGCGCAAGCCGGTGCACAATCAATCTAACGCAATCCTGTTTTAACGATTATCATAGGGACCGGAACCACCGGAGAATACCGCAATGAGCACACATCATTTGCCGGCATCGCCGCAAACCGTCAGCTTCGGGATTTTTGACGCCGCCATCCCGCCCGTCCTCACCGTTGCCTCCGGCGATACCGTGACGGTCGAGACCGTCTCCGGCGGCAGCTTGAATCTGGACCAGGTCCCGTTCGACGTGCCGCAGGCGCTGCGCGAAATCCAGGCGGCAAAGCTGCCCCGCATCGGCCCGCATCTCATGACCGGACCAATCGCCATCGCCAACGCCATGCCGGGCGACATGCTGGAAGTACGGATCGACGCCGTGGAGCCCGGCGCCGATTGGGGCTGGACCGCGGTGCTGCCAATGCTGGGCACGCTGCCGCAGGAATATTATCACCGCGACATCTCCTTCATCGGCGTGGACCGCGCGGCCCGCACCGCCCAGCTCCCCTGGGGCCCCGTCCTGCCGCTCACGCCGTTCTTCGGCGTGATGGGCGTCGCGCCGGCCCCCGTGCTCGGCCCGCTCTCCAGCAAGGAGCCGCGGAGTTTCGGCGGCAATATCGACAACAAGGAGCTGGTCGCGGGCAGCACGCTGTTCCTGCCCGTCTTCGTCCCCGGCGCGCATTTCTTCGCCGGCGACGGCCACGGCATGCAGGGCGACGGCGAAGTATGCATCACCGCGCTGGAAATGTGCCTGACCGGCACCTTCACCTTCATCCTGCACAAGCACACCGACCCGGGCCTGAAGAGCTTCCTTTACCCGCGCGCGGAAACGCCGACGCATTACATCAGCATGGGCATGCACGAGGACCTCGACGAGGCCATGCGCATCGCCCTGCGCGAAATGATCGCCTTCATTTGCAGCCGCAGCGACCTGACCCCGGTGGAGGCCTACAAAACCTGCTCCATGGCCGTGGATTTCCACGTGACGCAGACGGTGAACGGCGAGAAAGGCGTGCACGGCATGCTGCGCAAGGGGCTTATTTTCTGAAAGGAAGAAGGAAGAAAGTGAGTGGCCGCTTTTTAAAAAAAGCGGCGCAAAAACTTTTGTTTACGCTGGGCTATGGGCGTTGTCAGCGACAAAGCCCATAGCCCAGGTTTAAAAAAGTTTTTTGCTTCTTTTTTTCAAAAAAAAGCGCTTCCTTTCATTATCCTTCTTCCTGCTTCGGCACATTCGGACCGTACACGGCGCCGAACTGCTCCAGCGCCGCCTGCACCTCCGCGTCGCTCAGCAGCACCGGCCCGCCCGCCGCCAAGGACAGCACATATTGCTCCGCCAGCGCCTCCAGCTCGTTCGCGGCCGCCAGCGCGCTTTCGACGTCCTTGCCCACCGCCAGCCCGCCATGGTTGGCCATCAGGCAGGCGGTACGGCCTTCCAGCGCCGCCAGCACATTGGCGGAGAGTTCCGCGGTGCCGAACAAAGCGTAGGGCGCGCAGCGCACCGGCGCACCGCCGAACCGCGCGATCATGTAATGGCAGGCCGGGATTTCCTTGCGCGCCATCGAGAGCGCCGTGGTGTACGGCGCGTGATGATGCACCACCGCCCCCAACTCCGGCCGGGCGGCCAGAATGTCGAGATGAAAGCGCCATTCCGAGGAAGGGCGATAGCGGCCGCGATAGGCGCCGTAATCGCCGCCGGTGAGCAGCAGCGGGATCATCTCCGGCATCAGCGTGTCATAAGGCACGGCCGAAGGGGTGATGAGAATGCCATCCGCCGTGCGCAGGCTGAGATTGCCCGACGTGCCTTGCGCCAGGCCAAGGGCAGCCATTTTTTGCGCGGCGGCGATGAGGGTTTTGCGGTCGTCCATGCCTTGGTCCGTACGCCAGCCGCGAGGAGGAAGAAAGTGGCCGCTTTTTGAAAAAAGCGGCACCAAAAACTTTTGTTATGCTGGGCCTGGGACCGCGTCTCCGACAACGCCCATGGCCCAGCATAATAAAGTTTTTTTGCTACTTTTTGTTCACAAAAAGTAGCGCTTGCTTTCTTGGATTTTTGCTCAGTCAGGGGTTTCCTTTTGACTCGATTGCGCAATATCCTTCGCCGCAATGACAAGGGAGGCAAAAATACACCGGCGCGGGGTCATTTTCGGCCTGCTCGGGCTCGGCGGCTGTGCGGTGCTGGCGCCGCCGGGCACGCATCTGCCCAGCCTGCCGCGCGAGGCCAGCGGCCCCTATCGGCTCGGCGCGGGAGATACGCTGCTCATTCGCGTCTATGACCAGCCCCAGCTCTCGGGCCCGTTTTCCGTCAATGACAGCGGCAATGTCGATCTGCCGCTGCTCGGCTCGATTCCGGCCGCCGGCCTCGGCACCGGCCAGCTCGCTTCCGCCGTCGCCCGGTCGCTGCAAGACAGCCATCTGATCCTTCACCCGAGCGTCGCCGTGGAGGTCGTCAGCTACCGGCCCTTTTACATTCTGGGCGAGGTCAGCCGGCCCGGCCAGTACTCATTCCGTCCGGACATGACCGTCCTGACCGCAGTTTCCATCGCCGGCGGCTTCACGGACCGGGCGGTGGAAAGCTATGTAGGGGTCACGCGCGATAATGGCAGCACCCCTGCCGAGTATCGCGCTCCTCTTTTTGCACTGGCGCAACCCGGCGATGTCATTACCGTCTTTGAGCGTAGGTTCTAAAACCGGGCCCGTCCGGGTCGTCCTTTTCAACCTCGCAATTCTCAGCGCGGGTTTCGTCACCTTTCTGAACATGTGGTGCACCCAGTCCATCCTGCCGGTGCTGGCCGCCACTTTCCACATCCCCGAGGCCCGCACCAGCCTCACCGTCACCGCGCCTCTGGTCGCCACGGCCATGATGGCGCCGCTCATCGGCGCGATTTCCGACCGATTCGGCCGAAAAAAATTCATCTACGGCGCCGGGCTGGTGCTGGTGCTGCCCACCCTGCTGGCCGCCACCGCGCAAAGTTTCGACCTGTTCGTGCTGTGCCGCTTTCTCCAGGGCCTGACCCTGCCATTCATTTTCGCCATCACCGTCGCTTATATCGGCGAGGAAACCTCCGGCCCGGCGACGGCGCGGCTCGCCGGCACCTATATGTCGGGGACGATTTTCGGCGGCTTCTCCGGCCGGTTGATCACCGGTTTCGTGACCTCCGAATATGGCTGGCGGACGGCCCTCGTCGTCATCGCCATCCTCACTTTGCTGATCAGCCTGGCCGTTGCCGCGCTCCTGCCCCGGGAACAGAAATTCCGGCCGCTCTTCGGCATCGGCCGGGCGATGGCCTCCTTCCCGCTGCATTTGTCCAACCCGCGTTTGCTCGCCACCTTCACCGTCGGCTTCGGCGTTCTGTTCAGCCTGGTCGCGGTGTTCACCTACATCAATTTCCGCCTTGCCGCCGCCCCTTATGCCCTGGGGCCGGCGGCGCTGAGCGGGATTTTCATCGTCTATCTCGGCGGCGTGGTGATCAGCCCGATCGCCGCGCGCCTGAGCAACCGTTTCGGCCGCCGGGTGGTGATGGCCAGCGCCGTGCCGCTGATCCTGGCCGGATTGGCGCTCACTTTGGCGCGGCCGCTGCCGCTCATCGTGCTGGGGCTGCTGCTGGTTTGTTCCGCGATCTTCATGCAGCAGACCCTCGCCACCGCCTTTGTCAGCACGGTGGCGCAGACGGCAAAATCCACCGCGGTCGGGCTGTATGTGACGTTCTATTATGTCGGCGGCAGCTTCGGCGGCTTCGTGCCCGCCGGCCTCTGGCGCGACTATGGCTGGCCGGGCTGCGTCGCCATCGTCATCGCCATGCAGATCGTGATGCTGGCGGTGATGCTGCGGTTCTGGCGGCCGCCGGGCTTTGTCCGCGACACAGCCCATGACCCAGCATAAAAAAAGTTTTTGCGGCGCTTTTTTCAAAAAGCGCCTGCTTTCTTTTTGCTGCTTCTAACGAAACGTCACCGCCTGCCCCGCCGGCGCGCCCGCCACGGCACCGTCGCGCATCACGACCTTGCCACGCACGATGGTTGCCACCGGCCAGCCGGTGCATGTCACCCCGTCGAACGGTGTCCAGCCGCATTGGCTGGCGATCCAGGCATTTTCGATCCGCTTTGTCGCCTGCAAATCGACGATCGAGAAATCGGCGTCGTAGCCGGTGGAAATCCGCCCCTTGGCCACCGCGCCATAGATCCGCGCCGGTCCCGCCGCCATCAGGTCCACCATCCGTGCCAGAGATAATTTGCCGGCGGCCACCTGGGTCAGCATCATCGGCAGCAACGTCTGGACGCCGGTCAGCCCGGCGGCGCAGTCTGGCCAGGGTTTCTCCTTGGCGGCGCGCGGGTGCGGCGCGTGATCCGAGCCGATCGTGTCCACCGTGCCGTCGGCCACCGCCGCCCAGGCGGCGTGCAGATGCCGCTCATCGCGCAGCGGCGGGTTCATCACCCCATAGGCACCGAGCCGCTCGTAAACGTCCGGAGCGGATTGTACGAGATGGTTCAGCAGCACTTCGACGCTCATGAGGTCCTTGTGCGCCTTCAGGTAATCCAATTCCTCGGCGGTCGAGACATGCAGGATATGCCCTTTGCGCCCGGTCTTGCGCGCCAGGGCGGTGATCCGCCGCGTGCCGAGGAACGCGCATTCCACGTCGCGCCAGACCGCGTGGCTGCTGTAGGGATCGCCCGATTTGAACAGCGGCTTGCGTTCCTGCAGGCGGAACTCGTCCTCGGAATGGAAGGCGATGCGCCGCCGCCCGCTGCGCATCACGCGCTCGATGCTGGCATCGTCCTCGACCAGCAGATTGCCCGTCGAGGAGCCCGCGAAGACTTTCACCGCGCAGACGCCCGGCAGCGTCTCCAGCGTGCCGAGCTCGTCGGCATTCTCCTTGGTCGCGCCAACATAAATGCCGACATCGCAGAAAGCGTGACCAGGGATGTAATCATGCTTGGCGGTGAGTGTGGCGGCATCGGTCGCGGCCGGGTTGGTGTTGGGCATATCGAACACGGCGGTCACTCCGCCCAGCACCGCGCCGCGCGTGCCCGAGCGCATATCCTCGACGCCGGCCACACCGCCCTGCCCGCCATCGCGGAAATGCACATGCGGGTCGATGATCCCCGGCAGCACATGCAGGTTGGCAGCGTCGAAGATTTCCGCCGCGGGGCCGAGCCCGGTGCCGATCGCGGCGATGCGCCCGCCGGTCACGCCGATATCCGCCCGCACCTCTCCCCAGGGGAGAACCACGGTGCCGTTCCGCAGCAACAGATCAAAACTCATATGAACCCCCAAGGTTTGAAACGATATCGGCCGTCCTGAGCGGCGCGGCATCGAGCAGGTTCCGCGCCGCCGCCAGAACGGTTTCCAGCGCCAACCCCTCCATCGGCGCGTCCCCGGCCGGGCCGGGCGCGACGGCGATGGCGGTGCGCAGCCCCGCCGGGGCATATTCATCGGCCCGGGACCGGCCGAACAGGCCCAGCGTCGGCGTGCCGGCCGCGGCGGCAATATGCATCAGCCCGGAATCGTTGCCGATGAAAATTTGGCACCGCCGCAAGCAGGCGGCCACTTGCGCCAGGCTCAGCGAGCCGACCAGATCGATCGCGCCGGGGAGTGCGGCCAGCACCGGCGCCGCCCGCGCCCGCTCCGCCTCGCCCGGCCCGGCGAACACCGCCGCCCGCGCCCCGGGGATCTGCTCTGCCAAAGCCCGGAAAAGTGCCGCGAACCGTTCCGGCGGCCAGATTTTTCCCTCCCAGTTCGCGGTCGGCCCCAGGCCGATCACCGGCCCGTCGCCCAGCAACGCTGCCGCCCTGGCGTCATCCTCCGGCGCCGTCCAGGCCACCGGCAGCGGCGGCGGCGAAAAGCCCAGGCCCGCGCCGAGCTGCTCGAAACGCCGCCCCGGCCGCCGGCCGCCGCGCAGCATCCAGCGCCGCTTGGCCGCCACGAACAGCAGCACGCCCGACCCGCGCACATCCACCGCGATGTCCCACACATGGCCGACCAGCTTGGTCCAAAGCCGCAACCAGTGCAGATCGTAGCGTTCCTTGTCGAACACGATCAGCCGTTCCAGCCCCGGCAGGCGCTCGAACACGCCGGCCGCCACCACGCCGCATGCCACGGTAATCCGCGCCTGGGGGTTGTTCCGCCGCAATTGTTCCAGGATGCCGCAGGAAATCACCGCATCGCCGATGCGCGATGATGTTATGAACAGGATTCTCATTTGCCCGGCGGTCTAGCACGGGTTGCAGGCGCCACGCCAAGCACCCATGTCCGTCGGCATGGCTGATTTTGCATATCTCCCTGACCGGGGCGTGATTTCCGTTACCGGGCCTGACCGTGTGGCCTTCCTCAACGGGCTGATATCCAACGACGCCAAGCGCGCCGCGCCGGGCAACGCCGTGTGGGCGGCGCTGCTCACGCCACAAGGCCGCTATCTCAGTGATTTCTTCATCCTCGCCGAGGAGAACCGCCTGTTCCTCGACCTGCCGCGCGAAACGCTGGAAACGGTTCTGACCCGGCTGAAGCGCTACAAGCTCCGCGCCAATGTCGAACTGGCCGACCTCTCCAGCTCGTTCCGGGTCTACGCCGCCTGGAACGGTATGCCCCCGCCGGTCCCGGTGACCGCGCCGGACCCGCGCCTGCCGGAAGCCGGGTACCGCTGCCTGACCACCGACGAACTGCCCACCAACACCACCGCCGCCGATTATGACGCACACCGCTTGGCGCTCGGCCTGCCGAACGGCCCACCGGACCTCGAAGCGGACAAGACCCTGCTATTGGAAGCCGGGTTCGACGAGCTCAGCGGCGTCTCCTGGGACAAAGGCTGCTATATGGGCCAGGAGCTGACGGCGCGAACCAAATATCGCGGCCTGATCAAGCGCCGCCTGGTGCCGGTGAGCCTGAGCGCCCCCGCGCCGGCCGGCACGCCGGTGATGAGCAGCGACATCGAGGTCGGCACGTTGCGCTCGAGCGCCGGTGGCCTGGCGCTGGCGACCCTGCGGCTGGACGCCCTGGGTAAGCCCCTGCACGCCGGCGGCGCCCAGGTGCAGCCGCAAATTCCGGCCTGGATGCGCTTGCCGGAATAAGAGAAGAAAGTAGCCGCTTTTTTGAAAAAAAGCGGCGCAAAAAACTTTTATCGACGCTGGGCCTGAGGCGTTGAAACCGCACGGGCCCAGTTTAATAAAGTTTTTTTGCTACTTTTTGTTCACAAAAAGTAGCCTTCCTTGCTTAAGGCCTCACGCGATGTTGTCGGCTTTCAGCAGCGACCAGCCCGGCCGTGGCAACCTGCCTTCCTTGAAGCCGTTGCTTTCGAAATGCTGTGCCGCGGAGCTTACCGCGCCCGTGCGGATCGCCTCGGCGACGTCGGGATATTCCGCGAGATACCAGGCTTCATTCACATCGATCGCATACGGAAAGCGATTTTCGAAATAACCCGACGTGACGTAATGCTCACGTGCGGAGGCCAGATGCCCGGCACGGATCGCCTCGTCCACGTCGCGATAGGTGGTGCGATACCCGGCCTCGTCAATCTCGACGAACGACAGCATCCGTTGCAGCAGACCGAGCAGCTTGGTCTCCAGCAATTCAACATAATGCCCGCCCGTGCCGCTTCCGCTCATCAGATAGCTGTATGGCCACATGCAACCTCCACATCGAAAACAACATATTGTTTTGATATCGTTACTATGTATGATGCCCATAACAAGGATGGCTGACCGAGACAACGGTGAAAGTGCCGCAAAGGCAGCCGTTTAGTCTGGCAACGTGGTTTTTCTGCTTCCCGATCGGAATGGGCGGAGCGCGTCACATGAGCCTGCGCGGAAATGTCGACGGCATGGAGGGCGGCTACGTCGTCGGCTGGGCCGTGGGCGCGCAAGGCAACGCCATGATCACCATTACCGACGAAGATGGCGCGCTTCTGGCGAAGGGGCGCGCCTCCCGGCACCGGCCGGATCTCGCCAGCCTCGGCCTCGGCCGCACCAGTTTCGCATTCCGTCTTGCCGTGGCGCTCGGTATCGCGCCGCAACGCCTGCATGTGCACGCCGACGGCGAGGAATTGCCGGGCTCGCCCCTCATGACCGGCGCCGGCCAGTTCGACCTGCATTGCAGCCTCGAGGCGGCGACGGTCAACGGCTGGGTCACCGAGCGCGTGCCCGAATTCACGCCGCCTGCCATCGCAATCATCGACCAGCACGGCAACGAGCTCGGCCATGGCGTCGCGCGTGCCGAAGCGGCGCCGGCCGACCCGCTGTTCGCCCCCGCGCGCTTCGCAATTGAGCTGGAGGATGGCGCTTTCGGGACCGAGCGGCTGCTGCATGTGCAGATTGCCGGCCGCACGCTCGCCACCCTGCCCTGCCGCCTCACGCTTACCGGCCATCTGGAAACGGTCACTACCGAAACCGTCTCCGGCTGGCTGATCTCTCCCGAGGTTCCCGGCCGTCGCTTTACCATCGAGATCCGGCGCGACGGCCAGACGCTGGCGCCGGCGCGCTGCGAGCATGCGCGCGAGGATGTCCGCGCGCACTTTCCCGACTGCACCACCCCCGGCTTCTCCGCGTCTCTGAAGACGCTGCCGGCGGCGCGGGAAAGCTGCACGATCAGCCTGCGCCTGGGCCAAAGCGATGTGGAGTTGTTCGATGGGCCGTATCTCATCGCCAGCCGCGCCGCCGCCGTCTCCGCCGCGCATCGCCTCGCCTTCCGTGAGGAGACCGCCTCCCTGCCGGATGCCGAGCGCGCAATACTGCAACAGGCGCTGCAGGATTTTCTGCTCAAGGCCCGGCAACAGGAACGGCTGACCGTGCCCCGGATCGCTCTTGAGACGCCGCCGCCGCGCCTGGTGGTGCTCATTCCGGTTTATCGCGGCGTCGAGATCACGCGCGGCTGCATCGAGTCGGTTTTGGCGCAAGGCGAGGACGCCACCCTGCTGCTGATCAACGATTCCTCGCCCGAGCCCGGCATGGCGGAAATGCTGGCCGGCTACGCCCCTCGGCCCGACATCATTGTGCTCACCAACGCGGAGAATCTCGGCTTCGTGCGCACCGTGAATCGCGGCTTCGGCTTCGCCGCCGGCGCCGATATTCTGCTCCTGAATGCCGACACAATCCTCTATCCCGGCGCGCTGCGGGAGCTGCGCCGCATCGCCTCGGCCGGCGCGCAAATCGGCACGGTCACGGCGCTGTCGAACAACGCCACCGTCTTTTCCTATCCGCATGCGCAATTGCGCCGCGCCGAGCTGCCCGATATCGGCTGGGACGAGCTGGCGCGGGCAGCGCTTCAGATCGGCGCCGGCACCTACGCCGACGCGCCGACCGGCCATGGCTTCTGCCTGTTCATCAAAGCCGAAGTGCTGGCGCGCGTCGGGCTGTTCGACGAAGCGTTCGGCCGCGGCTATGGCGAGGAAAACGATTTCTGCCTGCGCGCCGCCGGGCTCGGCTACCGCAACGTCGCTGCCGGCGGCGTGCTGGTGGAACACAAGGAAAGCATCTCCTTCGCCGGCGAGAAATCCTCCCTGATCGCGCAGAACCTGCCCCGCCTCAATGCAGCCTATCCGGAATACACCCCGGTCGTCATGGCATTCGAACAGCAGGACGGGCTGCGCGGTTTGCGCTGGGGGCTGGACCGGCTACGCCTGGAACGCGCCGCCCGGCAGCAGCGCTTCATTCTGCTCGTCGGCAACCATCTCGAAGGCGGCACGGCCAAGGCGATGGACGATATCGAGCAGCGGATCGGGTATGGCGACGCGGTCCAGCTGCATCTGCGCGGGATCGGCGCCGGTATGATGGAACTGTCCTGCGACGCGCCATTGCTGCGCGCGCGCTTCATGCCGGACGAGATCGCGCCGCTGTTCCAGCTGCTCGAGGCCGCCGCGCCCAGCCACGTGCTGGTGCACCAGCTGCTGGGTTTCGACGCCGCTTTCATCGCCCGCCTCGGCGCCTGGACGCGGCCGCTTCATGGCGTGTTCTACGCCCATGATTTCTACGCCGCCTGCCCGCGCGTGACGATGATCGACGCGGTCGGGCGCTTTTGCGACCTGGCGGACAGCGCCACCTGCGCGCGCTGCGTGGCCATGGACGGCGCACATGAGACATCCGTGCTCGACGCCCTCACCCCGGCCGAACACCGAGCGCTGTTCGGCACGCTGTTCGCCTCGTTCCGCCACGTCGTTGCACCCTCGGAGGACGCAAAACGGCATCTCGCCCGTGCTTTTCCGGCGCAGCAAATCGAAATCGTGCCCCACCCCGAAAGCCGCCAGCGCCTCAGCCAGCGGCCGCGCTCCGGCGACGGGTCGGAAATCGTCCTGCTCGGCGCCATCGGCCCGCATAAAGGCTCGCAGCAATTGAAGGAGATCGCCCAGTTCGCGCGGCTCACGCACCCCAAGCTGCGGTTCCGCGTGATCGGCCATACCAATATCGACGCGGCGCTGACCGCGATCGGCAACGTCACCATCACCGGCCGCTACAAACCGGAAGATCTCGGTGCCTTGCTCGCGGAAACGCAAGGCTGGCTCGCTCTGTTTCTCTCGACTTGGCCGGAAACCTATTCCTACACCCTCTCCGAGGCCGTGCGTGCCGGCTTCGTGCCGCTGGTGCCCGATATCGGCGCGCCGGCCGAGCGGGTGCGCGCGGCGCGCTACGGCGCGGTGTTCCCTTTCCCCAGCCCGCCCGCCGCAGTGCTGGAGATGATCGACGGCATCATCGCCGGGCGGCTCCCCACGGTCGGCAAAAATGCGACGCCCGCGAGCTTCTTCCCGGCCACTTCCGTGCGGCGGGGCGCGGCGATCCTGGCGCTGGATAAGCCGGCGCTGGCTGTGGCTGAATAAGCAAGGAAGGAGCCGCTTTTTTGAAAAAAAGCGGCGCAAAAAACTTTTGTTATGCTGGGCCATGGGCATTGTCGCCGACGCAGCCCATGACCCGGAGTAAATAAAGTTTTTTTGCTACTTTTTGTTCACAAAAAGTAGCCTTCCTTTTTGCTTTCTCCCTACGCGCCCTTGACGCCCGGATCGCCCCCGCCATCATCTGCCGGACGTTCATTGCTGTTTGAGGTATCTCGTGGATTTTGACCTGTTTGTGATTGGCGGCGGCTCGGCCGGCGTGCGTTGCGCCCGGATCGCCGCCGGTTACGGCGCCCGTGTCGGCGTGGCGGAAGAGCGTTTCTGGGGCGGAACCTGCGTGAATATCGGCTGCGTGCCGAAGAAATTCATGGTCATGGCCGCCGAATACGGCGCCAGCGCCGACGATGCGCGCGGCTTCGGCTGGGACCTCGCGAAGGACGGCCATGACTGGGCCACTTTGATCGCCGCCAAGGACAAAGAGATCGCCCGCCTCAACGCGATCTATCTGCGCCTGCTCGACCAGGCCGGCGCGCAGATTTTCAACGCGCGGGCGACGTTCATCGACGCCCACACGCTCGATGTCGGCGGCCAGCGCGTCACTGCCGAACGCATCGTCATCGCCACCGGCGGCCATCCCACCCGGCTGGACATTCCCGGCGCGGAACTCGGCATCGTCTCCGATGACGCGTTTTACCTGAAAGAGATGCCCAAGCGCATCGCCATCATCGGCAGCGGCTATATCGGCGTGGAATTCGCCGGCATTTTCGCCGGGCTGGGCGCCGAGACGCATCTCATCTACCGCCAGCCGCTGCCCTTGCGCGGCTTTGACGAGGATCTGCGCGTCGGTCTCGCCGAGGCCATGGCCGCGAACGGGGTTTTGCTCCATCCGGATACGGTGCCGACCAGCGTGGTGCGGGAGAACGGCGCCTACAGGCTCGCCCTTTCCGACCTCACCACGCTCGACGTCGACCTGGTGTTCTTCGCCACCGGCCGCGCGCCCAATGTCAAAGGGCTGGGGCTGGAGAAGATCGGCGTGGAAACCGGCCGGCTGGGGGAAATCCTGGTGGACAAAACCCTCGCCACCTCGGTGCCGCATATCTATGCCATCGGCGATGTCACCGACCGGCTGAACCTCACCCCCGTCGCCACCGCCGAGGGCCATGCCGTCGCCGACTCCCTGTTCGGCAACAAGCCCCGCACGGTGAGCCTGGACAATGTGGCGACCGCGGTGTTCTCGATCCCCCCGATCGGCACCGTGGGCATGACCGAGGCCGAGGCGGCGAAACAGGGGCCGGCGAAGATTTTCCTCACCCGCTTCACGCCGATGCGCCACAATATTTCCGGCCGCGCGCGCAAGACGATGATGAAGCTGATCGTCGACCAGGCCACCGACAAAATCCTCGGCGCCCATATGCTGGGCGAGGACGCGCCGGAAATCCTGCAGGGCCTGGCGGTGGCGATCACCGCGGGCGCGACCAAGGCGGATTTCGACCGCACCATCGGTATCCACCCGACCGCCGCCGAGGAGTTCGTTACGTTGCGCACTCAGACCAGGGTTGTCGGCGAAGAATCCGCGCCCGAGTAGCCTTCCGCGCCGTTTCGCGCGATAAAGCACGAAACTTGAGGTTCTGGAGACACGATGGATAGCACGACCCCGGTCCGGACAGGGAACGAAGACTGGACCCCAGACAGCTGGCGCAACTGCCCGATCCGGCAGGTGCCGAGCTATCCTGACGAAGCCGCGCTGGCGGCGATGGAGGCACGGCTGACGCGCTTCCCGCCGCTGGTGTTTGCCGGTGAGGCGCGGCGCCTGAAGACGCAGCTCGGCCTGGCCGCCTCCGGCCAGGCGTTCGTGCTGCAAGGCGGCGACTGCGCGGAAAGCTTCGGTGACTTCACCGCCAACGTCATCCGCGACACGTTCCGCGTGCTGCTGCAAATGGCCGTCGTGCTCACCTTCGGCGGCGCGGTGCCGGTGGTGAAGCTCGGCCGCATGGCCGGGCAATTCGCCAAGCCCCGCTCCTCCGACACCGAGACGGTCGACGGCGTCTCTCTGCCCTCTTATCGCGGCGACATCGTCAACGGGCCGGAATTCTCGGCCGCGGCGCGGCTGCCGGACCCCAAGCGCATGGAGTTCGGCTATTTCCAGTCCGCCGGCACGCTCAACCTGCTGCGCGCCTTTGCGTCAGGCGGCTATGCGGACCTGCATGAGGTGCATCGCTGGAACCTCGAATTCGTCCAGCGCTCGCCGCTCGTGGACCGTTACCGCGACCTTGCCGGGCGCATCGATGAAACGCTCAGCTTTATGGGTGCTTGTGGTCTCACGAGCATTTCCGCGCCGCAGATCCGCGAGACGGATTTCTACACGTCCCATGAATCCCTGCTGCTGCCTTACGAGCAGGCGCTCACCCGCATCGATTCGACGACCGGCGATCACTATGCCTGTTCGGCGCATTTCCTCTGGATCGGCGACCGCACGCGGCAGCTGGAAGGCGCCCACGTGGAATTCATGCGCGGGATCAAGAACCCGATCGGCATGAAGGTCGGCCCCAGCATGGAGAAGGACGATCTGCTGCGGCTGATGGACCGGCTGGACCCGCACAACGAGCCGGGCCGGCTGACGCTGATCACCCGCATGGGCGCGGACAAGGTGGGTGACAAGCTGCCCTCGCTGCTGCGCGCCGTGAAGCAGGCCGGGCGTAGCCCGGTCTGGCTGTGCGACCCGATGCACGGCAACACGGTCAGCACCGCGCAGAAGCTCAAGACGCGGCGTTTCGACTCCATCGTCTCCGAGCTGCGCGACTTCTTCGCCATCCATGACGCCGAAGGCACGATCGCCGGCGGCGCGCATGTGGAAATGACCGGGCAGGACGTGACCGAATGCGTCGGCGGCGCGCGCGGCCTCTCCGAGACCGATCTCGGCAGCCGCTACGAGACCTTCTGCGACCCGCGGCTGAATGCCGAGCAATCGCTGGAACTCGCCTTCTTGCTGGCCGAGCAACTGAAGGCGCGGCGGGCGCAGCGGCGTACGGCATGACCCCGGCGCCGCTGCACGACACGGATATCGCGGCGCACGCGGACGCCTATTTCAACCGCACCCGCGCGATCGTGACCCGCTTCGGCGATTGCCGCGTCACCTATGCGGTGTTTCTGCGCCGCCCCGTGGTGTGCGCGCCGGCGCTGATGGTGGACTGGCTGGAGGCGGTCGCCAAGGAACGCGGCGAGACGTTCGACATCGATCTCGTGCATGCCGAAGGCAGCTGGGTCGGCGCCGGCGAGCCGCTGGTCTATATCACGGGCAGCTTCGCGGCCCTGGCGAATCTCGAGACGATCATCCTGCAAAAGATCGGCGCCGCCTGTGTGGCCGCGCATAACGCCTTCCAGATGTGCATGGCGCTGCCGAAAGCCGCCTTTCTGGCCATGGAGGCGCGGCACTGCGCCGGCGCGGAAATGCAGGAGATCATGGCCTATGCCGCCGCGGTCGGCTCGCGCGCGGCCCAGGCCGAGGGCGCCAAAGGCTTCGTCGGCAACGCCAATGACTGGACGGCGCATTATTTCGGCGCCACCCACGGCTATGGCACCATGCCGCACGCGCTGATCGGCTATGCCGGCTCCACGCTGCGCGCGGCGGAAATGTTCGTCGACACCTTCCCCGGTGAGAACCTCACCGTGCTGGTCGATTATTTCGGCCGCGAGGTCACCGACGCCTTGGCCGTCTGCCGGCGTTTCGCCGGCATGGCCCGGGAAGGGCGGGTCGCGGTGCGGCTGGACACGCATGGCGGCCGCTTCCTCGAAGGATTGGACCCGCAACAGAGCTATGCGGTGCTGGAGCGCCACGCCCCCGGCGCGCTGCGCCGCTACCGCAGCCAGGTCGAGCTGAACTATCTGATCGGCACCGGCGTTTCCTCCGCCGCCATCTGGCGCATGCGCGAGGCGCTCGACCAGGAAGGGTTCGAGCGCGTGCGCCTCATCGTTTCCTCCGGCTTCGGCGTGGAGAAATGCAGCGTGATGGCGGATTCCCACGCGCCGATCGACATTGTCGGCACCGGCAGCTTCATCCCCGAACGCTGGAGCGAAACCTTCGCCACCGCCGACATCGTCGCTTACGACGACAAGCCGATGGTGAAAGTCGGACGCGAGTTCCTGCTGCGCACCGCGCAGCGGGACAGGTCCTGAGAAAGGGAGCAAGCGCTACTTTTTGTGAACAAAAAGTAGCAAAAAAACTTTGTTAACTTTGGGCCCGTGCCGTTTCGGCGCCTCAGACCCAGAGTCACAAAAGGTTTTTGCGCCGCTTTTTTCAAAAAGCGGCTGCTTCCTACAGGGCGCAGGGCAGCTTTGCCACAGGGCGGCAGAATTCGTGTCTTCCCCCCTGCCCTTTTCCGCAGAATAAGCTATTAGACCCTTTGGCCCGCGTCTTGCCGGGCCGAAGGGTCGGGCCGAACCCGAGTTGCAATTTGAGTGAGGGGTTAGCCGATGCCGGTGCCGTATTCTGCTGAAGATTTTGACCGGATATTCGACGCGACTATCTTACGCCGTGCCCAGAGCGTGATCGCGCTCGGCTTCGTCAAAGATGTCGAGCTGGATGGCGACACCATCACCGGCGCGGTCGAGGACATGGATGGCACCAGACACGCCACCAGCATCACCCCGGAGAAAAAAGGCAGCCGCATTTCCTTCGCGGAACGCGAATGCAGTTGCGGCGAGCGCGGCTGCCGGCATCTGGCCGCCACGGCGCTGGCGGCGCTGGCGAAATTCCCCAGCCTGCGCAAGGCCGAGCCGAAATCGCTGATCGACACCATCATCCCGGCGCGGGACCGCACCGCGGCGCCGCCGCCGGCGCCGCGGATGCGCCCCACCGGACGGCGCCCGCGCGCGGCGGTGATTGCGCCGATCATGCCCGAATCGCCCGACCCCAACACCACGGTGCTGGACCGTCCCGCCACCCCGGTGCTGCGCCTGCGCCGCCTGCACGCGCCCGACGAGTTCGGCCGGCAGCGCATGATCGACGTGCTGACGCTGGATTTCGACTATGGCGGCGTGCGTGTCGACGGCGCCGACGAAGCGCAATTCATCCGCGTCAAATCCGCCGGGCAGATCGCCTTCATCCGCCGTGACGTGGCCGCCGAGACGGCGGCGCTCGACGCGCTGCGCCCGGACGGCTTCGTGCAGATGCGCGTGGCCGACGGCAAATCCGCCCGCGGCCAGCGCGTAATGGTGTTCCGCGGCCAGGAAGCTGCCGCCAAATGGCACCATTTCGTCGCCGTGCGCGTGCCCGAGCTGACGGCGCTGGGCTGGCAGAGCAGCATCGACGCCAATTTCGGCCCGCAACTCGCCGACAATATCGGCAATATCGACGTGCGGGTGGAGGATGCCGACACTGGCAGCTTCAGCCTCGAGTTCGGCATCGAGGTCGACGGCGAGCGCCTGCCGCTGCTGCCGATCCTCGAACATCTGCTGGCGCGCGGCGGCATCGACGCGGCGCAGATCGTCGAAGGCGAGATCATCACCAGCATGGATGACGGGCGGGTGATCAAGCTGCCCGCCGAGCGCATCAAGCGCCTGCTCGCGGTGATGGGGGACCTGATCGAATCCGCCGGCCGCACCGCCGAGAAGGCGCTGGTGCTGCCGGTCGGCGCCGCCGCCACGGTGCTGGAGCTGGAGGATGTGCTCACCACCTCCTGGCAGAACGCCGCCACCATCGAGGCCTATGTCGAGAAATTCCGCGGCGAGCCGGAAATCATCCCGGTGCTGGTGCCGCCCGAATTCAAGGCCGAGCTGCGCGCCTATCAGCAATATGGCGTGGACTGGCTGCAGCATCTGGCCAGCCACGGGCTGGGCGGCTTCCTTGCCGACGATATGGGCCTGGGCAAGACCGCGCAAACCATCGCGCATATCTGCGTGGAACATGCCGAAGGCAGGCTGACCGCGCCGGCGCTGATCGTGGTGCCGACCAGCCTGGTCGCCAACTGGTCGGCGGAGCTGATGAAATTCGCGCCGCACCTGAAGATCGTGGTGCTGCACGGCATGGACCGCCATGAGCGCCGCGAAAAGCTGGACGATGTGCATGTGGTGGTCACCACCTATACCGTGCTGACACGCGACATCGAGGAGATGAAGCGCATTTCCTGGCATATCGTGGCGCTCGATGAGGCGCAGGCGATCAAGAGCCCCGAGGCGCGCGCCACGCGCGCGGTGTGCCAGTTGCACACCACGCACAAGCTCTGCCTCTCCGGCACGCCGATCGAGAACAATCTCGACGAATTATGGTCGCAATTCGCCTTCCTGATGCCGGGCCTGCTGGGCGACCGGCGCGGCTTCGCCAAACGTTTCCGTACGCCGATCGAAAAGAACGGCGATCCGGTGTGCCGGATGCAGCTGGTGCAGCGCATTTCCCCCTTCATTCTGCGCCGCACCAAGGCTGAGGTCGCGACCGAGCTGCCGCCCAAACACACCATCCTGCGCCGCATCACCCTCGCCCCGGACCAGCGCGAGCTCTACGAGACGATCCGCGGCACGTTGTACGAAACCGTGCGCGAGCAGATGGCCGAGCGCACGCTGGCGCAGAGCCGCGTGATCGTGCTCGACGCGCTGCTGAAATTGCGCCAGGCCTGCTGCGACCCGCGCCTGGTGAAAGTGGGCCAGACCCACGCCACCGAATCCTCGGCCAAGCTCGACGATCTGATGGACATGGTGTCCGAGTTGATCCCCGAGGGGCGACGCATCCTGGTCTTCTCGCAATTCACCTCGATGCTCGACCTGATGAAACCGCGCCTGAGGGAAGCGGGCATTCCCTTCGTCGAGCTGCGCGGCGACACGCGCGACCGCGCCGAGCCCGTGCGCGCTTTCGAGGCCGGCGAAGTGCCGCTGTTCCTGATCTCGCTGAAAGCGGGCGGGCGCGGCCTCAACCTCACCTCGGCCGACACCGTGATCCATTACGATCCGTGGTGGAACCCGGCCGTGGAAGCGCAGGCCTCCGACCGCGCGCACCGCATCGGCCAGAAGCGCTCGGTGTTCGTGTACAAGATGATCGCGGTGGACACGGTCGAAGAACGCATCCTCGAACTTCAACAGCGCAAGGCGGAACTCGCGAGCATCGCCTTCGCCGATGCCGGCAGCCTCGCCCTCAGCGCCGACGACATCAGCTTCCTGTTCGGCGCGCCGGACGCGGAACGCGAAGCGGCATGAAGTAAGAAAGGAAGGCTACTTTTTGTGAACAAAAAGTAGCAAAAAAACTTTGTTATGCTGGGCCATGGGCGTTGTCCCCGACAAAGCCCATGCCCTCCGGGGCTATTCCAACGGTGCTACGCACCGCCGGAACCTTCAGCCCCTCCGCCCAGCGTAAACAAAAGTTTTTGCGCCGCTTTTTTCAAAAAGCGGCTACTTACTTCCGCATGGGAAAACTCGTCTGGCTCGCCTCTTACCCGAAATCCGGCAACACCTGGCTGCGGGTGTTCCTGCATAATTTCCTGCTCCAGCCGGAAACACCGCATAGCATCAATGCGCTGACGGACATCTCCGCCGTGGAATGCGCCGCCGTGTTTTTCGGCGGGCCGGGCACCGCGTTCACCCCGCAGGATATACAAAAGTCACGGCCCGTCGTGCATCAAAAGCTGACGGAACTGCATCCCGGGCCGGTGTTCGTTAAGACACATAACGCCAATCTTAACTCGCATGACGTACCGCTGTGCACGCCGGCGGCGACGGCGGGGGCGATTTATGTGGTGCGCGACCCACGCGACGTGGCGGTGTCGTACAGCGCCTATACCGGCCTGAGCATCGACGAGATGATCGACTTCATGGCCGATCCGCGTGCCGCCATTCGCGCCACCGACAGGCAGGTGTTCGAACTTCTCAGCTCATGGTCGGCGCATGCTCTCTCCTGGGTCGGCGCGAAAAACCGTTTGTTGCTCCGCTATGAAGACATGCTGGCAAATCCCGAGGCATCTTTCGGTCGCGTCGCGCGCTTTCTCGGCAATGGTTCGACTCCGGAGCGGCTGCAACGCGCCGTCGCCTTCAGCGATTTTTCAGTCCTCGCCGGGCAGGAGCGGGAAACCGGATATCGCGCGCGCAGCGAGGCGGCGCAGACCGCGTTTTTCCGCGCCGGAACCAGCGGGCAATGGCGGAATGTGCTTACCAGCGCCCAGGCACAGAAAATCACCGCGGCGCATGGCGATGTGATGCGGAATTTCGGGTATCTGGGCAAAGAAAAGTAAAGGGAAGCGCTACTTTTTGTGAACAAAAAGTAGCAAAAAAACTTTGCTAATTTGGGCCCGTGCCAGCCCAACGCCTCAGGCCCAGCATAAACAAAAGTTTTTGCGCCGCTTTTTTCAAAAAGCGGCTACTTTCTTACTTCCTAAGCCGCGGAGAGCTGCAACACCCCGGCCAGCCCGGTTGCCACGAAGCGGTAATTCTCCGCATCGGCGAACAGCGCGCGCAGCAGCTGGTTGTTGAGCGCGTGGCCGGTGCGGCTGCCGACGAAGCGGCCGGAGATCGGCGCGCCGGCGAGCGCCAGATCGCCCACCACGTCCAGCAGTTTGTGCCGCACGAATTCGTCCGCCCAGCGCAGCCCTTCGGGGTTAAGCACCTTGTCGCCATCGACAACGACGGCATTGGCGAGGCTGCCGCCCTTGGCGAGGCCGGCCTTGCGCAATGCCTCGATCTCGCCGGCCAGCGTGAAGGTACGGGCCGCGGCGATTTCCTGCGCGAAGCTTTCGGCCGTGAGGTGCAGGCTGTAAGCCTGGGCACCGATCGCGGTGGCGGAAAATTCGATCGCGAGCGACAACTCGAAGCCGCTGCCGCCCGGATTATGGGGGCGCAGTTCCGCAAACGCGCCGTTATGCTCGGTGCGCACCGTGCGCAGCACTTCCAGCGTCACGCGGTCGCCCACCTGCTCGACGGTGCCGGCGCTCTCGAGCAGAAACAGGAACGGCGATGCGGAACCGTCGAGGATCGGCAATTCCGCGGCATTCACCTCGACCAGCAGATCGTCGATCCCGCAGGCCGCGACTGCGGCCATCAGATGCTCGATGGTGCCGACCCGCGCCGCACCCGCGCCGATCACCGTGCAGAGCCGCGTGTCATTCACGCGGTCGAACAGGGCCGGAATCGAGACACCGAGATCGGTGCGGCGGAACACGATGCCGCTGCCACAAGGTGCGGGCAGAAGTTTCAGCGCCACATCCTGGCCGCTATGCAAGCCCTGCCCCACGCAGGAGATCGCGCTCTTCAACGTCCGCCGTTGGCTCGCGCGATCGGAGTGGCTGTAGCGGTCACGCAAAGACGACATCATGGTTCCATCGTTAGTAACGGGGGGCAATCTAGCGGCGTGCTGCGCCGCAGGCCAGTCAATCATTATTTCTGATTATGTCGCCGCAAGCGTCTGAATATGCAGCTTTTACGATAACATTGTATCAGGCTTTCTTAACCGGCGATAGAATCAAAATGCCCGCCATAATGAGGGCGGGCATTTTGCTCGATTTCATGCGCCGGCGCGGTGTCTCCGCCGCGCCGGCATCATCGCACAGGCTTCAGGAATTGTTCCGGCGCAAAAAGGCCGGGATTTCCAGGCCGATTTCATCGATCTGGGCCGGCCGCACGGCGGCGCGCACCGGTTCGCGATATTGATCCACCGGCGCCTCGGGCTGATCGGCATGCATCGCCGGCTCGTGGCGCATCGGCTGCGGCTGTGCCGGCTTGGCGGCGCTGCCAAACCCGAACACCGATTTGAAAATGCTGGTCGCGCGGCTCGGTTCCGGGCTGCGCGGCGCCTCGGGAACAGGTGCCGCGGCGCGCGCCGCCGGCGCCATGCGCGGCGGCATCGCGGGAGCAGCCGCCTCGCCGGAAGCGGGCTCCTCAGCGTTGCGCAGCGCATAGGCGCGGGACAGCAGCGGAGCTGCCGGCGGTTCCGGCACATAGCCTGAACCCCGCGCGGCCGGCGCCTGCAGCGGCTGCACCGGCAGCGTGGGCGCTCCCACCTGCGGCTGCTGAGCCTGAGGCGGCATCGCCACCGGCTCGGCCGGCCCGCCATTGACGACCTGCAGCTTCGGCATCTGGCCCATTTGCGCCATGCTGCTGTCGATGCCGGTGGCCACCACGGAGACGCGGATACGCCCCGCCAGGGTCTCATCGAGCGACATGCCGAACATGATGTTCGCGTCCTTGTCGACTTCCTCACCGATCCGGTGCGCCGCCTGGTCCACCTCGAACAACGTCACGTCGGAACCGCCGGTGATGTTGATCAGCAGGCCGCGCGCGCCCTTCATGTTGGTGTCCTCGAGCAGCGGGTTGCTGATCGCGGCTTCCGCGGCGCGGATCGCGCGGTCTTCGCCCTCGGCCTCGCCCGTGCCCATCATCGCCTTGCCCATTTCCGACATCACCGAGCGGATATCGGCATAGTCCAGGTTCACGATGCCGGGCATGACCATCAGGTCAGTGACGCCGCGCACGCCCATATACAGGACGTTGTCGGCCATCTCGAAGGCTTCTTTCCAGCCGGTCCGCTCGTTCGCGACCTTGAAGAGATTCTGGTTGGGAATCACGATCAGCGTGTCGACGTAGTTCTGCAGCTCGTTGATGCCTTCCTCGGCGGAGCGCATGCGGCGCTTGCCCTCGAAGGCAAACGGCTTGGTGACGACGCCGACGGTCAGGATGTTGCGCTCGCGCGCCATGCGGGCGACGACCGGCGCCGCGCCGGTGCCGGTGCCGCCGCCCATGCCGGCGGTGATGAACACCATGTGCGCATTCTCGAGATGCCGCGCCACTTCGTCGGCAGCTTCGTCGGCGGAAGCGCGGCCGACTTCAGGACGGCCGCCGGCGCCATTGCCTTGCGTGAGGTGAGGCCCGAGCTGAATGCGCCGTTCCGCCAGCGAGCGCTGCAGCTGCTGCGCGTCGGTGTTGGCCGCGACGAAATCCACGCCCGGCAGATTCAGAGAGATCATGTTGTTAATGGCGTTGCAACCACCGCCCCCCACGCCGAAGACCGTAATGCGCGGCGTGAAGTCGATGTGCGACGTCTTCTGGATCGTCAGGTTCAGGGTCATGACAGAATCTCCTCAGAACGTATCGGTAAAGAACGCGCCGTTTTCATGTCAAACGCGATTTTTCAGAAAGTCCACGACACCGCGGAGCCAACCGCCGTTTCGTTCAGTTTCGAAATTAATATCCTGCATGGTTTGACCATCGCCCGAGGCAAAGGCCAGCAGGCCGACCAGCGTGGCGAAGTTCGCCGAGGTCGCCGAGTCGGGCAGGCCGATCAGGCCGCCGGGCCGCCCCAGCCTGACATTCCGTTCGAGAATCTGCGCTGCCAGCTCACGCACACCGCCCAGCTGCGACGCCCCGCCGGTGAGCACCACGCGGCTGCCGGCGGCGCTGCCCAGGCCGGCGGTATCCATGCGGTCCTTCACCATCTCGAAAATCTCCTCGAGCCGCGGCCGGATGATGCTGATCAGCATGGAACGGGGAATTTTCGCGATCTGGTGCTCCGCCTCGCCCACTTGCGGCACCGGCAGTAATTCGCGCTCGTCATCCGGGCTGCCCTGGCAATTGCCGTACAGCGCCTTCAACCGTTCGGCGTGTGCGACCGAGGTGGAAAATCCGCGCGCAATGTCGTTGGTCACATGAATGCCGCCGATCGGCACATGCGCGGTGTGCAGCAACTGCCCTTCGCCGAACACCGCCAAACTCGTCGTGCCGCCGCCCATGTCCACTACCGTGGCGCCGAGTTCGCGCTCGTCATCAACCAGCGAGGCCAGCCCCGCCGCCATCGGCGCGGAAACCAAAGCCGCGATGTCCAGCTCGCAGCGCGACAGACAGGCTGACAGCGTGCGCAACGCGGTGTTGCCGGCATCGACCACGTGCAATTGCGCGGTCAGCGTGTCGCAGAACAGGCCGCGCGGATCGCTGACGCCGACCGTCTCGTCCGTGGAAAAATTCAGCGGCAGCACATGGATCGTGGCGCGCCCCTCGGACATCGCGCGCAACCGCGCCTCGCGCACCACGCGCTTGATGTCATCCGCCGTCACCGCGCGCCCGTCCACCGGCCATTGCACGTTGAACAGGCGGCTCTCCGGCTGGCCGCAGGACAGATTGACATAGACCGATTTCAACCGGATGTCGGCCTGTTCCTCGGCGGTGCCCACCGCCGCGCGGATCGCCTTCTCGGCCTCGTCGAGATCGACGATGCCGCCGGACTTGATGCCGCGGCTCTTCTGCCAGCCGAACCCCAGCGCCCGCAGCCTTCCATCCGACTCCGCGCGGCCGATCAGGCAGGCAATCTTGGTCGACCCGATATCGAGCACGCCAAACGGCCCCGAGCGCACGCCGCGGACCCGCAACGTCTCATCCGGCAGCGGCCTGACCACACGGTCGGATGCTTGCGTGCGGCGCGACATGTCATTCATGGCCAAGCGCTCTCCTCATGTGTGCCGGGACTTTCCCGAGTCGGGCTTCGCCACAGGATACGGTTTCACAACGAGTCGTCCAGGCATGCGTAAATCGATCGCTTCCACCGGACGGTCGAGCAGCTGCATGCTCGTTTGCAACCCCGCGAGCTGATCAATCGCCTCCGCCTCGCCCACATCGGGCAATTTCACCACGGTCTTGTCTTTCAGCACCAGGTTCCAGCGCAAGCCGTCCACCCGCTCCGCGGCCACCACATGCGCAAGCACGCTCGGCGCGCCCTGCAATTCATCCATCAGCGACTGCGCGTTTTGCGGCGCATCGGCGCCGACCAGCAGCAGCAGCCAGGGCTCGCGCCGCTTCGCCGCGATCGCGTTCTGGTCGGTGATGACATTGCCCTGCTTGTCAATCAGCTCGAAGCTCGGCGGCCGGCCGTCGGTGCCGCCGACCTGCCAGATCGCGAAGGCGTTGCGTTCCGTGATGCTGACAACAAGTGTTCCGGGCAGTTCGCGCTCCACCGTCGCCGTCTGCACCGGGCCCAGCTGCTCGATGCGCTGGCGCACGGCGTCGAGCGAGAACCCGAACGTGGGCTCGCCCTCGCGCACGCCGATCGCCTGGCGCAGCAGCGTCATGTCCGTTTCCTTGGCGCCGCTGATCTGCACATCGGAAATCCGCAGCCCCAGCGCCGCACCGAGCGAAGCAACACCTGAGCCGCGCGGGGCGGAGGCGGCTTTGATTTCCGGCGCCGACACGATCGAACTCACCAGTTTGACGATCACGACCACCACCACAAGCGCGCCGAGCAGCCAGAGGCCGGGCCGCAGGCTGCGCCGCAGGCGCCGGAAGAACAGCGCCCGCGACGATAGACGATCCTGCGCGGGCGCGGCTTTTTTCGCACGCGCACGCGCGCGCGGCGCCCGGCGGGGCGCCTCCTCGATCATCTCATCGCTGTCGATGTTCAGGCGCGGCATGCCGCCTTCTCCACCATCCAGGCACAGAGCGCCGGAAAGTCCATGCCGACATGGGCCGCCTGCTCGGGCAGCAGCGAGGTCGGCGTCAAGCCCGGCTGCGTGTTTACCTCCAGCAACACGAGCCGGCCGCTGGCCTCGTCATAACGAAAATCCGCCCGGGACGCGCCGCGGCAACCCAGCGCCTGGTGCGCCGCCAGCGCGATCTCCTTGGCGCGCTGCGTGATCTCCGCGGGCAACTGCGCCGGCACCACATGGCGCGACCCGCCCGCGGCGTATTTGGCGTGATAATCGTAGAATTTTTCCGCCGGCAGGATTTCCGTCACCGCCAGGGCGCGGTCTTCCAGAACGCCCACGGTGAGCTCGCGTCCCGGCACGTAAAGCTCGGCCATCGCCGGGCCGTAATGCCATTCCTCAACGATTCTCGCGCGGCTGTTATCGCCCGGCTGGACGATATGCACGCCGACCGAGGACCCCTCGTTCACCGGCTTCACCACATAAGGCAGCGGCAGCGGATCATGGTCGGCGAGTTCGGCGACGTCGATGATCCGGTGCGGGGCCACCGGCAATCCGGCCGCCGCGAACACTGCTTTCGCCGCCGCCTTGTCCATCGCCAGCGCCGAGGCCCGCACGCCGGAATGGGTGTAGGGAATGCCGAGATAATCCAGCACGCCCTGAATCGTGCCATCCTCGCCGAAGCGCCCGTGCAGCGCGTTGAACACCACATCGGGTGCTGGCGTCAGCGCCGCGATCAGCGCGCCGAGATCCGCCGTGACATCCACCGGCAACACTTCGAATCCCAGACCGCGCAGTGCGGCGACCACCTGCGCGCCCGAGGTCAAACTCACTTCCCGTTCGGCGGACATGCCGCCATACAAAACCGCAACGCGGGTCATCCTGGCACTCCAATTCGCTTGATTTCCCACCGCAGTTTCACGCCCGAACTCCGCTCGACACGCGCACGCACGTCTTCGCCGAGCGCTTCCAGGTCCCCGGCCGTGGCTTCACCGTTATTCAGCAGAAAATTGCAATGCAATTCCGAAACCTGCGCATTGCCGCGGCGCAGCCCCCGGCAACCGGCCGCGTCGATCAGTTCCCACGCCTTCATGCCCGGCGGGTTGGCGAACGTGGACCCGCCGGTGCGCGCCCGCACCGGCTGCGTCGCCTCACGGCGCGCCTTGATCTCCTGCATGCGCGCGGCAATCGCCGTGGCATCGCCGGGCTGCGCGCGCAACCGGGCGCGTACCACCACCGCATCCAGCGGCAAGTCGGCATGGCGGTAGGAAAGCCCGAGCTCGACCGGATTCACACGCACGACATCTCCGGCACGCGTGACGAGCTCGGCCCAGTCCAAAACCCCGGCGATCTCGCCGCCATAAGCCCCGGCATTCATCGCCACCGCGCCGCCGATCGTGCCCGGAATGCCGGAGAGAAATTCAAGACCCGACAGGCAAGATGCCGCCGCCTGCTCGGCGACGGTCACATCGAGCGAAGCCGCCCCGGCAATGATCCCGTCAGGCTCGACCACGATGTCGCCGAAACCACGCGCCAGCTTGATCACGACGCCCTGGATGCCGCCGTCCCGGACAATCAGATTGGACGCCGCGCCGATCGCCGTGACCGGCATTTCCAGCGGCAATTGCCGCATCAGCGCGCACAAATCCTCGGTATCGGCCGGGCGCACCAGAAATTCCGCCGGCCCGCCGACGCGAAACCAGGTGACCGGCGCCAAAGCGGCATCCTTGGCGATCCGGCCACGAATGTCGGGCAGCGTGATCATCGCCGCGCCTGCGCTTGCAGCGCCTGCAGCGCGCCGGGAAGGGCGGCGGCCCAATGGGTGATGTTGCCGGCGCCAAGGCAAACGACGTAATCGCCCGGGCGCGCGATGGCATGCACCATTTCCGCGAGATGCGCCGGATCGTTCAGCGGCACCACGGACCGATGCCCGCGCGTGCGCAAGCCCTCGACCAGCGCGTCACGGTCCACGCCCTCGATCGGCGCCTCACCCGCCGCATACACGTCGGCGACGATCACCGTGCCGGCATCGTTCATGCAGGTGCAGAATTCCTCGAACAGGCTTTGCAGGCGGCTGTAGCGATGCGGCTGCACCACCGCCACCACATCGCGCGAGCCGGCCTGGCGCGCGGCCTTCAGCACCGCGGCGATCTCCACCGGATGATGGCCGTAATCGTCGATCACGGTAATGCCGCCGGTCTCGCCCGTCTTGGTAAAACGCCGCTTCACGCCGGCGAAACCGGCGAGCGACGCCTTGATCTGCGCCTCGCCGACCTCCATTTCCAGCGCCACCGCGATCGCCGCCAGCGCGTTCTGCACATTATGGTTGCCGAGCATCGGCAGCCGGAACGGGCCCAAACGCCGCGCCCGGCCGGAGATGCGGTCGGAGAGCCGCACTTCGAACGTCGCGCCATCCTTGGACGAGATGATGCGTTCCGCCCGCACATCGGCCTGCGGCGAAAACCCGTAGGTGATCACACGATGATCCGACAAAAACGGGATCATCTGCTGCACCGCCGGATGGTCGATGCACAGAACCGCGAAGCCGTAGAACGGGATGTTGGCGACGAATTGCCGGTAGCCGGCTTCCATCGCCTCGCGCGAGCCCCAATGGTCGAGATGCTCCGGGTCCATGTTGGTGACGATGGTGATCACCGCCGGCAGGCGCAGGAAACTGCCGTCGGATTCATCGGCCTCCACCACCATCCAGTCGCCCGCCCCGAGCCGCGTGTTGCTGCCGTAGGCGTTGATGATGCCGCCATTGATCACGGTCGGGTCGAAGCCCGCGCCTTCCAGCACCGCCGCCACGAGCGAGGTGGTAGTGGTCTTGCCATGCGTGCCGCCGATCGCCACGGCCCATTTCAGGCGCATCAGCTCGGCCAGCATTTCCGCACGCCGCACCACCGGGATCAGCTTGCGCCGCGCCGCCACCACTTCTGGATTGTCGGCCGGAACGGCGCTGGAGATCACCACCACGCGGGCATCGCGCAAATTCGCGGCATCATGGCCGATGGCGATGGGGATGCCGGCCTCGCGCAGCCGCTGCACATTGGCGTTTTCCGCCATGTCGCTGCCTTGCACCGTGTAGCCGAGCTCGTGCAGCACTTCGGCGATGCCGGACATGCCGATGCCGCCGATGCCGACGAAGTGAATCGCGCCAATGGAAAGCGGCAGCGCCCTCATGGCCGCACCTGCCCGCCGACCATGCGCAGCACCGTCTCGGCCAGTTGCACCGCCGCATCCGGCCGCCCGGCCTGTGCTGCACGGTCCGCCGCTTTTTTCAAAGTCTCAGTATCCATCAATACGCTTTCAATCCGTGCCGCGAGCCCCTGCGGCGTCAATCCGGGCTGCGGCGCCACCCAAGCGGCGTTTTGTTCAGCCAGCGCCTCGGCATTGGCGCGCTGATGATCGTCGATCGCGGTCGGCAGAGGAATAAAAATCGCCGGCCGCCCGACCACGGCGATCTCCGCCACCGTAGAAGCCCCGGCCCGGGCGATCACCAGGTGCGCGCACCGCAGCCGCGCCTCGACATCCGCAAAGAACGGCGAGAGCTCGGCATCGATCCCCGCCGCCGCGAAAATGGCGCGCGCCTCGTCCTGTTCCTGCAGGCGGCATTGCTGCACCACATGCAGCCGCGCCCGCAAATCCGCCGGCAGCAAGGCCAGGGCGGCAGGGACCAACGTACCGAAAATCTTCGCGCCGAGCGAGCCGCCCAAAACGAGCAACTCGATCCGCTGCGCCGGCGGCACGAAACCCTGAGCGTGCAGCGCCGCGATCGCCGGCCGCACCGGGTTGCCGAGCACGCCCGTCGCAATGCCCGCCGGCACCGCCTTGGTCTCCGCGAAACTCAAGATCAGGAAATCGGCACAGCGCGCCAGCAACCGGTTGGCGCGGCCGAGCACCGCGTTCTGCTCGTGCAGTACCAGTTTCGGGCGCGCGCCCAACAGCCGCGCCGCGAGCACGGGCGGCACCGCCGGATAACCGCCGAACGCCACCACCGCCGCCGGGCGCAATTGCCGCATGATGCTGCGCGCCTGCATGATTCCGCGCGCCAAAGCCACCGCCCCGGCGAGCGCCCGTTTCAGGCTGCGCCCGGAGAGCCCCGCGCCGGCCAGCACATGCCGCTCCGCCTGGGCAAAGACCGGCGAATTCAACCCGCCGGACCGCGCATCGGTCATCAGCACCACCCGCTCGCCACGGGCCAGAAGCTCCGCGGCCAACGCCTCCGCGGGGAAGAAATGCCCGCCGGTGCCGCCGGCGGCGATGACGATGGTTTTTGGCGCCGAGGGTTTCATAGCAGCTCGCCCTGATGCCGTTTGCGCGTCAGCGCGAGCAGGAACCCCATCTGCACGGACATCCCAAGTATGGAGCTGCCGCCATAGGAAATGAACGGCAAGGTCATGCCCTTGGTCGGGATCAGCGACATCGACGAGGCCATGTTCACGAACGCCTGCAGGCCGAACCCGGCCACCAGCCCGCCCGCCGCCAGCAGCACGAACGGATCGCGCTCCTGCAACAGGCGCAGCATCGCGCGCACCACGATGCAGGCGAAGACGAGAATGATGAAAGCGCAGAACAACAGGCCGAATTCCTCGCCGGCCACCGCGAAGACGAAATCCGCCCGCGCATCCGGCAGATATTGCTTCACCTGCCCCTCGCCCGGCCCGCGCCCGAACAGCCCGCCATTACCGAACGCGGAAAGCGCGGTCAGCGCCTGATAGGCGGAGTTCTTGGTCGGGTGAAGAAACAGCATCACGCGGCTATGCACGTGGCTGATGAACAGGAACGCGGCGAGGGAGGCGACCACCACCGCAAGCGCCGCCAACCAGACCCATTTGAGGTCGATCCCGTCGAGATAGAACTGCACGAACACGACAAGCGTGAACAGGAAGGTCATGCCGATATCCGGCTGCGCCCGCAGCACGAAGGCGACGAGCAGGAACACGCCGAGCGCCGCGCGCTTGCCGGGAAAGCCCGGCGTGCGGCGCGATTCGGCGATCAGCCAGGCGGAAATGACGATGAAGCCCGGGCGCAGCAGCTCGCTCGGCTGCAGGGTGAAGCCCGGCAGCGAGATCCAGCGATGCGCGCCATCCACCTCGACGCCATGCACCAGCGTGAAGGCGGTGAGCAGGAAGAACAGAATGCCAAGCCCGAGTGCGGCGAGTTTCACCTGCCGCAACGAGAGCATCGACAGCGCCAGCATCACCCCCCCGCCCAGCGCCAGGAACAAAATCTGCCGGATCATCGCCTGCGTATCGGGCGATGAAAAGCGCATGGTCATGCCGGGCATGGCGGCCAGCGCCAGCACGTAACCGATGGCGATCAACGCCGCGAGCGCCAGCAGCGTGACGCGGTCGACGCTCCACCACCAGCGGCCGAGGATCGAGGTATCAGCGCGTGACAGAGCGGGCATCATGCGAGCTCCCGCGCAAGCTCGGCGAAATGCGCGCCCCGCTGCTCAAAATTCTGGAACTGGTCGAAACTGGCGGCAGCCGGCGAGAACAGGATGTCCTGAACACCCTCGGTGCGGGCCAGGGCGAAAGAGGCCGTTACGGCGGCGTCCAAAGTCCGCACGATTTCGTGCGCCACGCCGTGGCGCGCCAGGGTCGCGGCGAAAATTTCCGCGTCCCGGCCGATCAGAAATGCCTTCGCGACACGCGGGAAAAGCGGCGCAAGCTCCTCGATGCCGCCCGCCTTGCCGACGCCGCCGGCGATCCACACGAAGCGGTCGTAACATTCCATGGCGCGCGACGCGGCATCGGCATTGGTCGCCTTGCTGTCATTGATGAAGCGCACGCCTTGCACCACCGCCACTTGCTGCTGCCGGTGCGGCAGGCCGGGATAGGTTTTGATCCCTTCCGCGATCGCCGCGTCGGGAATGCCGAGTGCCTTGGCCAGCGCGGCGGCAGCGGCGGCGTTCTGCGCATTATGGGCGCCGGGCAGCGCCTTCGCGCCATGTACCTCGAAATTTTTGCCGGAAATCTCGACCACGCGCGCGGGCCGCCCGCGCAACCAGGCCGCCATCTGCCGCGACGGCGCGTCATCGATGCCGACCACCGCCACGTCGCCTGCCGTCTGGCGGGCAAAAATCTCCCGCTTCGCGGCTGCGTAGCCTGCCATGTCGCCATGGCGGTCCAGATGATCCGGGGAGAGATTGAGCATTGCCGCGGCATCGAAGCGGAGTGTGACGATTCGCTCCAACATGTAGCTGGACATTTCCAGAACATACACGCCGTGATCGGGCAGCAACGGCAGGCTCAGGGCCGCCGGGCCGAGATTGGCGCCGGCTGCGTGCGGAACCCCCGCAACGGCGCAGATATGCGCCAGCAGCGCGGTGGTGGTGGATTTGCCGTTGGTGCCGGTGATGCCGGCGAATTTCGCGCGTGACCCACTGCCGCGCACGGCGCGGTACAGCAATTCCGCATCGGTGAATACAGGTACGCCGTGTGCCACGGCCCAGGCCGCCTGCTCGTGCGGCTTGGGCAATTTGTGGGGAATGCCCGGGGAGAGCACCAGCCCGTCGAGCCGGCCCGCAACCTCCGAGGGACACGTGATCGTGAAACCTTCAGCCCCGGCCGCCTCGCGCGCCGAGGCCGAATCGTCCCAGACAAAGATGTCCGCGCCCATCTCGCGCAGCGCCCATGCCGCCGGCAACCCGGCCCGCCCCAGGCCGAGTACGGCGAAACGCTGCCCCGCGAAGACCGGCGCGAAATTCATCGTATTTTCAAAGTGGCAAGCCCCACCAGCCCCAGAATCATCGCCACGATCCAGAAGCGAATCACGATCGTCGGCTCAGCCCAGCCTTTCTTCTCGAAATGATGGTGCAGCGGCGCCATCAGGAACACCCGCCGTCCGGTGCGCTTGAACCAGAACACCTGCACGATCACCGACACGGTTTCGACCACGAACAGGCCGCCGACGATCGCCAGCACGATCTCGTTCTTGGTCGCGACCGCCACCGCGCCCAACGCGCCGCCCAGCGAGAGCGAGCCGGTATCGCCCATGAATACCGCCGCCGGCGGCGCGTTGAACCATAAAAAGCCGAGCCCGGCGCCGATCAGCGCGGAGAGGAACACCGCCAGCTCGCCGGTGCCGGGAATGAAATTCAGCTGCAGATAACCGGCGAAAATATGGTTGCCGACCAGATAGGCGATCACCCCGAACACGCCGGAGGCGATCATCGTCGGCACGATCGCCAGCCCGTCCAGCCCGTCGGTGAGGTTCACCGCGTTGGACGCACCCATCATCACGAACATCGCCACCAGCGGGAACAGCAGGCCGAAGGAGATCATCAGGCTCTTGAATACCGGCACGGCGAGTTCGGTGCCGAGCGGATGCGGCATCAACCGCGTCATCCACACCGCCGCCACCAGGCCGATCGCCGCCTGCGCCCATAATTTCACGCGGCCGGACACGCCCTTGGTGTTGCGCCTTGTGAGCTTGAGAAAATCGTCCGCGAAGCCGATGGCGCCGTAGCCGAGCGTGACCAGCAGCACCGCCCAGACATAGCCATTCCACAAATCCGCCCAGAGCAGCGTGGACACGCCCAAAGCCAGCAGGATCAGCACGCCGCCCATGGTCGGCGTGCCTTTTTTCTCGATCAGATGCCGCTCCGGCCCGTCCAGGCGGATCGGCTGGCCATGCCGCTGCATGGATTTGAGAAAGCGGATCAGCTTCGGCCCGGCCCAGAAGCTGAGGACCAAAGCCGTCAGGCAGGCTCCGCCGGCCCGGAACGTGATGTAACGGAACAGGTTGAAGACATGGATATGGCCGGCCAGCGGCAGGAGCAGCGCGTAGAGCATCAGCCGCGCCCCTCAAGCACCGCGATCACATCGCGCATCCGGCTGCCATAGCTGCCTTTCACCAGAACCGCATCGCCCTGCCGCAACGCTTCCATCACCAGCGGCGCCAAATCGGATGCGGCTTCTTCATGCCCTCCCCGTTGCGCCGCCGGCAGGGTGTCGAACAAACGCCTCATCATCTCTCCGCAGGTAAAAACCAGGTCCGCGCCGGCCAGAACGTCCGGCCGCAGCCCCTCATGCTCGGCCGCCGCCGCGTCGCCCAGCTCCAGCATGTCGCCCAGCACCGCCACATGGCGGCCCGGCTGCAGCGCCAGCACCGCCAGCGCCGCCCGCATCGAGGCGCCGGAGGCGTTGTAGCTTTCATCCAACAGCAAAATTCTGGCACCATCCGGCAACGCCATGTCCCGCCGCGCGCCGCGTCCGGCATAGGGCGCGAAACCGTCCAGCGCCGCCGCAGCCGGGGCCACCGGCAGCCCCAACGCGGAAGCCGCCGCCAGCACCGCAACCGCGTTGCGCGCCATATGCGCCCCCGGCGCCGCCAGCGAAAAAGCCACGCGCTCACCGCCGATTTCCGCCTGCACGGCGCAGGATTCGGCACGGCTCTCGACCGCCATCAGCCGCGCCGCGCCTTGCTCGCCGAACGCGACAATCCGCGCGCCCGCCGGGACGGCGGCGCGCAAGACCGCATCATGAACCGTATCCGCCGGCAGCACGGCCGTGCCGCCCGGCGCGAGGGCGGTGAAGATCGAGGCCTTTTCCACGGCAATCGCCGCTTCCGAGCCCATCAGCCCGAGATGCGCGCGGTCCACGCAGGTAATGATGGCCACCTGCGGCCGCACCAGAGCGGCCAGCGGCGCGATCTCGCCCGGATGGTTCGTGCCGATTTCGAACACCGCGAAATCAACGTCGCGCGGCATCCGCGCCAGGGTCAGCGGCACGCCGATATGGTTGTTGAAGCTCGCCTCCGCGGCATGCACGACGCCGAACCCTCCCAAAGTGCGGCGCAGCATCTCCTTGGTCGTGGTCTTGCCGACGCTGCCCGTCACCGCGACGATGCGCGCGCTTGTCCGCGCCCGCGCCGCCGCGCCCAGCCGCCGCAGCGCCGCCAGCGTGTCTTCCACCACCAGCACATTGCCCGACATCGGCTTGGAGACCAGCGCGCCCGCCGCCCCCTTGGCCAGAGCCTCGGCGACGAAATCATGCCCATCGCGCGCGCCTTGCAGCGCCACGAACAAATCGCCCGGCTTGACCGTGCGCGTATCGATGCTGATGCCGCTGACGGCAAAACCGGAGGACGCCGCGCCGACCGCCCGGGCGAGCTCATCCCCCTCCCACAACATGGTCACGCCGCACCGCCCAGCTCACGCAGCACGCTGGCGTCATCGAACGGGATCGTCACCCCGCCGGCCGTCTGCCCCTGTTCGTGCCCCTTGCCTGCGACCACCAGCACGTCGCCCGCGCGCAATTCGCCGAGGCCGGCGGCAATCGCCGCGCGCCGGTCGCCGATCTCGACCGCGCCGGGGGCGGCCGCCAAAATCGCCGCGCGGATGCGTGCCGGCTCCTCGCTGCGCGGATTATCGTCGGTCACAATCACGCGATCCGCCCCGGCGACGGCCGCCTCGCCCATCAGCGGCCGCTTGCCGGCATCCCGATCGCCGCCGGCGCCGAACACGATGACCAGCCTCCCCGTGGCGTGCGGGCGCAGCGCGCTCAGCACACGGGCGATTGCATCGGGGGTGTGCGCGTAATCGACATAAGCGGTGGCGCCGTTGGGCAGCACCAAAGCGCGCTCCAGGCGGCCCCGCACGCCCACCAGCCTTGGCAGGAACGACAGCGCGTCCGGCACGCCCAGCGCCTCCGCCAGGCTCGCCGCGAGCACGGCGTTATCCGCCTGGAATTTTCCGGGCAAAGGCAGCGATACGTCGCGCCCGTCGACGCGGATCTCCTGCCCGGAGGGCAGCGTCGCGACATGCCCGACGCTGACCGCGCGAAAATCCAGGCCACGCTTGAGCGCAATCTCGCGCAACATGCCCAGCGTCACCGGCTCGAGGTCGGCCATTGCCCGCACAGCCGCGCCGCGCTTCAGCAATCCCGCGAACAGCCGCAATTTCGCCGCCCGGTAGGCTTCCATCGAGCCGTGATAATCGAGATGATCGCGCGTCAGGTTGGTGAACCCGGCGGCGGCGAAGCTCAGGCCGTCCAGCCGGCTCTGCTCGATGCCGTGCGACGAGGCTTCCAGCGCCGCATCGGTGAAGCCCTCGCGCGCCAGCATCGCCAGCGTATTGGCCAGCGTGACCGGATCGGGCGTGGTCAGGGAGTCCACCACCGGCAGGCCCGCGGCAACCACGCCCAGCGTGCCGAGCGACGCGGCGCGCCGGCCCGCGTGGCAGAGGATCTGCCGCAAAAAATCCACAGTGCTGGTTTTGCCGTTGGTGCCGGTGACGGCGGCCAGCCGTTCGGGCAGCCGGCCCGCCAGCTCGACCGCGAATTGCGCGAGCTTCTCGCGCGGTGAGGCGGTGCAGAGCAGCGGGCGCGGCGGCACGCCGGGCGGCCACACGGTTCCTTCCGGCGCCAGCACGGCCACCGCGCCCCGCGCCACCGCGTCCGCGATGAACCGCCGTCCGTCCGCCTTGGCACCAGGCAACGCTGCGAACATATAGCCCGGCTGAACCGCCCGACTATCCGCCGTGATGCCTCGTACCCCGTTCAACTCACCGCTCCGCAAGCTCATTATCCGCAGGCAGCGCCCGCTCCGTCACAATATGGCTGCTGATTGCCGGCAACACCGGTTCCGCGACCGGTCTCGCGGCCCGCTTCGCCATGGGCGAGGCGGCGGGCAGCACCGCCGCCTTCTGCGCCGCCCGCCGGTCGGATAGCCGGTCCGGCGCCGTGTCGTCCATGCCTGGCGGCTTCATCCCCATCATTAAATAAGCGAAGGCATTCGCGCCCGGCGGCAACGGATTGTTTGGCCCGAGCCCGACCTGGCCGGGCGGCGCGGTCGGCTGCAGCGGGATGGTCAGCGAAGCGGTCTCCGTCGCCAGGTCCGTGCCGCTCAACGGCATGATGCCGAGCTTCGGCCCGATGCGGGCGATGATATGCCCGACCGTGGGCGCGGCGATATAGCCGCCGGTGGTAAAACCATGCGTGGACGCGTCGGGTTTGGGCTGCAGCACCAGCGTGTAGACCACATATTGCGGGTCCTGCATCGGGAATGCGGCCATGAAGGAGGCGTTGTTGGTGTGCTGCAGGTAACGCCCGTTCGGCCCGACCACCTGCGCGGTGCCGGTCTTGCCGCCGACGACATAGCCCGGCACCGCGGCATAGACGCCGGTCCCCCCGTTCACGACGTTGGTCATCATCCGACGCATGATGTCCGAGGTGGTCTGTTTCATCACGCGCACGCCCACCGGCGGGGGCCCGTTCGGGTTCACCGCCAGCAGCGTCGGCTTATAGAGAATGCCGCCGTTCACGATCGGCACCACGCCCGCGACCAGCTGCAACGGGCTGACCGCGATGCCACCGCCGAACGACACGGTCATCGTCGCTGCCAGGCCCCAATTGTTGAAGGCGGGATATTGCGGCCGGGGCGGTCCCGGCAATTGCACATCCACCGGCTTGAGAAAGCCCATCTTGGCGTACCAGGTCTGCTCGATCTTCGGCCCGAGGATCGCGGCGATACGCGATGCACCGATGTTCGACGACACGTTGAGGATCTGCGGCATCGCCATCCATACATGCGCCGGCTCGAAATCGCGAATGTAAAAATGCCCGACGCGCAGCGGGTGCGTGGTGTCGAAATAATCCCAGTAATGAACCAGGCCGGAATCCAGTGCCATCGACAAAGTCTGCAGCTTGAACACGCTGCCCGGCTCATAGACACCGTTCACGCACCGGTTGAACTGGCCGTTGGCATTGGCCGTACCGATATCGTTGGCGTCGTAGTCCGGCACGCTGGCCATCGCCAAAACCTCGCCGGTCTTCGCGTTCATCACGATCGCGCAGCCCCCGGGCGACTGGAATTCCTTGACCGCGGCGGCCAGTTCGTCATGCACGATGCTCTGGATGCCGGCGTCGATCGACAGCCGCAGCGGCGTAGGATCGGCGGTCAGGCGCTTGTTGAAATACTCCTCCACCCCGGCAATGCCGACATTGCCCACCCCCACTCCGCCCAGAATATGCGCGGCGAGATTGCCGTCCGGGTAATGCCGCGTCTCGGTGTTCTCGAAATACACGCCGGGAATGCCGAGGGTATTCACCCCCAGCTCTTCGGGCGGGGTGAGCTGGCGATCGAGATAGACGAAGTCCTTGCCCGAGGCGAGCCGGTGCTCGGTGACCGCCACGTCCAGCCCCGGCAGCACGGCGGCAAGCTTTTCCGCCGCCTGCTGCGGGTCGGTGACCTGGCGCGGATCGGCATAGAGCTCCGCCCCGGGCAGCGAGACGGCCAGGATCGTGCCGTTGCGGTCGACGATATCGGCGCGGTCAGGCGGCGGCGGCGTGATGGCCAGCTGCGGCTGCAAGGCCCGCAGGACTTCCGGCGGCGGCAAAACCGGGTGGATCACCGTGGTGTAGACCAGGCGCAGCGTCAGCACGGCGAACAAGCCGCAAAAGCCGAGTACGCCCATCAGCAGACGGACGCGGGTCTTCTCCAGAACCGCCGGCGGCAGTGGCGCGGTGGCGCGTACATGCTCTATGCGCGGCACGGCCCCGCGCGCCGGCGCACCAGGGCGGCGGGCGGGCGGTTCCGGTCCGGGCTTGAGCGTTAATGTCAATTATTGTTTCCGGAAGATTGCGCCATGCCGAGCATCGAACCGCCCCCATCCGACATCGAGGGTGGCAGCGGCGGTGTCGCCTCCGCAACCACGCGCGCCGGCAGGACCCGCGCGCCCATCGGCGCCTCCGGCACAGGCGTGTAGGTCGAGCGGGCCATGTAGATATGCGACGGGGCGTTATGCTCTGCCGGCACCTCACGGCGCAGCACCGCATGGACCGGCCGTTTGCGCGGCATGGTTTCCCGCGCCGAGCTGCGGCGCACGGCCTCATAGACCGGGGCATGGCGAACCGGGCGCGCGGCATCGGCGGGCGGCTGAACCAGCTCGGCACTGACCAGATGCACCTGCGCGCCCAGCGGCGACACGATCTCTGACGGCGCCTCCTGGCGCGCCACTTCATCGCGGCCGGCGCGCACGGCGTCAGCCGGCGACGCGACCCGGTCGGCGCTGGCGAGATGCACCTTCCCACCGGCCTGAATTTCGGCCGGCGGCGGCGCGGCTTGCGCCACCACCCCGGCATCGGCGGCGGGCGGCACCGACGGTGCGGCAGGACCGCTCTCCGGCGCCGGACTGTTCGGCGCCGGCAGCACCCCGGCCAGCTGCGACAACGCCACCATCTGGCTCGGCTTCATCGGCTGCAGCGTGGTGAAATTGGCGGCGAGCTGCTGCAGCCGCGACGGATCGACTTCCAGCGCCCATTGCGCCTGCAACACCACGACGCGCTGCTCATCGAGCCTCGTCGCCTGCGTTACGGCCGCCAGCCTGTCTTCCAGCAGCTGCGAGTGCTGCTTCACGGCGAACAGATACGCGCCTGAGAGCACGAACATGGCGGCGCTGATCAAGGTTAAGGGACGGATCATGCGGCGAGCCTTTCCAGCGTCCGCAACTTGGCGCTGCGCGCGCGCGGATTGGCCTTCACCTCCGCCGCGCTCGGCAACACCGGGTTGCGCGTCAACAATTTGAATTGCGGCCGCGACTCTTCCTGCAGCGAGGCAGGGTCATGCCGCGACGCGCCGGGCATGCGCCCGGCCGCCTGCGCGAAAAAGCGCTTCACGATCCGATCCTCCAGCGAATGGAAACTCACCACCACCAGCCGCCCGCCCGGCGCCAGCAGCGAAGCCGCCTGCGCCAGCCCGGCGGCGATATCGCCCAGCTCATCGTTGACCGCGATGCGCAGCGCCTGAAAGCTGCGGGTCGCGGGGTCGATACCTGACTTATCCGCTCTCACGACACCCCGTATCACGGCGGCCAAATCGGCCGTCGTCGCAAATTTTTGCAGCCGGCGCCGCTCGACAATCGCTTTGGCGATTCGGCGCGACGCCTTCTCTTCTCCGAATTGGTACAAAATATCAGCGAGTTCGGATTCGGACACAGTGTTTACCAGCGTCGCCGCGGTAATTTCTGCACCACCCATCTGCATGTCGAGCGGCCCATCGTAACGAAACGAAAACCCCCGCGCCGGATCGTCGATCTGATAAGACGAAACTCCGAGATCGAACACCGCACCATCCAGAGTTGTGACCCCGGCGGCACCGAGCAAATCAACAATCCTGCTGATCCGCCCCTCATAAATCTGAAATCGACCAGAATATTGTGCGGCCAGCTCGCGGCCCCGCGCCACCGCCGCCGGATCGCGATCGACGGCGATCAAGCGGCAATCAGCCGATTCGAGAATCGCTCGCGCATAGCCGCCGCCGCCAAACGTGCCGTCGAGATAGAGCTTACCGTCCGTCGGCGCGAGCATCCGCACCGCCTCATCGCGCAATACGGGAATGTGCGAAAATTCACTCATGCCGGCACCTTCGGCGCAAATCCCGGCGCCAGCGCGCGCGAGGCCTTGCGGAACGCGGCGGCTGCCTGAGGCTCCCAGATATGAAAATGATCGCCGCGGCCGAGAAAATTCACCGCGTCTTTAAGATTGGCATAGTCGACCAGGTCGCCGGGAATCAGGATGCGCCCTTCCTTGTCGGTCTCCACCACCCAGGCCTCGCTGTAGAGCAAGGTCGCCAGCGCTTCGCGCTCGGGATCGAAACGATCCATCTGGTCCAGCTTTTCCTGCCAGACCTGATAGGTCGCGCGCGGCCAGACCTCGATGCAACCTGAAATGTAGGAAGGCCGCAGGATCAGCGCGATCGTCCCGAGATCACTTTTCAAGGCAGCACGGAACGGCGCCGGGACGGACACCCGCCCCTTCGCATCAAGCCGATTCTCGTGATTGCCGAAGAACTGACTCATTGGCACGCGACGCGGGGCCTTCCACCACTGTATGGGTAATCATGGGTTTTCCCCCCACTAGCATGGGCAACGACGCCGCGTCAAAAGGAATCTCTTTTTTGCGCCATCGAGTCGAACGAAAACTCCCTGCAAATAACGGGGGAATCGCAAAGCGATGTGTTCTTGTTTTGTTCTAATTCGCAAGAATGGAGATGTTTTCACATTAGAGCGCGATGACCTTAAATCGAACCACTCCATGGTTCGATTTAAGGTCTGAATCGCCCTCTAACTTGTTTATCTGACGGCGGATTCAGATTTTAGAGCGGATCGCGGCGCGATCCGCTCTAAAATCATCCGGCGCCAATGACACGCCGCTTCGAAAGACGCCTGACGCGTCCATCGTCGATACGGAAAGATCCAGACGGCCTGTAAGCCGGGTTCTGTCCACGCCGCGAGCGGCGCTGGACGGCCATTCCTCTGGGACGGACCTTGCGGCCCGCCTCGCGCGACCAACCCGGGCGGCGGATCGGAAATGCTCCCGCGCCCATGCTTCCGCACGGCGCCGGCCGCCCCTATTCGGTCTTGCTCCCGGTGGGGTTTACCCTGCCAGCCCTGTCACCAGGGCCGCGGTGCGCTCTTACCGCACCGTTTCACCCTTGCCGCAGGCGAACCTGTGGCGGTTTGTTTTCTGTGGCACTGTCCCTGGGGTCGCCCCCGCCGGCGGTTAGCCGGCACCGTATTTCCGTGGAGCCCGGACTTTCCTCCAGCAGGGTTCGCACCCCGCCAGCGGCCGTCCAGCCGTCTGGATTTCTGCTCCCCTGCACCTTCATTCAGCTTTGGTCAATGCTTCGGATCAAGTAGGGCCCGCACCGCAGCCGCCCGCCCGGCGGTATGTTCGTCCGCCACACCGGTCAGATGGTCGGGCAGGAAGTGCCGCTGAAAGGCGGTGATGACATCGGCTTCCGCCAGCTCCACGTCATACCCGATCACCGCCAAATCTGCCCGCAGATCGCCGGGCGGACCAAAATTATCGGTCCACAGCCCGATCCCCGAAGCGGCCAGCCCGCGCCAATCGAACAGCTCGCCGGGATCCTGCTTGCGGTTCGGCGCAATGTCGGAATGCGCCACCACGTTGCGCGCGGTGATGCCCGGCCAGCGCGCCAGAATGCCCTGACAGAGCGCGCGCACCGCCTGCATCTGGGCCGGCGGAAAAGGCCGATAGCCGAATTCGTGGCCTGGGTTGACGATCTCGATGCCGATCGACCGGTCGTTCAGCCCTGTGGCGCCACGCCAGAAGCTTACCCCGGCGTGCCAGGCGCGATTTTGCGCCGCGACCAGCTCATAGATGGCCCCATCCTCATCCACCACATAATGCGACGAAACTTTTGCCGCCCCGTCGCACAACCGCGCCAGCGCCGCCTCGGCGCTCTGCATGCCGGTATAATGCAGCACCAGCATATCCACGCCGCCCGGCCGCGCATCAAAATTCGGGGAGGCACGGCGGATCACAGCCGGCACGTCAGAGTTTGCGTTCACGCTTGACCTTGTCATAGGCGGCGTTGATCCGCGCCACGCGGTCGGAGGCGGCGTCGATCATCGCCTGCGGCACGCCGCGCGAGGCCAGGCTGTCGGGATGGTTCTCGCGCATCAACGATTTCCAGCGGGCCCGCACCGCGTCGTCGCCGGCCTTCCGGTCGAGCCCCAGCACCGCATACGCATCGTCGGCCGCCTGGGCGTGTGGTGCCGCGGTCCCGTGCTCGGCCCGGCCGGAGGCCACGTCATCGAGCCGGAAGCGCCGCGCCACCCGGTTCAGAAACTCCTCCTCATCTGCGTTCACCGGACCGTCGGCACGGGCGATCTGGTACAAACCAGCCAGCACCTGTTCCAGCAAAATGCGGTTGTCGGCAAAGGCCTGGCCGAGCTGAAGCGCGTAATTTTCGTAACCGGTAGCCGATTCCCGGGCGCGGTCGAACAGCCGCCCGATCTCGGCGACGCTGGATTCCGGGATCGAAAAGCTGCGCTTGAACATGTCGATCTCCGCGCGCGTCACCGGCCCGTCGCATTTCGCGAGCTTGGCCGCCAGCACCGTCACGCTGACCGCAAAAATCTGGTCGCGCCGCCCGAACAGCGCCGCCATCTTCATCGCCTCGAACGGCAGCGCCTTGGCGGCGATGCCGCTCACCACGCCTTCATCGGCCGCGTGGCCCAAGGCCGCGCCGAACAGCGCCCCCGCCGGCCCGCCCACCGCAAAGCCCGCGACACCGCCGATGATTTTGCCCCAGTAACTCATCACCTCAGCCTAACATAGCCGTACCCTTGAACCAAAACCGACAATCGGACATCAACGGGGCTGAGTTCGATGGCAGGTTTCATGGGCTGGCAATTCGCAATCGGTCACGGCGGCATTGGCATCGGCATTGTCGCGCGCGACAATGCCGGCCGGGCCATTGCGCCGTCCGGGCCGGGCGGCGGTGTCGGTCACCCGTGAGCAGAAGAACTCTTTGGCTCATCCCCCTCGGTCTTGCCATCCTGCTGGCGACGGCCATTCTTGCCTTACCCGGATTCGTCGCCTCCAGCACGCATCGCGGGACGATCGAGGCGCTTGCCTCCTCGCTCACCGGCCGCCAGGTGCGGATCAACGGCAAGCTGTCGCTCGCTTTGCTGCCGGCGCCGCAACTCGTCGCCGACCGCGTCACCATCACCGGCCCTGACGAGGAGACGATCCGGGCGCGCACCCTGACTCTGGACATTTCCCTGCCGTCCTTGCTGCGCGGCCAGCTGCACGCCACCAACCTCACGCTGATCTCCCCGCAGATCGACTTGCCCTGGCCATTGCACGGCGGCAGCGCCGCCGTCACCCCGCCCCCCTGGCTCGCGGCCTTGCATGCGCAGATCCAAAACGGCGCCATCACGCTTGGCCAGGTGCATCTCGACGATGTGAACGCCTCGATCGTCACCGGCGCCGAAAGCGCCATCACCGTCTCCGGCACCGGCATGACGCAAGGCAGGTCGCTGTCCCTCACCTTCACGCTCGCCGGCACCGGCGTCACGGGCATCGCGCCGCTGCGGGTCGACGCGAGCAGCGGCGACGTCACCGCGCAATTCCTCGGCGCCGTGAACAGCGCCAGCGAAGTCACCGGCCAGCTCGGCCTCAACACCCCGCATGTGATGGTCAATGCCGAGCTTGACGCCAACGCCAACGCGCTCACCGCCACCACGCTGCAGATCGAGGCCGGCGCCGCGCGGCTCACGGGCACCGCGCAATTGCAGTTCCTCCGCCCAACCCCGCAACTCACCGCCACGCTGACCGGCCAGAATCTCAATGCCTCGGTCCTGACCACCGTGCCGGCGCTCTGGCCCGGCACGCGGCTCAAGGTCGCATTGAACGCCACCGAGGTGACCGCTTTCGGCCAGCATTTTCCGACCTTCCAGGCCACTCTTGTAACGAAGGCCGGCTCGGTTTCGGCGCGCGGGGTGCAAGCCAGCCTGGCGAGCGGCAGCCTGCTCACGGGCGATGTGACGATCGCGGCGAACGGCGCGCTCAGCGGCGACGCGAGGTTGGAAATTCCCTCCGTGCCCGATTTGCTAAGCAGCTACGGCGTCCCGGCGCCGGACGGCTGGACCAGCGCCGTGCTGAACACCGCCCTGTCCGGCTCGCTGGACAGGCTGGTGCTGCAGCATCTCAACGGAGAGATCAGCGGCGACCACGTGACCGGGGACCTGGTCATCCGCGGTCATCATGCGGACGGCGCGCTGGCGTTCGACCGGCTGGACCTGACGCCACTGCTCACCTGGTTCAACCGCCGTCCCAATGCAGCCTTCTCCGCGGCGGCACAGATCACCGCCGCCAAGGCAACGCTGGGACCGGTGCCGCTGACCGACCTGCTGCTGGACGGCACGCTCGGTGATGGGCTGAACCTCCGGCGGGTCTCGGCCCGGCTTTTCAACGGCCTGGTCGCCGGCAGCCTGGCGCTCGACGCCAAAGGCCAGGTCACCAGCGCCCATGGCTTTGTCTCGCTGCCCTCCGCCGCCCCGCTCACGATGCTTTTGCCGTCCTCCTGGCATCCGCCCCTGGCTCTGCTGCAGCCCCCGCTCAACCTCGCTTTAACCGCCGACGGGCCACCCGGCGCGCTCGCCACCAGCGCCGTGGGCACCCTTGGCGATTTCGCGTTCACCGCGGCGCCGACCGTCGATCTCAATGCCGGCACCGCCAGCGGTGCGGTCACGCTGCGCCACCCCGACGCCATCGCCGCGGCGGCCCTGCTTCACCTCCCGCACGGCCTCGCCTGGCCGGGCGCCGGCTCGCTCTCGCTCCGCGCGGGCATGCTGATCTCGCCGCAGCAATTCGGCCTGCCGGATTTCGACCTGTCCTTCGGCGACCTGACCGCCAACGGCCATGTGGTCAGCGACAAGGGCATCGTCGCCGGCGATATCGAGGCCGACACGCTGGCCCTGCCACCGCTCAGCCTACTCATGACGCTGCCCTGGTCCGGCATCGCCCAGGCGCCCGGCACGCTGAAATTCACCGCCAACCGCGTGCTCTATAACGGCCAGCCGGCCCTGGGCGCGGCCGACGGCACCATCACCGTGGGCGCGAACAGCCTGGCGGGAACATTGACGCGCGCCGCCATTGCCGGCGGCAACCTGGCCGGCAGTTTCGCCGCCAGCCTCTCGGCCAGCGCCCCGCCGTCCCTGGCACTGAAATTCGCCGGCACCAAGCTCGACGCCAGCCAGCTCCACCTGCCGATCACCTTTCCCTTCACGCTGCCTGACGGCATCGTGACCGCCACGGCCGATCTCACCGCCAGCGGCTACGCGCCGAACAGCTGGAAGGCGACCCTATCCGGGACGGCGACGCTGACCGCCGCGAATGGCCACATCACCGGCTTCGACCTGCCGGCGCTCGTCACGGCGCTGCACAGTCCCGGCCACCCGCATCTGCGCGCTTCCATCACCTCCGGCGCCAGCGCCTTCGACACTCTGGCGTTATCGGCCAATTTCGCCAACGGTGAGGGCAGCGTGACCGCCGCCCGGCTCACGACATCTTCCGGCACCGCGACCATGGAGGGCACCACCGACATGGTCGATCATGATGTGGCGCTGCGGCTCAGCCTGCAACCCGACGTCACCCCACCGCTGACGATCGACAACACGATCCTCGGCAGTTGGCGCGAAGCCAAGCAATATCCGCATTTGCGCGCCATTCGGGGCTGGCAGCCGGCCAAGTGAAGGAAGGGAAGAAAGCAGCCGCTTTTTGAAAAAAGCGGCGCAAAAACTTCTGGTTACGCTGGGCCGGAGGCGGCGAAACCAGCACGGCCCAAAGTAAATAAAGTTTTTTGGTACTTTTTGTTCACAAAAAATACCGCTTCCTTTCCTCATTAAAAACGCCGCATCCGGCAGCCGGATGCGGCGTTAAAAACCCTGGCGTCAGAACGGCTTAACGCTCGGTGTCGTCATTTTCCGGCTGCACGTCGATATCGGCGTCGATCACGTCGGCATCGTCGTCGAGATCATCGGCATCCTCCAGGATGTCCTCATCCGTCTCGTCGTCATCCACCTCGACATCCACGTCGTCGGGATCCACGGGGGCCGGCTTCACAACCTTCTTGACCTCTTCCGGCTGCGGGGCCGCGCGCTTCAGGCGCGGCTGTTCGGCCGGCTGTTCAGTGGCGCATTTCGGGCAGACCGCCGGGTCTTTCCCGAGGTCGAAAAACCGCGCCCCACACGATACGCAGGTACGTTTTTCGCCAAGTTCCGGTTTGGCCATAAAAACCTCTTTTCTTCACGCCATTTCAATGAGAGCGGCGCGATGCCACGCCCCGCGCCGCATGTCAAACCAAACCTGATGTGCCGACGCAACCCACGTTTTTCCGGGGGATTTTCAAGCCGGTCCGGCCGCCCGCATATCGCTCCCAAATCTCTCCCGGGAAGGCATGGGCGATGGCGCCGCGGCACAAAAATCGGCAGAAGCGGCGGCGGCACCGTTTCCGTTCCCGCAAAAAACGCGCTAAGCGCCGCTCATGGAATCGCAACCTGCCAAGCCGCTTACCGCCGGCCGTTCTACCGCACCACTCTCCGGCGAGATTGCCGTCCCCGGGGACAAATCCATCAGCCACCGTGCGCTTATGTTCGGCGCGCTCGCGGTCGGCCAGACCCGCATCACCGGCCTGCTGCAAGGCGAGGACGTGCTGCGCACCGCCGCCGCCATGCGCGCTTTGGGCGCGGAGATCCGCAAGGACGGGGAAAGCTGGATCGTCGCCGGGCGCGGCATCGGCGCGCTCACCGCGCCAGACGATGTGCTGGACATGGGCAATTCCGGCACCGCCGCGCGGCTGCTCGCCGGCATCCTCGCCACCCACGATTTCTATTCCGTCATGACCGGCGACGCCTCGTTGCGCACCCGGCCCATGAAGCGCGTGATCGAGCCCCTGAAAATGTCCGGGGCGACCTTCACCGCCCGCGCCGGCGACCGCCTGCCGCTCACCATCCAGGGCGCGCGCGACGCGCTGCCGATCAGCTACCGGCTGCCGGTCGCCTCCGCGCAGGTGAAATCCGCCGTGCTGCTCGCCGGGCTCAATGCCCGCGGCATCACCGAGGTGGAGGAGCCGGAGCCGACCCGCGACCATTCGGAGAACATGCTCCGCCATTTCGGCGCCGAACTCACCGTGAGCCAACAAGGAAAGGGCCGGGTGATTCGCCTCACCGGTCAGCCGGAGCTGCGCGGCGCCGACGTGGCGGTGCCGGGCGACCCGTCCTCGGCCGCCTTCCCGCTGGTCGCCGGGCTGCTGGTTCCGGGCTCGCGCCTGACCATTCGCAATGTCGGGCTCAACCCGCTGCGCACCGGCCTGTTCGACACGCTGCGCGAAATGGGTGCCGACCTCACCATCCGCAACGCCCGCACCCAGGGCGGCGAGCTGCTGGGCGACGTGATCGTGGAGCACACCGCGCTGAACGCCGTGGACGTGCCGCCCGAGCGCGCGCCGAGCATGATCGATGAATATCTCATTCTCGCCGTCGCCTGCGCCACGGCGCGCGGCACCTCGCGCCTGCGCGGCCTGGCCGAGCTGCGCGTGAAGGAAAGCGACCGCCTGGCCGCCACCGCCGCCATGCTGCGCGCCGGCGGCGTGCGCGTGGAGATCGAGGGCGACGACCTGATCGTGCACGGGGCCGCGCGCATTCCCGGCGGCGGCCTGGTGCAGACGCACATGGACCATCGCCTGGCGATGAGCGCCCTGGTGTTCGGCCAGATCACCGAAGCGGAAATGCGCGTCGACGACGCCACGTTCATCGATACCTCCTTCCCCGGTTTCGTGACGCTGATGCACCAGCTCGGCGCCCGCATCACCGCCTCATGATTATCGCCATCGACGGACCCGCCGCAGCGGGCAAAGGCACCCTGGCGCGGCGCATCGCCGCCGCGTTGAGCCTTCCTTACCTCGATACCGGGCTGCTCTACCGCGCCGTCGGCCGCCGCGTGCTCGATGAAGGCGCCGATCCGGCCGACCCCGGGGCCGCCACCCAGGCCGCCAAAAGCCTGACCCGTGCCGACCTCGACCGCACCGACCTGCGCGGCGGCGCCGCCGACAAGGCCGCCAGCCAGGTCGCCTCCATCCCGGGCGTGCGCACCGCCCTGCTGGAATTCCAGCGCCATTTCGGCACCGCCAACGGCGCGGTGCTGGACGGGCGCGACATCGGCACCATCATCTTCCCCAATGCCGACGCGAAACTCTTCGTGACCGCAAGCCTGCAGGCCCGCGCCCAGCGCCGCCACGCCGAACTTCTCGGCCGCGGCAATGATGTGACCTTGGAGGCCGTGCAGGCCGACCTCGCCGCCCGCGACGAGGCCGACGCCAACCGCAAGGCCGCCCCCCTGGTCGCCGCGGCGGATGCCATGCATCTCGACACCACAACGCTGGACGCGGATGCGGCGTTTGCCCGGGCGATGGAATTGATCAAAGGCAAGCTGAAGTAAGTAAATAAGCGCTACTTTTTGTGAACAAAAAGTAGTTTTCTGTCAGTTTGGGCCGCGCTGGTTTCGCCGCCCGTGGCCCAGCACAACAAAAGTTTTTTGCGCCGCTTTTTTCCAAAAAAGCGGCCACTTTCCTCGACCCGACCAAATCGTTTCGAAATCGAATTAAAAGAACAAACAGAGGAAACGCCATGCCCAACGATTATCAGTTGCTGATCAAGCATCTTTTAAAAGCGCCGGTGGCTCGGGCGAGCCGCAGGCAGATCGTCTATCGCGGCGCGTTGCGTTTCACCTACCCTGATTTCGTCGCCCGCGTGCACCGCCTCGCGGGCTCGCTCACTGCCCTCGGCGCGAAACCCGGCATGCGCGTCGCCATCGCCGAGTGGGACAGCCACCGCTATCTCGAAGCGTATTTCGCCGTCCCGATGCTCGGCTGCGTGCTGATGATGGTGAATATCCGCTTGAGCCCCGCGCAGATCGCCTACACGCTCGACCATTCCGACGCGGAAATCCTGCTCATCAACAAGGATTTTCTCCCGGTCTGCCGGACCATGCGCGGCCGGCTCCCGAAACTCAGGCACGTCATCGTCCTGACCGATGATGCGGCGCCGGAGGAGGACGACCAGGGCGAGACATATGCAGGGGATTACGAAACCTTGCTCGCCGCCGCGGCGCCCGCCTGCGATTTTCCGGACTTCGACGAAAACACCATCGCCACCATTTTCTATACCACCGGCACCACCGGCGCCCCCAAGGGCGTGTGTTTTTCGCACCGGCAACTGGTGCTGCACACGCTGACCTTGCTCTCCACCCTCGCCATGAGCGGCTGCAGCGTCTCGCACGAGGATGTGTATATGCCCCTGACGCCGTTATTTCATGTCCATGGCTGGGGATTTCCGTATGCCGCGACGCTGATGGGCATGCAGCAGGTCTATGCCGGCCGCTTCGAGCCGTCTCTGGTGCTGCAACTCATCGCCGCCGAGCGCGTCACCTTCTCGCATTGCGTGCCGACCGTCCTGCAACGGCTGCTCGCCGCGCCTGAGGCGGACAATGTCGATTTCAGCGCCTGGCGCGTGATCGTCGGCGGGGCGGCCATGCCCGCCGCACTCTGCCGCACCGCCTTGGCCCGCGCCATCGATGTGCGGAGCGGCTACGGCATGTCGGAATCCTGCCCGATCATGACCGTCGGCCAGATCACAAGCGACATGCTGGCGGACGACCCAGGCCCCGCGCGGGACGTCGAAATCCGTTGCGCCGCCGGCCAGCCCGGCGCGCTGATCGAGCTTGCTCTCGCCGATGACGACATGAATTTCCTGCCCCATGACGGCAGAAGCGTCGGCGAGGTGGTGGCGCGCGGCCCGTGCCTCGCGGCCTTCTATGTGAAGGACGAGGCGGCCAGCGCCGCGTTATGGCGCGGCGGCTGGATGCATACCGGCGATCTCGGCCGCATCGACGAATTCGGCCTGCTGCATGTGCTCGACCGCAGCAAGGATGTGATCAAGACCGGCGGCGAATGGATTTCCTCGCTCGCCTTGGAAGATGTTATTCTCGGGGATTCCAGGGTCAGCGAATGCGCGGTCATCGCCATTTACGACTATATGTGGGGCGAACGGCCGGCGGCGATCGTGGTGCGCAAGCCGGACGCGTCGCTCACGGAAGACGATGTGAAAAGCCTGATCCGCGCGCGCGTGGAGCTTGGCGAACTCTCCCGCTATGCGATTCCCGACCATGTCTTCTTCGCCGAAACGCTGGAGAAAACCTCCGTCGGCAAGCTGGACAAGAAGAAATTGCGGGTGATCTACGGCGCCGCCGGGCAGGTTTGAAGACAAAAGAAAGCGCTACTTTTTGTGAACAAAAAGTAGCAAAAAAACTTTGTTAACTTGGCCCGTGCCGGTTTCACCGCCACGGGCCAAGTTTCAAAAAAGTTTTTGCGCCGCTTTTTTTAAAAAGCGGCTGCTTACTTGCTTTCTTAGAGATTCGCCTGGCTGATGAACTTGGTCACCAGATACGGCTCCAGCCCCTCGACGCCGCCTTCGGAGCCATAGCCGCTGTCCTTCACGCCGCCGAACGGCGTTTCCGGCAAGGCCAGGCCGTGATGGTTGATCGACACCATGCCGGACTCGATCGCCGAACCCAGCCGCGCCGCGGTCGCGGTGGAACGGGTATAGGCGTAGGCGGCCAGGCCGTAAGGCAGGCGGTTCGCCTCGGCGATCGCCTCGTCCATGGTGCCGAACGGAATCATCAGCGCCAGCGGGCCGAACGGTTCCTCATGCAGCACGCGGGCTTCCGGCGCGATGTCGGTGAGCACGGTCGGCTCGAAGAAATAGCCCTTGTTGCCGATGCGCTTGCCGCCGGTGCGCACGGTGGCGCCCTTCTGCACCGCGTCGGCAACGAAGCCTTCCATCGCCGTCACACGGCGGGCATTGGCGAGCGGCCCCATGGTCGTGCCGGCGTCGAGCCCGCTGCCGACCTTGATCTCCTTGGCGGCCTGCACGAAGCGCTCGACGAACGGCGCATACACATCGCGCTGCACCAGGAAGCGCGTCGGCGAGACGCAGACCTGCCCGGCATTGCGGAACTTGTTGCCGCTGAGAATTTTCACCGCATGGTCGAGGTCCGCGTCATTGCAGACGATCGCCGGGCCATGGCCGCCGAGTTCCATCGTCGCGCGCTTCATATGCGTGCCGGCCAGGGCGGCGAGGTGCTTGCCCACCGCGGTCGAGCCGGTGAAGGAGATTTTCCGCACCACCGGATGCGGGATCAGGTACTCGGAAATTTCCGCCGGCACGCCGTAGACCAGCTGCACCACGCCGGCCGGCAGCCCGGCATCGACGAAAGCGCGGACCAGCTCGGCGCAGCTCGCCGGCGTCTCTTCGGGCCCCTTGAGGATGAAGGCGCAGCCCGCCGCAAGTGCTGCGGAAATTTTCCGCACGGCCTGGCTGATCGGGAAGTTCCAGGGCGTGAAGCCGGCGACCACGCCAACCGGCTCGCGCACCACCATCTGGTAGATCCCCTCGCCGCGCGCCGGAATCAGACGGCCATAGGCGCGGCGCCCTTCTTCGGCGAACCACTCCATCACATCGGCCGCACCCGCGATCTCAATGCGCGCTTCCGCCAGCGGCTTGCCCTGCTCGGTGGTCATGATGGTGGCGATGTTTTCGGCCCGCTCGCGCAGCAGCGAAGCGGCCTTGCGCATCAGCTTCGAGCGTTCGAACGGCGATACGTGGCGCCAGGTCTCAAAACCTTTTTGCGCGGCGGCCAGCGCCTCATCGAGATCCGCCTGTCCGGCATGGGCGATCTTGCCGATCACGTCCTCGGTGGCGGGATTGATCACGTCCAGCGTGCGGCCATCCTTGGCGGCGCGCCATTTGCCGCCGACATGCAACATGACATCCTGATACAATGCTAACGCTCCTGTCCTGATGAGTTGGTAACTTGCGCGCGGCGCACATAGTTGCAAGCCCCTTTACGACCTGCCAGCTCGAACCCGCCAACGCTTCAGCGATCTGAGCCTTCATCGCAACGATAAAGGTTCCGATCGCAAGCTGTTCTATGCGCCTTCCCGCAATTCTCCGGACCCTGCCCAGCGAAATGTCGATGGCTCCAGACCGATAAATTAGAAGACGCCTCAGACATTAAGTCGAACCATCGAATGGCTCGACTTAAGCCATCGCGCTCTAAGCGGCGGTCACCACCTTACGCAACGTCTGCACCATTTCCGCGATCTGGTCTTCGGTGGAAACGTAAGGCGGCGCCAGCACCAGCGTGTCGCCGGCGACGCGCAGCACCAGCCCGGCTTCGAACGCCTTGCACATCAGGCGGAAACCCCGCGCGCCCGGTTGCCCCTCGGGTTCCAGGTCGATCGCCCCGAGCAGGCCGAAGCCGCGTGTGTCGGTTACGTAGGGCAGGTCGCGGAAGGCGGCGATCTGCGCCAGAAAGGCCGGCGCCAGCTCCCGGACGCGGGCGAACGTATCTTCTTCGCGGTAGATCTTGAGCGTCGCAAGGGCGGCGGCGCAGGCCGCCGGATGCGCGGAATAGGTGTAGCCGTGGAACATCTCCACCGTGTTGGCCGGGGCGGCGTCGAGGATGGTCTGCTGGATATCCTCGCGCACCGCGATCGCCGCCATGGGCATGGAGCCGTTGGTCAGCGCCTTCGCCATGGTCATGATGTCGGGCGTCACACCGAACGTATGCGCTGCGAAATTCTGCCCGGTGCGGCCGAAACCGGTGATCACCTCGTCGAAAATCAGCAAAATGCCGTGGCGGGTGCAGATGTCCCGCAGCCGCTGCAGGTAACCTTGGGGCGGCACCAGAATCCCGGTGGAGCCGGCAATCGGCTCGACGATGCACGCGGCGATCGTGTCCGCGCCATGGAGATCGACGAAACGCTGCAGATCATCGGCGAGTTCCGCGCCATAGGTGCCCTCGCCCATCTGGTACTGGTTTTCCGGAATCTTGGTGTGGCGCATATGCGCGACGCCGGGCAGGCCGATGCCAAAAGCCTTACGGTTAGCGACCATGCCGCCGACCGACTGGCCGCCGAAATTCACGCCGTGATAACCGCGCTCGCGACCGATGAAACGCTGCCGTGCCCCCTCGCCGCGCACCCGGTGATATTGCAGCGCCACCTTCATCGCGCTCTCCACCGCCTCGGAGCCGGAACCGGAGAAAAAAATGCGGTTCAAGCCCGGCGGCGTCATCGCCGCAACCTCGGCGGCCAGGCGGAACGCGGCGGGCGTGCCATATTGAAAGGGCGGCGCGTAGTCCAAAATCTCCATCTGGCTGGCCACCGCTTCACGGATTTCCCGGCGGCCATGGCCGAGCGGAATGCAGTACAGGCCCGAGGAGCCATCCAGCAGCCGGTCGCCCTGCGTGTTCCAGTAATAAACGCCCTCCGCCCGGGCGAGAATGCGCGGTGATTCGTGGAATTGCCGGTTGGCGGTGAAGGGCATCCAGTGATTGACGAGCGGGTCGTTGCTCGGGCGGGCCAAGGCACTCATTTTTTTCTCCAGAAGGACAGGAACAGCTTACTATTTTAAACCATGCTGGCGAGAAAAAAATCATCGCCCAAGGCACTCTCCGATATTTTCTAAATCGCCGGCGCCATTTATTACGATTCATCAATATTTCGATGGATTCCCGACGCCAGGATATGACCGACAACAATGTGATAACAGTCATCCGAACTACGACTGAATAAGAGGAGGTCCCCGTATGCCCAAGCGTGGGTTCGGCACCGTCGCGGAGCTGACCGCCATGATCCGGGCGGGGCGCATCCTGCTGCTGGCCGGCGCCGAAAGCCTGCTCACGCGGCTGCCTGCCGGGCACTGGATCGGCGGCACCGCGACGGCGTTTCTCACCGATGCCGGCGGCACCACCGATCGCAGCCGGATCTTCTATTCCGACCTCACGGATCATGCACAGGCCGCGAACATCCAGCTCCTGAAGGCGCGCCAGCTTCCCGGCCTCGCCCGGCGCTATCCCAAAAACGGGTTCTCGGTGCTGATCCTGCCCGGCCTGAGCGACCTGCTGCTCCACTTTGCCCGCGACGGCACAGACTACCCAGGGTTGTTCAATAGTCCCCTGATCGGCTGGATCAGCGCCGCGGACCTGACCGAAACCGAACCGGCCCGTGCGAAAATCTTCGCCGGCAACGGGCAGCCTCATGCGGAAGGCGGCGCGCTCATGCATGTATCCCTGCCGCTCGGACAGGCCGCGCAGATCGACGTGGTCAATTTGTTCTCCATCGGCAAAGGCGCGGCGATCACCTTCGCGGAAGAGGGGCTGAGCGCCACCTCGTGCCTGATCGGCGGAACGCCGCAAAATTTCGCGGCGTACATCGCCGCCCACCGCATCGACACCAACCTGCCGCTGATCGCCGATTCCGACGGCGCGGCGATCAGCGTCTCGATCCGCGCGGTAGACGCGCAAGCGCAGCGTGTCGATTTCTTCTCGCCGGTGTTCAAGAGCCTGGCCTACCGATTTGCCGCGCCGCTCACGAATTTCCCCTCCGTCTTCGATCGCGCGATCGCCGCCATCACGCCCGGAGATGTCGCCTTCGCCTGCACCTGCGTGCTGAACTACCGGCAGGCCCGGCTGGAAGGAAGGCGCACGGGCCCCTTCACCGGCCCCGTCACCTTCGGTGAAATCGCCTATACCGCGCTCAGCCAGACCTTTGCCTGCCTGTCGATCATCCAGGTCGGCGACGACAAGCTGGGGGAGTTTTAGGAAGAAAGAAGCCGCTTTTTGAAAAAAGCGGCGCAAAAACTTTTGTTTATGCTGGGCCGATGGCGATGGAACCAGCACGGCTCCCACCTAAACAAAGGTTTGGAATTTTGTCAGCCAACCGACAGCCTCGGCGCGTTAGTCAGGCCGTTTCTTCACGTCCAAAGGATCCGATCTTGTTGTCCATCCCCCGCCTCTGTCTCGTCGTCCTCTGCGCCGGCTCACTGGTCGGCTGCTCGGGCATGACCCGGACGCAACAGCGCATGCTCTCGGGCGGCGCGATCGGCGCCGCCGGCGGCGCCGCCATCACCGCGCTGGTCGGCGGCCCGGTGCTGCTCGGCGCCGCCCTGGGCGCCGGCGTGGGCGCCGTGGCCGGCGGGGCCACGCACTGAAGTGACAAGAAAGCGCTACTTTTTGTGAACAAAAAGTAGCAAAAAAACTTTATTTACTCTGGGCCATGGGCTGTGTCCGCGACTACGCCTCAGGCCCAGCATAACAAAAGTTTTTGGTGCCGCTTTTTTCAAAAAGCGGCCACTTTCTTCCTTAAAAATAAAAAGTGCCCCTTAAGGGGCCCTTTTTATTAGCCTTCGCGCTCGAGCATGAGCTGCTTGATCTCACCGATGGCCTTGGCCGGATTGAGGCCTTTCGGGCAGGTCTGCGTGCAGTTCATGATGGTATGGCAACGATACAGCTTGAACGGATCTTCCAGAGCATCCAGGCGTTTGCCGGAAGCTTCATCGCGGCTGTCGGCGATCCAGCGATAGGCTTGCAGCAGCACTGCGGGGCCGAGATAGCGGTCGCCGTTCCACCAATAGCTCGGGCAGGAGGTGGAGCAGCAGAAGCACAGGATGCACTCCCACAGCCCGTCGATCTTGGCACGCTCCTCGCGACTTTGCAGGCGCTCGCCGTCCGGCGGCGCCGGGGTTTCGCTCTGCAGCCAGGGCTCCACCGAGCGCAGCTGCGCGTAAGGCTGCGTGAGGTCCGGCACCAGATCCTTCACCACCGGCATATGCGGCAGCGGGTTGATGTTGACCGCGCCCTTCACCTCTTCGATCGGCTTCAGGCAGGCCAGCGTGTTGGTGCCGTCGATGTTCATCGCGCAGGAGCCGCAGATGCCCTCGCGGCAGGAACGGCGGAAGGTCAGCGAGGCGTCGATCTCGTTCTTGATCTTGATGATCGCGTCCAGCACCATCGGGCCGCACGCATCGAGGTCGACCTCGAACGTGTCCATCACCGGGTTCTTCCCGTCATCGGGGTTCCAGCGATAAACCTTGAATTCCTTCACGCGCTTGGCCCCGGCCGGCGCCTTGTGGGTTGTGCCCACGCCCACTTTGGAATTTTTCGGGAGCGTAAATTCTGCCATCGGGAAAGTTCCTTAATACACGCGCTTCTTGGGCGGGAACACGGAGACCTCGTTGGTCAGCGTCTGCATCTTAACCGGGCGATAGCTGAGCTGCACTGCGCCCTTGTCGTCGCAATAGCTGACCGTATGCTTCATCCACTCGGCATCGTCGCGCTCGGGGAAATCGTCATGCGCCTGCGCGCCACGGCTCTCCTTGCGGGCCTCGGCAGACACCATGGTGGTCATGGCGTTGCTCATCAGGTTATCGAGTTCCAGCGCCTCGACGAGATCGGAGTTCCAGATCAGGCTGCGATCCTGCACCGACATGTCGGAGAGCCCCTGCCACAGGCCCTGCATCTTGGTCACGCCTTCGGACAGCGACTTGGAATTGCGGAACACCGCGGCGTGGCTCTGCATGGTGCGCTGCAACTGGTCGCGCAGCTGCGCCACCTTGGTGCCGCCCTTGGCGTGGCGGACGGCATCGAAGCGGGCCAGGCTGGCCTCGCCCGCGTTGGCCGGCAGCGGCGCCTGGGTGGCGCCGGACTTCAGGATCGCTGCGGCACGTTGGCCGGCGGCGCGGCCGAACACCACGAGGTCGAGCAGCGAATTGGTGCCGAGCCGGTTGGCGCCATGCACGGAAACGCAAGCCGCCTCGCCCACCGCCATCAGCCCCGGCACCACCGCATCCGGGTTGGACGCGGTCGGGCGCAGCACTTCGGTATGGAGATTCGTGGGAATGCCGCCCATGTTGTAATGCACGGTCGGCAGCACCGGGATCGCTTCCTTGGTCACATCCACGCCGGCGAACACGCGCGCGGTCTCGGAAATGCCGGGCAGGCGCTCATGCAGAATGTCGGCGCCGAGATGCTCCAGATGGAGCAGGATATGGTCCTTGTTCGGGCCGACGCCGCGGCCTTCATTGATCTCGATCGTCATCGAACGCGAGACCACGTCGCGCGAGGCCAGATCCTTCGCGGTCGGCGCGTAGCGTTCCATGAAGCGCTCGCCTTGGGCGTTGGTAAGATACCCGCCCTCGCCGCGCGCGCCCTCGGTGATCAGGCACCCGGCCGGGAAAATACCGGTCGGGTGGAACTGCACGAATTCCATGTCCTGAACCGGCAGCCCGGCACGCAGCACCATGCCGCCGCCATCGCCCGTGCAGGTGTGCGCGGACGTGCAGGAGAGATAGGCGCGGCCATAACCGCCGGTGGCGAGCACCACCATCTGCGCGCGGAAACGGTGGATGGTGCCGTCTTCCAGGCTCCAGGCCATCACGCCGCGGCACGCGCCGTCATCGTCCATGATCAGGTCGAGCGCGAAATATTCGACGAAGAATTCGACCTCATGCTTGAGGCTCTGCTGGTAGAGCGTGTGCAGGATCGCATGACCGGTGCGGTCGGCGGCGGCGCAGGCGCGCATCGCCGGCTCCTTGCCGTAATCCTTCATATGCCCGCCGAACGGGCGCTGATAAATGCGGCCATCCTCGGTGCGCGAGAACGGCACGCCGAAATGCTCCAGCTCGTAAATCGCCGGCACCGCCTCACGGCACATATATTCGATGGCGTCCTGGTCACCCAGCCAATCCGACCCTTTCACGGTGTCGTACATGTGCCAGCGCCAATCATCGTCACCCATGTTGCCGAGCGAGGCGCCGATGCCGCCCTGGGCCGCCACGGTATGGCTGCGGGTCGGGAACACTTTGGTGATGCAGGCGGTCTTCAGCCCCGCCGCCCCCATGCCCAGCGTCGCACGCAGGCCGGAACCGCCGGCGCCCACCACCACCACGTCATAGGTGTGGTCGATGACCTTGTAGCCGCCAATCGATGTTTTTGGGATCGCATTCATGGGCGAAAAATCCGTTCTGCTTAAAAGGCGAGTTTGAGAACCGAGACGGCGCTGGCCAGCGCCAGCAGCACGATGACCGCGTTCACCACGAGCAGCGTGCCGCGCCGCTTCGCCTCGTCATGGACATAGTCTTCGATGACCACCTGCAGGCCGAGCGCCAGATGATAGAACAACGCGGCGATCAGGCAGAGATACAGCACGGTGTTCCAGGGTTCGGCCATGAAGGCCGCCATCTCGGCGCGCGAGGCGCCGGCGAGCATCAGCACGGAGAGCACGAAATAAAGCGAGAGCGGCAACAGCGCCATCGCCGTGACGCGCTGGACCCACCAATGATGGAGCCCGGATTTCGCCGAACCGAGGCCACGCGCACGGCTGAGCTGGCTGCGCATGATCCGGATCGAAGGAGCGTCGTGTTTATCCATGTTCATTCACCACACCAGGAACGCGATGATCCAAAACGCGACGGTGAGCACCGCCGTCGCCACGAACACATACCGGCCGGTGCGGTGCATGTCCGGCAGCTCGAAGCCGCGCCCGGCATCCCACAGCAAATGGCGGATGCCGTTGCAAAAATGATAGAACAGCGCAACGGTGAAGCCGAACAGGATGAGAATGCCGAGCCAGGTCGCGAACAGCGACTGAATGACGGAAAACGCTCCGTCGCTGGTGGCGGCGCACACCAGCCAGGCCGCGAGCAGCAGCGTGCCGATGCCCAACACGACGCCCGTGCCGCGATGAAGAATCGATGTCACCGAGGAGAGTTGCGGCTTATACACCTGCAAATGCGGCGACAGAGGGCGGCGAACCAGTTTCCCCTCTGAATTGCGCCCCACCATCAGGGCTTCGCGGACATCCGACATAGCAAACCTTTCTAAGAGGTCGTTACTAAAAATTATGCTGCAGTTGCTTAGTCTTCGGGTCCGGCATGGTCAACGCCGCCAGCCGCCCCATGCGCGGAGTTCTGCAATGCATGCGATGAATGTATAGGGATTAGCTATAACCATCTTCCATCGCCGGTTCCAGGCGCATCAGCGCGACCTCGCGGCGCGCCGAATCCTCCAGCTCCAGGCTGGTCGGCACCTCGTAGCGCGCCAGCCTCGTGCCTTCGGAAGGGGCGTATTTCCGCCCCGGATCCGCCACCAGCACCGTGGCCTGCGCGGCGCAGCGCCGCAGCCAGGGCATGATATGCCGGGTCATCGGCGCCTCGTAGCAGACATCGCCGCACAGGATCACGTCCCAGCGGCACGGCGATCCCACGACATCGTCCAGCAGCACCGTGACATTACAATGATTTTCGGCCGCGTTGAGGGCGATCGCCGCGGCCGCGAACGGGTCGATTTCCGCGGCCTCCACCAAAGCCGCCCCGGCCCGGGCGCAGGCAATGCCGGCCAGGCCGCTGCCGGCCGCGAAATCGAGCACTTTTTTTCCCGCCACCAGCCCTGGATGCAAGGCGACATGATACGCCAGCGCCTCCGAACCCGGCCAGGCAAAGGCCCAGAAGGGTGGCGGCATGTCATGCGCCTGCAGGAACGCCTCGCTCGCCAGCCAGAGCGGCGTGATCTCGGTGGCGAGATGCAGTTTGATATCGGGAACCAGCCGTGCGGCAGACAGCGCGGTGTGCCGCCGCACGAACCCCCGGTGGTCTGTGTGCAACGCCGCTTTTCAGCCCGTGATGTCGTTAGGCTCGGAGGCGATGTCGGTCTTTTCCACCTCGAGCCGTGCCACGCGCGCCTCCAAGGCTTCCACTTGCGCCTTGGCGCGCCGCGCCACTTCGGACATCGCCTCGAACTCCTCGCGCTTCACGAGGTCGAGGCGGCGCACCGCCTCGTCGACCCGCGCGCGCACCATCGACGCCATCTCCTCGCGCAGGCCGGTCAAAGCCGACAGCGCCCCGCCGGCGACTCCGGCGAGGTCATCGAAAAATTTCGGACGTTCATTCATGGTCCCAGGGCCTTCTCTGAAATCTAGGACGCTTTATAAGCGCCCCCATGATATTGGTCACGGGTGGCGCCGGCTTCATCGGCTCTAATCTCCATGCGGCGCTGCAGGCCGACGGGCATGACACGATCATCGCCGACTGGCTCGGCAATGATGGCAAATGGCGCAATCTGCGCCACCACCCGCCCGGCCGCGTGATCGCCCCGGAAGCCTTGGACGATTTTCTTGAGGCCGCGCCGGCGCTGGACGCCGTGGTGCATCTCGGCGCGATTTCCGAGACCACCGCCACAGACGGCGACCTCGTCTGGCGCAGCAACGTCGCCTTGAGCCAGACGCTCTGGTCCTGGTGCGCGAAACACGGGGTGCGCTTCATCTACGCCTCTTCCGCGGCGACCTATGGCGACGGCGCGGCCGGCTTTAACGACGATTCGTCCCTGCCCTCCTTACGCAAATTGCAGCCCCTCAACCTCTATGGCTGGAGCAAGCATGCGTTCGATCTGTGGGTCGCGCGCCAGATGGAAACCGGCGCGCCCGCCCCGCCGGCCTGGGCGGGCGTCAAATTTTTCAACGTCTACGGGCCCAACGAATACCATAAGGGCAAGATGATCTCGGTCGTGAAGGTCAAGCACGATGAGCTGCGCGCCGGCGGCCCCATCAAGCTGTTCCGCTCGGACCGGCCAGGCCTGGCCGACGGCGCCCAGGCGCGGGATTTCATCTATATCGACGATGTGGTGGCGGCGCTGCGCTTCATGCTCACGGCGCCCGCTCTGGCCGGGCTGTACAATCTCGGCACCGGGCTCGCCCGCACCTATTATGAGCTGGGCGCGGCGGTCTGCGCCGCCAACGGCCAGCCAGCGAACATCGAATTCATCGACATGCCGGCGGCCCTGCGCGGCCAATACCAGTCCTTCACCCAGGCGCCGATGGCGCGGCTACGCCAGGCTGGCTTCAATCATTCTTTTAAGACTTTAGAGCAAGGCATTGATACCTATATCAGATCCTATCTGACTCAGGCGGACCCCTATCGATGAACCCCATCCTGCTGCCGGCCTTTCAGCGCGCCATCCATATCGGCCCGCTGACCATCCATTTTTACGCCCTCGCCTATATCGCCGGGCTGCTGATCGGCTGGCGCCTGGTGCGCTACCTGGTCCGCCGCCCGCCCGTCGCGGCCAGCGGCGAGCAGGTGGACGATTTCCTCACCTGGGCGACGCTCGGCATCATTCTCGGCGGGCGGCTCGGCTATGTGCTGTTCTACCAGCCGGGCTTTTATTTCACCCATCCCAAGGAGATCGTCGCCGTCTGGGATGGCGGCATGAGCTTCCATGGCGGGTTTCTGGGCGTCACCACCGCGATCATCTGGTTCTGCGTCAAGCACCGGATCAACATCCTGGCCTTCGCCGACCGCATCGCCGTGGCGGTGCCGATCGGCCTGTTCCTAGGCCGCTGCGCCAATTTCATCAATGGCGAGCTCTGGGGCCGCCCTGCCCCCGCCTGGTTCCCGCTCGCCATGGTCTATCCCGATGCCGGGCCGCTGCCGCGCTACCCGTCCGAGCTGATCGAGGCCTGCCTCGAAGGCGTGGCGTTGTTCATCGTCATGCTGCTGGCTTCACGTTCCGAGAAGCTGCGCCGCCGGGCCGGCACGCTCGCCGGCATATTCGTCACCGGCTACGGCATTGCCCGCATCATCGGCGAATGCTTCCGCGAACCCGACCCGTTTCTGGGCTTTTTGCCTTTCAACACCACGATGGGGCAGTTGCTCTCCATCCCCATGGTGCTGGCGGGGCTCGGCATCATCTGGTTCGCCGGCACCCGCGCGCGCGTAACAACATGAGACGAAAGCAAGGCAAGGGCTTCTTTTTGTGAACAAAAAGAAGCAAAAAAACTTTGTTAACTTTGGGCCGTGCTGGTTTCACCGCCCCCGGCCCAGCATAACAAAAATTTTTGCGCCGCTTTTTTTAAAAAGCGGCCACTTGCTTGCTTAACTGATGGAACGTTTCGATCATTTCATGGCCCGAGCCAACGCCGCCTATTACGCGGCGCAGGACCCGTTCAAGAATTTCACCACGGCGCCGGAGCTGACCCAGGTTTTCGGCGAAATTCTCGGCGCCTGGGCCAAGACCGTGTGGCAGATGATGGGCGCGCCGGAGAACGTCATTCTGGCCGAGGCCGGGCCCGGGCGCGGCACGCTGATGGCAGACGCGCTGCGCCTGTGGCCGCGCGCGCAGGTGCATCTGCTCGAAACCTCGCCCCGTTTGCGCGCCGAACAGGCGGCACGGGTGCCCAATGCGGTCTGGCATGAGTCGCTCGATACGCTCCCGGACGGTCCGCTGATCCTGCTCGCCAATGAATTTTTGGACGCGCTGCCGGTGCGGCAGTTCGTTCGCCGCGAGACCGGCTGGCACGAGCTTTATGTCGAGGACGGCGCCTATACGGAGTTGCCGGCGGACATTGGGCTTCCCGACGACCCGGTCGGCAGTGTCCGGGAAATCAACGAGGCTGCCGTGGAATTCTGCCGCAAGCTGGCGGCGCGCGGCGCCGTGGCTTTGTTCTTCGATTACGGCCCGATGCAGAGCGCGCCCGGCAGTTCGGTGCAGGCGATCCGCGACGGCGCCTATGCCGATCCGCTGCAATGCCCGGGGCAGGCCGACCTGACCGCCCATGTCGATTTCGCCGCCATCGCCGCATGCGTGGAAAATGTGCAGGGGCCGGTGAAGCAGAACGCCTTTCTCACCGGGCTCGGCCTGTTCCAGCGCAGCGATTTTCTCGCCCGCAAATATCCCGGCAAGGCGCGGGACTTCGCGCTGGCGGCGGAGCGCCTCACCGCGCCGGAGGCGATGGGCAGCCTGTTCAAAGCCATGGCGTTATGCCCTAAACATTTGCCCAGACTGCCGGGATTCGAAATTTGAAGTATTTTCGTGGCGAACTCTCCACCCCGCATGGTTTTTTCACCCGTCAGGGCGGGGTCTCCACGGGGCCTTATGCCAGCCTGAATTGCAGCCTTTCCGGTGCCGACGACCCGGCCAATGTGCGGCGCAACCGGGCGCTGGTGGCGGCGCAATTCAACACCCAACCGGAGCACCTGCTGGGGCTGCGCCAGGTGCATGGCGCCGCGGTCGCGACCGTCACCGCCCCCTGGGCGGTCGGCGACGGCCCGGCGGCGGATGCGATGGTCACCGCCCTACCCGGTCTCGCGCTCGGCATTATCACCGCCGACTGCGCCCCGGTGCTGTTCGCGGATGAGGCAAGTGGCATCGTCGGCGCGGCGCATGCCGGCTGGCGCGGCGCGCTGGGCGGCGTGCTCGAGGCCACGGCCGATGCCATGCGGGCCCTGGGCGCGCAAACCATCCGCGCGGTGGTCGGCCCCTGCATCCAGCAATCCAGCTACGAGGTCTCCGCCGATCTGCGCGACCCGGTGCTGGCCCGCGACCCGGCCGATGCGCGCTTTTTCGCCCCCGGCCGCCCGGAGCGCTGGCAGTTCGATCTTCCCGCCTATTGCGCCGCCCGCTTGGCTGCAAACGGCGTCATCCCTGAAATTTTATCCATGGACACCTGCGCCGAGGAACAAAATTTCTTTTCCCATCGCCGCCGCACCTTGCGCGGCGAGGGGGCGATCGGCCATCAGATCTCGGTCATATGCATATAAAAAACCTGACCCTGGGCCTGGCCTTCCTGCTGGCCGGCTGCGGCACCCTGCCGCAGCCATTTTATGGAAACCCCGGCCCCACGGGGGCGATGCTGTCGATCCCCCCCGCCCCGGTGCTGATGGTCCCGACGCCGAGAGCGGCGTTGCTCGGCAATGACGAGGCGAAGCTCTATGCCCAGGACCTGGCGGCCCAACTCGTGGCCGCGAATGTGCCGAGCATCTTCGGCCCGGCCACCAAGAGCGACTGGCAGCTGGTCGCCACCGCCAAGCTGGCGGGCAACGATGTCACCCCCGCCTACACGGTGCTGGGGCCGAACGGCAAAAACTACGGCCAGCTTCAAGGCACGCCGGTTCCTGCCGCCGCCTGGGCCGATGGCAGCGCCGGTACGCTGCAAGAAGCCGCGGCGGCCGACGCCAAGAAGCTGGCAAAATTGCTCGCCGGCATCAATGCGCGCGTGCAGCAGGGCAACCCGCTCTCGCTGGAAAACCGCTCGCCGCGAATCTTCATCGGCACCGTCTCCGGTGCGCCCGGCGACGGCGACACCGCCCTGCCGCTCGACCTCAGCCGCGACCTGCCCAGCCCCAACCTGCAACTCGTCACCAATGCCAAGCAGGCGGATTTTTCCGTGACCGGCACGATCAAGGCGACGCCGAGCGGGCCGGGCCAGGTAACCGTGGAACTGGATTGGAGCGTGCTGGACGCCAACCATCGCAAGATCGGCCAGGTGACGCAGCTGCACGTCCTCGCCGCCAGCGATATCTCACCCTATTGGGGCGATGTCGCCGCCGCCGCCGCCTCCGAGGCCGCCGGCGGTATCCAGCAGGTGGTGGTCAATGCCAGGCTGAAGAAGCCGAGTTAAGGAAGAAAGCAGCCGCTTTTTGAAAAAGCGGCGCAAAAACTTTTGTTTACACTGGGCCGATGGCGGTGAAACCAGCACGGCCCAAAGTGACAAAAAACTACTTTTTGTTCACAAAAAGCAGCGCTTTCTTTCGCTTGCCTTCAAAGGCTCGCCATCACCCGATTTCGCCCCTGGCGCTTGGACTCATAGAGCATCTCATCGGCACGCTCGATCAGCATTTTGGGCGTGATGGGGTGCAGCTGCGGATGCGCGGTCACGACGCCGACGCTGACCGTGACGAAGCCGTATGTTTCGTTGCCGGCATGGGGCAGGCGCAAATCCTGCACTGCCTGGCGCAGCTCCTCGGCCTGCAGCCAGGCGGCATTTTCCGTGGTGGAGACCAGCAGCACCGCCAGTTCCTCACCGCCATAGCGCGCCGCCACGTCGCCCGGCCTGCGGCCGAAACTCTTCACCACTTCCGACACCACGCACAGGCAATCGTCGCCGGCCCGATGGCCGTATTGATCGTTGAAGGACTTGAAATGATCCACATCCAGCAGGACCAGAGAGAGCGGTGCGCAATTGCGGTTGGCGCGCCGGCATTCCCGCTCCAGCGCCTCGTCCAGCTGGCGGCGATTGGCGAGACCGGTCAACGGATCGGTGCGCGCGAGCTCCGCCATCTGCTCCCGGCTCCGCGCGAGCTGCAGCGCCGCACGGTCACGCTCCGCCAGAATCGCCGACAGCGGCAGAACCAGCATCGCCGCCACGCTGACGAAAAACTGCACCATCAGGATGTTTGTGCCTTCCGACGCTGATGCGTCGAGGATCGCCTGGCTGGTGCCGTGCAGCGTGAAGCCGACCGCGATGACGGTGGTGCAGAACAGCGCCGCGGCGCCACCGGGAAGGCCGAACAGGCACACCATGAACACCAGCGGCGGATACACCAGGAACAGCAGATGATAGCGGGACTGTTCGAACGCCAGAATTGTCGTGACCAGAAACAGCACCGTGACGCTGGCTGACAGCAGCAGGCGCGGCTGCTTGGCGAAACGAACGCCGTGCGGACTGTGCAAGGCCAGAACAATAGGCGTAATCGTGATGATGCCCAGCGCATGCGCCAGATACAGCCCGAGAACGAAACCCGCCGTGACGCCATGCCCGAAGAGAAAAAACAATAACGCGGAGCTGGCCAAACTGGACGCCAACGGCGCTAACACCACTGCGATCATGGAAAACCGCGCGAGAATTCCCGGCTGCGACAAATCGTAATTCTCGCCGACGAACCAGCCCAACAAAGCCAGGGTAAGGCCCAGCTCCATAAGATTGCTGGAAGGAAGCGAGACGATGAAATCAACCGGAAGCCCGACGAGGCCGGCAGCAACGATATTGGCGACGAAGCCGCCCGCGAGATAAGCGGGCCAGAGCGAGCGGCGCGAGGTCAGCAAGATCCCCAGCAGAACGCCGTTGGCGGGCCAGATGGCCGGCTGATCGGCAGCTTTCGACAAGAGCGCTCCGAGAATCGCCGTCGCGGCGACAATCACGGCGACGGCGCACCCCGGCTTCCAGGCGGGCAGTGCGCTGCGCAGTCTGGCACGCCTTAACAAATCAGGGCGATGCTTAATCGGTCGGCTCCATCATCACACACAAGCGAGTGCGGCGAGTAAGACGATTTCAAGCCACTGGCCAGAGAGGCCGGCAGATTCCCGCACGTTTGCGTCGCGCGGCACCGTTTTTCTCCAGAGTGTCATATTATTCCTGAAAATTTTCATTCCTGCTTCCCTCGTCTGCAACTTTTCGTAGACGAGTTTGCGGATGGTCTGGTGTGATCCGCATCAAGCAAGCGGCCGCTTTTTGAAAAAAGCGGCGCAAAAACTTTTGCTTATGCCGGGCGGAGGGGCTGAAGGTTCCGGCGGTGCGTAGCACCGTTGGAATAGCCCCGGAGGGCGGTGGCGTTGAAACTAGCACGGCCCAAGGTAATCAAAGTTTTTTTGCTACTTTTTGTTCACAAAAAGTAGTGCTTCCTCTTATTCGCGGACGAGGATCTTGTCGTTAATAAAGGAAGCCAGGGCGCCGGCCTTGAACGCGGCGCGCAGTCGGTCTTCGTGGTAATCCTCGCGCACCCAGTCGAGAAACGGCTTCCGTCCCTCGGCCTCGCGCCGGTACATGTAAAAGAACGCGTCGAGAATGCCGGTCTTCGACTGGCGGATATGGCCATAACGCCACGAAAGCTGTCTCAACGCCTCTTGCGTGGTGCCGCCCTGAATCATCACGAACAAGGCCGAGGCCAGGCCCGCGCGGTCCGCGCCGGACTTGCAATGCGCCAAAGCCGGCCTCCGCATCGAGGCGAGAATTTCCGCCAGGCGCAAAATCCGGTCGCGATGCGGCGCGCCGCGCGATTCCAGCGCCATATCGTAAAAATCCATCCCCAGCCGCCGCGCCGCGTCGCGCGACAGCGCGTCGGACCCGTTCTTCGCCTGGCCGCGCAGATTGATCACCGTGGCGATCCCGACCTTGCGCTTGAACACGGCGAGATTGCCCGGCGTCGGATGGTTGGAGCGGTACAATACCCCCGGCTTCACGGTGGAAAAATTGGTCCAGAGGATGCGCAGCACCGCATGGTCGACGAACAGGGCGTCGATCCAGGCATTGCGCCGCCCGGCTTTGGTCGCGAGATCGCCCTTGTAGATCGTGTCCATCGGCGCCGCTTATAAGCGAGCCGCCGCATCCCCACCAGCCGCCCCGCGCCGCCGGCCGATTTGTGCCCCGGCGCAATTGCGGTTAACCCGCCATCATGCATCAGCCGCTCGCCACGCCGGCCCTTTTTCAGGACCATTCGACCGCCACGCTCATCCGCCGCCTGTGGCGCGACCATGTGCGCCATTATAAGGGCCGCATCATCCTCATCGTGGTGATGACGCTGATCATGTCCGGCACCACGGCGCTCTATCCGGCGCTGATCGACTGGGCCTTCACCATGTTCGCCCGCAAGGACCCGCGGATCCTCTACCAGGTGCCGGTGCTGGTGCTGCTGGTCACCGCGGTCAAGGGCCTGTCGATGTATTTCCAGTCGGTGCTGACGCAGGACATGGTGCTGCTGGTGATCCGCCGGCTGCAGGTCGCGATGTTCAGCCACCTCTCCAACGCCGCGCTGGCGCGCGTCGAGCGCGAGGCGCCGGCGGCTCTGGCCGCGCGCTTCACCACCGACGCCACGGTGATCCGCGAGGCCATGACCCGCGCGGTAAACGCCGTGGCCGACGCCGCGACCGTGGTCGGGCTGGTGGTGACGATGATCACCATCGACTGGAAGCTGAGCCTGATCGCCGCCCTGCTCTATCCGCTCGCCGGCATCCCCGTGCAGAAAATCGGCAAGCGCATGCGCCGCGCCTCGGGCGGCATGCAGGAGCGCATGGGCCAGGCCGCCGCCATGCTGAACGAGAGTTTCGCCCAGGCCCGCACGGTGCGCGCCTATGGGCTGGAGCAGCATGAGCAGGGCCGCGCCAACCGTACTTTCGAACAGCTTTATGCCGCGCTGATCCGCATGACCCGCGTGCGCGCCCGGCTCGACCCGATGCTGGAGGTCCTGGGCGGCGTGGCGGTGGCGCTGGTGATCGGCTTCGAGGGCTGGCGCAACGCCACCGGGGACAGCGGCGTCGGCAATTTCATGGGCTTCATCTCTGCGCTGCTGATCGCCTCGCGCCCCTTGCGCGCGCTCGGCACGATGAACGCCGCCATCCAGGAAGGGCTGGCCGGGCTGGTGCGGGTGTTCACCGTGATCGACGAGCCCGCCGCCATCGCCGATGCCCCGGGCGCAAAGCCGCTCCCCGCCGGCCCGGGCGAGGTGGTGTTCGAACATGTGGCCTTCACCTATCCGGACGGCCGCGACGGGCTGAAGGATTTGAGCTTCACCGCCGCACCCGGCAAGATGCTGGCGCTGGTGGGTAGTTCCGGCGCCGGAAAATCCACCGCGCTGGCGCTGATCCCGCGCCTCTACACGCCGACCGGCGGGCGCATCCTGGTGGATGGCGCGCCGATCACGGATGTCACGCTCGCCAGCCTACGCGGCGCGATCGCCTATGTCGGCCAGGATTCGCTGCTGTTCGAGGACACGATCGAGGCCAATATCCGCCTCGGCCGGCCGGATGCGACACCCGAGGAAGTCATGGCTGCCGCCCAGGCCGCCGCCTGCGGCTTTGCCGAGCAGATGCCGCAAGGGTTCGCCACCAATGTCGGCGTCAACGGCCAGCGCCTCTCTGGCGGCCAGCGCCAGCGCGTCGCCATCGCCCGCGCCATCCTGCGCAACCCGCGCATCCTGCTGCTGGACGAAGCCACCTCGGCGCTGGACACCGAGAGCGAGGCCGCGGTGCAGGCGGCGCTGGCCCGGCTGCGCCAGGGCCGCACCACCATCGTCGTGGCGCACCGCCTCTCCACCGTGCGCGACGCCGATTTGATCGTGGTGATGGCCGACGGCCGGGCCGTGGAACAGGACACGCATGAAGCGCTGCTGGCGCAGGAAGGCGCCTTTGCCCGCCTCGTCCGCGCGCAGGCGCTGAATTAAGGCAAGGGAAAGCAAGCGCTACTTTTTGTGAACAAAAAGTAGCAAAAAAACTTTACTCACTTTAGGCCCGTGCCGGTTTCACCGCCTCAGGCCCAGCGTAAACAAAAGTTTTTGCGCCGCTTTTTTTAAAAAGCGGCTGCTTTCTTTCCTTACTTCCTGGCCTGTGCCGCGAAAATCGCCCGCCGGCCGATATCGCGGCGGCAGAACCCGTCCGCCCATTCGATCTTGTCGACCGCTTCGTAAGCCCGCGTGACCGCCTCCTGCAGGTCCGCGCCGGTGGCGTTCACCGCCAGCACGCGGCCGCCATTGGCGAGGATGCCGCCCTGGTCGGCCATGGTCCCGGCGTGGAACACAGTCACCTCGGGCAGCGCGCCCACCTCTTCGAGCCCGAAGATTTCACCGCCGGTGGCGTAGGCGCCGGGATAGCCCTTGGAGCACATCACTACCGTGGCGGAAGCGGCGTCGCGCCAGCGCAGGTCCACATGCTTGAGCTCGCCCTCGGTGGCGGCCACCAGCGCCGGCAGCAGGTCCGAGCGCAGCAGCGGCAGCAGCGTCTCGCATTCCGGGTCGCCGAACCGCACATTGAACTCGATCAGCTTCGGCCCGTCCTCCTCGACCATGAGGCCCGCGAACAGGAAGCCGCGGAACGGCATGCCGCGCCGGGCCATTTCGCCCAGCGCCGGGCGGATGATGGTGGCCATGGTCGCGTCGATGATGGCCTGGCCGGCCCAGGGCGGCGGCGAAATCGCGCCCATGCCGCCGGTATTCGGCCCGGTATCGCCGTCGCCGACGCGCTTATGGTCGGCGGCGCAGCCGAGATAAAGCGCATCCTCCCCGTCGCAGAGCGCGAAGACGGAAATCTCCTCGCCCACCAGGCATTGCTCGATCACGATCTCCGCCCCGGCGGCGCCATGCACCTTGTCTTCCATGATGGCGGTGACGGCCTCATGCGCCTCGTCCAGCGTGGCGGCGACGACCACGCCCTTGCCCGCCGCCAGACCGTCCGCCTTGATCACGATCGGCGCGCCGATTTCCTCGACATAATCATGTGCTTCGTCGGCCTCCGTGAAAGCCTTCCACGCGGCAGTCGGGATCCCGGCGGCATCGGCGATTTCCTTGGTGAAGCGCTTGCTGCCCTCAAGCTGGGCGGCGGCGGCGCTGGGCCCGCAGCAGGCGATGTTCTGCGCCGCCAGCGCATCGGCCAGCCCGGCCACAAGCGGCGCCTCCGGCCCCGGCACCACCAGATCGACCTTCTGCGCCACCGCGAAATTCACCAGCCCCGCAATATCGTTCGTACGTAGCGGCACGTTGGTGGCAAGCGCCGCGGTGCCCGGATTGCCGGGGGCGACAAATAATTCCGTCAGCAACGGGCTCGCCGAAATCGCCCAGGCCAGAGCATGTTCCCGTCCGCCGGACCCGACAATCAACACCCGCATGTCTCAAACCCCTTTGTCACCTCGCGGCGCTGTATCATAGAGTTGGGGCATGAGCGACCTACTGCCCAACACGCCCGAATTCTCCGTCTCCGAACTGGCCGGCGCGGTCAAAAGAACCCTGGAAGGCGCGTTCGGCCGTGTGCGGGTACGCGGCGAGATCACCGAATTCAAGGCCTACGCGTCCGGCCATCAATATTTCGCCCTCAAGGACGAAGGCGCGAAAATCCGCGCCATCATCTGGAAGGGCGTCGCCCCGCGAGTCGGGCTGAAAGCCGAGAACGGCGTCGAGGTCATCGCCACCGGCCGCATCACCTCCTATCCCGAGCGCTCGGAATATCAGTTGATCGTCGAGCGGTTGGAATATGCCGGGGCCGGCGCGCTGCTCGCGCGCATCGAGGCGCTGAAAGCACGGCTGGCGGCGGAAGGGCTGTTCGCCCCGGAACGGCGCATGCTCCTGCCGATGCTGCCCCGCCTCATCGGCGTCGTCACCTCCGCCCAGGGCGCGGTGCTGCAGGACATCAAGACCACCATCGCGAGGCGCTTCCCGACGCCCATCCTGCTCTGGCCGGTCGCGGTGCAGGGCGAAGGCGCGGCGGAAAAAATCGCCGCCGCCATCGAAGGGTTTTCCGCCTTGCCGGCAAACGGGCCGATCCCCCGGCCGGACGTGCTGATCGTCGCGCGCGGCGGCGGCAGCCTGGAAGACCTGATGGCCTTCAACGACGAGCTCGTGGTGCGCGCCGCCGCCGCCTGCACCATCCCGCTGATCTCCGCGGTTGGGCATGAAACCGACACGACATTGATCGATTTCGTCGCCGACCGCCGCGCCCCCACCCCCACCGCGGCGGCGGAAATGGCGATCCCCGCGCGGCTGGAACTGCTCGCCGATCTCGCGCAGAAAACCGCGCGGCTCACCGGCGCGCTCTCGCGCATCGCCAACACCGCGCGGCTGCGGCTCAACCAGGCCGGGGCCAAGCTGCCGGACCTGCCCGCCATGCTCGGCGCCGCCCGCCAGCGCCTGGACGACCGCGCCGAACGCCTGACCCTGGCCTGGCCCAATTACGTCGCCGCCCAGCACCGCCGCATGGAAGGGCTCGCCAACCGGCTGCGCCACCCGCGCGAAATTCTCGGCCGCCACCGCAACAGCGTGGCACTGCTCGACCAGCGGCTCGCGCACGCTTTGCCCAACCTGCTGCGCGCTTACGGCAAACGGCTGGATTCCGCCGGCTACCGTCTCGCCGCACCGGGCACGGAAATTTCCACCCGCCGCAACCGCCTGGACCTGCTGGCGCAGCGGCTCGACGCCCCCCTGCCCGGCCGCCTGCGCGAAGCCAGGCTGCGGCT
>NZ_DATLPB010000119.1:0-13228 GCF_035535915.1 Acidocella sp.
GCCCGAGAATGGAAATCCGGATCGCCAGCACCGCGCGGTCCACCTCGTTGGCCTCGCGCGTCAGCAGCACGGTGCCGAGATTCTGCTGCGCGTGTGCGATCGGCTCGGCCACCGTGATGAGCAGCTGGTGATGCGCGTCGCGTCGCACGAAGGGCGCGCTCTCCTGGCCGGGCTTGATGGCGGTGAGTTGTAGGGCCTCGCGCGCATCGGGCTGCCAGCCCAGCGTATCCGGGTTTTCCCCCGCCCCGGGGCTCAACACTTCGTCCGCCTCGCCGGTCAGCGAACCGGCCAGATGGTCGTAGAGAAAGCTGACCATCCGGTTGAACAGGCCGGGCGGCGGCGGGGCTTCGAGCGGCGCGGTGACGATTGCCCCGGTGGTGCTGGGATGCACGCGGGAATTGGCAATCAGCGTGCCGTCCGGTCCGTAGATCAGCGCCTGGGCGTTGGGCGTCGGCTCGGTCAGCTGGAACAGCAGCGGCTGGGCGAGGTCCGCGTCCAAAGCCGCCTGCCCGGCGGCATTGTTCTGCACCGCGCTTTGCGACAGCGCGCCGGCATAAATCTTCGCCTGCTCGCGCAGGGCCGCCACTTCGGCGGTCAGCAGCCCTTGCTGGTACTGGTCGAGATAAAAAAGCGCGGCGAAAATCAGCGCCACGGGGAGCAGGTTCACCAGCAGGATGTCGCGCAACAGGCGCGAGAGGCGCGGCCGCTTAGCCATGAGGGGTTCGGGTCCGCCGGCGGATCACGCCTCCTTGTACCGGTAGCCGATGCCGTAAAGGGTTTCGATCTGGTCGAACTCCTCGTCCTGGGTGCGGAATTTCTTGCGCAACCGCTTCACATGGCTGTCGATCGTGCGGTCGTCCACATAGACATTCTCGCCGTAGGCGGCGTCGATCAGCTGGTCGCGCGATTTCACCATGCCGGGGCGGGCGGCCAGTGCCTTCACCAGCAGGAACTCGGTCACCGTGAGCTGGATGTCCTGGCCCTTCCACAGGCATTGGTGCTTGGTCTCGTCCAAAGTGAGCTGGCCGCGGGTGATCACGCTGGCCGGCGCGACGCCCGAGCCCTCGGCCTTGGAGTTCTCGTTGCGGCGCAGCAGGGTGCGGATGCGCTCGATCAACAGCCGCTGGCTGAACGGTTTGGTGATATAGTCGTCGGCGCCGAGGCGCAGGCCCATCAGCTCATCCAGCTCGTCATCCTTGCTGGTGAGGAAGATCACCGGCATCGCCGACCGCGCGCGCAGCTTTTGCAGCAGCTCCATCCCGTCCATGCGCGGCATCTTGATGTCCAGCACCGCAAGGCTGGCCGGCTTGGCCAGCAAGGCCTGCAGCGCGGATTCACCGTCGGTGAAGGTCCGCACCTCGAATCCCTCCTGTTCCAGGGTCATCTGTACGGAGGTCAGGATGTTGCGGTCGTCATCCACCAGGGCAATCGTGTGTTTCATCGGCTGCAGCTCATGTTTCCGGGGTACGGCATTGGGTAAATATATCTGCATTGCAGATCATTGTGCAGAGAGGGAGTGACCGGATTATGGCAGCAAATCAAGAGCGCAATTTTGCCCGGGAGGCGGTAGCACTTCTGCGGGCCGCGCGCAGCGGCGCGCTGGCCACCGTTGCGGGCGGGTGGCCCCACGTGGCGCTGGTCACCCCGGCATTGGGTCCGGACGGTTCGGTGCTGCTCCTGCTCTCGGACCTTTCCGCCCATACAAGCCATCTGCGCGCCAACCCAAGCTGCGCCCTGCTCGTCACCGGCGCCGCGGCGGCGGAAAATCCGCAGACCGCGCCGCGCCTCTCGCTGCGCGGCACGGCCCGCCTGACCGAAAGCGATGCCGCACGCGCCGCTTATCTGCTGCATCATCCTTACGCCAAGCTTTACGCAGGATTTGCCGATTTTCATGTTTGGGCGCTTCAGCCCGAGGAGGCATATTACGTCGGCGGGTTCGCCGCGGCCGCCTCGTTGCCCATCGTTGCGTTGCAACAAGAGATTGAGACGATTCTACCAAATCGTAATGGTTGAAGCGGGCGTCACCTCTGCTAAGAAAAAGAGACAGAATAACGGCAAAACAAAAATTGTGAGGTAGCCACGGTGTCCCACGCGACCGATATCTCTCCCTTTCGTGATTCCGTTCCTTTGGCCGGCACCGGCATCCGCCTTGCCTCGGTGCTGCACGCGAACCTGACCGCGCCCGCTCTGGTTGCCCATGCGTTGCGCAAGGGTGAAGGCCGGCTCTCCGCCGAGGGGGCGCTGATCGTGCGTACCGGCATGCATACCGGCCGTTCGGTCGCCGACAAATTCGTCGTCGACGAGCCCGCCACCACAGGGGATGTGTGGTGGGGCAAGGTCAACCAGAAATTGCCCGAAGCAAAATTCGCCATGCTGAAATCCCGTGTCCAGGCCTATTTGCAGGGGCGGGAATTGTTCACCCAGGACCTTTACGCCGGAGCCGATCCCGCCAACCGCGTGCGCGTGCGCCTGGTGACCACCGGCGCCTGGCACGCTTTGTTCGCGCGCAACATGTTCATCCGCCCGCCGGCGGCGGAATTGCCGGGATTCGTGCCGGATTACGTGATTTTGCACGCCCCGGATTTTGAGGCCGACCCGGCGATCGACGGCGTGCGCTCCTCCACCGCCGTCGTTCTCTCCTTCGCGGAAAAGACGATTGTCATCGCCGGCACCGAATATGCCGGCGAGATCAAGAAATCGATCTTCACGGTGATGAACTGGATCTTGCCGCCGCGCGGCGTGCTGCCCATGCATTGCTCGGCGAATATCGGCCCCGACGGCGACACCGCTTTGTTCTTCGGCCTTTCGGGTACCGGCAAGACCACGCTCTCCTCCGAGCCGTCCCGCCGTTTGATCGGCGATGACGAGCATGGCTGGAGCGCTGAGGGCGTCTTCAATTTCGAGGGCGGCTGCTATGCCAAGGTGATCAATCTCAGCGCCGAGAACGAGCCGGAGATCTGGGCCGCGTCGCACCGCTTCGGCACCGTGCTGGAGAATGTGGTGGCCGACCCGCAGGGCCATCTGGACCTCGCCGACGCCACCTTCACCGAGAACACGCGGGCCTGCTATCCCGTTGAATTCGTGCCGAATGTCGCGCTTTCCGGCCGCGGCGGCACGCCCCTTCATGTGGTGATGCTGACCGCCGATGCGTTCGGCGTGTTGCCCCCGCTGGCCCGGCTGAACCCGGCGCAGGCGATGTACCATTTCCTCTCCGGCTACACGGCGCGCGTCGCCGGCACCGAGAAAGGCCTCGGCGCCGAGCCGCAGGCGACCTTCTCCACCTGCTTCGGAGCGCCGTTCCTGCCGCGCCACCCGGAAATCTATGGCAAGCTGCTGCAGGCGATGATCAAGCGCTACGGCACTTCCTGCTGGCTGGTGAATACCGGCTGGACTGGCGGCGCCTATGGCACCGGCAAGCGCATGTCGATCGCCCATACCCGCGCCATGCTGCGCGCCGCTTTGGCCGGCGAACTCGATCACGCCCGCTTCCGCACCGACCCGTTCTTCGGCCTGGAAATTCCCGAACATGTCGAGGGCGTGCCCGACGAAGTGCTCGACCCGCGCGTCGCCTGGCCCGACAAGGCCGCCTACGACAAGGCAGCCGCGGCGCTGGTGAAACGCTTCGCCGACAATTTCGCAACGTTCGCGCATCTGGTGGATGACGAAATCAAGGCCGGGGCGATCCGGGCGGTGGCTTAGGAAAGGGAAGGAAGGAAGCGCTACTTTTTGTGAACAAAAAGTAGCAAAAAAACTTTGTTATGCTGGGTCATGGGCTGTGTCGGCGACAACGCCCATGGCCCAGCATAACAAAAGTTTTTGCGGCGCTTTTTTCAAAAAGCGCCTGCTTACTTTTTCCTCGTACCGCTGACGAACGGGCTGTCCTTGACGTAAAATCGCAGCGGGCGGTGCGCATCCCGCGTCACGCCGATCCTGTTGCTCTGCGCGATTTCGCCCGGTTCGTGGCCGTCGCGTCCGAGCCATAGAGGGCCTTCCTGGCAAAGATCGAGCCCGTCGAGCGCGCGATCGATCCGCAGCGCAGCGGTGAGCCGTCCCGGTCCGCGCGCCAGGTCGCGCAAGCGCGTGACGCCGCGATTGCGCTGCATGATGGAAATGCCGTCGCTCGGTTCGAGCGCCCTGATCAGAACGCCGGCGCCGATCCCCGGCGTTTCGCTCGAGACGTTCAGCATTTGTGAGGTGCCATAGGCGACATAGACGTAAGCGTGTCCGCGTTCGAGAAACAGCGAACGATTACGCGGCGTCATGCCCCGGTAGGCGTGCCCGGCGGCGTCGCCGATGATGTACGCTTCGGTCTCGACAATCCGGCCGCTCGCGCGGCCCTCGGGCAGTTCCCGCACCATGATTTTGCCAATCAGGTAGCGGGCGAGAGCTTCCGTATCGACCGGCAGCGCCGTGCGCGTGAGCGGATGGAGGACGGCCACCGTTACGAGGGCATCCGTTCGACCCATTGTGCGCGCGACGGCCCCGGCTCGAACGGATCGGCGAAATACTGGGTCTCGCGGGCCACCTTCCCGTCGCGGAACTCCATGATGCTCACGGTGTAAGACGGACGCCCGTCATAGGTCAGCACGAATTCGGTGACCCAAAGGTCGCCGGCGCCGACGATCCGCCGTACATTGAAACGTTTCAGGTTCGGCTGCGCGGTGCGCGAGGCCTGAATCGCCTGCCGCCCGCGGAGGCGTTCGCCCGATTGCGGATATTCGAGCACCGCGTCGTCGCGGTAAATCTGATGCTCGGTCTCGAAGTTGTTGGCATCGGAAGCGGCCCAATGGCGCTCCAGTGCCGCCCTGATCTCTCGCTCTTCCATGTCACACCTCCATCAAATCTCCCGGGTCGTCGGTGAAAGCACCATTCTATCGATTTTGGCCCGTGACGGTGAAATCGCCACGGGCCCAGTTTACAAAAAGTTTTTGCGCCGCTTTTTTCCAAAAAGCGGCCACTTTCTTATCCGCTATGCTTTGCGGGCGATGAAGGTCGGCATCATGTTCGCCGTGTCCGGGATCACGCTTATGTCCGCGAAGCCGGCTGCCTCGAATTGAGAGATCGTTTCAGCCGTGCTGCAGAAGCTGCTCCAGCGCGGCTCGATCATTCCGTAAATACGCTGCGTCAGCATCAGCCCCGCCATGTCCACCTTGTCGAGCGCCCATTCGCTCGGCTTGGGCGCGCCGGGCGGCCATGTAAGCGCGCTGGTGATCAGGATGCCGCCGGACATCAGCATCTCTTGAAAGGAGCGGTAGAGCGCCACGCGGCGTTCAGGCTCGGCCACATAGATGTTGAGCCCGTTGCTCACGCAGATATCGTAGCGCGCCGCCGCGGTGGCGCCGAGCTCCCAGGCATCCACCTGGGCGAAATGGCAATGCGCCGACACGCCATATTGTGCGGCGAGCGCGCGGGCGCCTTCGAGCGCCGCCTCGTCGAGGTCGTAGCCATCCAGCGTGAACGCGCTTCCCTCCGGGAAGGGCAGCGACAGCACGTCGCGCATGAAGCCGCATGGGATCGAGGCGATGCGCACGCCCGGCTTGAGGTGCTGGATGAGGGCGGTCCGGAAATGCGCGTCGCGTTGGCGTGTCGCTTCCTGCAAGGGCAGGGTGAAGAACCGTTCCAGGCCGGCGATCGAGCGGTCGTTGCGGTAGCGGTTGATCATGTAGTCGGTCCAATCGCCATTCAGCCCGCCATTGACGATGAGATAGGCCCAGAACGGCGTGCCGGCGAGCGTGCCGAGGAGCGCGCGCAACTCGGCTTTCTCGGCGTCACTTGCGGGTGATGCGTCGATCTTCGCCTGGTTGGCGCTGAGCGCGGCCGCGAGGTCCGGGTAACGCGGCGCGTGTGAAAGAAGGTTCGTCATAAATCACCCTGCTATGATGTTGGCCGTCGGCTGGCCGTTTCGCCACCCTGCCGCGCTCATGGTGGATCGTCTCAGCCAGTGCAAGCACTGGCCGTTAACGGATTGCAACCATGTCATAATCCCGTGAAACCGAACATCACGGGCAATGGCCTTGGCGAATGCGCTGGCCTTGGTGTCGGTTTTTCCGGGGTTGCCGGCGGGCGCGTCGGCATCGCCGCGATAAGCGTTGCAAGCGAGCCGCATTCATCGCGTTTGACAGGACTAGCGCGGTCCTGTATTCGCCCCCTTAACTGCGAATAATTATTATTCGCAACTGAGAGGGGGCGCGATGTTTCCGATGAATACCAACCGGCGGAGCTGACTTCCGTTTGGAGTGCGACTGAGCGCGGTATGCCGCGCTTGAGGCCTGTCGCGGGTCGGACGCCGATGAAAAGCAGCAAATCCAGACGGAACCGACCGGGGGTTTATCCCGGCCGCATGCCGATCCGCGAATAAATGCCGACCATAACGCGACGTTAATTTTACTACTTTAACGGCGCCTTGCGGGCGTGGAAGAGTTCTGCGTGCTGAGCCTAAAGCCTAATGGGAAAGACAGATTTTGTTTCTATCCAGGCCCGTTCGCCAGAAAATCGACAAAAGCCATTCTCCTGGCGGCATCATGTTGGGTATCGATGACCCAATTCTCACCGGTCCAGGGGCAACTCCTGACGCCGGCGAAAAACGTGCCACCCTCGGGACCGCTGACGGCATTGGGACAAAATCTCGAAGACGAAGGCATCCGCCTCAATTCCCTGATATTCGATTCTTTCGAAAACAATGTCAGCACCGGAGAAAATCCCGGCGAGTCCGGCAATGACGTGTCGGTTTTTCTTGGCGCGGATTTCGATCTGGCCAAGCTCGCCGATCTTCCCGGCGCGACACTCCATGTTCAAGGCGGGTATTTTTTCGGGCGTGTGAATAACAGCGTGACCCGAGGCTGGCTGCAGGCCGCCTCCAGCGTGCTGGCCGGCTTGCCGTTCATCAACCGGCCCAGATCCTATTATCTCACCCGTTTCAGCTACGAACAGACATTATGCGCCGATCGCCTCGACATTGAAATCGGGCGCATCAATGCGAAACGCGCCTTCGACCTGCCGCCGCCGGGAAACTCGCTGTCCACGGACGATCCGGTTTTCGCCATGGATGGCGGTACGTCTCCGGCACCCTACGCGCATTGGGGCGCCCGCGCCCGGCTGACAGTAACGCCACGCTGGTCCGCCGGCTTTGGGACTTATCTTGTCGACACCAGTGAAAACCAGACCTTCGGCACGGATTGGCGGTTCGACCAGGCAAGCGGCGCGTTGTTCGTCTCCAACGTCGTCTACCAAACCGATTGGTCGCAATCTTCCTATCCGTCCCGGTTCGAGCTGGTGCCGTTCCATAATTCCTCGCCGGTCAAGGACCCGTTGCACCCATCGGCTCTGCATACAGGGGTCTACGGCATCGCCAGCCGGTTGCAGCAAACGATCTGGCGCAACAAGCTGTCCAAAAGCGTGGTGCCGCAGCATGTCGATCTGTTCGGGTCTGTCTCTTACACGCCAAACCCGTATGTCGTGGCGGCCAATAACCAGGAGGTCGGCGTCACCTTGTTCGGGTTGACGCCGGATGCCGCCCTGGATTCGATCACGGCCAAAATCGACCATCTCGGCCTCACGCAGCGCGCGATCGAGTTCGAGCGGCAGGCGCGTGTCGCGGCGGGCGGCCCGGATGTTTCAACCGGGACCGATGAGTATCGGCTGGAACTCAACGCCCATGTCGACCTGGCGCGCGGGATCGGGCTCGAGCCTGTCGCGGAATACATCGTCAATCCGGACACGAGCGGGAATCCGAATTCGGCGAAGGTTCCGAGGAACGGCTTCGTCCTGGCGCTGGCGCTGATCATTCATCCGAACACCGTGCTCGGATTGCCGCAGTCGTGAGGAAGGAAAGGAAGCACTACTTTTTGTGAACAAAAAGTAGCAAAAAAACTTTATTTACGCTGGGCCATGGGCGCTGTCGCCGACACAGCCTATGACCCAGCATAACAAAAGTTTTTGCGCCGCTTTTTTCAAAAAGCGGCTGCTTTCTTCCCTTTATTCCGACTTCAGATGCGCGATCAGCCGTTCGATCGCCGTAGGCTTGTCGATCTTCTCCAGCGCGGCGTATTCCGCGGCCAGGCGGTCCAGCGCGGATTCGTAGATTTGCCGTTCCGAGAAGCTCTGGTCCGGCTGGCCGGCGTTGCGGTGCAAGTCGCGCACGACTTCGGCGATGGCGGCCGGGTCGCCGGAGTTGATCTTCGCCTCATATTCCTGGGCGCGGCGCGACCACATGGTGCGCTTGATGCGCGCCCTGCCCTTCAGCACCGCGAGGACGTCGTCGAACTGCTTGCGCGAGGCGAGCTTGCGCAGCCCGGCGGTGCGGGCCTTGGTGGTCGGCACGCGCAGGGTCATGCGGTTTTCGTCGAAGGTGATATGGATCAATTCCAGCGTGTGGCCGGCGATTTCCTCGGTGGCGATGCGCTCGACCTTGCCGACGCCATGGGTGGGATAGACCACATAATCGCCGTCGACGAAGATTTCCGCCTTGGCCATGGCGCGGGGCGGCGCCATCGGGCGCATCGGGCCGGCGGGCACGCCGCCATGGATGACGGGGGCGGGCGCCGGCGCGGCGGCTTTCGGCTCCTCGGGCGCCGCTTCGGGGGGCTTGGCCGGCTTGGCGGCTTTCACGGTAGGCTTTTCAGTGGTCTTGGTCTTGGGAGTGGCATCCGTCGCCAGATCGTCGAGTTTGACGGCTTTTTTGGCCGCCATGGTTTTCTGCTTCTCGCTCATTCCCGCTCCACTGCAAATCGCAACTGCAAATCGCAAACCGGGCGCGACCCATGCCGCGCCCGGTTCTGATCCAGGGACTATAGCAGAGTTTTGGCCTCCCGTCACGGGCGGCCGCGAGTTGCCTTACGGCGTGCCGGGGTTTGGCGAGAGCAGCGCCTCTTTGCCGGGCTTGTCCTTCCATTCGTCGGCGTCGGCCGGGGCCGTGCCCTTGCGGGTGATGTTCGGCCAGATTTTGGCGAATTCGCGGTTGCGCTCGCCCCAGGCGGTGGCGCGGTCGTCGCTGTCGGGCAGGATCGCCTCGGCCGGGCATTCGGGCTCGCAGACGCCGCAATCGATGCACTCATCCGGGTGGATGACCAGCATGTTCTCGCCAACATAGAAGCAGTCGACCGGGCAGACCTCGACGCAATCCATATATTTGCACTTGATGCAGTTTTCGGTGACCACATAGGTCATCAGGCACTCTCCATGTGACATGTCGGCGCGCGCGTTGCGGCGCCAAAATTATGCGCCGGGTATGCGCGAGGCGTGGCGTTAACGCAAGCGAGGAGAGAAAGCGGCCGCTTTTTTGAAAAAAAGCGGCGTAAAAAACTTTTGTTATGCTGGACCCGAGGCGTTGAAATGGCATGGGCCCAAAGTAAACAAAGTTTTTTTGCTTCTTTTTGTTCACAAAAGAAGCGCTTTCTTAGGCTTCGCTTGAAACAATTTCCTTATACAGCATCTGCGCCAAAGGCGCGCTCTCGCGGCGTTTGGCGAGTGCGAGAATTTCGATCACCACCACGCGGTCGGCCAGCGGCAGGGTGAGGATGTCGCCGGGGCGCAGCCGCGCGTGCGGCTTTTCGGTCGGCTGGCGGTTGATGCGCAGATGGCCGCGGGTGATGAGCGCAGCCGCCACCGCCCGCGTCTTGCAGAACCTTGCATAGAACAGGAATTTATCCAGCCGCTGCCAGCCGGAATCCTCCTCGTCCATTCCTCTCCTACCGGACCACACGCCGCAGCGCGGCCAGGGCCGCGAAGGGGCTGTCAGGCGAGATCTCGACCGGCTCTTCCACCGGCTTGGGCGCGGCCTGTTTGGCCGGGCGGGCCGGGGGTTTGGCGCCGCCCGGCCCCGGTCTGGCGCTGGGGGCGTCGTGCCGCGGCGGCTCCATGCGGCGGCGGCCCAGCATCGGCGGCGCCGGCGGCCCATAATATTTTTCGCCCAGGGTCGCCGCCGGGATCACCCGGAAGCCCAGGACATGCAGCACCGGCGAGAGCTGGTCCGGCTTCAGCCCCATGCGCGAGCCGAGATTGGGTGGCAGCAGCACCGGGTGCTTGCGCACCAGATAATGCATCTCGCGCACCAGGCGTTCCGCCACGTCCAGCCGCACCATCACCGGGCCGGCCGGCAGCCAGCCCATGCTGAGGGCGAAATCGGCGCCCCAATTGGTGGGCATCGGCGCCGAGACCAGGCCGGGGGCCGGCAACTCGGGCGGGTTGCGGTCATGCCACACGCCCCAGAGCAGCGCGCGCAGCCGCGCCGCGCCCGGTTTCAGCACCGCCGGCATGTAGAGCGCGAAGCGCCCGGCATCCAGCCCGGCCTTTTTCAGCACTGGGCGCAGCTCGTGCGCCACGGGCTCGGCCGGCATCACGCCGGATTCCTCGCCGAGGCGGAACATGATCCCGCGCAGTTCCGGCGCCGGGTCTTCCATGGCGGTGAGCAGCGGGCCCAGGCGCTTGGCCATCTCGGCGGCCAGATAGGCGCTGAGCCGCGCGCGCAGCGTCTCGCGGGCCAGGCCGTCGAGAAATTCGGAATGGACGATCTCCACCGCCGGCTTCAGCAGGCTCGGGCCTTTGCGCAGCCTGGCGATCTTCGCCTCTTCCCACAGGATGTGGCGGTCGTCGGTGAGGCTGAACGCATCGTCGGCGGCGGTTTCCGCGCGGACGATGCGGCGCGGCATTTCCTGCCCCAGCGCTCTTCGTGCGGCGCGCAGCACCAGCTTTTTCTCCGCGCCCTGGGTGGCGGGGTCGGGATGGAACACGAACCCCTCCACATGGCCGACCTCATGGCCTTCCACCAGCACCACGCCGCGGGTGGAGACCACCGCCTGCAGCTCTTCCGCTTCTGAATCTTCAAGCCGTCTCGTCAAATGTGCTGCCCTCTTATCCACAAACCGCGCCATCAGCTTCACATGCAGCGTGTCGGAGAGTCTGTCCTCCACCTCGCGTGCACGCCTGGCCCAGGGCGTCGCGTCCTTCATCCAGTCCGCCCGGGCGGTTATATACGCCCAAACCCGGACATCCGTCAGCCGCTGCATCAACGTATCGATGTCGCCCTCGATCTTGTCCAGAGCTTCAATCTCCGCGCGTACCCAAGCCTCCGGCAAACCGCCGGCGTTGCGCAGGTGTCCGAACACCCGGCCGCAGAGTTTTACGTGCGCGTCCGTCGCCAATTTCCGGAAATCCGGGATCTGGCAGGCCTCCCACAGCAGCCTGGTCGCCGCCCGGCCCTGCGCCGCCTTGGCGATGTCGGCATCGTTGTGCAGCGCTGCCAGGGTCAGCAGATCGGTGGCGTCCTGGCCGCGCGTCAGGCCGGGCTTGGCCGGCGGTGCCATCAAACTGTCCAGCAGCGCCTGCACCGAGGCGAAATCCAGGTCCGAATTGCGCCAGCAGAGTTGTTCGAGCGGTTCGAAGGCATGCGTTTCCACCGCCGTGATCAGTTCCTCGCCGAGCGGCGGGCAATCGGCGGTGACGCCGAACGTGCCGTCGCGCATGCCGCGCCCGGCCCGCCCGGCGATCTGCGCGATCTCGCTGGCCAGCAGCATGCGGGGCCGGTGCCCGTCGAATTTCGTGAGGCCGGCGAAGCCGACATGGTCGACATCCATGTTCAGGCCCATGCCGATGGCATCCGTCGCCACCAGGAAATCGACCTCTTTTTCCTGGTACAAAGCCACCTGGGCGTTGCGCGTGCGCGGGCTCAAGCGGCCCATGACGACCGCGCAGCCGCCGCGCCGGCGGCGCACCGCTTCGGCGATCGCATAGACCTCCGCCGCCGAGAACGCCACCACGGCCGAGCGCGGCGGCAGGCGCGAGAGTTTCACCGGCCCCGCATAGGTCAGTTCCGAAAGCCGCGGGCGCGTCTCGATCTCGGCGTCCGGGATGAGTTTTTTCAGGAGCTTGCGGATGGTCTCGGCGCCGAGAAACATCGTCTCGACCATGCCGCGGGCATGCAGCAGGCGGTCGGTGAACACATGGCCGCGGTCCGGGTCGGCGCAAAGCTGGATCTCGTCCACCGCCAGGAACTCAACTTTGCGGTCCAGCGGCATCGCTTCCACCGTGCAGGAGAACCATTTGGCGCCGGGCGGGACGATCTTTTCCTCGCCGGTGATCAGCGCGACATTGCGAATGCCCTTGCGCGCCACCATCCGGTCGTAGTTCTCCCGCGCCAGCAGCCGCAACGGAAACCCGATGATGCCGGACGAGTGACCCAACAGACGCTCGATGGCCAGATGCGTCTTGCCGGTGTTGGTGGGGCCAAGCACGGCCTTCACCCGGGGAGAAAAGCCGGACATAGGCCAATGTTTAGGTCGTTTGTCGCGGAGAAGAAAGCGGCCGCTTTTTGAAAAAAGCGGCGCAAAAACTTTTGTTTATGCTGGGCCTGAGGCGCTGAAGCTGCACGGGCCCAAAGTAACAAAGTTTTTTTGCGCTACTTTTTGTTCACAAAAAGTAGCCCCTTCCTCACTTTTTCCTACGCCGCCACCGCCTCCGCCGCGCAGAAGACCCCGGCCAGCAGCACGGCTTCCAGAGCCAGGGCGGTGCCGAGGCCGAGATGGCTGGAGATCAGGCCGATCAGCACCGGCCCGAGCAGGAAACCCGCATAGCCGACACCGACCACGGCCGGCACGGCGTGATGCGCTTCCATGTCCTTGATCCGCGTGGCGGCGCTGAAGATCAGCGGCGCGATGTTGCCGGTGCCGAGCCCGACCATGCCGAAGCCGACGATCCCGGCAAGCCCGGAGGGCACGAACACCGCCAGCAGCAAGCCGGCGATGGCGATGGCGCACCCCAGCCGCGCCACCGCGACGGCGCCCAGGCGCATGGCCACCCGGTCGCCGAGCAGGCGCGTGGCGGCCGCGGAGACGGCAAAGGCGGCGTAGCCGAAGGTCGCGCTCGCGAGCGGCAAGCCGCGCGAGAAATGCAGGAAAATCGCGCTCCAGTCGGTGGTCGCGCCCTCGGTGAGGAAGGTGGCGAAGCAGCACAGGCCGAGCACCAGGCTGGCGCGGTTCGGCAGCGCGAAGGCCGGGCCGGCGGGCGTGTCCGCAATGTCGGGGATCAGCTTGGTCGCCTGGGTGAGGGCGGCCAGCACCAGCAGCGCGTCGAGCGTGGCGCAGGTGGCGTAGGAGAGGCCGGCGCGGAGCAGAAAGCTCGTCAGCACGGTGATGGCGAGGCTGCCCAGGCTGTAGCAGCCGTGGAAGCCCGACATTTGCAGCCGGCCGCTGAGCCGCTCGATCACCGCGCCCTGCGCGTTCAAGGCGACGTCCAG
>NZ_DATLPB010000120.1:0-3863 GCF_035535915.1 Acidocella sp.
TGCGGCGCTTTTTTCAAAAAGCGCCTACTTGCTTCCTCTGTTAGTATCCCAGCGTGCGGTCGATCGCCGTCGGCGCTTTGTCCCCGGCCGCCAAAGCTTCAAGGTTTTTCCTGAAGATTTGCAGCGTCAGCGTGTTGTAGGTGGCGGGGTCGTCCGACGACATATGCGGCGTGACGATCAGGTTTTTCGTCGTCCAGGCACGGTGCCCCGGCGGCAAGGGCTCGGTGTGGAACACGTCCAGGATCGCGCCGCCGAGCGTCTCGGCTTCCAGCGCGTCGAGCAAAGCTTCCTCATCCATCAGCCGGCCGCGGCCGATATTGATCACGCCCGCCCCGACGGGGAGTTTTTTGATGCGTTCGGCGGAGAGCAGGTTGCTGGTTTCCGGTGTCAGCGGGCAGGCCAGGAGCAGGATATCGGTTTCGGCCAGAACCGCGTCGAACGCCGCGTTGGTCACGGTCCGCGCGCAATGCGGGTGCGGCGCGCCGGATCGGCTGACGCCGGTGACCTGCATGCCGAGACGGCTAGCCTGCATGGCGGCGGCGCCACCCAGGCTGCCCAGCCCGACTACGGTGAGCCGATGATTTCGCGCGACACCGCATAATTCATGGCGCCAATGCTGCCGGCGCTGCGCCGTGGCCAGGCGCGGCATGGCGTTCACCAGCATCAGGATCGCCATCAGCGCGTATTCGCCGGCTTTATCGCCGTGCACGCCGCGATTGTTCATGATGATCACGCCGGGCGGGATGCGGTCGAAGGGCTGCAGGCTGTCCACGCCGGCGGACGTGAGTTGCAGCAGCCGCAGCTTCGGCGCCGCGAACAGATCGAGCTTCTTCATCCCCCGCGTCGGCGCGATCAGCGCCTTGACGGTCTCGGCCTGGGCCAGGAATTCTTCCGGCGTGCTGCCGATGGTGACGCGGTGGCCGGCAATGCCGGCTGCGTCCCATGCGGCATGGTCCATCGGCGTATCGTATTGGTCCAGCTCATTGTGGATATGAACATGCATCTCGCGGTCGAACCCTTCGTAACGATGAAATTGAATGAGACGGTCAGCGCCCATGCCCCGGCAGCAGCAGGAGCAGGAGACTGATCAGCGCGCCGAGCAGGAACCCGACCAGCGTGCCGTTGACGCGGATGAATTGCAGGTCCTTGCCGACCCGCAGCTCCAGCTTCTCGGTGATGGTCGGGGTGTCCCAGGCGCCGACCACCTGGCCGATGAAGCCGGCCAGTTGCGCCTGGGCGTCCGGGAGCAAATTGACGACCAGCCGCTCGACCGTGGCGTTGACCCGGGCGCGCGCCGCTTCGTCACGGCCCAGAACTTCGCCGAGATTGGCTAGCGCCGCTTCGATCACCGCCACGGTGCGGCCATGCGGCCGTACCGCATCCGCCTCCAGCGCGCGGCGCAGCCTGGCCCAGACGTCCCAGGCCCAGGCCCTGACCGTGTCATGCGCGAGAATGCCCTTGAGCGAGCGGCTGAGCTCGGCGGCCCGTTCCGGGTCGGTTTCGAGCTTCTGGATCTCCCGGCGGGCCCATTCGTCAAACGCGTCGCGCATCTCGGAACTGTCCGGGCTGACGCGCTCCAGCTCATGGTTCACGGCCGTCAGCACGCGGGAGGCGATGTTGGCGCCGACCGCCCAGCCGACCAGGCGGCCGCCCTGTTCGCGCACGCGCTCTTTGATCGCGTCGCGCAAAGGCTCTTCCTGGGCCGCGAGGGTCTCCTTCAACTGGTTGATGATGAAGGAAAAAACTTCCTGGTGCCGACCGCCTTCAACGAGCCCGCCCAATGCCCGCGCCACCACCACCCCGGCCGCGCGGCCGCCGATCAGGCGCGGCAGAAGGCGCGCCAGCAGGCGCCGGGCGCGGCCGTCCTCGATCGTCGCCAGCAATTTTGGCAACAAGCCCGCCAACGCCTCGGCGGCGGGGTGCGTTGCCACCGGGTCGCTTAAAAAACGCTGCAGGATGCCCGGCGAATCGATGGTGGCGAGAAATTTGCGGATATCCGCTTCGGTAAACACATGGTTGGCGACGAAGCGGCCGAGCGCATGGCCCAGCCGTTCCTTTTGCGCCGGCAGGATCGCGGTGTGCGGAATCGGCAAACCGAGCGGGCGGCGGAACAAAGCGGTGACCGCGAACCAATCCGCCACGCCGCCGATGAAGCCGGCCTTCGCCGCGTCGCCCAGCAGGCGGGAGAAGATGCCCGCCGGCAGCGTGTAACTCACCGCCGTCAGCGCCGCCATGAGCACGAGCAGGCCGGAGGCGAAGAGCCTGTGCCGGTTGAGGGAGGCGCGCAGGCTGGCATCCGGGTCCGTCGTCATGGCGCCAAATTACAGTCTTGAGCCGGTCGCGCAATCTGGCGGCCATGGGGAAAAGGCCCCGAGGCGCGGCGCGCCGACTCGCATTTTTCTTGCACAGCCGGCGGGTTCGGGCGCATCTTTACGGCGGGAAAACAACGAAACCGCCAAACAACCGGCACACATCGACCTTTCAAGGTGCAGGGTCATGAATACAAAAGATTATTATCAGGAGGCCCGAAAGCCGCGGCCTCGGGCGCGGTCGAGGCCGCGCCGCCGCCAGGGCCGGCCGGGCGTGGCCGCGGCCTTGCTCGCGGTCGTCTGCGTGGCCGGCGTATTCGGGCTGCTCGGGCTGCTTTATTCCCTGGGATAAAGCCGGTGGTTGGCGCCGGCGTTTACAGCCGGCGTCGCGCTCCGCATGATGCGGCCATGCCGTTTCTCACCGAAGCCGAGCCGCCGCGCGGCGTGCCCCTGGACGTTCTCCCGGGCATCCGCCGCATCGTCGCCCGCAACCCCAGCGTCATGACCTATCAGGGCACGAACACCTATCTCATCGAAGGGGCGGAAGGCTTGAGCGTGCTCGATCCCGGGCCGGATGATTCGCAGCATGTGCAGGATATTCTCGCCGTGGCGGGGTCGGTGCCGGTCCGGCGCATCCTGCTCACGCACACGCATCGCGACCATTTCGGCGCCGTGGCGGCGCTGCGCGCGGCGACCGGCGCGCCGGTTCATGCCTATCGGTACAGCGCCAAGCCCGGTTTCACGCCGGACAGGCCGCTCGGTGACGGCGATGATGTGGCGGGACTCACGGCGATTTTCACGCCGGGTCATGCCGCCGACCATCTGTGCTTCGCCCTGCGCGATGGGCCACGTAAAATTCTGTTCAGCGGCGATCACGTGATGTCCTGGTCATCCTCGATTGTCAGCCCGCCGGATGGCGACATGCTGGCATATTACCGTTCACTGGAACGGCTGCTCGACCGGGACGACGAGCTGTATTTGAGCGGCCATGGCCCCGCGCTGCCGGAACCGCAAACTTTGGTGCGGGAATTGCTGGCGCACCGGCAGCGGCGCGAGGCGACGATTTTGCGCCAGCTGGATCAGCAGGATTGGAGCGTCGCCGCTTTGGCTGAACGGCTCTACGCGAAAGCCGATCCGTATCTGAAGGTGGCGGCGCAACGCAATGTGCTGGCGCATCTGCTGAAGCTGACGGAAGAGGGCAGGGCGGCGGAGCTGGAACCGGCAACCGAGTTGCCCGCCGACGCGCCGCAAATTTCGGCCTTGCCAGGCGAGGTGCAGCACGACGCGTTACGGCGGTTTGGCCTGGTCAGATGAAGGCAGGCAAGGAAGCACTACTTTTTGTGAACAAAAAGTAGCAAAAAAACTTTGTTAGTTTGGGCCGTGCTGGTTTCACCGCCTCGGGCCCAGCGCAACCAAAAGTTTTGGGGCTGTCCCAGATGTTAGGTTGAATTCTTTCTGACCCAGCGCTTGAGCTGCTTCAAGAGCTGGGCGGGAGAGCCATCGTTGAACCTCCACTCGCATTCCTTGAGGAAGAGGTGGAAATTGGCTTTTGGG
>NZ_DATLPB010000121.1:0-3623 GCF_035535915.1 Acidocella sp.
TTCTCTTTTTGGAATTATGGGAACGGGCCCCCACGCCCGGCCCTGCCGCAGCGCTGCGGGTCCAGCAGATCCGCCGCGCCAATCCCGAACTCGCCGCGGCAATCCGCCACGAGATCGGCAACGTTCCGGCCGAGGATCACGCTTGCGGGGCCAAACAACGCGCCAAGACGCGGTCTCATTAAAAGAAAGCAGCCGCTTTTTTGAAAAAAAGCGGCGCAAAAAACTTTTATTGACGCTGGGCCTGAGGCGCCGAAACCCGCACGGGCCCAAAGTAAACAAAGTTTTTTTGCTACTTTTTGTTCACAAAAAGTAGCGCTTCCTCGCTTGCCTAGCTTCTTCCCTCGCCTGCCTCAGGCACTATCCCAAGCTGCCGCAACACCGGCAAACGCGTGGCGATGAATCGCTCCAGCGCCTGGCGCAGCATGGCCCGCGTGCCGTCCGGATCGGTCGGCACGCCGTTGTGCTGCGGCACCAGGCCCCGCGCCAGGAGCATCGCGAAAAGGCGGCCGATGGCCGGCTCCAGATCATCCGGCAGTCCGGCGGAAAACTCTTCGAACACCACCGTCTCGAACGTGTCCGCCGGCAAGCCGGTGCCGAGCTTCGGCGCCAGCAGATATTTGAGGGCGCCGCCCTGGCGGTTATGCTGGCCGATCGCGCGGTTGAGCGCGCCGGCCCGCTCCAGTTCCGGCTTGTGCGCCGCCAGCATCGGATGGGCGCGTTCGGTCTCGCATAGGACGCTGACGATTTCCTTGGTGGCGGCCAAGTCGCCGAGGCTTCGGCGCAATTCCCCCACCGGCAACGGCCCCGCACGCAACCGTTCCTGCACCTCGCCGTAAACGCCCCGGTCCAAGGTCCGGCTGGTGCTGCCGCCGGTGGCGATGGTGATCTCCGCCTCGTCCTGGCCGCAAAATTCCGTCAGGATAATTTCGTCGAGCAGCGCCGTGACCTCACCCGCCACCGGCTTTTCCGTGCCGCGGCGGAAAAGGTCCCGGCGCAGGGTGCGCGCGGCGCCGAGATCGCGCAGCACCTCCTTCATACGCGCATCGCCGGTCTGCGCCATGACGGCGGCGACGGAAGGCGGGACGGACAGCGCATCGATGTTCTCAAACAGCGTCGCGCTGCCGATGAAGCCGCATTTCGCCTCATCCATGTCGCGCGCCATGGCATCGGGGAACATCGGCTCCCAGGTCCCGTGCAACAACTCATGGGCGAGGTAATGCGGGTTCTCCTTGCTCAGATAATCCAGCCGCGCCGCGACGAGCGGGTTATGCGCGAAGAAGGCGGCATCGCCGCGGATCAGCTCGTTCATGAAGCCGAACGCGCCGGGCAGCATTTCCTCGACCGGGCCGCGCCGGGTTTCGCTATAGAGCCGTATCAGGCGCTGCGCCGGCACCATCGCCGCCCAGCCGGCGAGCGAATTGTAGCTCGCATAGACCACGCCGCCGGGCGCTAGCCGGTCACGGATGAACTGCAGCACGAACGCCCGCTGCGTCGTGGAGACCCAACTCCAGATGCCCTGCAGCACGATGAAATCCATTTGCGGCAGCGCCTCGCGCGGCAGCGCCGCCAGGTCCGCGAAGGACGTCTCGGCGAACATTGCATTGCCGATCCCCGCTTGTGCCGCCATGACCCGCGCATTGTCGATGTGCGCCGGGCTGAAATCGAAGCCGTACACCTCTGCCTCGGGGTGGCAGGCGGCGACGCCAAGCGCGGTGAAGCCGTGGCCGCAGCCGAGATCGCACCAGCGGAACGGGCGATCGATGCGCGGCGGCCGGTGCCCGCTCAGCAGCGTGGCCAGCGACAACCAGGCCGGCGTCGTGTGCCGATAAAATGCCGTGCTATAGGTGACGTCAGTCAGATAGCCATCGGTCCAGTCAGTCATCATGTCCATTCGCGCTTCAGTGCCCGACACATGCACCACACGCCCTGCAAAGGCCAGACGAGCCTGGCCGGTCGGCGGGCCACGGTACGAATGATAAGGCTGTCATGCAAAACGGGGCGCCAAACCGTGCGCCATCCAGGCAACGCGCGCCAGGTGCATGGCTATACATGAACGATCCACAAGCTTATCCCGATTTCTGTGGAATTTTCTCTATCAGAACGAATCTTTATCGCAACGATCCTGCCGGCCGCGCGGATATCCTGAATTCGCCTATCGCCTCAGCTACAAGGATTTGGACCCATGCCGAAATTGAACACGCTGTCCGCGCCGCCCGACGCCGCATCCGGCACGTCGCAGATCGATCCGCCACCGGCGCCGGCGTCGCAGCTCCCTGAGGCCAATAAAGGCCCGAACATCGTCGTGGTCGGCGGCGGCGCCGCAGGGCTGGAGCTGGTGACAAGGCTCGGCGACCGCCTGGGCCGGCCGGGGCGGGCGCGCATCACATTGGTGGAACGTGCCCGGACACATCTGTGGAAACCTCTGCTGCACGAGGTGGCCGCCGGCAGCCTCGATCCCAATGCCCATGAGGTGAACTATCTCGCCCAGGCGCACTGGCACGGCTTCCGCTACCGGTTCGGCGAAATGGTCGGGCTCGATCGCGCCGCCAAAAAACTCCACCTCGGCGGCACGTTCGACGATGAAGGGCGCGAAATCACGCCGCCGCGCGCCATCGATTACGACATATTGGCGATCGCCATCGGCAGCGTGACGAATGATTTCGGCACGCCGGGCGCCGCGGAACATGCCGTGCGGCTGGAAACGCCGGCCCAGGCCGCGCGTTTCAACCGACGGTTGGTTAATGCGTGCCTACGTGCGCAGACACAGGCCGAGCCGGTCCGTCCGGGCCAATTGCATGTCGCGATCATCGGGGCCGGCGCGACCGGCACGGAACTCGCCGCCGAGCTGCACCGGACCCTGCGCGAAGTCATCGCCCACGGGCTCGACCGCATCGACCCGCAGCGCGACATCCGCATCGTGCTGATCGAGGCGGCGGACCGCCTCCTGCCGGCCTTGCCGGAACGCATTTCCAGAGCTACCCGCCGCCTGCTCGAAAATATGGGGGTGGAAGTGCGGACCGGCGCGCGCGTGAAGGAAGTTACGGGCCAGGGCATCCGGCTGGCGGATGACAGCTTCATTCCCGCCGAACTGGTGGTGTGGGCGGCGGGCGTCAAAGCGCCCGAAATCCTGCGCGATCTGGACGGGCTGGAGGTCAACCGCCTCAACCAGCTGGTGGTCGAGCCGACCTTGCAGACGACCCGCGACCCGAACATTTTCGCCCTCGGCGATTGCGCCGCCTGCGCGCTGCCCGGCGGCGCGGGGTTCGTGCCGCCGCGCGCGCAGGCCGCGCATCAGCAGGCCGACCATATGCTGGCGCAGATCGAAAAGCGCCTCCGCGGCCAGGAGCTCGCGCCCTTCGTCTACCGGGATTTCGGCTCGCTGGTCTCGCTCGGCCACCACAGCACCGTCGGCAATTTGATGGGCACGATCTTCGGCCGCGGCGTTTTCATCGAGGGGCTGTTTGCCCGGATGATGTATCAGTCGATGCGCGTGATGCATGAGCGCGCGTTGAATGGCACGTTCCACGCTGTCATCAGCTTCCTCTCACGCGGCCTGTCGCGGCACACGGGGCCTTCGGTGAAACTTCATTAGAAAGCAAGTGGCCGCTTTTTGAAAAAAGCGG
>NZ_DATLPB010000122.1:0-30245 GCF_035535915.1 Acidocella sp.
GAAATCTCCCCCAGGCGTGTGCATGATGCCCCAAGGTTCGGCGCGCGTGTCCATGATCGCTCCGTCGGTCCCCAGGAGATACGCTCGGACCGAGGACGTGCCCCAATCGAGCGCCAGCAGAGGCGGTCTTCCGGTCATTGCATTCCCCCAGAGGCTTGGTGGCCTATTGGGGAGTACCCTAACGCGGTAACCGGCCTCTCGGCCAGAGCGGGACGGCGCGCTGCCTCTGCGCTCCCGCGGGAGCGGTCGGCTTCCTGCATCTGCCAGGGGCGGTCGTGCCGATGTTCATCCCGTTCGGCCTCTATCAGGGGATCTTTTCCCGCACCTTCGGCGCGGCCATGACGCGCAGGACTCGTCGCGGACCTGGTCGTGGGTAACTTCGACGGCCGGCGATCGCCCGCCATTGCGGATCGGCAGCGGCGAGGCTGTCGAAATCAGCCTGCACCTGGTCGAGCATGCTGCGGGTCAGGTCGCAAACGCCTTACCGCCGGGGCTCGTGCGGATCCCCGGGGCGAGCCGCGTCCAGGGATAATCCGCCGGATCGGCGGCCATCGGGCCGGGCGCCTTGGCGATGAGGATTTTTTCCGCGATTGGCTCGAAATCAGCGCGAAAATGCACTGAGCTTTTGTTCACCAGAATTTTCATGGCTTCCGGCTGGATACCGGCGACGCGATAGAGATTGCGGTCTAACATCTGCGATTTCACAGAACTGACGACGACGCGCACGTCGTCGATGCGGAGGCAGGCAACCGGCCCTAGCTCAACCTTCACGCCATTCAACATTGGCCCGTCGAACACCAATCGACCGTCAGATAAGGTTTCCACCTCGAACACCGCCTCCAACGGGTTATCACCTGAAACGCCAGACCTCCCGCCAAGAGCGAGATGCAGGCTCGCCCCCTCCCCTGCCTGATGCGCGGCGCGCGCCGCTTCTGGATCCCAGATCAGGCCGATCGCCGCCCCCTTCGCCTGGTTCGTCAGTAGCGCCCGCAGCATGCCCATGGTGTTTGAATCCCCGCCGGCACCTGGATTGTCCTGCGTGTCCGCGATGACAACCGGCCGGCTGGCCAATTGCGACAACAGGATTGCTTCAGCGACCGCGTCCTCCGGTGCGAGGAAGGGCACAGCCCAGGCCAGTTCGTCCCTGGTGAAACGCCCGACGAGCTGGCCTATCGTCTTCTCCAGCACAGCTTCCTCCGTTCCATAACCCCAGACGACCGGACCGCATTCTGGAAAATCCGCTGCTGGAAAGCCTGGGGCGAACGAAACCGAAAGTACACTGTCAGTCTCACTGGCGGCGACGTCACGATAGGCTGTTCGCGCCGGCTCCAGTTGCGTGCACATGCCGTTGATGGGAATGAGAAACGGCAACCGGCGCCATTTGCAGACAACCCTCTTCCCCGCCTCCCTAGCAAGAAGAAAACGCTTCAGGAACATTGCGACAGCTTCCCCGGTGTCAGCCATGTCGACATGCGGATAAGTGCGGTATGCGACGAGACCGTCGGCATTGCTCAGCATTTTTTTGGTGACATTGGCGTGCAGATCGAGCGAAGCAACAACTGGTATCTTCGACCCGACTAGTCCGCGGAGACGCGCGAGCAACTCGCCCTCGCCGTCATCCAGATCTTCGGTCACCATCGCACCATGCAGATCTAGATAGATCGCGTCGAATGTTTGCCGATCCGCGGCGTCAAGAATTTCGCCGGCGATGCGCTCGAATGCGTCCTGTGTGACATGGGCGGACGGGCTGGCAGCGGCCCAGATGACGGGAACGATTTCGTGCCCCTCCGCCAGAGCCGCTTTGATAAAACCTCCGATGGGGATATTGATATCACGCAGCGACAACAATGCTTCGCTGCGTGCCATCGCCGGATGGCCTTCGCCCTTCAGAAAGTTTTCATACACGGCCTTGGTCGGCGCAAAGGTATTTGTTTCGTGTTGGAATCCCGCAACGAGAATGCGCATGGACGTTAGCCCCCGATGAACAAAATCAAGCGATTACCAATATTTTCATTTAAAACCTGTGGCATTTTGAGAGAGAACCTCTACCGATCGGGTTGCAGCTTCGACACGCGGCGGTGAGGATTGTGCCTCAGGCGGTGCCGCATCCAAATTCCAAGACCACACCGCTTTTACCCGCCCTATTGCGCGAGCGCAGGATAAGGCGCCTCACGCCTGAAGGCGGCATCAAAATCTTTTTTGGTTTGCGGACTGGCCAACGAAGCAACGATCGCCAACGCCACACCGAATAACAGGAAACTGAACGCCGCCGGGAAGGAAAAGGCATCGGCGATCGCCCCCATGATGAATGGCGTGAGGGCGCCGGCAAACTGGCCCCCAAAGTTCACGAGCCCCATGCCGGCACCGGCAAAGTCTTGCGGCAAAAGCCGCAACGGGACACCGTAGATCGGCATGAAGCAGAGGCTACTGACGCCAATCGCACAGGATTCCCACAGGATGAACTGTCCCACGGTCGTCGCCTTGATCATGACAACCAAAAACACGCCGGAGACGGCCATCGCCGGGGCGATGAGCCGGCGCATTTTGTTATGGAAGAAGCGGTCGAACAGATAGCCGCCGATGATTGTGCCGATGGTGCCAACAAAAAACGGTATCGATGTCAGTATACCGCTATTGCGCACGTTGATGTGGCGGACTTCCATGAGGTAGCTCGGCGTCCAGGAAATGAGCCCCCATAGGACGATATCATAACCGCAAAAGGTCGCGGCAATCAACCACAGCGCGCGGCTGGTGAGCACGCTGCGAAGGTCGAGGGAGGCTGCGTGCCGAACGGGCTCAGATGCATCTGCGCTGAGCAACGTGCGCGGCAGGAACTTCCACAGAGCAGCGGCCATGACAATGCCGAGAATGGCGACCAAAAGGAACGAATTCTTCCAACCTACGGCGGCGAGAGCCGGACCGGCGATCAGAGGAGCCAGGGCGGCGCCAAGCGAATTGGAGCAGAAGACCACCCCGGTGGCGGTGAGGCGTTGCTGCGGCCGAATGCGTTCGGAGAGCGCCTTCATCGAAGCGGCCGGGAACATACCTTCGCTGACTCCGAAAATCGCGCGTATGGCCAGCAGGGATACATAATTGAAGGCCAGACCGGTGAGGCCGGTGAAGACCGACCAGGTCCCGAGCGCGACGATCATCGTGCGTTTGGCGCCGATCTTGTCGGCCAGAACGCCGCCCGGCACCTGAGATGCCGCATAGGCGATAAAAAATACCGTGAGGATCAGGCCCTGTTCCGCCTTGTCGAGATGAAACTGATGGCCGATGGCCGGCAACGCCAAGGTGATGACGAGCCGGTCAATATAATCGATCACCCAAGCCAGAAACAGCAAGAAGACCGTAAGCCGAGCGACGTCTGAAGCTTTTCCACTTGAATCGCCACTGAAGCCACCATCATCTTTTTGATTCGATTCATGAACGGATGATTTCATCAATTATTATCCTTTCAAAGGACAATGATATTGACGCAGACATGCTTTTTTCTGTCAAGCAATTTTCATGAACAAACGCGGCATTTTCCTGACAGGATAATGCCGCGTTTTCGAAACCCCAACACAACATACTGACACAGCAATATCCTGCCGGATCAGGATATTTCAATGGCCTTTTGGCAGTTTCCGTTCCACCAGGGTGGCGTACAACCCGGCGCCGAGCGGTATCGCCTCGTCATTGAAATCGTAGCGGTCGTTATGCACGGGCGCGCTGTCCTCGCCGTTGCCGATATTGATATAGGCGCCGGGCCGGGCCTCAAGCATGAAGGAGAAATCCTCCGAGCCCATAACCGCCGGGCCGTTGCGGCTGACATTCTGCGCCCCCACCAATGCAGCGGCCGCGTCGGCGTAAGCGTGGGTTTCCACTTCGTCATTGACCAAAGGGGCGAACAGGAAACGGAAATCGATCTCGGCGGTAGCGCCGAACCCGGCAGCAACGCTGGTCGCCAGGCGCTTCATGTTGGCTTCCATCAACCCCATGGTCTCGCGGTGAAAGGCGCGTGCGGTCCCACGGACATAAGCGGTTTCCGGGATCACGTTATAAGCGTGGCCGGACTGCAGGCAGGTGACGCTCAGCACCGCCGCATCGCTTGGCTTGACGTTGCGTGAAATGATGGATTGCAATGCCCCCGTGATCGCCGCGGCGGCCATCACCGGGTCCGTGCTCTCCTCGGGCCGGGCGCCGTGCGCGCCACGGCCATTCACGGTGATATCGAAAAATGCGCCGCCGGCCATCATCGCGCCAGGACGGATTTCGAATTTACCAACCGGCAGGCCGGGGCGGTTATGCATGCCAAACACCGTGTCGCAAGGAAAGCGCTCGAACAGACCCGCTTTCAACATTGCCTCGGCCCCACCCAACCCCTCTTCAGCGGGCTGGAAAATGAAATTCACCGTGCCATTGAATTTTCCATGTTCGGCGAGAAACCGCGCGGCCCCCAGCAACATCGCGGTGTGGCCGTCATGGCCGCAGGCATGCATGCGGTCCGGGTTGGTGCTGGCGTAAGGCTTGCCCGTGGCCTCGTGGATCGGCAACGCATCCATATCCGCACGCAGGCCGATGCTGGCCGCGCCATTGCCCCGGCGCAGCACACCGACAAGGCCAGTGCCACCCACGCCGCGATGCACCTCGATGCCCCATTCGGCCAACTTGGCGGCAACCAGATCACTGGTGCGATGCTCCTCGAAGCCGATTTCCGGATGCGCGTGAATATCCCGCCTGATGGCGGTCAACTCATCATGATAGGTGCGAATGGTGTCGACAGCGGTCATGCAAACGTCCTTTCAGAAATTCACCCAGGCGGCATGCTGACGTTCCAGCGCCGCACGCCATTCGCTGAGGCTCCGACTTATCGCGAGACATTTCAAGCGGCTAACACGACCGCCATACGTCGAGGCGAGGAACCGCAGCGGAATGATCCCCTCATGCGCCGCAGCTTCGGCATGGGCGATCAGCGCGCCAGCATGGTCGTTTTTGTCAAATTGCCACGCTTCGAATTGAACCTTGGCAACCTTGCAAGGGCCGGTCGTCACGCCGGCAACAGGTATTTCTTCGGAATGGCGGCTCCCACAGTGTATTTCGGGTCGACAAAATTACCGAGCCGAACGCGGCCGCACTGGCTGAGCATCATATAGGCGTCCCATTGGTCGAACTCGTATTCAGCAGCCATCCAGCGGACCAACTCCCGATAGGCGATCCGGGTTGCATCCTCGAGCGGCCGAGCCGAGCCGATCGCCATGATGAACTCCTCTTTCTCCAGACGCGGCCATTCGATGGCCCAGCCCTTGATAAGGTCAACCCGGATGGTCGTGACGGATGGATATTCGACCGCGACGCCACAGACCTCGCCGTCCCCTTGGCAGGCGTGGGCATCACCGATGAATAGCCTGCCGCCCGGGGAACGAACCGGCAGATAGGTGATGCTCCCCGGCCCCATATCGGGCACATCCATGTTGCCGCCGTGATTATCTGGAGTGAGAGAGTTAATACTATCGATCTCGGGCGACAGGCTGAGCGTACCGATGTGAGGATTGTAGGGAAGCGTGACGCGGTCGCTCCAGAATACGGATTTCTCATCAAGATGAATCTTGCGGACTTTTTCCGGCAATGGCGCGTTGAGCGTCGCTGTATAGGCGGTCCCGGTAAGCGCGCCAAACTCGGGAATCATGCAGCACGTGCCACGGGGATTATGACCACGGGGCACCATACTTTCGATATGGACTGCGACAACGTCCCCCTTCTCTGCGCCCTCGATCATGATGGGCCCATTTTGCGGATTGAGAAAGGGCATGCGGAGTTTCTGGGTGGGCATATCCTGTTCGGTCTGAATCGCGCCCTCGAATGCGTCGCGCGTTTCGACCACAATACGGTCCCCAGGCTTCACACTAAGCGCCGGATCGGAATAGGGACCGATCGTGTAGTGGTATTTGCCTTGGACCGCCTCGGTCAGCTGATGCGTCACGGCAACGCGGTCACGCCCGACACCGCGTTTCGCCATGATCGATTCCGTAAGCCAATCTTTCGAACCCTCTGCCGGTTCCAGCATAACGAGTAATCCTTTCAGATGGAGAGATATTCGGAGAGTAGGGCTTCGTTTTGAATCTCGGCTTCACCGAGCGTAGAGACGATCTCTCCCTTGTCGATCACGTAGGCCCGTTGGGCCACATGCTGCATGAGGTCGAGATTCTGTTCGACGATCAGGATGGACAGGCCGTTCGTCCGATTGAGAGCGAGCAAGGCTTCACCGATCTCCTGAACAATGCTCGGCTGCACGCCGTCGCTTGGCTCATCGAGCAGCAGGAGCGCAGGCCCCGCGATTAACGCGCGAGCAATCGCGAGCATTTCTTGCTGACCACCACTCAACGTACCTGCAAGCTGGCGCGAACGCTCCTTCAAGACCGGGAACGTCGTGTAGATGAGGTCGAAATCCAGGGCCTTACCACCACCGATGAAGCGACCGGTGCGCAGATTTTCGTGCACAGTCAGGCGTGGGAACACCTGACGTCCCTGTGGCACGTACCCCATCCCGCGGCGCGCCCGGTCCTCCGCTCGGAGCGCCGTAACATCGGCATCCGCAAATCTGAGCCTGCCCCGGCGGACCGGCAGCAGGCCGATAACGGTGCGCATCAATGTGGATTTGCCGGCGCCATTGCGTCCGATGACACCGACGATTTCTCCTGCAGCCATGCTGATTGAAATATCTCGAAGCACATCGCCCGTGGCGTAGCCGCTCCATACTCCTTCTGCGGTGAGGATCATTGCGCGGCCGACCTCACCTTGCCGAGATAGATATTGCGTACATCCTCGCGGGCGGTGATCTCGTCGACCGTACCCTCCGCGAAGACCGCTCCCTGATGCAGCACCGTAACCGTCTGAGCGACGGCGCGCACAAAGGCGATGTCGTGTTCGACCACAACGATCGCGAGACCCGCGCGGTTGAGTTCCTTAAGCACGTCGGCAGTGCGCATCGTCTCGGCCGGCGACATGCCGGCGGTCGGCTCGTCGAGAAGCAGAACGGTCGGAGCGCGACCCAGTGCCATGCAGATCTCCAGCCATTGCATCTCGTGATGCGCGAGGCGCGAAGTCGGCAAATCGAGCTTGTCCGCTAAGCCGAAGGCGACCAGGGCCATGCGAAAGTGCAGCGCATCGGCCGCCATGCTGCCGCGCCGCGCGGTCTCCAGATTCTCGGAGACACTCATCATACGGAAGGTTCTATTGCTCTGGAAGGTAAGGCCGATGCCGAACCGCACCCGCCGAAACGGCTCAAGCTTCGTCACGTCGTGGCCGTTGAGCAGGATACGCCCGGAATCCGGCTTCTGGATGCCGCAGAGCAGGGTGAAGAACGTGGATTTCCCGGCGCCATTCGGCCCGATCACGCAGCGCAGTTCGCCTTGCATGAGGCTGAAATCGACTGCATTCGCCGCAACGACGCCACCAAAGCGCTTATGAAGTGCCATTGCCTGCAGGACATGAGGATTCTTGCTCATGCGACCTCCGTCTTGCGGATGCGGAACCGCTGCGCGAGCCGCACCAGGCGGAGAACGATCCCCTCCGGCGCGAACAGCATGACGGCAACGAGAAACACGCCAATGATCACAAGCGCATACTGATTTCCGGCGGAGGAGAGGATGTAACTCAGTTGGTTCAGCAGGAAGGTCACGATCGCGACGGCGAGGAGACTGTCGCGGCCGGCGACTGCCACCCAGATCACCGGCAACGCCGCCTGCTGAAGGCTGGTGACGGAGGGAGTGATGTAATTTCCCCATTGCACGTAAAGAAGCCCGCTGATGCCGGACAGCACAGCGGCCAGCACGAAGACGAACAACTGCTCCAGCCGCACATCGTAGCCGAGCAGCTCGGTGCGTATGACATCCTCGCGGATCGCCATCAGAACCTGACCGCGATGGGAATTCACGAAAGCACGTAATCCGACGAAGGAAACTAAGACGACGCCAAGAACGAGGTAGTAAAAGGCATAGTCCTGAAACACAAAGCTTCCGATCTGGAATGCTGGAATGCCAGTCATCCCGTTATAGCCGCCCAGCGCGACTTGACCGATCGTCCATTGTGCACCTGCTGTAAGGCCCAAGAAAGTATTGAGCAACAAGGCGAGCACAAGGGTTAGGATCGGCACGATCCAGGCAGCGACGCGCGCATAGAAGATGAAATAGCCGAGGGCTGCGGCGAGAGCCGCCGCTGCCGCGAGTCCCGCGAGGGAACCCGCCCAAGTTGCCCAAGTAGCATCCGGAAAATTTCCAGAGACGATGCCATAGACATAGCCAGAGACGGCAAAGAACGCGACTTGCCCGAAGCTCAGAACCCCTCCGTAGCCCCAGAGCAGGCTGAGGCCGAATGCCATTGGTATATTCAGCAAATAATAGGCAACGTTCGTGGCGCTGAACGACGAGGCGATGGCAGGATAAGAAAGGAAGCTGATGGCGACAAGTGCCATCGCCAGCCACGCCGGCTTCGTGCGGCCGATATCGTGCGGCCCGGCGAGCGCGCGACCCAGGCAGGATCTGAGAATTGGTGCAGCCATTTTCACGCTCATCGCGCCAGCCTCGGAAGCAAACGCCGGCCGAGCGAGGAGACACCACCCGGAAGAATGCGAATGACGACAAGGGCGGTGACGAGCAGCGCGACACTGCCCCAGAAGCTTCCGAGCAGAAACGAGACTGGCGTTTCTACCAGCGAAAGCAGAGCGCTGCTGCCAACCGCGCCGCCGATCACACTGGCGCCACCTCCGACGACGACAGTGATGAAAGCCGGTGCGACAAATTGCTGGCCCATAAAGGGCGCTATGGAGGTTGTTGGCGCCAGCAATGCGCCGCTCAGCCCGGCGAGAGCAGAGCCGATACCGAAGGTGATCATGTAGATTCGGTTCACCCGAATGCCCAAAGCCCGTGCCATAGCCGGATTCTGCATCGCCGCGCGCGCCTCCAGTCCGAAATTTGTCGCGCGATATACCCAGGCCAATCCGGCGAGAAGCACCACACAGAACACAATCAGGAAAAGCCAATAGATTGAGAAGGAATAGACGCCCACCGAGATCGAGCCCCCGGGTATAGCGATCGGCGGCATGAAGGGGCCGAAAGCGAGCAAGGCCCCTTGGGCGAGAATGAGGCTGATGCCCCAGGTGACCACCAAAGCACCTAATTCGCGGCCGTAGAAATGCTGGACGATTAGGCGTTCGAGAATCACCCCGAAAAGCCCGACCGCCGCGGCGGCGAGCAAAACGGCGAGCGGTAGAGGAATCCCCTGATGTACGGCGGCACTTGCCGTATAAGCACCAAGCATCATGAACTCCCCGTGGGCGAGATTGATGATGTTCATCATCCCCAAGATGACGATCAGCCCAAGCGCGCATAGCAGCAAGAAGGAGGCGTTCGTGCCGAACTGATAAAGAATGCTGATCGTATCAGCCATTGAACTACGCCGGTGCAAACATCTTGAAGAAAGGGTCCTCGGCCGGTGGTATAGAAATAGAGCTGCTTATGCTGATCGACGATCGGGCGTATGGCCTCCCGCTCCGCACTGGCGAAACCCGCGAAAAGGACATCCACACGGTCCTGCTGGATCATGCGGCGGGCGAGCTGCTGCCAGAGTATGTTGTTCGACTGGCCGTCCGCGGAGATTAGCTGCAGTGGCTGGCCCAGCAGCCCCTTCTCGCCGGAGGAGACAAGAATTTCGTCGGTGTCGGAAGTGACGACCGCCTTGTTGCTTGGCGTGCCTCCGTCGCTCACTACGTTGAGCGTCCCGCCGCTGGTGGTTAAGGTCGGCGGATTGGGGGCATAGAGCCCGTAGCTCCCGAGCACACCCATCCCAACCGGCCCACCGGCGAGCGTATAGCCGTCATTGATCTCCTGTACCGCAAGCTGCGCCGCATGCAGCTTTTGGATACCATAGATCGAAAGATTACCAGACTGGTCTTCGATGAATCCAATCTTGACCGACTTTTCGCTTGCCGCGCGGACGATGGATGGCCGCGCGAGCGCTACTGTGGCTGCTGCTGCGCCCGCTGTCACGAGAACAGTACGCCGCGTCGGGCCGGGTGCGCCATTGGGCGGGGTCGTTTCTTCGTTCACGGAAACCTCTCTTGCTTTCAGATCTGCTTGGATGTCCGCCGGCCGTTGTCGCGACCGACAGCGAAGGGTGTGCGCTCGTCGCTAAGATGGGCTACGAGCACGGGCCGCGCCACAAGCGTGGCCGCCAAAGCCTCGACAGTCATGCGCGCCTGCATGGCTGCGCGTCGCAGCCGGTCGAGCGCTTGCGTCTCGTCAAGACGATGTTGGCGCATCACTTCGAGAACTGCCCGCACGACAAGCGGCCGCGCTCTCAGCCGTTCAGATAATTCGCCGACTGAATGCCGCATGCGCTGAATTTCGCCATGCAGGTGATGGGCGACCACAAGCGCTTGAAACGCCCCGCTCGATCCGATCGGTTTGGTCATGAAGGCACATGCAAAATGCGAGAGCGCCCATTCGATGCGGCCCGGCGCTTCCGACCCCAACAGCGCGACCAACGGCACAGGCGGCGGCGAACGCCCCCAGGAAAATAAAGAGTCGCACCCAGAATCGGCATCAAAGAAAATTACGTCGGCTTCTGCGGCAACACGCGAGAAGCACGCTGTCGGCGGATGCGCCTGTACATTGAGGCCAATTCGACGAAGCTGCGCCTCAAGCGCATCACGGTTACGATCTGCACGATGAATGATGAAGGCGGAATGACCGGAAAAGCTGGGCAAGGTCATTGGCACCTCACGAGACGCAGCTGCGGGCCCCCGCGTCGGGGCATGCCATTGGCAACCGCGGCTGCTTTCGGCGAAAAGGCGAGGTAAGGATCGGGGCGGTACGGAGTGCTCGCTTCCCACTGGATTTCGAAACTGCCTTCCGCTGTGACGGTGCCTATTCTCGGGGTAAGCCAGGCGTGATTGTTTTCCGGATCAACCCACATATCGCCTTGCGGCGCAGAAAGTCGGCAGGCATAAGCCGCCTGCTTCACTGGGCCTAGCTGATCAGTTTTGGCCTCGTGCAAACTCGCAGCGAGAAGCAGCATCGTCATGTAGGCAGCCTCTGAATCCGCCGAAGTGACGCGATTGCCCCCGAAGCGTTCCCGGAAGGTCCGAACGAAAGCGACGTTCTCCATACTCGTGATCGATTGGAAGTAGACGCTCGCGGCAATATGGCCAGCGGCCACGCCGGGCCCGATTGCGTGCAACTCCGGTTCCGATAGCGAACAGCTCAGGATGGGACGCTTGGTCGGCAGGAAGCGTTCGTCGTGCTGCGCGAGTTCGTGATAAGCGCGATAGAAGGCATAGCAGGACTCACCAATGAGTGTATTGAACACGAAATCAGGCGCGCTTTCGGAAATTTCTCGGATCGCAGCACGCACATCGGTCGAGCCGATGGGTAAATAGCGTTCACGTAAAATCGTACCTCCGCCAGACTGCACGAGGTCGCGCATGATCCGGGTATTTTCCCAAGCCCAGATATAGTTGCTGCCGATGCAATAGGTGCGTCCGCCGTAGCGCGGCAACGCCCAATTTGCCAACGGAACGACATGCTGATTCGGCGCCGCGCCGGTGTAGATCACGTTCGGGCTGCTCTCAAATCCCTCGTAATGCGAAGGGTACCAGAGCAGCCCATCGAATTTCTCAAGACTCGGGATAATCTCCTTTCGGCTTGAGGACGTGTAGCATCCGACAATGTGACGAACGCCGTTCGTTAGCAGATGATCAGCCGCGGCGCGGTAACGGTCAAGCGAGCCGCCCGGATCGACGACACACGGCTCCAGCCTGAACGCACCGTCTGCTCTGGCATTCGCCATGTCGAGCCCGAGTAGGGCGCCATCGCGGAGCTCCCGCCCGATGGTTCCGTACGGGCCGAGTGTCGAAAACAGGATACCGATGGGAATACGGTGTCCGGCCTTTTGCATCGGCGATCGATCTCCTCCTTTCTGGCCTTAAAGCAAAAAAGCCCTCTGGCAGACTGGAGCTGCCGGAGGGCCTATTTGCCGTTCCCGATGCGACTGCACCGAGCTATGAGAAAGCGCTTTATCATGACGAGCCGTTTGAAACGGCTACGTTCGTATCATCATCGGCTCGATAACGATTTGTCAAGCGCCGTTTTTCCGAGCGTCGCTTGGCTTTTTTGCTATTCGCGCAAACTCTGCACAAAAGTTGTTCGAGACGCAACATTCGCGCCGCACATTTGCTCGAATTATAAACAGTTCACGCCAGCATGCCGCGTCCTCCACTTCCAGGAGTGGGGTGATGCGGCCATCGCGGGCTTCTAGAATATGTCGGTGCGCATGAATTGGCACACTTGAAATACCGGTCGCATGGTCAGGAGTTCCGGGCATATCTTGGCCCCATGCAGCCAGACTATCAAAAACCGAAAGGCTGGCTCGATACCCATCAAGGGCCATTGGACGGCCGTTTGGATCCGGGCGCGAATCGGCGCCCGACCGTCATGACATGTCGACTGGCAGTAACCGCTCAAGGTCCATTTCATGAGTGAGTTTGGCGAGGTCGCCGGCCCGCTCGCCACCGGCGAAAACCTCTTCTCGTTCCAAGAGGTCCGCAATCTGCTCCGCTATGGCGGCATGCGCAGCGATCGGGACATTCTACAGTTCGATTGCGCGCTGTCTTATGGGCTTCCCGACTATATGCGCACGCTTGATCTCTTGCGCGGTCATGGCTGGTCCTGGCGCCAGGTGCATCCCCACGGTGGGCACCAGATGTCGCTGTACCTCGCCGCTGGCCTCGGGCTCGGCGGCAACGAATCCTATCCGCGCGTGTTTCAACCCTTCGGCGGATTCGCAATGCTCGCCCGATCTGAACCCCATCGAGCAGGTCTTTGCCAAGCTTAAGCACCGCCTGCGCGAAACCCAGCCAGGATCAGGGAGAGCGTCTCCGCCGCCATCGGCGCCATTCTCGTCCTATACCGCTCAAGAATGCGCCAACCACCTCAGACACTCAGGATATGCGCAAAACTAACCACCGCACGCTCTAAGTAGCAGGCGTACCAATCGCCGTTGCGCAGAAGAGGTCGCGGTCCGATCGGCCAAAATTACGCCTACCCTTCGGTACGCTTCACATCGTCCAAGCGGCAGGGCAGCTGACGTGCCGCGAGGAAAACACCGACGTGGAGGCCGCAGAGAAGCAGAAACGCCCAGGCGTAAGCGATCGCCACCGCCGGGCCGGAAACATGCGGCCCCAGCCTCCAGGCAAGGAATGTCGCACAAAGCGTCGTCATGATCGGCCCGCCGAGACGCTGGGCGATGTTCAGCGAGGTCGTTGCCATCGGCAGATCCTGTTTGGGAACAGAGGCGTAGGCGGCAGTCATGGACGGCAGGCCGACGGCGCTCATGCCCAATCCGCGAAGGAACAGCACGGGAATCAGTATGAACAAATTCAACCCGTTGAGCGCGAGATAGAGAAACGGCATCGTGGCAATGAATGTCAGCAGCGCACCGCCCGCCGATACGGCGCGGATGCCAAACCTGTCGATCAGTGCGCCCATCTGCGGATAAGTCACCAGCATGCCCAGCCCGAGCGGCGCCAGCATCCAGCCCATCTCGGCGGGCGCGCGGTCGCAAGCTTGAATCAGAAAAGCAGGGATAAGCATCTGCCCCGCGAACTGCACGCCGTTCGATAGAGACTGCGCCATGACGGCGGTCGAGAAGACCCGAACCTTGAACAACCGCAGATCAACTAACGCCGCATCGCCTTTGCGCCGTGCCGCCCAGAGAAAACCGGAAATCATGATGATACCGGCCGCGAGCGTTGCACTGCCCGTCATCTGGCCGATCTTGTCAGCGCCATAAAGACACAGCGCCAATCCTGGTGACAGCAGAGCGAGACCAAGCCAGTCCAGCTTCTTATCGGTCACCGCTTCACGGTCCGCCGGCAGGAACAGGACCGCCAACAGGAAAGCAAGCGCCCCAACCGGCAGATTGACCAGGAAAAGCCAGCGCCAGGACGCATATTGCAGGATGGCGCCGGCGATGATGGGACCAAAGACCGGCGCTAGAAGAACTGGGAGCGCCATGTAACCGGCCACGCGCGCCATATGCCTGCCGGCCGTCTTGGCGATCATCATCTGCGCCATGGGGGCAAGCAGGCCGCCACTGACGCCTTGGAGAATGCGGAACGCGATCAGAGCGTCCGCCGACCAGGCCAGCCCGCACAGCGCTGAGGACAAAGTGAAGCCCGCGAAACACCAAAGATAAAGCGATTTTGCACCGATACGGCCGACGAGCCATCCGTTCAGCGGCAGTGCCAGGGCCAATGCCAGAAGATAGCCGCTAATGACCCACTGAATGATCGAGAAATTCGCGTGCAAATCTGTCGCCAGGTTTGACATGGAGACATTGATGATGGTGGCATCGAGCTGCGCGAGCAGACCGCCAAACAATGCGACAGCGGCAATTCTCCACACAGAGGGATCGAGCCGGGTATCCTCCGCAGCGTCTTTCGAAGCCGGGCCTTGGGCCATGCGATTATGAACGCTTCGGCAAATGGCCACCGTGGAAGCGCCCAAATGTGCGCGCGGAAAATATGCCGATCAGCAGAACGCCCGCACCAGCGGCGATCACTTGATCGGCCGCATGCAGATTGAAATTGCCGACACAAGCCAGGAGGAGATAGGCGAAGACAAAGTTCGCACACCCCCAGAGAACATTGACGGTTGAGGAGGAAAGCCCCTGCCCCGGCGGCTTGGCGAAGGGGCTTTGAAACGCCTGCCCCATCATGCCGCTGACAAAATGCGGAACAGCGTTGGCGAGAAAAATGCCGCCAAACAGATACGATACGTCGTGAAGCCAATTCATGAGTGCGGGCTCCCTTTCAGAAGATAAATGCCGGCCGCCATTCCGCGGTTGGACCCGGTGCAGCGGCCTATTCCGCCTCACCCAGGCGCTTGATCAGCGCGACCGCGGACATCAGCGTCTCCCGCTCCGAGGGCGTGAGTCTGGCCATGGCTTCGAGCAGCCATTTCTGTTTCGCTGCACTGCGCCGATGCCGCGCCTGGGTCCCGCTCTCCGTCAAAGCGAACAGAACCTGCCGGCCATCGCGCGGATGCGGCTGGCGCGAGACCAGCCCCTCATCTTCCAACTCGGCAAGGGTCGCGCCCATGGATTGCGGCTTGACCCCCTCTGCCCGTGCAAGATCGGCCGTCGTCATCGGGCCAGCTTTATCAAGCCGTGCCAGGGCCATGGTCTGGGACCATGTCAGCCCGTCAGGGTTGGCATCGGCACGCAGGCGCCGCAAAAGCTGGCCGACCGCCAGCGAAAGTTCGGTAACGGCGGTCTCGGGGGGCGTTGGCATGTCGGAAAATCGATCCATGCCTCCCTCTACAACAACACAGTTAAACTTGCAAGTTTTCCTGTTTTAAATCTGGCGCGCGACGCATGCGGCGATTATCTCATGCCCGCCCAACACCAAGGCGGCCGGCGGCCTCGCGGGCCTCCGCCTCGCGGCGTGGCAGAATATCCGCCATCCTCTCCCGGTAGGCGGCCAGGATTGTCGCCGGTGCGGTTTCCGGGCGCCCCGCATCGAACGGCGGCGCCGGCGCATATTCAAGGCCGAGTTGAATGGTTTGCGCCAGTCCGTGCGATTAGGGGGCTTTGACCAATGTCTAATTTATTGAAATTGCACGAAATAGAATCGCATGATTAAAGGATTGTGACACTGAGAGTTGCCTGCAAGTGTCGCGTTCTTTAATTCGTAAGAATCCAGGACCTGACCGTGACTGTCGGTGCATTTTGCCTTTTAATTCGTGATAAAAAACCTTTTAGTTCGCGATAAAAACACTTTAATTCGTAATCCTAGCCAGTAGATCATCGAGATGCGGGCTGCCACGGCCATCCCGTAGTCTTCGGCCGACACGCCCCGCCTATTCACCGATTGGCTTGATGAAATCCGAGCGCTGGAACCGGTCGATGTTTCGTCGGACGACCCTCGAGGCCAGGAATTTCCAACAAAATCGCCCGTTTTGCCCGCATCAAACGCGGCCGTTTGACGGTCCATCTGGCCCCAGATAGTGCTCGTTTTCTCCCCACATAACCGCCCTGTCCTCGCCCGGCTCCTGTATGAGCGCACGCCGCGCGGCGGCACCAAATGGCACCCATTCTCGGTCAGGCACTTGCTGGGAAAAGCCGATAGCCTCGGCTTGCTACCGCCGCGCTTGTCCAGGAAGCCCGAACCGTCGGCCTAACCCCTGTTTTTATTAGACGATCTGGATCAGCACGCGCCGCGCGGATCGCACGTGCGTGCCATTGGGCCCCTGCACTGCGCGCTGGTAATCCCCACCGCACCGGTGCGAATGCGGCCCGACACCAGGCCATTGGCAACCAGCGCATCCGCCCCAACCTGGGCCCGGGTTTCGGACAAATATACGTTGGCATGGCAGAAAAGCTGGGGCTTTTGCCGGAGCCGCGTGAGCGGCTTAGTGGAGGCAGTCCATGGGCGGCAGAGGCGCCTGCCGCCTATGGGTTTTCCGATTACGCTCCGACGTTCCCCCTGCCCCGCGCGCATCCTTTGTACCGGTAGTCGCCATGCAGCGAGACGCAAAGCAACTCATGCCTTGCCGTCTTGCGCGGGAGGCGGTGCTGCGTATCGATTCCGACCTCGATGGGCGTCAGGTTGAACGAAGCCGCCGCACGCGCGGACAGCCCGTGGAAATTCGTCGACCAGGCGGAACGGATAAGCTCTACCTGCGCGAGATGCACCAGCAGCCGGTAGCCGATATGAGGCTGCGCGTTGCGCATCTTCTGCTGAAAGAAGGCCCGGCGGTCGTCCGCAACCGGGAAGCATTGCCGGATATAGAAGCCATATTCGTCTGGGGAAGCCTCCGCCGGATACCCACCCCGCTGATCGAGCCATTGCTGCGCCGCCGTACGCTAATCATTCCTCCCGCTGGACGGCCTGTCAGTCGATAGCGGCAAAGCTCGGCTGCTCGGCGCACACGCTGCCGGATTGGGTGAAGAAGGCCGAGATCGATGCCGGCAAGCGAGCCGGTGTGCCGACCAACATGGCCGAAAAGATGAAGGCTCTTGAGCGGGAGAACCGTGAGCTACGGCAGGCCAACGAGATCCTGCGCAAGGCGAGCGCTTATTTTGCCCAGGCGGAACTCGACCGCCCATTCAAACGATGATCGCGTCCATTGACGATGACCGCGAGGCGCATGGGGTCGAGCCGATCTGCAGGGTGTTGCCTCGCCCCGTCGACCGACCCCAAACAGGCTCTGGCTTTCGGACTTCACCTACGTCAGCACCTGGTCGGGCTTCGTCTACGTCGCTTTCGTCAGCGAGGCCGATTTGGATCACCGTTCGGTGCGCTTGCCAAGCACAGTCTCCGGTGGAAGCAGTCTCGGGCACTGTTGAGCAGCCTCCAAGATCAGTGCTTGCGTCATGTCCTCTACATCTGACCGCCGCTTCGGGGCCCAGGGAAGTGGTTTGTCTTCAGGGCGTATGCGCGGCTTATCGGCACGATCCAGGATGAATGGAGCATGTTTCGCAACCGCATCGCGGATCTGCCAACCGTAGCAGTATCGAAAAAATCCAATCCGCTCACGCAGAATGTCGATCGGTGATTGGGGGGGAATGAAGTCGGCCCATGCCGTGCCCGCCAGTTCGGCAGTATACCAAGCAGCAGCTTCGCGCCATGCCGCGGGGCGCAGGCGCGACCAGGGTTTGGACGAGGTGTAATGTTCGAGGTAGGGCGTAAGCTTGCCCCCAAACATCAAATAAAGTTCGTGAAGATTCCATCGCGGATCGAGTGGCGTCCACTTTCCCTCGAAGGCCACGTTGAGTGCGTCCTGATCGGGCGCCTCCAGGCAGCGGTCCGGGTGCTCAGCAAGAAAGCGCCGTGCGCGCTCAAGGCCGCCATCGGCAAGCGTCTTGGGCCAATCGAAGATCATGACGCCCGATTGCAGATAGGGGGCGTCGGGCGCCAAGAACAGATCGCGGCGGCGCCTTTTGATGTTGCCACTCACATAATAGATGAAGTCGTGGACGGCACCGACTGGTGCGCCGTACAAATTGGCGCCCAGGAGAGGCTCGAGCGGCGCGCACACGCGCGTATCGGCATCGAAATAAATTAGCCTTTCGTTGTCGGGTCCGAAAATAAAGTCAAAATATAATCTCAGGTAAGCAGCGCGCGGCCATCTCGTTGCAATCGGTTTGATGTTATTGGCCAGATCATCGCAGACGAGGACCTCGGCTGCGATACTACGGTCGCGAAAGAATTGCTCAACTTCATGTTGATCCTCGGCGTTTACATCGCAAATAACGAGGCACAACCGAATGTTCTCTTTGGCAGCCAGATGATCCCAAACTGACTTCAACTGGCAGCAAGCCGCTGGCAGATAGCCTCGGTCTGAGACTGTCGTAACCGTCACGTGCTCATTTGTCATGTTCACCTAGGCTCAGGACTCATTTCCTTGAGGTAGAACGCTACAGCAACCGCGATGCCGATTGCCGAGAAGAAGGTGTGCGCACCTGTCGTAGCGTGTTGCAATGCTCCAGCGCACCAAAGTCTTGAAAATCTTGTGTGGGCCGGAGGCTTTCGGCGCGTCTTTCCATTGCAGCCCGTGCTTAATCCCGTAGATAATGCCGCTGATCACCCGCCGGTCGTCAACACGCGGTACGCCATGAGAAAGCGGAAAGAACGGCGATATCCGCGCCATCTGGCGCTCACCCCGCAGAAACAAAACAAACATGGCGAAGCTCCCTTCGCCATGTCCAGAATTATACAAAAGCGCGCCGAGTCAAGAGCCTTAATGGGTCCTGACCCATAGGCGGAACCGGGGCTTTGACCTGTGCTTTTGTACCTACGCAATGTTAAACGGGGCATCCGTGGAACCACGAACGTGGTGTACCGCATCTGCCGGGCGTTGGAGCTGAATTGTTTCTTTAAATTTAATTTATACCGATTCGTAACCTTTTTGCAATTCCTATAACATTATTCCTATACCATAATAAATGCTTTATCGGGATAAATTCCATATAGAATAAACCAAAGCGACATGGAGGCCAAAATGACGCGGAAGTCCCTGTCAAGCACGCCCCGTGTGACGCTCGCCATGCCCGTATATAATGGCCAAAATTTTCTCCATAAATCGATTGAGTCAATTCTTACACAGAGTTTTATGGATTTTGAACTCATCGTGTCAGACAATGCCTCTTCAGATTCAACATGCGAGATCGTCGAATCCTATCAGCGGATGGATAGCCGGATTCGGCTTGTAAAGCATCCGCGGAATATTGGCGCAGCCGCGAATTACAACTTTGGATTTCAGCAGGCAAAAGGCGAATATCTCAAGTGGTGTGCACATGATGATGAAATCGACCGCACACTTCTTCAGCACCTTGTTTCTAAACTAGATGGCAATCAAGATCTTGCCCTTGCCTTCGGAAAGACCGTCTGCATTGATGAAGAGGGGCGCGAGATCCCGACCGTCGGCGTGGAGATGCCAGAAATTCTGGATGACGATCCGGTTGTTCGTTTTATCAAGGCGATTGCACAACTAGGAACATGCTTTCCGATATTTGGCCTGTTTCGCAAAAATGTTTTGGCAAAAACCACATTACACAGGCCCTATTATTCTTCCGACAAAGCATTGCTTGCCGAGGTGGCCTTGCTCGGGAGGCTCGGATTTGTTCCTGCCGCGATTTTCTTTAATCGTGAGCATAAACAAAGATCAATTAACCTGGCCAAATCAGAAAGAAGCGCATGGCAAAATGGCACGAAAAGCCGGTATGCTGCGGCTGAACATCTGAATCTTTTACGCCATTATTTCGAAATCGCGTGGCGCCACCAGAATGTTGCCCCTCCGCTTCGATTGACGCTGGCAGTGATTAGGTACGGGATCGAACCGATGCAACTTTGCCGGTATATCACGGAATGTGCCGGCCTCGTTTCCCCGAGCGCCGAACGGATTATAAAACGGAGCGCAGGCCGGCTGCTCGGCAGACGCGAATATTCGTGAACCCTTTCAAAGGTGATTTTTGATGAAAGTCGCAATTTTGGCAGGCGGGCTTGGATCCCGATTGGCTGAAGAAACTTCAATACGTCCGAAGCCGATGGTCGAGATCGGCGGTATGCCCCTACTTTGGCATATCATGAAAATTTATGACTATTGGGGGTACTCAAATTTTTGTATCGGCCTAGGTTACAAAGGCGATTATATAAAGCGCTGGTTTCGCGACTATTATACCATTGGTTGTTCAATGACGGTAAACACCCTATCCGGTTCGGTGGTCTCCTACCCTGATTCCAGCCGGCCGGAGTGGAAGGTCGACCTGGTGGAAACTGGCGAGAAGACCATGACCGGAGGCCGCATCAAACGCTTGGGCCCTTGGCTTGGCAATGAGACGGCGATGGTCACATGGGGTGATGGCGTGGCCGACATCAACATTCCAAAGCTCATTGAATTTCACAGGTCCCATGGCAAGCTCGCAACGATGACCGCGGTGCGGCCGCCGGCGCGTTATGGGCATCTCGAAATCAAAGGAAATCAGATCACCAGCTTTACTGAAAAGCCGCAACTCGGTGAAGGGTGGATCAATGGCGCATTCTTTGTTCTGGAGCCGGCCGTTCTTGATTACATCGATGGCGACGACGTGATGTTCGAGCATGCACCTCTATCACGTCTTGCCAAGGATGGCCAATTAATGGCGTACCGGCATGACTCGTTCTGGCAATGCATGGATACGATGCGCGAAAAACAATTGCTCACCTCCTATTGGGAAAGCGGAAAGGCCCCCTGGAAACTCTGGAGCGAGTAAATGAAACTCCTTGTCACCGGCCATCTTGGCTATATCGGTACGATCCTGACGCCACTGCTTCTGGCACGCGGGCATGACGTTAGCGGGCTTGACAGCGATTTGTTCGCGCGCTGCACCTTTTCCGGCGTCGTGGCGGACGTGCCGAAACTGGGAGCGGATATTCGTCATTTTGTTGCGAACAAGGCAGCAGCAATCGACGCGCTCGCTGGCTTTGATGCGGTGATCCATCTTGCCGGCCTGTCGAATGACCCTCTTGGTGACTACCATCCTGATTTGACGCGCGAGATCAACGCAGAAGCCTCGATCTGTCTTGCCAGGCTGACAAAAGCGGCCGGCGTGCCGCGCTTCCTGTTCGCGTCCTCCTGCTCCAACTATGGCGCGTCATCAAGCGAGTTCATAGACGAGTCGGGCCGGTTCAATCCCGTGACGCCTTATGGGCGTTCGAAGGTCGTGGTCGAGCAGGAAGTCACCAAGCTGGCCGATGAACATTTCAGCCCAACCTTCCTGAGAGCCTCAACAGCGTACGGTTTTTCACCGCGCCTTCGCTTTGATTTGGTCGTCAACAATCTGACGGCCTGGGCTTTCACGACAGGACAGGTGCGGCTGAAAAGCGATGGCCTGCCATGGCGGCCAATCGTGCATGTCGCCGATATCGCACTCGCTTACGCGGTCATCGCCGAAGCGCCGCGAGATGATGTTCATCTTGAAGCCTTTAACATCGGCCAGACCAGCGAAAATTATCAGATTCGGGATATCGCGCTGATCGTGCGGGATGCGGTGCCGGGAGCGAACGTCTGTTTTGCTGAAGATGCCGCTCCAGACCTTCGTAATTACCGCGTTGATTGTAACCACATCGCCCGCAAATTCCCCGGCTGGAAGCCGCAATGGACGTGCCGGCGCGGGGTGGAGCAACTGCTTGAAAGCTTTACGTCGAATCATCTTAGCGTCGAAGCGTTCGAAGGTGAGTCGTATAAGCGGATCGCGCATATCAAAGCCAGAATCGCTCGAGGTGAATTGACCGCAGACCTCTTCCAGTCCGAAACGCACGCCACCTCCTGAGGAGGCCGAAATGAATTTTCAAAACTTCAAGGGCAATCTGCGGGCCATTTCCCGAACAGAAACGGCGTGCCGCGCCTGCAAGTCAAAACGTATCGTTTCATTTCTCGATCTTGGCGTAACGCCGCTTGCCGACAGACTTCTGACAAGCGTATCCGAAAACGAACCGGTATTTCCGCTGAACGTCGTGTTTTGTGAAGAATGCGCTCTGGTTCAGATCACCGAGACGGTTGCACCCGAAATCCTGTTCGCCGATGCCTACCCGTATTATTCGAGCTTTTCTCCAGCGCTCCTCGCGCACGCTCGAGAGAATGTTCTGGAAATTCTTGCGTCACGAATGCTTAACGACAAGAGTCTTGTAATAGAATTGGCCAGCAATGACGGGTATCTTCTAAAGAATTACAAAGAGTCCGGAATTCCCGTACTCGGCATCGACCCTGCCGAAGGACCAGCGGCGGCGGCGGAATGCATAGGCGTGCCGACATTGCAAGACTTCTTCACCCTGGAACTCGCGGAAAAACTTTGTGCCGAGGGAAAATACGCGGATGTTGTCCATGCGAATAATGTTTTAGCTCATGTCGCGGATACGAATGGGTTTGTTCGTGGGTTGAGAGCAATCTTGAAGCCAAACGGTATCGCGGTTATCGAGGTGCCGTATGTTATGTCTCTGATAGATCACGTTGAATTTGATACGATCTATCATGAACACCTCTGCTATTTCTCTGTTACCGCGATCGACAACCTGTTTCGCCGCCACGGATTGTTTTTAAATCGGGTCAAGTTGCTTAAGATCCACGGAGGATCACTGAGGCTTTTTGTTGAACCGAAGGAGAACGTGACGGAAAGCGTTACGGCACAACTTCGTCTCGAACGAGAGCTTGGCCTCAACAGATTTGAATTCTTTCGTGATTTTTCAAATCGTGTGGCGACACAAAAAGCGGAGCTCGTGTCATTGGTGCATGAATTGAAGACACAGGGCAAGCGTATCGCTGCCTACGGTGCCGCGGCGAAAGGCGCAACGCTACTAAACTATTGCGGCCTTTCTTCCAAGGAGATCGATTTCGTCGTGGACCGCAACAGCTATAAGCAGGGCAAGTTTATGCCAGGGGCGCATGTTCCGGTATGTGACCCATCGGCGCTTCTTGAAGAGAAACCAGACTATGTCTTGCTTCTAACCTGGAACTTCGCAGACGAAATTTTCGAACAACAGGCGGCATATAGAGCGACAGGGGGTAAGTTCATCGTGCCTGTACCATCGCCGCGAATTATCTAGGAAAAAAGCAATGTCCCTCGATCCAACGACCGGATCCAACACAACAGATATTATTCTGAATACGGATTGTCCGGCATGTGGTAGCGGCAGGGTAACGCCGTTTTATCGTGTTGAAAATGTCCCGACCAATTCGTGCCTCCTATTTGATACTGCCGAGCAGGCGCGCGCCTGGCCGCGCGGGCAAATTGTGCTCGGTTATTGTGCGGATTGCGGCTTTATCCATAATATGACATTTGAGCAAAGCTCGACCGAATATTCCGGACGCTACGAGGAGACACAGGGGTTTTCACCGACTTTTGCGCAGTACCATCGCGATCTCGCTATGCGTTTTTTGCAGCGGCATAGCCTGCATGGAAAGCGGGTGCTAGAGCTGGGGTGTGGAAAAGGGGAGTTTCTGTTGCTGCTGGCCGAACTGGGAAATGTCATCGGCATCGGCGTTGACCCTAGCGCACGACGAGATCGTATCGAAAACTCACCCTACGCCGACCGCGTGACGCTGTATCCTGAGTATTATGGCCCAGCGCACAGCGATATAGAGGCAAGCGCCGTCGTCTGTAAAATGACGTTGGAACATATACCGGATGTTGCCGTTTTCGTGTCCAAGTTGCGGCGTAATCTGTCCGATGATCGGCCGATTCCGGTGTTTTTCAAAATTCCCGAAGCCGAGCGTATCCTCACCGACTGCGCCTTCGAGGACATATATTACGAGCATTGCTCATATTTCTCCGAGACCTCTCTGGCGCGGCTGTTTCGCCATTGCGGCTTCAACGTGCTCAGCGTTGGCACTGAATATGGCGGGCAATACCTGACAATCGAAGCGATGGCGACTAAATCAGCGACGCCAGAAAATGGCGGGACGGAACAAGACATGGCGCGATTGTCCAAATTGGTTGCCGCGTTTGCCGAACGCGTGGAGCAGCACAAGCAGGTTTGGCGCGCGCGCGTGCATACCGCGCGCCAACAGGGACGGCGCGTCGTGCTGTGGGGTTCCGGCTCGAAGGCCGTCTCGTTCCTGACGTCGCTCGGGCTTGATGACGAAATCGCCGCAGCGGTCGATATCAACCCGTACCGGAAAGGGCATTACATGCCCGCTACGGCGCATCAAATCATCGCCCCGGAAGAATTGCGCGACTTCAATCCGGGTCTGGTGATCGTGATGAACCGGATATACACCCAGGAGATTCGCGACACCGTTCGGCGGCTCGGTGTTGCCGCCGAAATTGTCGCGCTTTAGCAGGCTCGTCGCTGCGAGTGCCGCGCCCTGCGGCACTCTCTTTCGCGATCCTGCCAGGCTGATGTGCCCCGCCTATGTGGCTGTGCTGATTGGCCCCGGCGATCGCAAGATCATTCAACCGATGACCTTCGCGATAACGGCATGAGTTATGACCTGCTTCACCATTTCATCGGCAGCGGCGCCTGGGCACGGCTTCGCCGGAAGTAGAGCCGCTCGCTGAAGCCGACAACCCGGTCGGCGGTAAGCCAACTCGTGAAAGAATGGCGATATCCGCGTCATCTGAGGCTCAGGCGTTGGCGAAAATTGTCTGGGTGGCGGCGTCGGCGTTAAAGGCGACGATGACGACATCGGCCTTGTCCTGGGCGGCCGCAACGGCTGTACCGCGCTCACGAAAGGTCTCGTTATAGGTCAGGTGTAATGGATCAAACTGCGGCGATGGCAGGTCTGCGTTTCGCGATGGAGTTTGAGCGTCGCTGGAACGCCTTTTCCTGGCAATTCGGCTAGTCGTGGGGGGCTGAGATTTACGTCAAGATCCGCAACTCTATTTCCGCGACATAGCCGGGCGGATCGGTGCCCCTTAAGAGATGAGCTCATGCCAGGGCATTCTTAACGAAACAGCAACATTGATCGCCTGCCTGTGCTTTGATAACATGGAAGGCGACTTTTGAGGATCAAGGAATTGATTACGGGTCTCGGCGTGGTCATTTTGCCGCTTTGCCTCTTGTATTGGCGGACGCCGAAACGTCTCCTGCAGCTCATCTTTATCGGCTCCACCTTTGCCGCCGCCGCGGTGTTCGTCCTCGGCAGCTATGGTGTCGCGCCGCCGTTGCTGCCGGCGATCATATTCATCGGCTATTTCCTGCTGCGCCTTATCCTGGGCGCCAGCTACCCGACCGGAAACGGCGTTCTGCGGACCCTGACGCCCTTTATTCTCGTGGTGATCGGCGCCCTGGTCAGCTCCCTCCTCATGCCGCGCTTTTTCGAGGGCCAGATTTTCGTCTGGCCACAGAAATTGATCGGCTTCAACGTGCTGAGCCCGCTCAGCCCGAACGCCGGCAACTATACCCAGGATATGTATCTCATCATCGATGCCGGGCTGACGATTGCCGCGTCCTTCTACCTGGTGACGATCGGCGCGAACATGAGGCATGTGTTCGACGCCTATCTCTACGCCGGGCTGATGGTGGTGTTCATCTCACTTTGGCAGTTCGTCGCGAACGTCACTCATATCTGGTTCCCCACCACATTTTTCCTGTCCAATCCCGGTTGGGCCCTGCTCTCCGGCGAGAGCATCGGCACAGTCATCCGGATCACAGGCCCGTTCAGCGAACCCGCGGCGCTCGCCTCCTATCTGTGCGGCATCATCGGTGCCTCAGCCTGGATGATCTTCAACGGCGACAGGCGTCTATTGACCCGCCTCGCTTTGCTCCTGAACCTGAGCGTGCTCCTGCTCTGCACTTCCACCACCGGATACGCCACCCTTGGCATCCTGGTGGCGGGCTTGGCGCTGTACACGTTCGTCGTGGGCTCCACGACCTTGAAAAAGCGTGTGCTCAAGGGCTTGGCCGGGGTGGGCGTGGTCACGGCGATCATCGTCACGGCGGTACCGGCGGTTGCCCCCGGCGTCACTCACCAAGCCGTGACCATCGCCAATGCGACGTTTTCCAAGCAGCAATCCTCCTCGTATCAGGACCGGACTTCAACAGATATCGACAGTCTGCATGAGGCGGTGGAAAGTTACGGGCTGGGCGTCGGCTGGGGCAGCAACCGCTCTTCAAGCCTGATCCCCGGCCTCTCCGCCGCCATCGGCATCTGGGGGATAGCCGGGCTACTTTGGTTCATGGCGCGCGTCCTCGCTCATGTTAGGATCGCGCAGCGTCATACGAACATCCCGGAGCTGAAAATGGTCACTCATGGCTGCGCCGGCGCCCTAGTCGGAATCCTGGTTTCCGCGGCGCTCTCCGGCCCCAGCATCACCTCCCCGGACTTCTATCTGCTGCTGGCGTTGCTGATCGCCGCTGCTGGCCGGCAGCGCTGGGAAGCCGGAGCCGCCCAAGCCCCGCTCCCGCGCTTTGCCGCCTTCGCGGCGCCGAAGGTGCTCGCAGCGAAAACAGCTAAACCGACCCAGTAGCCCAAAGGGCCGCAACTAGGGTCAGGACTCATTCCTTGAGATAGAAGGCGACTGAGGCCGCGATGCAGATGGCCGAGAAGAAGGTATGGGCGCAGCGGTCATAGCGTGTGGCGATGCGTCGCCAGTCTTTGAGCTTGGCGAACATGTTCTCGATTTTGCGGCGCTGGCGGTAGAGCGTTTTGTCATATTCCAACGCTTTCTTGCGGTTTTTGGTAGGCGGGATATAGGGGATGGTGCCACCTCCCCCTGTTTCCCAAGCTCCAAACAAGCGGCAAAGACGCTACACAGCGCCGACCGCCGCCGCTGTTTGATGCGGATCTTGGGAAGCCATTCTTCGCCTCTGGGCTCGGGTAGCAGCGCCGTCAGCGGGCAAGTTGCCGACGCGGCTAACAGAACGCGGATTCGCGTCTGTGCCTCCGCCACGGAAAATATTGGCAGTCGCGTGGGTGCGTATTGGGCTTCGTCTCCTGTTTTGTCCCAGGTATCGCCAAACACGTCGAGGCACGCCCATAAGAATGTGATGACGTCAATCTGACCGTCCGGCGCCGCCATCTGTATCACCCCTTCCGGCTGGCCGCGGGCAAAGACGTCGCGTCCGAGAACGAGGCGGCGATCGAGCCATCGTACCAGCGCCTGCATCTGCGCCAGGGCGGTAAGGCGGTCACGGAGCTCACCCGCTTCCGCCGTCGCTTGTTGCTGGGTAACGTCTTCCGACGGGAGCAACAGATGCGAGCGCAGCAGCAGCCAGGCCGCCATCACCAGCCAATCGGCCTTTTGGCTGAGCGGCAGGGGCGGCGCCTGAGCGATGGCGACGGTCAACTGGTCCACGAGCGCCGGTAACGGAATCTGCGTCAGGTCGATGGTCCGTGCCCGCGCGAGCCGCAGCACCCCCTCGAGCGGGCCGGCATAGCCCGCCAGTGCCAGATGCGGGCTGAGATCGCCCTCCCCTGTTGAGACTACGTCATCCAGCCGTGTGACCAGCTGGTGGGTCGATACCGTAGGTCGAAATTCAACCCTGACCACGCCGTGGCGATCGTGTTAATGGCGCATGCGGCCGGGCTGGCATAACTCAAAAACGTGTAGCCGAGCACGCCGTGCCCGACGGGGAGACGCCGGGGCGCTTTCACCGTCACCTGCCGGGTGACCTGCCGCAAATTGTCTTCTGGTCCCCAACGCGTGGCTAACCAGGATCTGGCGCATGGATGCCGGGGACCGAGCTGCAGAAGATCGACCGGCACCGGGAGCAGGACAAACAAGTCAAAGGGGGACGCCCGGCTGCGCCCGCACACCGCCAGCGCTTTCGCGTGGTGGGCCTCGACCCGCTCACGAAACTGCCTGGCCAGAATGTGGCAGCCGTCCACCGTCAGGCCGCGCCGATCCACGGGCTGCGCCACAGCGAGGTTGAAAATGTCCTCCTCGATCACGGCATAGTCGAGCACCCACGGCACCACCCCGGCGCCGCACGCCGCGGCGGCAAAGCTGTCGAGGACGGCCTGCGGCCCGGTGATGGTCAGCTGATGATAGAACCAGTCCTCATCGCTGGTGGAAACGGCGCCCGTAGCCGGCCGGCGCCCGCGTCGCTTGGCCGGCCGTTCGTCTGGGTGCGGTGTGACGCGGCCTGACGCCGCCGGGTTCGGAACGGTCTCCCAAGGGAAGCGCAGCGTCATCACAGGTCCAGCAGTCCGGCCGGGCTTTCCGCCACGAGCCCAGCCCGCTGCACATAGCCGCGCATGGTGCGTAGGTCGCGGTGTCGCGTGTGTCGCATGATGTCCTCATCACGCATGCCTTTGGCATACGCTTCGGTGATGAACTCGACGCGCAGTGCGTGCGCACTGAGGCGCTCTGCGCCGTCGAGTTGAAATCCCGCCATCGCCGCGCGCCGGAGCAAAATATACCGGACGGCGTCGGCATTCAGGGCCTCGGTGCCGATCGTGCCGGCGGTGCTGATGCGCCGGAACAACGGGCCGGCTTTGTGTTGAGCGACCGCCATCCAGTCGTGAAAGGCGCGGACCGAACAGGTCGTCAGATAGCGGCCGCGTGGCAGGCCGAGTTCCGCCCCCTGCCCCACCGCGTCTGTCTTGCTGCGGCGGATCAAGAGCCGTAGGCCGCCGGGTACTTCGGTCACGTCGTCGGCCTGCAGCGCCACCAGTTCCGAGCGCCGCAGCGCGCCGGCGAACCCAAGCAGCAGCAACGCTCGATCACGGCGGCCGCGCGCCGAACGGTCGCAGGTCTCGACCAACTGGCGCAGCATGTCCAAGGTCAGCGCCGGCGCTTTTTTCGGTGGACGGCCATGGGCACGCAGCACACCGCGCAGCGGCGCTTGAATGTCCTGATGCGCCGGATTCCAAAGCAGGCCATTAAACCGGTGCATCTTGCCAATCGCTGCGAGCCGGCGGCGGATCGTGCTGGGCGCGTGGCTCGTCGCCAAGCTGGCGAGGTAGGCGCCGATTGTCGCCGGCGCGGCCGGCACCGGGATAAAGTCCTGCGCCGCGCACCAAGCGGCAGATAATCTAACATGTCGATTGGCTGCTCCGTAGCCCAGGGTTATGCTCTTGGTCTTCAGCTCGTGGACTATGTCTGGCAGATCCCTGATGCTGCGCGCGAGTACTTGTTCGTTCACTCCAGCCGTAGGACACCACCATGAGCATTCGCGTCGGCATTGTCGGGATCAGCGGTTTTGGCGGTGGCGAGGCGATGCGCCTGGTCGCGAACCACCCGTCTTTCGAGCTCGTCTACGCCGCGGGCGAGGGCAGCGCCGGCAGCCGGTTGGTGGACCGCTTCCCCGGTGTGCCGGCCAAGCTGGCCGAGCTGGTGATCGAGAAATGGGACCCTGCGACCCTGCCGAAGCTCGACGTGCTGTTCGCGTCGCTGCCCACGGGCGCCTCGGCCGAGGCGCTGGCGCGCGTCCCCAAGGACGTGAAGATCGTCGACATCGGCGGCGACCACCGCTACGTCGAGGGTTGGGCGTATGGCCTGGCCGACGTCTGGCCAGGCCAGATCGAGGGTCAGATCCGCGTTGCCAACCCGGGCTGCTACCCTGCGGCGACGCTGACGGCGCTGGCGCCGCTGCTGGCCAACAAACTGATCGAGCCTGGCAACATCGTGATCGACGCCAAGACCGGAATCTCCGGGGCCGGCCGGGGCGGGGCCGACAGCAAGTTCGGCTACGCCGAGAGCAACGAGAACTTGCTGCCCTACGGTCTGCTCAAGCACACCCACATGCCCGAGATTGCCAAGACGATCGAGCGGCTGAGTGGCGGCAGCGCGGCCGGGCTGGTGTTCACGCCACACCTGGTGCCGATGACCCGCGGCGTACTCGCCACCATTTACTGCCGCGGCCGCGCCACCACGGGCCAGTGCCTGGACGCGGCCCGGCGCTTCTACGCCGGGCGGGCGTTCGTCCGCGTGACCGACAAGCCGCCGCAGACCAAATGGGCGACCGGCTCGAACCTCGCGTTCGTCAGTTATGCGGCCGATCCAGAGCGCAACCTGGTGATCGCGATGGGCGTGGTCGACAATCTCGGCAAGGGAGCGGCCGGCCAGGCGGTGCAGAATGCGAACCTGATCTGCGGCCTGCCGGAAACCGCGGGGCTGGACGGTGCACCTGTTTGGCCATGATGAAGGCGGGCCTCCAGGCAGCTGTTCAATCCGCCACTACGGCGCCGCGCCAAGGCAACATCCAGATGATCGACAGCATTACGACCTAGAGCGGGATGAGTTGGAGTCGACTCGCCCGTCGTCCCGACTCGCGCGGGGTA
>NZ_DATLPB010000123.1:0-130503 GCF_035535915.1 Acidocella sp.
TTAAGGCACGGGAGAGTAGGTCGCCGCCAGGTCCTCCAACCTATCAAAACAACAAACCACACAACGCGGGGTGGAGCAGCCCGGTAGCTCGTCAGGCTCATAACCTGAAGGCCGCACGTTCAAATCGTGCCCCCGCAACCAATCACCAAATACACATATAAATCGTGACCAGACACAGCTAATGCTCTCCTGGCGATGTCCGTTACCCCCGGTGCAATGGGGTGACGATCTGAGGAACAAAACCGAGAGCCGGATGATTTTAGATCGAATCGCGCGGCGATCCGATCATTCATGGTTCGACTTAAGGTCATCGCGCTCTAGCTCGCGACACCCGCATTCAGCATCTTGATGTAGCTTGGCCGGCCATAGACGTCCTTCCGGGTTGATTTCGCCCTACTCATCAGGCCGCGAAGATCCGAGACGGAGTCGAAATGACGCGTTTCCATCCAGCCTCGCAGGCCACCCAGAAGCACAGTGAGATGGCCAGCGCCATGGCGTATCAAGGCGGACGTTGTCATCACGACATCCGCGCCAGCGAGAAGGAATTTCACCACATCATCAGCGCCTTCGACACCGCCCGATGCGGCCAGAGACGCCTCAGTCTGGGCAGCCAGAAGGGCGATCCATGATAGCGGCAGCGCCATCTCGGCATTCGTGCTGAGATGGATGCCTTCCGTCACGCGCAATGTCGCGAGGTCGATTTCCGGTTGCAGCAAGCGGTTGAACAGAACCAGACCGTCTGCACCGTTTTCCTGGAGCCGCCGGGCGAGATTACCGAGTGCGCTGGCATAAGGGGAGAGTTTCACGGCCAGAGGAATATCGACGGCGCGACGGGTGGCGTCGACAATGGCCACATAACGATCTTCGATCGCCTGACCGCTCATCGACATGTCGACCGGAACCATATACATGTTCAGCTCGATGGCGTCGGCGCCTGCCTGCTGCAGCAACGTCGCGTATTCGATCCAGCCTTCCTTCGTAGTCCCATTCAAGCTCGCGATGACCGGAATGGAAAGGGCCGCTTTGGCGCGCCGGACGAGACCGAGATACGCGTCCGGTCCCACGCCATAAGGACCGCTGATCAGCTCAGGAAAATAACTCGATACCTCGGGCGAGTTATAGCTGCCCCAACCGCGCAGGGAATCGTGAAGGGCGGCCTCGGCCTCGATCTGCTCCTGGAACAGCGATGGCAACACGACCGCGGCGGCGCCGGCATCTTCCACGCGGCGCAAATGGTCGAGTTCCGCATTGGCCGGCGCGGCCGACGCGATCAATGGGTTTTTCAACGACAGACCAAGATATTGTGTGGCAAGAGACATAGGGTGCTCCTTTTGAGGCAATCGTCGGCGATCGCGATTCAGGCTGCAATCGCGTGTGCGAGCGGGAGCCCGGCCGCATAGGCGGACAGGCTGGCAAGTGTCGTGTTCGCGATCTCCTGCAAGGCCTCTTGTGTCAGAAAGCCCATATGCGAAGTCACGATGACATTTTTGAACGTCATGAGCCTTGCCATGTCATCATCGGTCAGGATTTCATTGGAGAGATCCCGATAGAACATGGCCTCCTCCTTTTCGTAGACATCGAGGCCGACGCCACAGAAACGCCCTTCCTTCACCGTATCGATCAGCGCGTCCGTGTCGATCAGGCCGCCACGGCTGGTGTTGATCAGCACGGACCCTGGCTGCATCAGGCCAAGACGGCGCCGATCGAGCATATGACGCGTCTCCGGCGTGAGAGGGGCATGCAAGGAGACGATCTGGCTGGCGGCGAGCAGCTGTTCCAGTTCCACGAAGGTGATCGGCAGATCCGTTGGTGGCGGGGCCGGGTCGTAGGCCAGCAGCTGGCATCCCATCCCCTGCGCGATCGTTGCCACGGCCATACCGATCTGGCCGAGCCCGACGATCCCGAAGGTCTTGCCGTACAGATTAAAGCCGACGAGACCTTCAATGCTGAAATTTCCACCGCGCACGCGATCATGAGCCTGGGGCAGACGGCGGACCAGCGAGAGCACCAGCGCTAAGACATACTCAGCGACCGGATGCGGCGCATAGGACGGCACATTCACGACGCTCAGGCCGAGCCGCCGCGCCGCATCCATGTCGACATTGTTATGCCCGGCGCAACGCAACGCGATCAGGCGTACACCGCCGACCGCTAATTTCGTTAACGTCTCGTCATCGAATTGGTCGTTGACGAAGCCGATAACCGCATCGTGCCCCTCGGCCCGGTGTACGGTCGTGGGATCCAACCGCATATTCAGAAAACACAATTCGTGGCCGTGCATGGCGTTGGCCTTATCGAGCGCGGCCCGGTCATAACCGTGTGTATCGAAAACAATTACCTTCACGCTATCATGTCCTTGCTATTCGGATGCGCCGGGCGCGTCGGGGTTGAAGCGGCTGCCGTCGCGCATCGCGAGGTCCTCATATTGCCGGTATTTTTCATTGACCGCGCGCTGCGCTGCCGACATCAGAGATACCGCCTCGGCCGGGCGCGACTGCGCCAGGGTACGATAACGGATCTCATTATAGGCATAGTCCTTGAACGGAATGTGCGGCCGCGGCGAGTCCAGCCGGAAGGGAGATTCGCCGACCGCTCGCATCTCGGGGTTGAACCGGAACAGCGGCCAATATCCGCTGGCCGTTGCAAGATCCTGCTGCTTCAGGCCGAGCCGCATATCGATGCCGTGCGCGATGCAATGACTGTAAGCGAGGATCAGCGACGGGCCCTGATAAGCCTCCGCCTCGCGGAACGCCTGCAGCGTCTGCTGCGGATTGGCGCCCATCGCAACTTGCGCGACATAGACATTGCCATAGGCAATGGCCTGCAACGCCAGATCCTTGCGGGCGGTCCGCTTGCCGGCGGCGGCGAATTTCGCGACGGCGCCGAGCGGCGTCGCCTTCGACGCCTGACCGCCCGTATTCGAATAGACCTCGGTATCCAGCACCAGGACGTTTACGTTGCGGCCCGAGGCCAGCACGTGGTCCAGGCCGCCATAGCCGATATCGTAGGCCCAGCCGTCACCTCCCACGATCCAGATGCTGCGCCGGACAAGATGGTCGATGACGGAGAGCAGGTCACGCGCGGCCGGATCATCGGGCAGTGCCAGAAGGCGGACCTTTAGTTCGGCCACCCGCAGGCGTTGCGCCCGGATCTCCGATTCCTGAACCTGCGGCGCCTTGGCGATGGCATCGGCAAGCTCCGGGCCAATTTTCTCGGCGAGGCCGGCCAGCAGGGTCTGTGCGAGCGCCAGGTGCTGGTCGGCCGCAAGCCGGAAGCCAAGGCCGAACTCGGCATTGTCCTCGAACAGGGAATTCGACCAGGCGGGGCCGCGGCCCTCATGGTTTTTGCTCCAGGGAGTGACCGGGAGGTTGCCGCCATAGATCGAGGAACAGCCCGTGGCATTGGCGATTTGCGCGCGATCGCCAAAGAGCTGACTCAGCAGTTTGAGATAGGGCGTCTCACCACAGCCCGCACAGGCGCCGGGGAACTGGAACAGCGGCTCGAGAAACTGCACGCCACGGACATTGGCGAAGTCGACCCGGGCGCGGTCGTTGACCGGGAGCGTTTCGAAGAATTTGATATTGGCCTGCTCCCTCTCCAGGATCGGCAATTTCTCGGTCATGTTGATCGCTTTGACATCCGGTTCGCGCGGGCTGGTGGCCGGGCAGGCTTCCACGCAAAGCCCGCATCCCGTGCAATCCTCGACATAAAATTGCAGAGTGAAGCGTGCTTCCGGATAACCGCGCGCATTGACGGGCGCGGACTTGAAGCCTTCCGGTGCGGTGGCGAGCTGATCCTCGTTATAGTAGCGCGCCCGGATGACGCTGTGGGGGCAAACGAAACTGCATTGCCCGCACTGGATGCAGAGATCGTCGCGCCATTCCGGCACAATGTCGGACACGTTCCGCTTCTCATAGGCGCTGGTACCTGAGGGAAACGTCCCGTCGACCGGCATCAGGCTGACGGGGATCCGGTCGCCTTCTCCGGCGAACATCCGCGCGGTAACTTCCTTCACGAAAGACGGCGCGTCGGCCGGGACGAGCGGCGGCAATTCCTGCGCGTTGGTGACCATCGCCGGGACCGGAACTTCATGAAGGTGCAGCAATGTATCGTCGACGGCGGCAAAATTCTTGTCGACGACCGCCTGCCCCTTGCGGCCATAGGTCTTGCGTATGGATTCCTTGATATGGGCGATGGCTTTCTCGCGCGGCAGCACGCCGGAGATGGCGAAAAAGCAAGTCTGCAGCACGGTGTTTGTGCGCTGTCCCAGGCCGACTTGCCGGGCGACGGCGGACGCGTCGATGACAAAAAGCTGCAACCTCTTGTCGATGATGGCGCGCTGGACGGGGCGCGGCAGATGGGCCCAGACCTGATCCGCCGGGTAGGGCGCGTTGAGCAAGACGGTTGCGCCCGGCGCCGCTACCCGCAGCACATCCTGCCGTTCCAGGAAAACGAACTGGTGACAGGCGACGAAATTCGCCGCCGCGATGAGATAGGGCGCGTGGATCGGCGTCGCGCCGAAGCGCAGATGCGATACGGTCTGCGCGCCGGATTTGTGGGAATCGTAGACGAAATAGCCTTGCGCGAAGAGGCCGGCATCCTCGGCGAGAATCTTGACGCTGTTCTTGTTGGCGCCGACGGTTCCATCAGCGCCAAGCCCGAAGAACATGGCACGCGTGACATCCGGCACCTCGATGCTGAACTCGGGATCGACCGTGAGGCTCGTATGGCTGACATCGTCATCGATTCCGACCGTGAAGCTGGAGCGCGGCCGCTCCACTTTCAGTTCGTCGAACGTGGCTTTGACCATCGCCGGCGTAAAATCCTTCGAGGAAATGCCGTAGCGGCCACCGATGACCAAGGGCAGATGCGCACGCTCGCCGCGCGAGACCGCACCGGCCAGGCTGGTGACGATGTCCTGGAACAGCGGCTCGCCGATGGCGCCGCTTTCCTTCGTCTGTTCCAGCACGGCGATGCGGCGCACGGAGGCCGGCAGCTCGGCCAGGAGATGGCGCGTGGAAAAAGGCCGGAAGAGGCGCACCTGCAGCACACCGATCTTCTCGCCGGCCCGCCGCATCGCGGCCACCGTCGCGCGCGCCGTCTCCGCGCCTGAACCCATCAGCACCAGAACCTGTTCGGCCTCCGGGTCGCCATCATATTCAAACAACCGGTAATGCCGCCCCGTGAGAGCGCCAAAACGGTCCATGGCGGTCTCGACGATGCCAGGCACCCGCTCATAGAATGGATTCGCGGCCTCGCGCGCCTGGAAATAGGTGTCGGGGTTATGTGCCGTGCCCCGCACGAAAGGATGCTCCGGGTTGAGGGCGCGGGCGCGATGAGCCCGGACGAGATCGTCGTCGATCATCGCGCGGATCTCGGCGTCGCTGAGCAGTTCGAGCGTGTTCAGCTCATGCGAGGTCCGGAATCCATCGAAGAAATGCAGAAACGGGACACGCGATTCCAGCGTCGCCATCTGCGCAATCAGAGCGGAATCGTGCGCTTCCTGCACCGACGCGGACGAGAGCAGCGCGAAGCCCGTGGTCCGCGCCATCATGACGTCGGAGTGATCGCCGAAGATCGAAAGCGCGGAGGTCGCAACCGAGCGCGACGCCACGTGGAACACCGTCGACGTCAGCTCGCCGGCGATCTTCAGCATGTTCGGCAGCATCAGCAACAGGCCCTGCGATGCCGTGAAGGTGGTGGTCAGTGCACCGGATTGCAGCGCGCCATGCACCGCGCCCGCGGCGCCGCCCTCGCTCTGCATCTCCTGCACGAACGGGGAATTCCCCCAGATGTTCATCCGCCCCTCGGCCACCCACTGATCGGCGAGTTCCGCCATCGTGGAAGATGGGGTAATCGGGTAGATCGCGCAGACCTCGTTCACGCGATAGGCGACGTCGGCCACAGCCGTATTGCCATCCATGGTCGTTCTTGTGCTCATGATCGTCGTCCTTGGCTCAGATGTGCTCGGCGACCATGTCGATCGCATGGCACGGGCATTGTTCGAAACAAACGGCGCATCCGGTACAAAGCGCGAGATCGACCTTGTAACCGCGCTTGGGCCCGAGCTTTATGATTGCGGCTTCCGGGCAGGCGGCGAAGCAATTGTCGCATTCATAGCAATTGCCGCAGGACAGGCAGCGCGCGGCCTCATGCAGCGCCTGCCGCTCCGAGAGGCCGCCGACCACTTCGGCGAACCCTTCCCGCAATGCCTGGGCAAGCTCCGGCTGACGGGCCGGAAGCGCGTCGCTGTAGATCGGCAGATGAAGATCGGCGAAGCCGACGACCCGATGCTTGGCCGGCGGCTGATACTGCGCCCCGCGCAGCCAGGCATCGATATGCCGCGCCGCGCGCTTGCCTTGCCCAACCGCAATGGTCACGGATTGCTCGCCCGGAACCATATCGCCGCCCGCGAAGATCCCCGCATGGCCGGTCATCATGTCAGGGCCGACAATGACGGCCCCGTCAGCCGCAAACACGAGTCCCGGCACCTGCCGGAGGAAACCGCTTTCGGTTTCCTGGCCGAGCGCCAGCACGACGGCATCGGCACCGAGCGTTTCGAATTGCCCGGTCGGCTGCGGCTTGCCGTTGGCATCCAGCGCCATCATCTCGACGGTCAGTTCCGGGCCGATGACCTGCTTGATCGTCGTCAGCCACTTGATCTTGATGCCTTCTTCGATGGCCTCATCCGCCTCGAAGGCATGCGCGGGCATATGCGCGCGGTCGCGCCGGTAGACGATGAGCGTTTCCTCGGCGCCGAGCCGTTTGGCCGTTCGCGCGGCATCCATCGCGGTATTGCCGCCGCCATAGACCACGACCCGGCGGCCGAGCCGCGGCGTCTCGCCGGCGCCGACATGATGCAGAAGCGAAACCGCATCCAGCACCCGCGCGGCGTCACGCGCCGGAATATCGACACGTTTGCCCACGCCGGCGCCGATCGCGACGAACACGGCGTCGAATTGCCCCGCCGCCTGTTCGGCAAGAACATCCGTCACTTTACGGTTGGTGATGATCTTCACCCCCATCGCCTCGATGCGCCTTATCTCGCGCATCAGATCCTCACGCGGCAGCCGGTAGGCCGGGATGCCGAAATGCATCATGCCGCCGGCGAGTGGCCCGGCTTCATGGATCTCAACCGCGTGGCCCAGGCGCGCAAGGTGATACGCGGCCGACAATCCGCTCGGCCCGCCGCCGATGACGAGGACACGCTTGCCGCTGGGGGCCGCATCGCGCGGCAACGGCCACCCCTCGGCCGCCGCCTTATCGCCGAGGAAGCGCTCAACCGCATGGATGCTCACACTGCTGTCCAACGCCGCGCGATTGCAGCCGCCTTCGCACGGGTGATAGCAGACCCGGCCATGGATTGCGGGCAGCGGATTGTCCCGCACCAGATGTTCCCAGGCTGCGCGGAATTTGCCCGCCTGCGCCAGGCTCAGCCAGCCCTGAATATCCTCGCCCGCTGGGCACGCATGATTGCAAGGCGGCAACAGGTCGACATAGGCGGGATGGCTGCTGCGGGCCGGCCCGGTGGCCTGACGCTTCGTCATGTCGACGACCGGGCTCATATCTTTATGATGGTCACTCATCATTTTGTTCCCACAATGTCAGTTGGTTGGACCGCGCGGCCGGTCTCACGGATGAAACAGGCCAGCACCATGGCGAGGACAATCCCGATAAGGCCCACGACGCTGGCCTTCTGGAAGACGAGGAGCGTCAGCGATCCGCCGATGGAAAGATCCTTGAGCAACCAGCCATAGACCGGCGCCAGCAGCGCGCTGAACGTAAAGACCAGGAAATTGATCGCGCCCGTGGCACTCCCCTTCACATTGTCCGGATTCACCTCCTTGATGACCGTATAGGGGATCATCGCCGCGCCCGAGCCGATGCCCAGTAAGAGCCCCAGCACATAAGGCGGCATCAGATGCGGCAGATAGACAACCGTGCCGGAGGCGACCAACATCACCAGCGCGCCGCCGATCAGCACCGGTTTGCGGCGCCCAATCCGGTCCGCGATATATCCGAGCAGCGGACAACCGATGACCCAACCAAGCGGCACCATCGACGCGCGGTCAACGGCCTCGGCGAAACCGACACCGAGGCCCTGATGCAGATAAGGCACGCCCCAGATCATGTCGCCGATGGTCGTGGGCAGGAACAGCAGCCCGGCCGTGAAGCCACAAAGATAAGATTGCGGATTCGAGAGAACGGTTTTGTAAGGCTTAAGCATCGACAGGAGCGAGCCGGACCCGGCCGGCCGTGCGTCGTGCCCGCGTGGGGCCGCCACCCACACCAGCGCTGCGATCACCGCAAGGGCGAGACCCGACAGAACCCAGAACTGCTCCCAAAAGACCGTGCCATGAATGAGCCGCCCGACCACAAACTGCCCGGCGGAGCCGCCGAGCATGCCAAAGCATTGGGTAAATCCGACCGCCGTCGCAAGGTAACGCGGGGGAAACCCATGCGCGGCGAGATACACAGCGCCCGTGAATGCGAAGGCCGACCCCGCGCCCTGGAGCAACCGGCCGACCTCGGCGTCGCCGACGACGCCGAGGCCAAACAGGACGGCGCCCGCAGCTGTCAGCAGAATGCCGGCCGGAATGACGTATTTGGCGCCCAGCCCGTCAAGCGTCGCGCCCGCCACAATCGAGAAGGTCGAGTAAGTGTAATAATAGAGTCCGACGAGCGCACTAACACCGAGCGTGGTAAGCCCGAAGGCGCTGGTTAGTTCCGGAATCATTACCCCCGGCGCCGAGCGTAGGGCATACTGCCCGAAATAAAAGAGGAGGCAAAAGCCCCAGGCCACGATGAAGCCGAAGCGCGCGCTGCGTTCTGAATTTGCGGTCAAGACATTGGCTGACATTGCGGTGGGCACCTGCTTGTTGTGAGCGGAAGGTAGCCCCCGCCCCCGGGGTGCGCTTTGATGCGGATCAAATCCACCGATTGTCGGGACCGCTCGGCAGGCTGTTATTATTTTAGCAATGCATCAATTTTCTAACGTCACTTATGCAGCAGATCGGGTAGGCGATGCCTTCAAGGGCCAAGCCGGCTTGCCGTCATGAGCTGGAGCGATGAAAATAAATTATGATTTTTCAATGGGTGATGGCGTTCATAAGAGATTTAAACCTGCTGTTAGCGCCGTCAGAGGGTGATGAGTCGAGTTCGGTATCGGACGCTGACTTTCCTCGAACATGGCAGCGACCAACCGCCTCTATACCACCTGAGAAAGCGCTTTTACGTTGGTATCTTGGAACGTATGAGTAGCCGACGTTTTGGGGGCGTGCCTCTCGGGTCGGATCAGACGGCCGTCGGTCGCTACTGCTCCTTCTTGAGCAGATCCTGGAATATCAGGGGGCCCCAGATGCGGTCGCGTGCGTGGACCAGTGCGCCACCCTCATTGAGCTTTCCCAGCTTAACGGGTGCGAACCCGAGTTGTCTGGCAAGGGCCGCCACGGGAGCGGTCGCGTCCTCGTCGTCGCTCGACAGAAAGACGACCCGGTACCCGCCTTCGACGATTGGATCGGTAGCCAGGATGGCCGCAACCAGGTGATTGAAAGCTTTCACAAGCCTGGCGCCGGTGAACGCCTTCGCGACGAAGGCGGAGGACGGGAGGCCGTCCAGCTCTTCAGGGGGAACACCAAACGTGTTCATCGCGTCGATGATCGTCTTGCCCTTCCAGTTCGGCAGGGCCTTCGCAACCTCGCGATGCTCTCCGAACGGGACCGCCAGAATGATTGTGTCGGCCTCAAGCGCGTCGTGCAGCGACTTGGCGACGACCGTGGGGCCGATCGCCCGAGCCTGCTGTGCCAGTGCCTCGGGCAGCCGGCGGCTCGCCACGGTGACGTGGATATTCCTACGGGCGAAGGCGTGGGCCAGGGCCTGACCGATCTTGCCGAATCCTATAATCGCATAGCTCATGATACTTGTCCGATCCGTCTCGATGTTGATGTTTCGTGTTCAGGAGCACCGGATTTTCCGTTCCGTCATGTGGAAATTGTCGCGGTGGTGTTGTGAACGACATCCGCGTGGCCGGCCCGACCGTTCAGCGCGATGTCGTTCCACCATGGACTCCGGCGATCCGACGCGAATTCAGATGGCCGAGAAGCCGCCGTCGACAGACAATTCCACCCCATTCACGAAGCTCGAATCGTCCGAGGCAAGAAACAGCGCGGCCGTCGCGATTTCTTCGGGACGACCCATCTTTCCCCGTGGGATCAGGGATTCGAACATCTGTTTCGCCTCCTCGGTGAGAACCTGGTCCTGCATCGGCGTGGCGATCGGCCCTGGGTGCAGCACGTTCACCCGGATGTTCCTACCCTTCAGTTCGTTGAGCCACCCGCGTGCGAAGGCGTGCAACGTCGCCTTGCTCGCGGCATAGACGCTGTAACCGGGAAACCCTTTGATGGAAGCAACGGACCCGGTCATGAAGATCGACCCGCCGTCGTTGAACAGCGGCAACGCCTTCTGGACCGTGAACAGCGTGCCGCGTGCATTCAGGTTGAAGGTCGCATCGAAATGCTGCTCGGTAATCTCGCCCAGTGGGACGGCTTCGCCGATACCCGCGCTCGCGTACAGGATGTCGATCTTGCCCTTTTCCCGCTTGACCGTGTCGAACAGACGATCGAGGTCGTCGAGATTGGACGCGTCGCCGCGCACGCCGGTCACGTTCCGGCCAATCAGCTTCACAGCCTCGTCGAGCGCCTCCTGCCTCCGGCCTGTGATGAAGACATAAGCACCTTCCTCAACGAACCGCTTGGCGCTCGCCAGCGCCATGCCGCTCGATCCACCCGTGATGACGGCAACCTTACCCTTGAGCTTTCCCATGATGTCTCCCTTCGGATTCCGCTTTCGGTCGTACGGGGCTATCCCCGGAACCCCGACATAGGTCCGCCAGAGCAGGGCGTTGAGTGCGCAAACCCGCACATCGGTGGTGCGAAATTTATCCGGTTGGGCGGCTGACGCCGGGCGCTGCCATCAGTGCTTGCCATCGTAATTTTGCCCTTCCGACTGACATGGGCCATAATCATCACCCATGCACCATTATTCGAAAGGGGCTCCGATGGTGTTGGAGGCCGGCTCTGGAAGGCGCGCCGTGCGGTGCGGGATTGCACCATGATCGATTGGGATGACGTTCGCTATTTTCTTGCCGTCGCGCGTGGAGGTTCGGTGCGGGCCGCGGCCGAGCGCCTCGCGGTGAACCACGCGACCGTGCTGCGGCGCATCGCCCAGCTCGAGGCACGCCTTGGGGTGCAGATTTTTGAAAAGCGGCCTTCGGGCTACCGCATGACGGAAGCGGGCGAGGAGGTGCTGGAATTCGCGGACCAGATGGAAGCGTCGTCGCACTTGCTGGAAACACGGATCTTTGGGCGCGATCAGAGCGCGCGCGGGCTTTTGCGGGTGACGCTGCCACCCTTCCTCGCGACACATCTGCTCATGCCGGATTTCGCCGATTTCGCACGTCTGCACCCGGATATCGAGATGGAAGTCCTATCGACCGGCGAGGTCGTCAATCTGACCAACCGGGACGCCGATGTCGCGATCCGCGTGGTCGTCGACAGCAAGACCTTGCCGCTCAATCTCCACGGCCTGAAGGGGCCGGAATTGTCCGGCGGCATCTATATGTCTCGCGACAGGCTGGAAGCGTGGCGTGCAGGTGCGCAAGATGCCCTTCGTTGGATCGTCATCAACAATCACGGAATCCCGGACTGGGCGCGGCAGAGTGAAATTCAAACCACGAAAGTTCCGTTCAGGACCCCGGACGCCGAAGCGCAGATCGCCGCCGCACAGCAAGGGATCGGGATGACGAAACTGCCGTGTTTCGTCGGAGATGCCGCCCCCCTGCTGGTGCGGGTGCCCGGCACCGATTTGCACATGCATGGAACGCTCTGGCTTCTTACGCAGGGGGAAACACGCAAGACGAAGCGCGTGCGGCTCTTCACTGAGTTCATATCCCGCAGGCTCGCCGCGTACGCTCCGCTTCTCGCGGGGCTGTCCATATCGCGTAACTGAGGCCCGGCAGGCCGATGCGCCGAGGGCAAAAGAATGATCCGATAGGGTCACCAAGGGAGTGACGGGTTTTCTATCTTTTCACCCAAGACCTGACAGTCCGCTTTCCCCCATGTCGGTAGTCGGAATCGGATAGCCCAATAGCATATCTGTTCACCGATTACCTCTCAGGTAGTTGGCGAGCCACAGCGCTTCCGATTTGATCCTCGCTGTTCGGACAGAATTTGTCCGTGGCACATCCCTAAAGGAACGATCATGACTTATCCGATTCACACACTGAATTCGGCCCCGGCAGCGTCACAGCCGATCCTTGCGAACTTGCAGCAGGCTTTCGGGCTCATTCCCAACATCGCCGGCGCCATGGCCAGCTCGCCAGAGCTGCTCAAGGGGTTTTGGGGCTTGTTCCAGCAAGTCCATTCCGGTACCTTTACCGAAGCCGAGATCCAGGCTCTGCTGCTGACCAATGCCGTCACCAATGGCTGCTGCTGGGCCGTGGCGTTCCACACCATTCTGGCGCTGAGGGAAGGTTTGACTGAAGCGGATGTGGAGGCCATCCGCGCCGGCAAGCTGCCTGCCCATGCGCGCCTCGCCGCCTTGTCGCATCTGGCGCGCCGCCTGATTGAGACACGTGGCCATGTCACGCAACAGGATCTAGGAGGCTTCATCGCCGCCGGTTTCACCCGGGCGCAGAGCATGGAAATTCTAGCCGTTACGGCGGCCTCGACCATCACAAACTATGGCGGCACCATCACGCAGCCGCCGTTGGAGGATTTTTTGGTCCCGCATGCTTGGCGGGGATGATGAGCTGGCCGTCAGCCTCATGCCGAGGCATGATGCTGGCGGTGCCGTTATCATGGGATCAAGCTGACCACAGGAGGGCGTGAATGGCAACGCAAACCATGGCAGACAGGCCGCAAACCGGCATATTGCTGCGCCAGTGGCGCGAGCTGCGCGGCAAGAGCCAGCTCGACCTCTCGCTCGATGCCGGCGTGTCGCAACGCCATATCAGTTTCATCGAGGTTGGGCGCAGCATACCCAGCCGGCAGATGCTCATCGACATTGCCACGGTACTCGACATGCCCCTGCGCGACCGCAACAGCTTGCTGCTCGCCGGCGGCTATGCACCGATCTATCCCGATATTGCCTGGGACGGCCCTGAGATGGCTGCCATAAACCGTGCGCTCTCTCGCATGCTGCTCCAGCATGAGCCGTTTCCAGCGCTGGTGATGGACCGCTACTGGAATGTGCTGATGACCAATCAGGCAGCCCCACGCTTCTTCGGCCAGTTCTGCGATCTTTCGGCGCGCCGGCATCCCCGCAACATGCTGGAGTTGATGTTCGATCCAGCGGCGATGCGTCCTTTCATTGCCGATTTTGCCACTATGGCGGCAAGCCTCATTCAGCGTGTTCATCGTGAATCGGTCGGGCGGATCGTCGATGACAGGACCAAGGCATTGCTAACAACGCTGCGCGCCTTTCCCGATATCCCGCCGCCGCATGCCGAAGCTGGGGCACCATCCGCCATGCCGGTCATCCCGCTCAGCTTTATCAAGGGCGGCAGGCGGCTGAATTATTTTTCCATGGTGACGAGCGTGGGAACGCCGCAAACAGTCGCGGCCCAGGAACTGCGTATCGAAACCATGTTTCCTGCCGACGAGGAAACCGAGATATTACACAGAGCACTGCTCGGTGACGGCGACTTCGAAAATTCTCAGGAGTGATCGAGATGCGGGACGATATTCATCTCCAAACATCGGTTTACGAGCGGAAATAGTGCACGGCTTGGCTCGCTGGGGCCGATCTGGACAAACAACGCGGCCCGCCCGCGCTGGAGCTTGGCGGCAGGCTTCATGTAAACGTTTTCTTTTTGTCGCCAAACCGTCATGGTTCGCCGGCTAAGGAGCGGCCATGAATGGTCCGCCGCGTCCTACCTTGCATGATGTCGCCGCCTGCGCGGGGGTTTCCATCGCCACCGTCTCGCGGGTCCTGAACGGCACCGGCATCATCCGCCCGGAAACCGCGGCGCGGGTGCGCGAGGCTGTGCGCCAACTCGGCTTCCGCCCCAACCGCATGGGGCGGGATCTGCGCATGGGACAAAGCCGCAGCATCGGCGTGCTGCTGCCCACGCTCGCCAACCCGGTATTTGCCGACAGCGTGGCCGGCATCCAGGAGGCCGCGCGCGACGCGGGCTGGACGGTGCTGATCACCTCCAGCGATTATGACACGCACCACGAACAAGCCGCTGTCGACGGGCTGCTGGCAGAACGCGTGGCCGGGCTGATCATCACCGTGACCGATGCGGCCCATTGCCCGACCCTGGATGGGTTGGATGAGGAGCACACGCCCTATGTGCTCTTCCACAACGAATCGCCCCGCCCGGAACGCTCCAGCGTGGCGGTCGATAACGCCCTGGCCGGGCACGATGCGGCCACGGCGCTGATCGCGCGGGGGCACCAGCGTCTTGGCATGGTGGCCGGGCGCTTCATCGCCTCCGACCGGTCCCGCCTGCGCCATGGAGGTTTCATCGCCGCCGTGCGTGCCGCCGGATTGCCCGACCCGGCGCTGATCGAGATCGACTTCAACAATGATCTCACCTGCGACGCGCTCCGCGCCGCTTTTCTAAACCCCCAGCGTCCGACGGGCATTTTCTGCTCGAATGATCTGCTGGCGCTGCGCACCATCGCCCGGTTGCGCGAACTCGGGCTGGGCGTGCCGGACGATGTGTCCGTCATCGGCATGGACGGCATCAATGTCGGCCAGCTCATTGCGCCGAGCCTCGCCTCCATCGTTCAGCCCGCGCGCGACATGGGGCGGCGGGCGTTCGAGCATCTTCTGGCGCGCATCGCGGGCGAAGCGCCGCCCCAACAGATCCGCCTTCCTCATCTCTACCGTCCCGGTCAGTCACTTTCGACTGCCCACTAACAGGAGTGATCGCTTCATGTTCAGACGTACCATGTTGACGCTTTCCGGCGCGGCCGCGGCCTCCGCCATGACGGCGCGTGCTGCTCTCGCCGATGAAATCGCCATCTGCTACAATTGCCCGCCGGAATGGGCGGATTGGGCAGGGCAGCTGAAAGCCTTCAAGAAAGCCACCGGCATCACCGTGCCGTTCGACGACAAGAATAGCGGCCAGGCCATGGCTGCCGCGCTGGCCGAACGCGCGCACCCGGTGGCGGATGCGATGTATCTGGGCGGGCAGGTCGGCATCCAGGCGAAAGCGGCGAAGTTGACCCAGCCCTACAAGCCGGCGGGCTTCGACCAGGTTCCGGCCGGGCAGAAGGACCCGGAGGGCTACTGGTTCGCGATCCATAGCGGCACGCTGGGCTTCTTCGTGAACACCGCCGCGCTGGGCGGCAAGCCCGTGCCGCAAAGCTGGAACGATCTCCTGAACCCCACCTATAGCGGCATGATCGGCTATCTCGATCCCTCCAGCGCCGCCGTGGGGTATGTCGGCGCCGTGGCGATCAATCTCGCTTTCGGCGGGAGCTATACGGATTTCACCCCGGCGATCAATTACTTCAAGAAACTGCGCGCCAACCAGCCGATCGTGCCGAAGCAGACCGCTTATGCGCGCGTGCTCTCCGGCGAGATCCCCATCCTGCTGGATTATGATTTCGATGCCTACCGCGCCAAATATACCGACAAGGCGCCGGTGGAATTCGTGATTCCGCAGGAAGGAAGCGTGAGCTTTCCTTACGTGATGACGCTGTTGGCCAACGCGCCGCATCTGGCGAATGGCAAGAAGCTGCTGGATTTCACGCTCTCCGACGAAGGCCAGAAATTGTGGGCCGCGGCCTATCTGCGTCCCGCCCGCCCGGTCCCGCTGCCGGCCGAGATCGAAGCGCGCTTCCTGCCCGCGAGCGATTACGCCCGCGCCAAGCCGGTTGATCTGGCGGCACTGGCGGCGGCGCAGAAGGGGTTCGCCGCCCGCTACGTGGCTGAACTGTCCTGAATGTCTGAGCGCCGTCCTGGCGAAACAGCAAGGCTGGCAGGGATGCTCCTGCCAGCCGCGCTGGTATTTCTTGCCTTCTTCATCGTGCCGTTCGGCGCCTTGCTGCATGTCGGCGCGCAAGGCGCCAACGGCATCGGCGGCTTTTGGTTGGCGCTGACGGACCCGAGGCATCTGGAAAGCTTGGTGGCGACACTCATCCTCTCGGCGGTGGTGACAATCGCGACGCTGATCCTCGGCGGCGTGTGCGGGCTGTTTCTGGGCCGGCATCATTTTCCCGGCCATGCGCTGCTCGTCTCGATCCTCACGCTGCCACTGGCGTTTCCGGGCGTTGTGGTGGGGTTCATGATCATCATGCTGGCCGGGCGCCAGGGGCTGGTGAGCGAAATCAGCCTCGCCTTGCATGGCGGACGGATCGTGTTCGCCTATTCGGTCTGGGGGCTGTTTCTCGGCTATCTCTATTTCTCCATTCCCCGCGTGGTGCTGACGGTGATGGCTGCGGCCGCGATGCTCGAGGCCAGTTTTGAAGAAGCGGCGCGCAGCCTGGGCGCGAAGCCCGCGCGCGTGTTTCTCGACGTGACGCTGCCGGCTTTGAAACCCGCGCTGATTTCCGCCGGCGCGCTCACCTTCGCCACCTCCATGGGCGCGTTCGGCACCGCCTTCACGCTGGCCACGCGCATCAATGTGCTGCCGATGATGATCTACACGGATTTCACCCTCACCACCGATCTCTCCGCCGTCGCCGCCCTTAGCCTGCTGCTGGGGTTGGTGAGCTGGGTGGTGCTGAGCCTGGCGCGCGGCGCCACGGGCAGCGGCGCGGCGGCGGGGTGAGCGTGATGTCCACCCATCGCCGTTCCGGCTTCTGGCTGCAGCTTGGCCTCACGCTGCTCGTCTGCGCCTTCATCGCGGTGCCGATGGGTTATTCCGTGTTGGCCGGGTTGATGCGCAACGCCTTTATCGGGCTGAGAAGCGGCCTCACCCTCGAATGGGTCGGCCAGGTTCTGCAGCTTTATTGGCCAACGATCCTGCTGTCCGTGGAAATCGCTTTGCTCTGCCTGGTGGCGACGCTGCTGATCGGCATACCCGCCGCCTATGCGCTGGCCCGCGCCCCGGGGCGGCTGGCGCGGCTGGCGGAGGAGGCCCTGGTATTGCCGGTGGCGGTGCCGGGCCTGGCCACCGGCCTCGCTTTGGTGGTGGCCTATGATGGCTGGGGCGGCTTTCGGCAAAGCATCTGGTTCATCCTGGCCGGGCATGTGCTGTTCACGCTGCCCTTCATGTTGCGCGCCGTGCTGGCCGTGATGTCCAGCGCCGATCTGCGGATCCTCGAAGAAGGGGCGGCCAGCCTGGGGGCCAGCTTCATACGGCGCTTTTTCGATGTCGTGCTGCCCAATTGCCGCACCGGCATTCTTGCGGGCGCGCTCACCGTCATCACCCTCTCGATGGGTGAATTCAACCTCACCTGGATTTTGCACACGCCTGTGACCCAGACCCTGCCGGTGGCGCTGGCCGATGCCTATGCCTCCATGCGCCTTGAAATCGGCAGCGCCTACACGCTGGTGTTTTTCGTGCTGATCGTGCCTTTACTTCTCTGCCTGCAACGCGCCACCCGCCCGCAGACGGCCAGGAAACGCCCATGACCACCACCATCAAACTCGAACAATGCGGCAAGAGCTTTGCGCAGACGCGCGTGCTGGAGCCGGTGAACCTCACCGTCAATGCCGGCGAAACCCTGGTGTTGCTCGGCCCCTCGGGCTGCGGCAAAACCACGCTGCTGCGCCTGATCGCCGGGCTGGAAACGCCCGATGCGGGCGGGCGCGTGATCTTCGACGCGCGCGACGTGACGCGGCTGCCCATCGAGAAGCGCAATGTCGGCATGGTGTTCCAGAGCTATGCCTTGTTTCCGAACATGAATGTTGCGGAGAATGTCGGCTATGGCTTGAAGATTCGCGGTGTGCCGAAACCGGAGCGCGAGGCCCGCGTGGCGCAGATGCTGGAGATGATGCGCATTCCGGATCTGCGGCATCGCCTGATCAGCCAGCTTTCCGGCGGGCAGCGCCAGCGCGTGGCCCTGGCCCGCGCCGTGGCGGCGGCGCCGGATGTGCTGCTGCTGGACGAGCCGCTGACCGCCCTGGATGCCAAGCTGCGCGAAACATTGCGCGTGGAAATCGACACGCTGCTGCGCAAGCTCGGCATCACCACGATCTACGTCACGCACGACCAGGCTGAGGCCATGGCGCTGGCGGACCGGCTGGTGGTGATGCAGAAAGGCCGGATCGCGCAGATCGGCACGCCGCGCGAGATCTGGTTCAACCCGGCTGACCGGTACGTGGCGGAATTCATCGGCGCCGCCGCATCGCTTTCCGGCAGGGTTGAGAACGGCATGCTCCGCCTCTCCGGCCTCAGCGTGCCCTGGGCGGCGCCGGATGGCCCGGTGCGGGTGATGCTGCGCCCCCACGCGCTGCGCCTGGCCGGCGCGCATGACGGAACCGGCGTTGAAGTCTGCGCTGCGCAATTCATCGGCGAGCGCACGCGCCTCACCGTCGCCCTGCCGGACCGGACCCTCGTCTCCCTCGATGCCAGCGCCAGCATCATCGCTGTCCCCGGCGACATCCTGCATGCGGCCCTCGATCCCGCCGCCCTCATCGTTTTGCCTGAAAGCCAGACCCCATGATTCTCGCCCAGCTCACCGATCTTCACATCAAGGAAGAAGGCCGGCTCGCCTACCGGAAAATCGACACCTCCGCCGCCCTGGAGGCGGCCTTTGCGCATCTGCGCACCCAGACCACGCGGCCCGACCTCGTGCTGTTCACGGGCGACCTCGTGGATACCGGGCGGCCTGAGGAATATGCGCGGCTGCGCACCCATCTGGCGGGCCTCGACATCCCGTTCTTCCTGATGCCGGGGAACCATGACGACCGCGCCGCCCTGCGCGCGGCCTTTCTGGACCATGCCTATCTCGGCCGGGAAGGCGATCGCATCTGCTACATCATCGAGCACCTCCCGCTGCGCATCATCGCGCTGGATAGCCTGGTGCCCGGCCAGGGCGGCGGCGCGCTGGGGGAAGGGCAGTTGGACTGGCTCGCCGCGCGCCTGGCCGAACAGCCGGACCGCCCCACGCTGGTGGCGCTGCACCACCCGCCCTTCGCCACGGGCATCGGCCATATGGACCAGATCGGCCTTGCGGACAGCGCCGCTTTCGCCGAAATCATCGCGCGCCATCCCCAGGTCGAACGCGTGCTCTCGGGCCATGTCCACCGCCCCATCCATGCGCGCTGGGCCGGCACCATCGCCTCCATCGCGCCCTCGACCGCGCATCAGGTGGCGCTCGATCTCCGGCCGGACGCGCCCTCCGCCTTCGTTCTGGAGCCCGCAGGCTATCAGCTTCACCATTTCACGCCCGGCGCCGCGCTCACCTCGCACACCGCCATTGTGGGGGATTGGGCGGGACCGTTCCCGTTCTTCGATGAAGAGGGGCGGCTGATCGAGTAGCGTCCGCGTCTCATCCTATATCGCGAAAATGATCGTCGAAGTATTGGAGTCAGCATGAGCGATATTATGACGATGAGCTTGGATGAAGCACGCACACGCGCGGCGGCCACGCTGACGGCGAGCGGCGCCGGCGCGGTAGCGGCTGCCTCGGTGGCCCGCGCGCTCGTGCTGGCGCAGGCTGATGGCATGGGCGGGCACGGTTTGATGCGCTTGGCCTCCTATGCTGCGCAGGTGCGCGCCGGCAAAATCGACGGCAACGCGCGGCCGCAATTATCAGCCTCTCTGCCGGGTGCGATCGCCGTCGACGCCGCGAACGGCTTCGCCTATCCGGCGCTTGACCTGGCGGTGGACCGCCTGATCGACGCCGCGCGCCGCCAAGGCATCGCGTTTGCGGGTGTGCGCCGGTCAAGCCATTGCGGCGCCATGGGGTTGTTCGTCGAAACGCTGGCGCGCGCCGGCCTGGTGGCGCTGATGGTCGCCAACACGCCCGCCGCCATGGCGCCCTGGGGTGGACGGCGGGCCTTGTTCGGCACCAACCCGATCGCCTGCGCGTTTCCGTATCGGGAGGACCCGCTCCTGATCGATCTCTCGCTCTCCAAAGTCGCGCGCGGTCACGTGGTGGCGGCCAGCCAGAAAAAGGCGGCGATTCCCGATGACTGGGCGCTCGACGCGCAAGGCAACCCGACCACCGATGCGCTGGCGGCGCTGGCCGGCACCATGTTGCCGGCGGGCGGGGCCAAGGGGGCGTCTCTGGCGCTGATGGTCGAGGCGCTGGCGGCGGGCGTGACAGGTGCCCATTTCGCCTTCAACGCCTCTTCGTTTCTCGACGACAAAGGTCCGGCGCCGGCAACGGGACAATTGCTGATCGCGCTGGTTCCGGACGCGGTGGGCGGCAGTACGGCACATCTGGCTGAACTTTTTGCCGCCATCGAAGCCGAGCCCGGCGCAAGGCTGCCGGGCGCCAGACGGTTTTCAATCCGGCGGAGCGCGGAACGAAACGGCATCGCGGTCGAGCCGGGCTGGTTCACTGGTTAGGCCGGGAACCCGAACTACGGCCGGTCTAACCGGCGTAAGCGGGGGCTTTCATTCCTCTCGCGGCCCTCAGCCGCAGGCGGCGGCTGAGGGCCGATCGAGCGGTTGGGTTGTGATGTCTTCGCTCACCAGCCGCCTGGCCCCATCATGCCGGGGCCCATCATCCAGCCGCGGCCACCGCGCCTGGTTGCGAGGCCGGGTAGAATCTCGCTGGCCTGCCCCTGCTGATACGGCGTCAGATGCGTCAGCAGCGCGTCCGCCGCGGCCTTCTTCTGTTCATAATTCTGCTTCATCAACACAACCATCTTGCTCATGGCGTCAAAACGCTCATCGGGTGTCATTTTCCTGTTGGCAGTTGGCTGCCACAATGACCTCATCCCGGCCACGCGCCCCTGCTCCGCCGCCGTTACCGCGGCGGCATAGGTGTTCCAGGCATCGGTTTCGTCAGCCGTGATTTTCAGATCGTCCTTCAGTGTGGCAAGCTGGTCGGCGATCGAGACTTTCGGACCTCCCCACCGGCCGTCCGGGCCGCCTGGCCCGCCCATCATGCCGGTCCCTATACCCCCCATCATGCCGGGCCCCATGCCATAGTAGCCACCCATCATGCCGGGGCCTGTCGTTTGGCCCACCTGACCTGCGGAGTCGGGAGCCGCGGCGTTCGGCGTCTGCGCCAGGGCGACCGTGGCAATACCGGCAACCCCTAAGAGAGTTACGGCAAAGCCGCCAAGCCTATGCGGTGTCTTGTTCATGGAATCATCTCCTGCAATTGCCAGGACGACGCGCCACGAAAACCAGCAACACGCCATCGCGGAACCTGACCCAAACATAGGCACGACGACCCCACCTTGATTTCGCTCAAAACTCGGCTTCTGGTTTGCGAAGGTCGACCTTGGGTATTCAGCGCTTTCCTTTGAACGTCGCGCTGCAATTTCATAATAAAACAGCAATGAGTATGGGGTTTGGCGCTTGCCGCGAGGTGGCGAATCCGCCGTCTTGAAAGGCAGCAGGGGAAGCGCCGCCGAACAAGCCCTCCATTTCAACGGTGAGACGGCATGCGGTGCACGCCGCGACGCTGACTTGATCCAGATCAAAACGCTTGAACTGCGCCTTCTTATAATGCCGATCAGCTTGAATTGGCGCGGCCTGCGTGCCAGCCGGAATGATGCGACATATATCAGTTTGCAGCCGGGAGAGGTTGATCAATGTCAGAAAGTCATAGCCGAGGCAATGCTGCACTGCGACGCTTGGTGCGAATTGCCCAAGGTGATACGGAGCAAGCTCGTCGCGTGGCCAATTTTCTGCTCGCTTGGTGGAATGCCGCCGATTGTGGCGGCTTTGACTTTACGGATCTCTGGACGCTCGACACGTCGACCGCAGAAGACATTGTCGCCGTCATTGATCTGATCGCACACTGGCACGAATATCCTGCTGATATTGGGATGAGAGCGGAATTTGACCGCCTTGCCGGGCGCTGGCGACCGCAATTATTTGAGGAAGGGCCGTGAGGGTTCGGCGCCGAACAGATCATCCACGTCCGATCCGGTTTCGCCGTTAGGGGGGGCGATTTCCTTCCTGGTTCGTTTATGGCCTCGACCCGTCCACGGGCGCCGCTCCTTGCTCCAGCCTCCCGACCACTTCGATGGTACGCAGCAGGCTGGACGGGTTGACACTGATCGAATCGATGCCGATGCCGGCGAGGAAGCGGGCGATTTCAGGGTAGTTGGCGGGTGCCTCGCCACAGATGCCGACCTTGCGGTGATTCCGCTTGGCGCCGACAACAGCCAGTCGGAGCATCTCCAGCATGCCGGGATCACGCTCGTCAAAATCGAAGGCCACGATGTCGGAATCGCGGTCGACGCCGAGCGTAAGCTGGGTCAGGTCATTCGACCCGATTGAGAACCCGTCGAAGACTTTGGAAAATTCATCGACCAGGATCACATTGTTCGGAATTTCGCACATCACGTAAAGCTGAAACCCGTCTTCGCCGCGCCGCAGCCCATGCTTGGCAAGTTCGGCAGCGACCTTGTTGGCTTCTTCAACCCGTCGGCAGAATGGCACCATCACCACGACGTTGGTGAGGCCCATCGTCTCCCGTACCCGGCGGAGGGCGGCGCATTCAAGGGCGAAGCCTTCCGCGTAGGCCGGGTGGGCATAGCGCGCTGCGCCGCGGAAACCGAGCATCGGGTTCGCTTCGCGCGGCTCGAAGGCGGCGCCCCCGATGAGTTGCGCGTATTCGTTTGTCTTGAAGTCCGAAAGCCGGACGACCACGGGTTTGGGCCAGAAGGCCGCGGCGATTGTGCCGACGCCCTCGGCCAGCGTGCGGACGAAAAACTCCGTCGGCGAGCTGTCAGCCGCGGCGAGCGCGGCAATACGCGCCCGATCGGCGGCCGCGACCCGCTCGGGATGCACGAGCGCCATCGGATGTACGCCGATATGCTCGGCGATGATGAATTCCATGCGCGCAAGGCCGACGCCCGAATTCGGCATCATGGCGGTGCGGAAGGCAAGATCCGGGTCTCCGAGATTGACCATGATCGCGATGTTCGGGATCGCGAGGCTGCCGGCATCGACGCGTGCAATGTCGAAGGGCAGCGCGCCTTCGTAAACCGCACCCACCTCCCCGCCGGCACAGGAGACGGTGACAATCTCCCCGGTTTTTAGCCGGGTGGTGGCGTCGCCCGCGCCGACCACCGCCGGCACGCCGAGTTCGCGCGCGACGATGGCGGCATGGCAGGTCCGGCCACCATGGTCGGTGACGATCGCCGCCGCTGTCTTGACCACCGGCTCCCAATCCGGGCGCGTCTCCGGCGCGACCAGCACCTCACCGCGCCGGAACGCCGCAAGATCGGAGACATCGCGGATGACCCGCGCGGCTCCGGTTGCGATCTTCTCGCCGACGGACTTGCCGGTGACCACGGGTTGCGGCGCGTTGCGCAGCGTGTAGGTCTCGAGCATGCCAGTCTGCTTGCGTGAGGTCACGGTCTCCGGACGCGCCTGGACAATATAGAGCTTGCCGTCCACGGCGTCCTTGGCCCACTCGATGTCCATCGGCTCGGAACGGCCTGCGGTGGCGGAATAATGGTCTTCGATGCGGATCGCGTAATCCGCGAGAGTCAGGATTTCGGAATCGGAGATGCAGAAACGGTCGCGCAGCTCCAGCGGGGTATCGCAGTTGGCGGTGCTGGCGCCGACATGGCCGGGCGCCAGACCCATGGTGCGCTGCTTGCCGCCGAGCGTGCGTTGCAGCACAGCACGATGGCCGGCGCGAAAGGTCGGCTTGTGCACATAGAACTCGTCCGGATCGACGGTGCCCTGCACGACATTTTCACCGAGGCCGTAGGAGCCGGTGATGAAGATCACGTCACGAAAGCCGGACTCGGTGTCGAGCGTGAAGATCACGCCGCTCGACGCCTTGTCGGAGCGCACCATCTTCATCACGCCGACTGACAACGCGACCTTGAAATGGTCGAACCCGTTATTGATGCGATAGACGATGGCGCGGTCGGTGAACAAGGACGCGAAGCAGCGGCGGCAGGCCTCGAAAACATCTTCCGGTCCGCTCACGTTAAGGTAGCTCTCATGCTGGCCGGCAAAGCTGGCCGTCGGCAGATCCTCGGCGGTCGCCGAACTGCGCACGGCAACCGCCGCACCGGGGCCGTATTCGGCCTCGAGCTTCGCGTAGGCCTCAGCGATCAAACTCTTCATCGCGGTCGTGCCGGTGGCCGCATAGACGATCGTGCGCGCTTCGTCAGCAGCGCGGGCCAGGGCGGTGACGTCGGAAATATCGAGCCGGTCGAGCAGCGCGTGCAGCCTGGGCTCCGCATTGGCAGCCGCGAGCGCGTCGCGGTACACACCGGCGGTGAGCGCGAAGCCGTTCGGAACCAGCACGCCGGCGCCGGCAAGTTGGCTTGTCAGTTCCCCGAGCGATGCGTTCTTGCCGCCCACGGCGGGAATGTCGGCGATGCCAAGATCAGAAAACCAGCGAACCGGCGCGGTGGAGTCCGACATTGCTCTTTCTCCCGTTCCCTCGTGATGGTTGCTTGAAATTTCAGCGCGTTCAGCCGGTCGGCGCATTGATCCAGATCATGATCCGGAACCCTGGAGGACGGCCGCCCGGCAAAACCGGCCCGGCATTTGGGTATTATGGCAGCGCCGGTGTGACGGATGCCGGGCGGAGCTGCCGGAACAATGCTTCCACGTCACGGCGCCGCACCAGCGCGGTTCCGTAACTGGCCACGGCCGCGGAGCCGGCCGCCACCGCCAGTGCCAGGGCGTCGGGGCCGGACATGCCGCGCGACAAGCCGAGCACCATGCCAGCCAGGAAACTGTCTCCGGCACCCACGGTGCTCTGCTGTTTCACCGGTGGAACGGAAAGCCGTGTCACGCCGTTTTCGGTGCCAAGCAGCGCGCCATCACTTCCAAGGCTGACCGCGATCAGCCGCGCCGCGCCGCGCGCGTGCAACGCCATGACCTCCTTTTCCTGCTGCTCGGGCCGGCTTGCCACGGCGCCAGTGAGGAATTCAAGTTCGCCGAGGCTCAGTTTGAGCAGTTCGATCCCTCGACCGACGGTCGCCTGCAGGGCGTCGCCTGAAGTATCGAGAACGAATTTCTGCCCGCGCTGCGCAGCAATGGAAGCGGCTTGCGCGTAAAAGTCCGCCGGAACGCCGGGTGGAAGGCTCCCGCTGGCGACGATCCAATCCGCCTCCATTTGGTTCAGGAGATCGAGCGCGGAACGCCACTCGGCTGCGTCGAGCTCGGGCCCCCGGGCGACAAACCGGTATTCGAAGCCGCTCTGCCGATCATGGACGCTCAGGCTTATGCGCGTCCGCCCGTTGATCGGCAGCGATCGCCAGCGAACGCCTTCTTGATCGAGCAGCTCTTCGACGATTTGGCCGGTTGCGCCGCCGGTCATGATCAGGGCGAGGGGATCGGCGCCCAGGGCGCGCAAGACGCGCGCGACGTTGATGCCGCCGCCGCCCGGGTCGAGGCGCTCGTCGGATGTCCGGATCTTGTGTGTCGGCCGGACGGCAGGCGCCGTGCAGGCAACATCAAGCGCCGGATTGAGTGTCAGCGTAACGACGCGCGGATGGCTGTCAGAGCCGGGCACGCGCCAGTTCCTCGCCCGCCTGCGTTTTGGCCGAGCTCGGCAGGAAACCACGTCGCAACGAAGCCGTTGCAGACGACATTGACGGCAGAGGCTTCAAAATGGAATGCGACTCCTCGCGCGTGGTCCGAACTGCGGGGCATGAATTGCCATTAGCGCCGGCATGGAGCCCAGCCATTGATTCTGATCAAATCGGAAGCCGGGGGCAGGAAGTGGGTGCGCTGCCGCGGGGTCAATGCCTGCTTGTGGCCAGGAGCCGTGCTCGAAAAAATCTTTTTGATCGCTGTAACTTCAGAGGGTGCCCAGCCGGATAATAGGGCAAGACGCGCAATGCGGTCGTGTGTCTGTTACGATGAGGAGTTTCGTATGTTTAACCGCGTTTCGACGCTCGCCACCGCTCTCCCGCTTGCAACGGCTCTCTTCGGGTCGATGTCGGGCGTGGCCGCCGCGGCGCCCCGGCCTGTCGTCGTGGAACTATTTACGTCACAGGGCTGCTCGGACTGCCCACCTGCTGACGCCTTGTTGCGTCACGTCAAGGCGACGGATCCGGGTGTCCTCGTGCTCGACTTGCATGTGACTTATTGGGATAACGCCGCCTGGAAAGATCCTTTCTCCCTCCAGGAAGCGACCGATCTACAGGATCATTACGCGGCGCTCAGAGACAGCACCGAGGTGTACACGCCTGAAGCGGTTGTTGACGGCACGTCGCAATTCGTGGGGTCGGATCAGAGCAAAATGACCGCCGCCATATCGGAGGCGAAAACAGTGATTGCGAAGACCGCCGCCATCCCCGTTGCTGTGGCGGCATCCGACGGGCAGGTCTCCATCGATGTCGGGCCGGGACAGGGAGCGGGTACGGTGTGGCTCTTTGGTTTCGATCCTGAACGCACGACGAGTGTTCAAGGAGGCGAGAACGGCGGCGCAACACTGGCCGAAGTCAATGTCGTGCGCAGCGTCACCAAGATCGAGGACTGGAATGGACAGCCGGCGCAGCGCCAAATTGCTGTTCCTGCCGGCACGAAATTCGCGGTCGTGATCCAGCGCCCCGACGGAACGATCCTCGGCGCGGCCGAAGACTGATCGAGCCATGCGCGCAGGTTTCTCTTTAAGGGGCTGGAACATATGGCTCTTCCGCCGGGTGGCGATGCGGACGGCGTTGCTCCTGCTTTTCATCGCCGTGACCCTCACGGCCGCCCTTGTAACGCCCAGAGGGGCATCGGCAGCGGAAAGCGACCGGTTCGTGAGTGCCGAGGATACCGTGTCGCTGGTTTCGAAGAATGATGCGGCCAATGGCACGGCCCTTCAGTTTGGCCTGTTGTTTCGGTTGTCGAAAGGGTGGCACATTTATTGGAAGAATGCCGGAGATGCAGGTTCGCCGCCCCAGCTTACACTGACCCAACCCGCGAGAGTCAGTATCGGGGCTTTCGCTTGGCCTGCGCCTGAATGGCTTATCACCAATTCCCTCGGTGATTATGTGCTCAGCGGAACCGTTCTGCTGCCATTCGCAGCATCTCTCCCGGACGCGCCGTCAGCGCAGGGCATCGATCTGCACGGCAACGCGCAATGGCTGGTATGCAGTGCCGAGATTTGCGTGCCGCAGCACGCGAATTTCACGCTCCATCTGGCCGAAGGGAGTCCGGCTCCATCAATGCAGGCGGGATTATTCGCCGCAGCGCATGAGGCGGAACCGGGGCCGTCGCCTTTCACGTCGTCGATCTCGGCTCGTGGTATTTTGACCGTCACCGGGTCGGGACTCAGCGCCATGAATGTCCGGAATGCACATTTTTTCCCGGATCTCCCGGACGCGATCGTCAATGCCGCGCCGCAGAAGTTGGGTGTCCGGTCCGGAAGCTTTTCGTTGGCATTGAAGCCATTCAAATGGTCGCCAAACGCGCCGCTCACCGGTGTTCTCGAAATCACCGATGGGGCCGGAAACAAGCAAAGCCTGCAGATCATCCCGACGTTCGGTGCGACGAAGCCCGTATTATCGGTTTCCACTCTTTTTTGGTCGGCAATCGGCGCGCTCTTGGGCGGGGTGCTGCTCAACCTGATGCCTTGCGTGTTTCCCGTGCTCGCCATCAAGGCGATGAGCGTGGTGCAACTCGGCGGTGAATCCCGACGCGCTGTCCGAGCCCAGTCATTGGCCTACACCGCCGGCGTTGTCGTGACGATGCTGATCATCGGCGGCGCCCTCGAAAGCTTGCGTGCCGCCGGGGCGAAGCTCGGGTGGGGCTTTCAGCTGCAGTCTCCGGCCTTCGTTGCGTTCATGGCCTGGCTTGTCTTTGCGATCGGGCTGAACCTTATCGGTGCCTTTGAGTTTACCTCCCGCTTTGCCAATGTCGGCTCATCGCTCGCGGGGCGCAGGAGTCTCATGGGGAGCTTTGTGACGGGGCTTGTCGCCGTGGCCGTGGCAACGCCTTGTACGGCGCCCTTCATGGGCGCGGCGATCGCATCTGCGCTCGCCGCACCATCTGTGTTCGGATTGGGTATCTTCTTTCTTCTCGGAATAGGACTGTCCTTGCCTTTTCTGCTGCTCGGTTTTTTCCCTGAATTCGGCGCGTTGCTTCCCCGGCCCGGAAAATGGATGGAAACCCTGCGGCAGTTGCTCGCTTTTCCCATGTTCGCGACGACGATCTGGCTTCTTTGGGTCGTGGCCCGGCAGGCCGGTGCGACAGGTGTTTTCATCGCCCTGACAGGCATGATGCTCCTGGGCTTTGCTGTCTGGCTTCTGAGGTTCCAAAGCCTGCCATTTCGGGTCGCCAGATTTGCCATTGCGGCGGGAACGCTTGGGCTCTTGCCGTTCGCCACGCCAGCGCAATCGGCCGGAATGGCGGCCTTATCAAATGCGGTCCCTTACGCTCCCGCGCGGCTCGCGGCTCTCCGCGCGGCAGGTACGCCGGTTCTCATCGACATGTCGGCTGCCTGGTGCATAACCTGCCTCGTGAATGAACGGGTTGTTTTGGATAATGACCAGGTGCGAGCAGCGCTCCATGCTCACCATGCCATCGTCATGACAGGCGACTGGACCAATCGCGATCCTGTCATAACTTCATATCTTGAAGCAGAGCACCGTGATGGCGTGCCGCTCTATGTCTATTACCCGCCCCATCATGCGATGCCGGTTATATTACCTCAAGTGCTGACGCCGTCCCTTGTGCAGCGGGTCTTGCGCAATGGTGTAGGCTGAAATGTTCAGGGTAACTGTGGGTCAGCAGGGATTTTCCGTCTGGGGTCGAAGCGTATACCAGTCTTCGTCTGTAAACCGGAGCGTGCGGTGTGAACCGCTGTAAAATCACACTGCCGTGGGATCGAGACGGCGGATGGGGTTGCCGTCCATGAAGGCGAGCACGTTCTCGATCCCCTGCTGGTAGAACGCGCGAAATGCCTCAGCCGTCGCGTAGCCGAGATGCGGCGTCAGCACGACGTTGGGCAGGGTACGGAACGGATGGCCGGGCGGCAGCGGTTCGCTGTCATAGACGTCGAGCGCGGCGGCGATCCGGCCGGCGCGCAGCGCCGCGACCAAGGCGGCCTCGTCGACCAAAGGTCCGCGGGCGGTGTTCACCAGCAGCGCGCCCGGCTTCATCGCCGCGAGTTCCGCGGCGCCGATCAGCCCGCGCGTGCGGCCGGAAAGCACGAGATGCAGGCTGACCACGTCGGATTCGGCGAGCAGCCGCTCCTTGGTCACATAATGCGCGCCGGCCGCCGTGGCGGTTGCCTCGGTCAGGTTCTGGCTCCAGGCGAGCAGTTTCATGTCGAGCGCCGCCGCATAGCGCGCGAGCCGCGAACCGAGCTTGCCGAGTCCGATAATGCCGAGCGTCTTCCCCGCGAGTTGAAAGCCGGCCGGCACGCCGCCCTGGAAGCCGCCCGCACGGATCGCCGCGTCGCCCGCCGGGATCGCCCGCGCCGCGGCGATGATCAGGCCGAGGGTCAGTTCCGCCGTCGCCGCGGTCATATCGTGGTCGGCGTAGCAGATCGTCACGCCGCGTTTTGCAAGCGCCACAAGATCGAGCGAGCTTCCGCGCCGGCCGGTCATGGCGAACAGCTTCAGGCGCGGCAACCGCTCGATCAGGGCATGCGGAAACGCTGTCCGTTCCCGCATGACCATGAGCACATCGAAATCAGCGAGGGCCGTTGCCGCCGCATCCTCGCCGGCGAACGGTGCCGTGAAAAACACGAGTTCTGCCCGCCGCTCGAGCGCGGACCAATCCGCTGCCTGCCGCGCGAGGCCTTGCCAGTCGTCCAATACCGCGATGCGCATCATTCTGCCGCCTGTTACCATGATGATTGCCGTTCCAACTGCGCGGAGAGCCGGCCATAGACAAGGCGCGCATTGCCCTCGAAGATCGCCGCCCGGTCGGCCGGGGTCAGCCATGGAACGCCGTCGATATAACGGCGCGTGTCGTCATAAGCGTGGCCGGTTTCAGGATCGATCCCGCGCACCGCGCCGAGCGTCTCGGAGGCGAACAGGATGTTCGTGGTCGGAATCACCCGCGCCAGCAGTTCGGTGCCTGGCTGGTGGTACACGCAGGTATCGAAGAACACATTCCCGAGGAGAAGCTCCGTCAGCGGCGGCCGCCCCATGTCCTGCGCGAGGCCTCGGAAGCGCCCCCAATGGTAGGGAACCGCGCCGCCGCCATGGGGGATGATGAATTTCAGCGTCGGAAAATCGCGGAACAGATCCGAGGCGAGGAACTGCATGAAGGCGGTGGTGTCACCGTTGAGATAATGCGCGCCGGTGGCGTGGAAATTCGGGTTGCAGGAGGAACTGACATGGATCATCGCCGGCACGTCGAGCTCGACCATCTTCTCGTAGAGCGGATACCACCAGCGATCGGTCAGCGGCGGATCCGTCCAGTAGCCGCCCGACGGATCGGGATTCAGGTTGCAGCCGACGAAGCCGTACTCCGTCACGCAGCGCTCCAGTTCGGCGATGCAGTTCGCCGGCGGGACGCCAGGCGCCTGCGGCAGCTGGCAGACTCCGGCGAAGCTGCGCGGAAACAGACGGCAGACGCGATGGATCAGCGTGTTGCATAGATCCGACCACGCCGCATTGCCGGCGGCGTCGGAGTCGTGATGCGCCATGCCGGCGGCGCGCGGCGAAAAGATCGTCATGTCGACGCCGCGCTCACCCTGCACGCGAAGCTGGCCGTTGATGATGGTCTCCCTGATTTCGTCGTCCGTAATTTGCGGGGCGGGGCCGGGAGAGGTGCTGCGGCCTGCCGCCACCTGCCGGCGCCGCCACGCCTCATGCGCCGGCGGCGATGTCGTGTAATGACCGTGACAGTCAATGATCATGATCGAAATTGACCCTTTCGTTGATGGTTACGCCCGGCGCGCGGCCGCATCCGCGGCGTCGCCGTGGGCGGGCCGGGGCGCCACCCGCATCAGGAATGCGATGATCGCGGCGAAGAGCAGGAAGGCTGCGAGGGCGAGCAAAGCCGCCTCGAAGCTGCCGGTCGCCTCCTTCACCCGCCCGATCATCCAGGGCCCGATCAGGCCGCCGAATTGCGCCACGCTGTTGACGAACCCGATGGCCGCGGCGCCGGCAGTGCCCGTCATCATTGCCGATGAGAGACTCCAGAACAGCGGATTGCCGGCGAAGATTCCGAAACTCGCGAGGCAGAGCAGAAAATAGGCGACGACCACGTTCGGGCAGACGGCGCTGGCCGCGAGCGCGATGCTGCCGAGGAGGTACACGGCGCCGAGATGTTTCTTGCGATCGCCGGTGCGGTCCGAACTGTGACTCACGGCAAGCTGACCGATGACGCCGGCCAGCGGCGGGATCGCCGAAAGAAATCCAACGTCAAGAAGACTCATGTGCCCCATCGCGTTGATGATCTGGGGGATCCAGATCAGCAGCCCGTAGACGCCGACCAGCGCACAGCCGAAGAGGATCGAAAGGCTCCAGACGCGCCCGTCGGAAACCACGTCAGTGAGCCGGAAACGCCGCACGCCTTCCGCGGCGGCGCGTTCCGCCTTGAGCGTCTGCTGCAGCCAGGTGCGTTGTTCGGCATCCAGCCAGTGTGCGTCGGCGGGGCGTTCGGTGAGGAAGGTGAAGAAGGCGATCCCGAGCAGAACGGTGGGCAATCCTTCCAGGATGAACATCCATTGCCAGCCATGCAGGCCCAACAGATGATCGGTCGAGGAGACCAGGATCGCCGCCAGCGGACTGCCGACAATCGCCGCAATCTGGCCCGCGATAATGTAGCCGGCGATGGCGCGAGCCCGGTAGGCAGACGGGAACCAGAGCGTCACGTAGAGCGCGAAGCCGGGAAGCGCGCCGGCCTCCGCGATGCCGAGCAGGAAACGGACCGCATCGAAGCTTGCCGGTCCCCGGACAAAGGCCGTGGCCGCCGCGACCAGGCCCCAGAAGATCAGAATGACCGGGATCCAGATGCGGGCGCCCACGCGGTCGAGCACAAGGTTGCTCGGCATGCCGAGCAACATGTAGCCGAGGAAGAAGATGCTGGCGCCGAAACCGAACACCGACGGCGTGAGCCCGAGATCGTGGTTCATCCGCAGCGCCGCAAATCCGATATTGATTCTATCCAGGTAGCTCAGCAGCATTCCCATGAAGAGCAGCGGGATCAGCCGCCAATAGACGCGACGCATCGTCGCCTTCTCGAGGCTTTCGCTCGAAGACATTATTTCCTCCCTATTTTTTTCTAAATTGTCAGCCGGCGTCGAGCGCGCAGCCCAGGCGTTTCAGCGTCTCGTCCACCCAGGCGCGGTCTTGCGGAATGCCGGCGCGAATGCCGGCAAGAATCTTTTCCTCCGCGGCATGTTTCGCAGATGCCGCGGCAAACACGGCCTCGGCATGTTCGAACGGAACGGCGACCACCCCGTCATCGTCGCCGAGCACCAGATCGCCCGGCTCGATGACCATTCCGTCCAGCGCAACGGGAACGTTGATCTCGCCCGGGCCGTTTTTGTAGGGGCCGCGATGCGTGACGCCCGCGGCGAAGACGGGAAAGCGCCCGGCACGGATCGAAGCGGCGTCGCGGATCGCCCCGTCGATCACGAAGCCGGCGACACCGCGCGCCGCCGCATGGCTCGACATGATCTCGCCGATGAGCGCGTTGGTCAGGTCGCCGCCGGCGTCGACGACGATGACGTCACCCGGGGCCGCGATATCGATCGCCTTGTGGACCATCAGATTGTCGCCTGGGCGCGTCTTCACCGTCAGCGCCACGCCGGCCATGACCCCGCCGCCATGCATCGGCCGGAGCCGCGGGCCGCCGGCCACCATGCGCGCCATGACGTCGCTGACAGTGGCGGCCGGCAATGTGCGGAAGCGGTCGACGAGTGCCGCCGGCACCTGCCGAGCGCGGCGATTGATCCTGAATCCGAGCATTTTGCCGTTCCCCCAAAGTTTCGTGGATAGGACACAAGAGCACTTATAAAGTCTAATATGATCTTGATCGGCGATTTATTTGGTTTTTATATAAGCCATGGAACTCCGCCAGTTGCGCTACTTTGTTGCCGTTGCCGAGGAACTCAGCTTCAGCCGCGCCGCCGAACGGCTTCACGTCAGCCAGCCGCCCCTCAGCATGCAGATCAAAGCCCTGGAGGAGGAGCTCGGCGCGACGCTGTTCAACCGGACACGACGCAAGGTGGAGATCACCCATGCCGGCGTGCTGCTCCTCGATTCCGCCCGGAAAGTCCTTGGGGAACTGCGCCGGACCGCCGAAGTGGTCGCCCTGTCGGCGAAGGGTGAGGCCGGGCTCATCCGGCTCGGTTTCACCGGCTCCGTGCCGATGCTCGACATGTTCCCACGGCTGATGCGCGCCTTTCGGGACCGCTACCCCGAGATCGGGATCGAACTCCGGCACATGTCGACGGCGCAGCAACTCCAGGCCCTGCTCAACGGCGAACTCGACATCGGCATCTTGCGGCCGCCTTACTATTTCCAGGCGGGTCCCGGCCTGATCGCGCACCGGGTCTGGCGGGACGAGCTGGCCGTCTTCCTCCCGCCGAACCACCCGCTTGCCGCGACGCGTGGCGCGCTCGGCCTGGGCCAGCTCGATGGGCAAATTTTCGTCAGCGTCGCACCCGACATAGGCTGCGGCATGTACGACCATTTCATGACCCTGTGCAGCCAGGCCGGCCTGGCGCCGAAAGTTGCCCAGCATGCGCGCGAGCTTGGCTCCGTTCTCGGCCTTGTTGCCGCGGGCATCGGCATTGCCATTCTCCCCCAATGCTATGCGCGGATGGGCATTTCCGATGTGGTCAGCCGTCCTCTTGCGGACCCCGGAGCGGTGAGCGAGCTTCTGCTCACGGTGAAGGCGAATTCTATCGCGCCCCGAATCCAGCGTTTCGTCGATATTGCGCGTGATGAGGCGCCAATGCTGCCCGCGTAAGCCGCGGTGGAGCGCGACGGGCTACGGCCAGCAGACGATCACGTCGCTGAACTGGCCCGGCGGATGGCGCGCAACGGCATCGTGCAGCTTGTTATGCCTGCGTCGATAATGTCTGCCGGCTGAAGATCGACGTGATGCATTTTCTCAGCTGTTCCAGGCTGAATGGCTTGGTGAGGACATGCATGTTCGCCGGCAGCCCATCTTCGCCGGAAACCGAGCCTTCGGCCTGACCGGTGATGAACAGGATTTTCAGATTTGGCCTCAAAAGCAGCCCGGCTTCGGCGAGTTGTCTGCCGTTGAGGCCGCCGGGCAAGCCAACGTCAGTGATCAGCAAATCGAGTTGTCGTTCGCTCTCAAGGAGCCTTAGTCCGGAGAGGCCGTCTTGTGCTTCGACATAACGGCAGCCGAGATCCTCCAGAACTTCTGCGACTAACAGGCGTATGACGGCCTCATCGTCGACCACCAGGACCGCGCCACCGGTACCAGCGCGCCGGCTGTCGAAGCTTGGATCTGAGCCCGCCAGGTCGCGACCGCCGCAATGGCGCGGCAGGCACAAATGGACCTGGGTGCCGCGCCCGAGTTCGGACTCGATCCAGGCTTTGCCACCGGATTGGCGGGTGAAGCTGTAGATCATGCTCAAGCCCAACCCCGTGCCTTCACCGACGGGTTTGGTGGTAAAAAGCGGCTCAAAAGCGTGTTCAAGAACGTCTTTTGACATGCCGGTTCCGGTGTCGCTGACGGAGATGTCGACATAGTCTCCTGCGGGGAGTTTGGGCTCCGCCGTGCCGGGAAATTCCAGATGCGCGTTTTTGGCCCTGATTTCGAGTCTGCCGCCGTCGGGCATCGCGTCGCGGGCATTGATGCAAAGATTGAGAAGGGCATTCTCAAGTTGGTTCGGATCGACCAGAATATCCCAGACATCGTCAGCGATGTCGAAGGTAAGATCGATGGTGGAGCCGATGGTCCGGCGGATGAGTTCATCGAGCCCTGAAACGAGACGAACAACATCGATCGGTTCGGGGGCCAACGTCTGGCGACGTGCAAGAGCGAGAAGCCGGCTCGTCAGGGCCGTTGCTCTCTTTGCCGCGCCTTGTGCCAGGCCGACATAACGATCGATTTCCCGGAACCGGCTTTGGGTCAGACGGGTCTCGATGAGTTCCAGGCTACCTAAAATGGCGGTCAGGAGATTGTTAAAGTCATGCGCGATTCCGCCGGTGAGATGGCCGATGGCTTCCATTTTCTGGGCTTGAAAAAGCGCCTCGCGCGCCTGCTCCAACTCGCGTTCGGTTTCCCGTTGTTCTGTGATATCCCGCGTGATTTTGGCGAAACCGATGATCTCGTCCATGCTGCTTCGGATCGGCGTAATGATCGAATTCGCCAAAAATCGTGTCCCATCCTTGCGGATGCGCCATCCTTCCATTTCAGAACGTCCGTCGCGAATGGCGGTGTTCAGGGCGATGTCAGGCCGCCCCGCTTCCAGATCTTCATCCGTATAAAAAAGGGCAAAATTCTTGCCGATGATCTCTTCCGGACGATACCCGTAGATCCTCTGCGCCCCGAGATTCCAATTGGCGACCGTGCCCGCGGGGGAAAGCGTGTAGATCGAATAGTCCGTTACCCCTTGCACGAGAATTCTGAACTGTTCTTCGTCGCGCCGGAGCGCCTGTTCCGCGCGTCTTTTTTCGGTCAGGTCTCGCGTGATTTTTACATATCCGGCAATCTCGTCGGCCGATGTCCTGATCGGATCAATGACCACATGCGCCCAGAACCGGGTGCCATCTTTGCGGACACGCCAGTCCTCGGTTTCAAAGCGTCCTTCTGTGGCGGCGGTGTTGAGGACTCGCGCCGGCAGGCCCGTTCTTTGATCCTCGGGCGTGTAAAACAGCGAAAAATGCCGCCCGATAATGTCCACGGCGCGATAGCCGTGAAAGCGCTCGGCGCCGGGGTTCCAACTGGCCACGATCCCGTCCGGATCGAGCATAAAAATGGCATAATCCGATACGGCGTCCACCAGGAGCCGGTAGCGGGCATCGTCCGTCAACGATGCCCCAACATGATTGACCTCCGTCATGGCCGCTCCAATTCTGTCATGGCCGCTTCAATCCTTATGGATCATGCAAACCGTTTTTGGAGCGACCAATATGGTCCTCAAAGACCGATATGTGCCGATGCCAACCCATCTTCCGGACCCTGATGTTTCGCCCTCGAACCTCTAACTTTTCATACCGCATTTTCCGATTATTGGCACGCTTTTTATGATTGCCGCCTTCGGACCGAGGGCTGGCCGTCGTATGATCGCAGCCGGTCGAGAGCGCTGCGCCGCGGGCTCAGTACGTATCGCGCCGCCTGCCGCCGAGCGCGCCGGAAACGCTGGCAATGAATGCGCCGATCAGCAGTGCCACGAAGCCATAGACCGCCGCGCCCGAGGCCGCCTTGCGGCTGGCATCGAGGGTCTGCCTGGCGCTGCGGATCATCGCCCGTTCGCGGTTCAGCACGTCCGTCACCCGCTCTTGGGCGTCGGCCGGCGGCAGTCCGGTTCGCTGTGCGACCAGCTGTGCCAGATAAAGGCTGTCGGCCTGGGACACGCCGCCGGCAAGGGCGCCTTCCGCCAGAATGTCCGTGGCGTCGGCACGCATCTGTTGATCGGCGAGGGCGGACACGCCGGGGGTGGCGAGGGGCGGCGCGGTGCCGAGCACGCTACTTCCAGTGGCAAGGGCGGGGTTGGCGTTCTGCCGGAACAATGAATCAACGAAATAGCGGTTGGCAACGTTGGCGTTGGATGCCGCCTGCGCCACCAGGTCTGTCCCTCTGCCGGTGACCGAGCCGGCGGCCCCGGTCAGCACCACGGCGGTGATCAGCACGCCCAGCGCCCAGGATAAAAACCCGTGCGCCGTGTCGCGGAAGAATACCTCGTCCGTGTGCACCGCCACCCATTTGGTCCGCAGCCGCCCGGCCATATAGCCGCCCAGGGCGGATGCCACCCACTGCACGATGATCAACCAGATTGCCGCGAATACCGTAAAGGTGCCGGCGTTCACGCCCCGGCCGGCCCAGGGAGAAAGGGAGGCCAGGCCGAGCCCGGCGCCGAACAGCAATAAAGTCATCGCGACGGAAGCGGCGGTGACGCCGCCGGCGATCACCGCCGCCCAGGACACCGCCGATTGCGCCGAAGCGATGGGCTCCGGCAGTGCGCCGGGGAGCGATTGGCTCGGGGGAGCAACCTCATTCGGCATCATCTGTTCCTCCCCGGTCAATGCCATAGCAGCAACAAAAGAATGATGATGGGAATCGGCACGCCGAGAAGCCAGAGCAGTATGGCAGGCATTTTCTATCTCCTGTTTTCGTGGCGGCGGCATCAAAGATCTGCGCCGCCAACAAGCGTTTCAAGACTGCAATTCGCAGCGTGGTCGCCATGACGCGGTTGCGGCGTGGTCCCTTCGCGTGGCTGGCGCTCGCTAATGAACGACCGGGCTCGTCGGTTGGTTGCCCTTCTGGTTGCTCAGCGGGGCGGGCGGACCTTCGACCGCGCCGGTCCTTTGGTTGACGCGCGCTGCGGCCTTGGTGTGTTTTTCATCACTCCCCGGATTCGACATTTGATTGCCCGTGGAGTGCTGCATCGTGCTTTGTCCGGATGAATGGCAGGGGCCGCTGGTCGGCTGATTGCCGGTCTGGCGGCTCATCGGTTGGGCGGTGCCATTCGCGGCGCCATCGCGCGCGTTGACATGGTTTTGCTGCATCGCACCTTGCGTGCATTGGCTATCCGCCGCTGCCGGGGGCGCGTGGGCCAGTGACCAAACCAGCATCAGACCGGGCATCGCCGCCAATGCGAGCCAGTGCGTGGCTTCATTTTTTTTCGATAAGATCATTGCGTCCTCCATTACCTCCGGATCACATGGCGCGGCGACGGACCGCGACCAAATTACGCTTTCCGTAAGAACGCGTCATGCACTGGTGCATGACGGTGTTATTCCACGCCAAGCGGTTTTGGTCGTCGGCAGGATTGCGGTGGAAAAATTCCGTGACGGCAAAGTATGGAAGGTTTAATCGCGCCGGTGATTTATCTTTGTTGCTTCTGTCCCATCTGAGGTCAGCGATCCGAGGCTGGATCGCCATCGAACGAAATTCGGAGGACATAGCATGAGCTACGCAACGCCTTCTGGAGCAGGCAACCAGAAAGAGACTCCCACGATGATCGCCGCCAGCAAAGTCAATGGCAGCCGGGTCTGTAACGCAGCGGGCGAGGCCTTGGGGTCGATCCATGACGTGATGCTGGACAAACAAAGCGGGCACGTGACCTACGCGGTCATGTCGTTCGGTGGCTTTCTTGGTATCGGCGAAAAATACCATCCGCTGCCCTGGCATAAACTGACATACAACGAAGCTTATGATGCTTACGTGGTGAATCTGGACAAGCGCATATTGGAGGACGCCCCCTCTTACGGGACCTCGGAAATCTTCGACTGGTCAGCGAATCGACATAACATCGACGAATATTATGGTTCCACGAAACCGCCGCTGATGTAGGCCGAGGCCGCAGGAGCGAAGACGATCCTGACGCTTAAGGGGGCTCGCCGTCTCTTTCCGTCTGTCTCTCTTATCAGATCGCATCTTCCGTCATTTATGTTGCAGGTACGGAAAATGGGTACGAGGGAGAGGGGATCCGGGAGGGCGCGATCTTCCGAGTCAGCCATTGCAATTGGCGGATAATAAGAAACCGAAATGACACGACCGACAGACACAAAATCAAAACCATGGTCATTCTCCTAACGCGTGAGAAAGCCGCCAATCCCGGCCACAGGGAGCGGTCGAAATGACCCGCCAGCGGGCGACCCGAGGCCGCCCGCTGTGACGCCAGGACCGTAATGCAGAAGCCAGAGAGTCGGCGGGCGAGGCCGCCGGCTAGGGGGCGCCGCGTTGCAAGACGGGACCCGAGAGGCCGAGAATGCTGTTCACCAGCGCTAAATGAGAAAGCGCCTGTGGCATATTGCCAAGGAGCTGCCCTTGGCGAAGGTGATACTCCTCGGACAAAAGACCGACATCGTTGGCCAGCGCAATGATGCGCGATATGAGGCGACGTGCGTCGTCGTGTCGCCCTTGCAGCACCAGGCAGTCGGCAAGCCAGCAGGAACAGGCAATGAAAACGCCTTCTTCGCGCCCGAAACGGGAAGCTTTATAGCGCCGAACCAGTCCACCTTCCGTAAGCTCGGCCTCAATCGCCGCGATCGTCCCCGCCATCCGTGGGTCGTCAACAGGCAGGAAGCCAACCAGCGGCAACAGAAGAAGGCTCGCATCGAGTTGGCAGGAGTGGTAGTGCTTGACGAAGCTGTTGCGTTTTTGGCTAAATCCCCTCCGACAAATCTCGCGATGCATTTCATCCCGCAGCTTGTGTAGTTTTTTCTTGAGCTCTGCAGGACAGTTTGATTTTGCGTTCGCCAGAGTGAGAAACCGGTCGACCGCAACCCATGCCATTACCTTGGAGTAGACATAGTGCTTGGCAGCGCTGCGTGATTCCCAGAGGCCCTGGTCAGGTTGCCGCCAGATCTTCATGACATGGAGAACGAGACGTTGCTCGATTTCGAGCTCCCATTCATCGGGTTTCAACCCGGAATGCTCGGCAAGATGCGAGGAATCGAGAAGTTCTCCGAATATGTCGAGCTGCCTCTGGCTTGCGGCGCGATTGCCAATTCGGACCGGCCGCGCGCCGCCATAGCCCGGTAGCCAATCGGCTTGCCACTCCTCCAGGCGGCGTCCGCCATCGATACGGTAGGCGATGCGGATTCTGTCGGGCGTGCCGGCGACGGCGCGGAACAACCATTGCAACCAGTCACGGGCCTCGTTCGTAAATCCAGCATTCAAAAAGGCGGACATCATGAAGGTGGCATCCCGTAGCCAGCAATAGCGGTAATCCCAGTTCCAGCTCCCACCGGGCCGTTCTGGAAGGCTGGCCGTGGGTGCGGCGACAATGCCGCCGGTGGGAAAGTAGGTAAGCGCCTTGAGGATGATCAATGACCGCTTCACGAATTCGGGCCACTCAGTGGTCCGGTCGAACTGGGAAATCCAGGACAGCCACCAGGCCTTCGTATCCGTCAGCAATCGGTCGACGTCGAGAGGCGGTGGCAAGGGCCCATTGGACGGCCCGTATTGCAGCGTAAAAGAAATTCTTTCGCCGGCATGGACATCGAAGCAGGTGCTAATGGTTTCTTTGTTGCATGTGAGGGCGATGTCACTCCGTATCGCCACGAGATCGGGGCCGACCGTGCCGACGATCGCGCCATCTTTTTCGCTCAGCCATGGGGCGATGCTGCCATAATTGAATCGCAGCTTGAGCTCGGAGCGCATCGCGACGGTTCCTGCCAGACCACTGACAATGCGGATAATGGCGGAGCTTTCTCCGCGGCGGATCGGCATGAAGTCGACCATGCGCACCGTACCGGCCGGGGTGGTGAATTCCGTCGCCAGCACAAGCGTGTTGCCTAGATAGGCGCGTGTCGATGCCGATACGCGGCCCTCAGGCGCGATCATCCAGCAACCATGTTCTTCGCGACCAAGCAAAGCCGCAAAGCACGCGTCGCTGTCGAAACGGGGCCAGCACAGCCAATCGATCGAGCCGTTACGCCCGACCAGCGCCGCGCTTTGGCCATCGCCGATCATGGCGTAATCCTCAATTTTCAAAGGCATCTGATTTGCCCGACAATCTTGATGCGTCCGGACCGGGAATCACAGGCGCAGTGTCTTAAATGCTCGGATAGGTGCAATAACAAATTGGTTATGCCGCCTTCGCGGCGGCGGATCATTATCTTTACAATGAAGATTTGTCCATTCTCCCGATTGGCGGTGATTTGTTGCGTCGGGTTACCAGTTTATGGAGCAGAAACGATCGGAGATGCGGTGATGCGCAAAGTGGTGGTCGTGACGGGCGGAGGCGCTGGGGTCGGTCGCGCGACAGCGGCGGAGTTCGCCCGGCAAGGCTGCGATGTCGGCGTGATCGGACGCGATTTGCCGCGGCTGAAGGCAGCGGTTTCCGAGCTTCAGCGGCTTGGCGCACATGCTTGTTATGCACAGGCGGATGTCGCGGATGCCCAGGCTGTGGAAGCGGCAGCGGAGACAATCGAGGCTGAGTTGGGGCCAATCGACATCTGGGTAAACAATGCCATGGCGACGATTTTCGCGCCCGTCAGCGCGGTCACGGCAGAAGAATTCCGGCGCGCGACGGAAGTGACGTATTTAGGAACCGTGCATGGCACCATGACGGCGCTCAAATGCATGAAGCGGCGCGGCGTGGGCACGATCGTAAATGTGGGTTCGGCGCTCGCCTATCGGTCCGTGCCGTTGCAGTCAGCCTATTGCGGGGCAAAATCGGCAATTCGCGGTTTCACGGACAGCCTGAGGAGCGAACTGATTCACGACCGCAGCGATATTCGCCTCTCGATGGTTCACCTGCCGGCCATCAACACACCGCAATTCACTTGGGCGCTCAACAAAACGGGTCGCCGCGCGCGGCCCGTCCCGCCGATCTACGCTCCGGAAGTCGCCGCCCGTGCCATCGTCTTTGCCGCGTTTCATCCGCGCCGAGAGGTTTGGGTTGGGTTTCCCACCGTGGTTGCCATCATGGCGAACCGGATCGCGGCAGGTGTCGCCGATTGGTACCTCGCCGAGGCGGGCTATTCGTCGCAATTACTGCATGAGGTTTCGCCCGCTGACGCGCCGGCAAATCTCTTTCGCCCGGTGCCCGGTGACTATGGCATGCGCGGGCGTTTCACGGGCAGCGAACACGGCAAAAGTGGCGAGATGTTTTTTAGTGCCCATAAAGGTGTCGCCATCGCGACGCTGCTGATCCTTGGTGCGGGCGTTTTGTGGGGTTGTCTCGGTGGGCGGAAATTGCCATCCGTTCGCCATTCTCTTTCTAAATGAATATCAATGAAACGCTTATGCCTGGACTCTGATGATCGTACTGTTTCGGCCATATCTATGAAGAGTGGGATGCTTCGACGACTGATCACCGCCGCCATGGATTGTTTCCAGGCATAGCGTCACGTCCGAAACTCTCCGAACGACGCCAGAAGCGCGCCGATCCCGACAAGGAAACGCTCAATGCCCGACACCAACGAAACGAATTCCTATAAAGGTCCAGCCGGGGGGTGGGGATCTCTGCACGGCATTGCCCATGTTTTTGGGCAAGAATGGAATACGGTTGGCGTCATCGATACGCTGATGCGCCAGAACAAGACGCGGGGGGTGATGTGCGCTTCCTGCTCATGGGCGAAGCCGGCAGACTACCACATGTTCGAGTTTTGCGAGAATGGCGCGAAGGCGACCATCTGGGAGCTCACCGCCAACCGCTGCACGCCGGAGTTCTTTGCCAAGCACAGTGTGAGCGAGTTGCGCGGTTGGAATGACCATGATCTGGAACATCAGGGCCGCCTGACGCATCCCTTGCGCTACGATCCGGACACCGACCATTACGTGCCGTGCAGTTGGGAGGAAGCGTTTCAGGCGATCGGCGCAGAGCTGAAGCGGCTCGATCCAAAATCAGTCATTTTCTATGCCTCCGGGAGAGCGAGCCTTGAAACCTCGTATCTCTACGCGCTGCTCGCCCGGCTTTATGGCAATAACAATCTCCCCGACAGCTCCAACATGTGTCACGAGACGACCTCTGTGGCCCTTAAAGAATTGATCGGCGCCGGCGTCGGCACGGTTGTCTATCAGGACCTCACCAATTGCGATGCGTTTTTCATTTTCGGCCAAAACACCGGTTCGAACAGCCCGCGCTTTTTACATCCGCTGCAGGATGCGGCGAAGCGTGGGGTGAAGATCGTGACCTTCAACCCGGTCCGGGAGAAGGGGCTCGAAGTTTTCGTCAACCCGCAAAACCTCACGGAAATGCTGACGGGCCACGAAACGCGAATCAGTACGCAATACCACCAGACGCGGCCAGGCGGGGACATCGCCGTTATTCTCGGAATTTGCAAACATGTCTTCGCGCAGGACGACGCGGCGAAGCCGCGAGGAAGACGTGTGCTGGACGTTGATTTCATCGAACAACACACCATTGGCATGGAGGCGTTCAGAGCCAAGGCGGAGGCAACATCATGGGCGGAAATTGAACAGCAATCCGGCCTCAGCCGTGCTGCCATCGAAAGTGCGGCGCAGATTTATGTCGATTCCGATCGTGTCATCGGCATTTACGGCATGGGGCTGACGCAACATGTCCATGGCTTCGATAACGTCGCGATGCTGCTCAACATGCTGCTGCTGAAAGGCAATATCGGCCGTGACGGCACCGGGATTTCGCCGGTAAGGGGGCATTCCAACGTGCAAGGTCAGCGCACGGTGGGTATCACGGAAAAGGCGGCGCTCGCACCTCTGGACCGTTATGCCGAACAATTCGGCTTCACGCCGCCGCGCGATGACGGCATGAACACCGTCGCAGCCTGTGAAGGCATTCTATCCGGCAAGGTCAAGGCGTTCTTCGGTCTCGGGGGCAATTTTGTCCGCGCCATTCCGGAGCGAGAGCGGATGGAGCGTGCCTGGACCAGCATGGCGCTGACGGTCCAGGTCGCGACCAAGCTGAACCGCAGCCATTTGGTGAATGGCCGCACGGCGTATTTGCTGCCATGCCTGGGACGCACCGAGCAGGATCGCCAGGCCAGCGGCCCCCAGGCCGTTACCGTAGAGGACACATTCAGCTGTATCCACGGCTCACTCGGGCGCCGCCCCCCCGCAAGCCCGCATCTGCTGTCCGAAACAGCCATTGTTGCCGGCATCGCCAAAGCCACTTTGCCACCAAATCCCAAACTCCATTGGGATGAATGGGTCGGCAATTATGCGCTCATCCGCGATCTCATCGCTGAAACCTATCCGGAGCAGTTCCATGATTTCAATGCCCGGATGTGGACACCGGGAGGGTTTTACCGCGGCAATACAGCGCGCGAGCGGATTTGGAAGACAAGGAGCGGCAAGGCCCAGTTTACGACGCCGCAGGAAACATCAGCGGTTGGTTTTGCCGATAAGCCCGGGCGCTACCGGTTGATAACCATGCGCAGCAATGATCAGTTCAACACGACGATATACGGCTACAGCGATCGGTTGCGCGGCATTGAAGGCAGGCGCGACGTGCTGCTGATCAACCCGGAGGAGATGCGCCGGGCTGGTCTGCATGAAGGGCAGACGGTCCGCCTCGTGAGCGATGCGGAAGATGGTGTGCATCGCGAAGTGTCCGGTTTGAAGGTGACGCCATTCGCCCTGCCGGACGGTTGCCTTGGCGCCTATTACCCGGAGATGAATCCGCTGGTGGCGCTGGCCCATTGCGACCAGAAATCAAAAACCCCGGCGGGGAAATCGGTCCCGGTACGCATCATACCCGTCGATGATGGGGCGCCTGGGCGGAACCAGGCGGCAATTGTCGGAGGGCTCAGCGATGCCGCACGGTTTTGATCTCCGGAACCGGCTGGGCCAGTCGACCGCCCTGCGCGTTGATCGAGACAGATCGCGGACGCAAGTCAGAGTCGCACAGCGCCTGAACCACGGCTCGGCGGTTCTTGCCGCTGCGGTGCTGTTAGACAGTGCGGTCGAGCATTATCGCGGTGGTTTCTATAACCCGGCAATGGTGACGCCGCTTGCCAGCTCGCTTGTCGCCTTAGTCGCAAGCCTGCACGGGGTGGGCGACACCGTGCAAAAACGCCATCGTCACCGTGACGCGGTGTTCGGGCTGACAGCCGCTACCGGCGTCATCGGCACCGGGTTCCATCTATACAACATTTTGAAGAAGCCGGGCGGACTGCGCTGGCAGAATCTGTTTTACTCAGGTCCGATCGGGGCGCCGGCGGCCATCGGGCTTGCGGGTCTGTTCGGGCTGTTGGCAGAACGGGTACGTGATACGCCGGCGCCGCGAGGCCCTGAACTGCTCGGCCACCCGGCCGGGCGCGTGCTCAGCCTGGCGGCGGCCGTCAGTCTCCTTGCCACGTCAGGCGAGGCCTGGCTCCTGCATTTTCGGGGTGCCTTTCATAATCCGGGAATGTATTTGCCCGTGACCATGCCGCCGGTTGGCGCTGCCTTGTTGACAAGAGCGGCGCTGGGCGCCTCGGGAGAACAGCGGCTCTTCACACGGGCATGGCTCGGCCTCACCGCCCTTATGGGGGTGGCGGGGATGGGCTTTCATGTATTTGGCGTCTCCCGCGCCATGGGCGGCTGGCGCAACTGGCGGCAAAACATGGTCGACGGGCCACCCATTCCGGCGCCGCTGAGTTTTATCGGGCTGTCGCTCGCGGGTTTGGCAGCCCTGGCGCTGATGCGCGCGTTCCCAAATGAATGAGCAAAGGAGCTGGCATGGCACAGAACGTCTCTGAATTTGTTTGGCGCCGGCTCGCGCAATGGGGGTTGTCGCGTGTGTATGGTTATCCCGGCGATGGGGTCGGCGGCCTCGATGTCGCGCTGGAGCGGGCCAAGGATTACATGCATTACGTCCAGGTGAGGCATGAGGAGATGGCGGCCTTCATGGCCTCGGGCCATGCCAAGTTCACCGGCGAAGTTGGACTTTGCTATGCCACATCCGGCCCCGGAGCGATCCATCTGCTGAACGGGCTTTATGACGCCAAAATGGATCATACGCCGGTGGTCGCCATCGTTGGACAGCAAGCCCGCACCGCGCTTGGCGCCAACTATCAGCAGGAAGTCGATTTACAAAATCTGTTCAAGGACGTCGCTTCCGAATATGTGGCGATGGCGATCTTGCCAAGCCAGGTGCGCCAGTTGATCGATCGTGCGGTGCGCATCGCTCACACGAAACGTACCGTTACCTGCGTGATTCTGCCGAATGATCTCCAGGAGCTGCCCTATGAAGAGCCGCCGATGGCGCATGGCAGTACGCATACGGGCATCGGCTATGCCGGCCCGGCGCTGACGCCCGACGCGGTAACGCTGCGGCGGGCCGCCGATGTGCTGAATGCCGGGACAAAAATCGCCCTGCTGGTCGGCGCCGGCGCGCTCCAGGCGACAGACGAGGTCATTGCCGTGGCAACCAGGCTGAATGCAGGGGTCGCAAAAGCGCTCCTCGGCAAGGCCGCCTTGCCGGATGATCTGGCCTTCGTTACCGGGAGCATCGGCTTGCTCGGAACCAAACCGAGCTGGGATCTGATGAAAGAATGCGATACGTTTTTCATGATCGGGTCGGCGTTTCCTTATTCGGAATTCCTGCCTGAGCCCGGCCGCGCGCGCGGCGTGCAGATTGATATTGACGGCGCCAACCTGTCCCTCCGCTATCCCATGGAGGTGAACATGGTGGGTGATAGCGCTGCGACATTGCGCGAACTCCTGCCTCTCCTGAAGCAGAACACCAATGTGTCGTGGCGTCAGAGAGTTGAAAAGAATGTCGCCGAATGGTGGAAGCTTCTCGAGGAGCGCGCCATGCAATCGGCGAAACCGGTCAACCCGCAGCGTGTTTTCTGGGAGCTGTCACCGCGCCTGCCGGAAAACGCGATCATGACCGGCGATTCCGGTTCCGTGGCAAACTGGTATGCCCGCGACATAAAAATGCGCCGGGGAATGAAAGGGTCGCTCTCCGGCGGCCTGGCTTCGCTGGGAGCCGGCACCCCCTATGCCGTGGCGGCAAAATTCGCGTTTCCCGAGCGCACGGTCATCGCCTTCATGGGCGATGGCGCCATGCAGATGAACGGCCTTAACGTGATGATCACCGTAAAAAAATACTGGCGAAGCTGGACGACGCCGCATTTCATCGTGCTGGTCCTGAACAACAGAGACCTTAATCAGGTCACCTGGGAAGAGCGCGTGCAACTGGGCGAAGGCAAAACTGTATCGACCCAGGAGATTCCGAATTTCCCCTACACGCGCTACGCGGATCTTCTTGGATTGCGAGGCATCTATGTTGATAAACCGGAGCAGTTGGGGCCGGCATGGGATGATGCGCTTCGCGCCAGCCGTCCGGTGATCCTTGAGGTGTGCACAGATCCCAACGTCCCGCCGCTGCCCCCGCACATCACGCTGAAGGACGCCAAAAACTTCATGTCCATGTTGCCCAAGGAACCGGAGGTGGGCAGTGTCTTGAAGAACAGCCTCAAGGAGGTCTTTGCTGCCGTCCTGCCGCACAAGGCATAGGTCCATGAATTCGCGATATCCCGGCTACGATGTGCTGTCGAAGCGCCTTGGCCTGTCGTGGAACGAGGTCACCCGCCGTGTCGTCGATGCGCGCCTCGCCGCGCCGCGTGAGCCGGCGTTCTTTACGGGGCCGCAGTGGAAAACGCTGCAGAGGCTGTGCGACCGTATCATTCCACAACCGCATGACCGGCCGCCGGTACCGGTGGCGGCCTATGTCGATCAAAAAATGCAGAAGTTCGGCGCGGCCGGTACGCGGATCGAACCGATGCCATGGGATGGTGAAGCATGGCAGCGCGCGTTGGATGCCTTGGACATCGAAGCGCAAGGCGCTTACGGCACGGTGTTTCACCGGCTCGTCGATGCTGACGCGGATGCGCTTTTGCAGCGCATGCAGGCGGGCGAGTTGCACGACATGGCCTGGGCCGACGTGCCGCCGAAACTATTCTTTGCCAAACGCGTTTTGATGGACATTCCGGAAGCCTATTACAGCCACCCGACCGCCTGGAGCGAAATCGGCTTTGGCGGTCCGGCGAGCCCGCGCGGCTATGTCCGCATGGATGCCAACCGGCGCGATTCATGGGAAGCCCAGGAGGCAAAGCCGGGCAAGTGGGCGCAAGCGATGCGTGAGAATCGCAATGTCCGCTGACGTGCCGCGCGCCATCGCGGGCCGTGCGCCGGATGTGTTTACGCCGGGCGGCTGGATCCCGATGCGCGAATATCCGCTCGACGAGGCCGTAGATTTTGTGGTGGTGGGCACCGGCGCCGGTGGAGGCACGCTTGCGGCGAAACTGGCCGAATATGGTTTTAGCGTCGTCGCCATGGATGCTGGCGCCTATTTTCGCCCGCTCGAGGAGTTTGCCTCCGACGAGACGGAACAAAGCAAACTCTATTGGCTGGACAAGCGGGTTTGCGACGGCGCCGATCCGCTTCAGATGGGAGGAAAAAACAGCGGCAAGGCGGTGGGCGGCAGCATGGTCCATTTTGCGATGGTCTCTTTACGGTTCCGCCCGGAATGGTTCAAAAGCCGGTCCCAGTTGGGCTATGGTGCGGATTGGCCATTGGATTGGCGAGAGATGTGGCACTATTACCGGCAGGTGGAACTTGCGCTCAGCATCTCGGGGCCGGTTACCTATCCCTGGGGGCCGAAGCGGCCGCGTTATCCGTATCGTGCGCACGAGGTGAATGCTGCCGGGCGGCTGTTGGCTAAGGGGGCTGAGGCAATCGGGTTGAAATGGTCGGAGACACCTCTGGCGACGGTCTCCGCGCCCCGCGGAAAATCCCCGCCTTGCGTGTATCGCGGCTTTTGCCGTTTCGGATGCTCGACAAACGCCAAGCAAAGCACACTGACAATATGGGTCCCGAGGGCGATTGCGGCAGGTGCGGAAATCCGCGACTTGGCGATGGTGGGCAACATTGAGGTCGATCAGCATGACCGCGCGATCGGCGTGTATTTCCACAGGCAAAATGGCTGGCACTTTCAACGTGCCCGTAATGTCGTCGTGGCCGGTTACGCCGTGGAAACGCCGCGCCTGCTGCTGAATTCGGCGACCAGCCGTCATCCTCACGGGCTTGCCAACGGTTCCGGCCTTGTCGGAAAATACTTCATGACGCAGAGCAATCAGGCGGTCTTCGGCCGTATGGCGGAGGAGGTGCGCTGGTATAAAGGCCCCCCCTCCCTGACCATCACGGAACATTGGAATTACGATGACAGAAAGAGCCATTACGGTGGCTATTGCTGGATGGCACAAGGGCCCTTGCCGATCGAATGGGCGTTCATTCAGACCGGCGCGCGGGGCCTTTGGGGCGAGCAGTTGCGTCTGGATATGATGAACTACAACCATCAGGTCGGCTTGAAAATGGTGGGCGAGACTCTGCCGGACGAACGCAACACCGTCACGTTGGCCGATGAGAAGGACCAATATGGCCTGCGCATTCCCCGCATCACGTTTTCCTGGGGGGAGAACGACAAGCGCCTGATCCGGCATGCGATCGGACAGATGACGCGTAGCCTGCAGGCCGTCAATGCTCAGGATATCTTTCCCCAGGAGGAAGACGCCAATCATCTGGCCGGGACTGCGCGCATGGGGTTCAACCGCACAAGCAGCGTGGTGAACGCCGATTGCCGAAGCTGGGATATTCCCAATCTGTGGATTTGCGATGGTTCGGTGTTTCCGACCACCGGCGGCGTCAACCCGTCACTCACGATCCAGGCCATCGCCCTACGAACGGCCGACCGAATCAAGCAGATGGCGCTTCGGGGCGAGCTGTGAAACGGCGCGTGGGTCAGACGGCGTAACGCGCGGCATCCTGCGTCTTCAGGTTGAGACCATTGCCGGGTCGCGAATCGTCCGGTGCGATCCGGCCATTCATCGCTGACGGCGCACCATCGAACAGCAATTGTTCAATGCGGACATGGTCGTGAAACCATTCGACATGGCGCAAGCGGGGGACGGCACAGGCGGCGTGGAGGTGCGCGCTGGGCGCGCAATGGGCGGAGAGGGGTTTGTGAAACGCCTCGCACAGAGTCGCCGCCTGCATGAATCCCGTGATGCCGCCACAGCGCGTGATGTCGCATTGCTGGACATCGACGGCATTCGCCGCCAGCATGATCCGGACGTCGTCCAAGGTAAAACAATACTCGCCGGCGGCAATATCGATTTCCGCGCCGGTATGTTCGCGAACCATGACAAGGCCGGGCAGGTCGTCCGATGAGACGGGTTCTTCGAACCAGGAGATGCGATATTCGGAAAATTTCCGCATCATCGTCAAAGCGTCCCGCGGGGAAAAGGCGCCATTCGCATCGACAAACAATTTTACATCCGGTCCGATTGCCGCGCGCGCTGCCAGAACACGGGAGACGTCGCGGGCCGGCTCCGAGCCGATTTTCATTTTTACCGCGCGGCAATCGGCTTGCTCGACCCAGCCGGCGAGTTGGCGCGCAAGCAAGCCGTCATCGTAATTGGTAAAGCCGCCGCTGCCGTAGATCTCCACGTTGTCACGCTGGCGGCCGAGCAAGGCGCCCAATGAAATGCCGAGGAGCCGGGCCTTTAAATCCCAAAGAGCGAGATCGAGTGCGGAAATCGCGCAAGCGGAAATGCCGGCGCGGCCGATATTCCGGACGCTTTGCCACAGGCGCCTGTTCAGGCCCTGAATGTCAAACGCGTCTCTTCCGACAAGAATTTCCGCGAGTTTGTCTTTGATGAGGATCGCCGCGGAGCCGTCGCTGTAGCTATATCCAAAACCGGTCTGAGACCCGGAAAAAATCTGCGCCGTCACGAGGCCGGTTTTGTCCCATGACAGCGTGCCGTCGGCTTCCGGTCCGGCGGTGGGGATGACGAACGCCTGAGCACCGACGCTCGTGATCCTCGCATTCACGGGTTGTCTCCCGGTGCCATGGGCCTGCGTTCTATGAGGCCCTGAGCGATGAGGCCTGCCCTATTCCCATTAAAAGTTTTAGGAATTCATGGTTGAAGGCGTATAGATCGCCCGGCTTACGCGAGGTAACGAGTTGCCCATCGATCACCACCTCCTGGTCGACCCAGATGGCGCCGGCATTGCGCAGATCGGTCTGGAGAGATGGCCATGACGTCATCATCTTGCCGCGCACGGCCCCGGCTTCAATCAATGTCCATGGACCATGGCAGATGGCCGCGATTGGCTTGTTCGCGTCGGCGAAATCTTTGACGAACGAAATGGCGTGATGATCGGTTCGCAGCTCATCCGGATTGACGACGCCGCCGGGCAGGACAAGCGCGTCAAAATCTTTCGGATCGGCTCGAGATAATTCGAGATCAACCGCGATTTTTTCGCCTTTTTGATGATGGTTCATGCCTTGGATTTCACCGCCATGCGGTGAGACGACTTTCACCGTTGCGCCCGCGGCGCGCAATGCTTTGACGGGTTCAATGAGTTCCGCGAGTTCAAACCCATCGGTTGCAAGGACAGCCACTTTGCATGATTTCGTACCGGACATTGCACCCTCCGTTTACAACGACGTATGTGCGAGAGCTTGGTAAGCCTCGGAGGCGTCGCAACCTTTGTGAACATATCATCATGCCGATGTCACGCGCGGATTTATAAGACGTCGTTCGCAATCAAGACGATCGGATGAGGCTGACTTGGATATTTTAATGATAAAAATAATTTTCTAAATTGTCATGAATAATAATGACACATGGTCAGGAGATTTTGGTCAAATATAAAACGAAGGTTGAAACGGCCCGCTGATGATAGGCTGCCCTTCGTCCCGGGTGGGAGGAAAATATGCCCAGAGGTGACAAAAGAAAATATACAGACAAGCAGCAGCGCAAGGCTGAACATATTGAGGAAAGCTATGAAAACCGCGGTGTCCCGGAACAGGAGGCCGAACGACGCGCTTGGGCTACCGTGAACAAGGATGATGGAGGTGGAAAGCGGCCCGGCGGATCCGGACGGGATAAACGCACAGGCCATCCGGCCGCTCATAAAGGCGGAAAATTAGGCGGCGAAGCCTCAGCGGCCCGCCCGGCCGCGAGCCGCTCTGCCTCGCCCAAAAAAGCCACCGATACGCGGTCGAGACATCCATCCTAGAGACCGGGTTGGAAGGGGGGCATCTAGAATGGAGTCGATTTCATCCCTTCTCAAGGGATGAAATCCGCAGCTTAAAAGCCACAGCGACCTCAAGAGCGAGACAGGCCAATGGAACAAATCATCAAGGTTCGTTTTTCCGCGAATGGGCAGCACCCGGAGCTCGATCTCGACCCGCGGACGACGTTGCTCGACGCGCTGCGTGAGCATCTGCGCCTCACCGGTGTGAAGAAGGGATGCGATCATGGCCAGTGCGGCGCCTGCACGGTTTTGGTGAACGGGCAACGCATCAATTCCTGCCTCAGCCTGGCGGTGATGCATGAGGGGGATGACATCGCCACGATCGAGACGGAGGACAGCGCCATCATTGCCGCGTTACAGGACGCGTTTATCGAGCATGACGGATTTCAATGCGGCTATTGTACCCCCGGGCAGATTTGCTCGGCAGCCGGCATGCTCGATGAGATCAGGCGCGGCGTTCCGAGCCACGTCACGAAATTGCTCGGCGAAGAGACCATCCAGATCACCGACGCGGAAGTTCGCGAACGGATGAGTGGCAATATCTGCCGTTGCGCGGCCTATCCCAACATCGTGCGCGCCATCATGCAGGCCGCGGGAGCCGTGCCGTGAAAGCGTTCATTTACACCCGCGCCCGCGACAGCGCGCAGGCAACCAATGCCGCAGCCGATGGCAAGACGACAAAATTCATCGCCGGAGGCACCAACCTCCTGGATCTGATGAAATTGCAGGTGGAGATGCCGGAGCAACTGGTGGATATCAATCGGATCGGCCTCGATAAAATCGAGGAGACGCCGGAAGGAGGATTGAAAATCGGTGCAATGGTACGCAACGCCGCCCTCGCAACGGATTTGCGCGTCCGGACAAGATACGAGGCGCTGAGCCGTGCGCTTCTGTCCGGCGCCTCCGCGCAGCTGCGCAACAAGGCAACGACGGGTGGAAATTTGCTGCAACGCACGCGATGCTATTATTTTTACGATACGACAAAACCCTGCAACAAGCGCAGCCCGGGGTCCGGCTGTGCGGCGCTGGGCGGCTTCAACCGCATCCATGCGATATTGGGCGCCAGCGAGCACTGTATCGCGACGCATCCGTCGGATATGGCGGTGGCGATGCGGCTTTTGGATGCGACCGTGGAAACCGTAAAGGCAGACGGCAGCACGCGGACGATTCCCATCGCCACGCTGCACAAATTGCCCGGCGATACGCCGGACCAGGAGACGGTGCTGGCGCGGGACGAACTGATTACCTCCGTTACATTGCCGCCTCCCCCTCCGGGGCGGCAAATCTATCGCAAGGTCCGCGATCGGGCCTCCTATGCCTTTGCGCTGGTTTCTGTGGCGGCCATTATCGATCAATCCGGCCGGTCGCGCATGGCCTTTGGCGGGCTGGCACCCAAGCCCTGGCGCGTTGAAGCAGCCGACCAACAGACGGATCCGGACGCGATTGCCGATCATGTGCTGCAGGGCGCGGCTGGCTACGGTGCCAATGATTTCAAAATTCCGCTTGCGCGCCGGGTCATCAGAGCGGTGCTGCGCGATATCAAAGGATAGGGAAGGGACTTCGGTCACTTTGGCCCGTGCCGGTTTCGCCGTCTCAGGCTCGGCGTAAACAACGGTTTTTATGCCGCTTCCTTGCTTGGTTGGGAAAGAACGCACCATGGAATATGACACCCCCATCGCTCAAACATTGATCGACCAGGAGCGCCTCGTCGGCAAGCCGCTGGACCGTGTGGATGGCCCGCTCAAGGTCCACGGCAAAGCCACTTATGCCTACGAGCATCATGTCGGCGACCGGACCGCTTACGGCTTCATCGTCACCGCCGGTAGCGGCAAAGGCAAAGCGGCGTTTATCGAAACCGCTTCAGCCGAGGCGATGCCGGGCGTGCTGCTGGTCTGGACCTGGAAGAACGCGCCGAAACAGGCCGATCCGACGATGCCCAATACTGTGCCGCAACTGCACAGCATGGATGTCATGCATAACGGTGAAGCCGTCGCGCTGGTCGTCGCGGAAAGTTTCGAGCAAGCGCGGGCGGCGGCGCTGGCCATCGCCATCCAATATGAAACTGCCGACGGCGCCTATAATTTCTCTGCCCTGAAAGGCACGGGCATTGTTCCGCCGGAAGGCATGTTCAAACCTGAGACCCAGGCGGGAGATTTCGAGGCGCATTTTCCAACCGCCCCGGTGCAGCTCGATGTCACTTACACCACGCCCAATCAGAGCCATGCCATGATGGAGCCGCAAGCGACTCTGGCAGTATGGGAGGACGATCGGCTGACGGTGTACACCGCAACGCAAATGGCGAACTGGACGCAGAACACCATCGCCGCGACGCTGCAGATCGCGCCGGAAAATGTCCGTGTCGTCGCGCATTATATCGGCGGCGGGTTCGGCTCGAAACTGCATGTGTTTGGGGACGCGATCCTGGCGGCGCTGGCAGCGCAGGCGCTGCGCCGACCGGTGAAGATCGAGCTCACGCGGTCGCAGATATTCAATCATACCACGCATCGCAGCCCGACGATCCAGCGGGTCCGCCTCGGCGCCCGGAAGGATGGAAAACTGCTCGCGATCGCGCATGAGAATGTGGTGGCCAACCTGCCGGGACATCATTTTTTCGAGCCGGTGGCGCTGGCGACCACGTTCCTTTATGGCGGCGCCCATCGGCGGACCACGCACCACATGGTGGAGTTGGATTTGCCGGAAAGCGCTTCCATGCGGGCGCCCGGCGAGGCCGTGGGCATGCTGGCGCTGGAATGTGCGATGGATGAGCTGGCGGAGAAGCTTGGGACGGACCCGGTGGAGCTGCGCATTATCAACGAGCCGGCGCAAAATCCGGAGGACGACACGCCGTTTTCCGCCCGCAAGCTGGCCGAGTGCCTGCGCCACGGGGCGGCCTTGTTCGGGTGGGAGAAACGCAACAAGAAGCCCGGCCAGCGCCGCGAGGGCCGGCTGCTGATCGGCCATGGCATGGCGGCGGCGGCGCGCGGCAATTTGCTGATGCCGGCGAAAAGCGAAATCATGCTCACCCCAGAGGGGCGGCTCGTGGTGAAGAGCTCGATGACCGATATCGGCACCGGCACCTATACGATCCTCACGCAAATCGCAGCCGAAATGCTCGGCCTGAACCCGGAGCAGATCGACATTCAACTCGGCGACACGGATTTCCCTGCAGGGCCGGGGTCGGGAGGCTCCTGGGGCGCGGCCAGCAGCGGGTCGTCCGTGTATTATGCTTGTGAAGCCTTGCGCCAGAAACTGGCAGCGCTGGCCGGCATGGGGGCGGATGCACGCTTCGAGGAGGGATTGATCCGCAGCGGCAATCGCTCAAAGAGCCTGGCTGACCTGGTGGGCGCCTCAGGCCTGTCCGCCACAGGCGAGATAAAGCCCGGAAAAACCGAGAAGGCTTATACTCAAGCCGGATACGGGGCGCATTTCTGCGAGGTGGCCGTGGACGCCGACACCGGCGAGACCCGGGTCCGCCGCATGCTCGGCGTGTTCGCGGCAGGCCGAATCCTCAACGCGAAAACCGCGCGCAGCCAGGCGATCGGCGGCATGGTGTTCGGGATCGGTGCAGCATTGACCGAGGATCTCGTCGTCGATACGCGCTACGGTTACTTCGTCAACCATGATCTGGCGGAATATCATGTACCCGTGCATGCCGACGTGCCGGACATTGACGCCGTCTATTTGCCGGAACTCGACGATAAAGCGAATCCGCTCAAGGCCAAGGGCGTGGGCGAACTCGGCATTTCCGGCGCCGGTGCGGCGGTGGCCAACGCCGTCTATAATGCCTGCGGCGTGCGCATCCGCGATTATCCGCTGACCTTGGATAAAATTATGGCGGGGCTGGACGGTGGATAAAATCGTCCCTCGCCCGCGCGGATATCACATCATACGCGCACGCTCATTGAACAGAATCACCAGGGTACCGCCGACCATCAGCATGATGATCACCGCGGAGAAAATGAGCAGTTGCAAATTGGCCCGTGCCGAGCGTTGCAGCGAGACGTGCAGGAAGCAGAGCATATGAACGATGACCTGAATGAGAGCGAGGCCCAGGACGATCGTGAAGGTCAGACCCGGCGGCAGAAGGCGGAAATAGACACAGGAAAAAGCACAGCCCGTTAGAACGATGGCGAGCAGGTAGCCGATGAAGTAGGGCGCGAAATCGCGCGTCAGGGGTGAGGATATTTTCATTTGATGAGGGCCCCGAGATAGACGACCGAGAAGATCACGACCCAAATGATATCGAGAAAATGCCAGAATAATCCGAGGCGGATGAGATTAAGCCGGGTGCGCTGGTCTAGACCGAACATAGCGATCTGAATGCCCATCAGCACGATCCAGATCAGGCCGCTGAACACATGGCACCCGTGTGTTCCGACCAGGACGAAGAAGGATGAGAAATAGCCGCTTCGCTCCGGGGTTGCACCGTCATGGAACAGGGTCAAAAAATCGCGGACTTCCATGATCAGGAAGCCGGCGCCAAGGCAGAACGTCACGCCCAGCCACAAGGCGGGCCAGATGCGGTGGCGCGTATGCTTCAAGGAGAGCGACACCATGCCATAGGAGAAGCTGCTGGTGAGGAGCAGCGCCGTTTCCCAAAAGGCCGAATGGAATTTGAACTCATGTTGAGGGACCGGTCCGCCGGCGGTTGCATTGCCCATCGTGCCGTAGATCGAGAAGAGCAATGCGAAGATCACGGCATCGCTCATCAGGAAAACCCAGAAGCCGAGCACGTCGCTTTCGGCATGCTCACGGACCTCGCGCGGTTCGGCGGCAACGTTCAGGCCCGCCTGCAGCAGTTCCGGGTCGGTTATTTCGGCTGACATCTGGCGAGCCCTTCATTCTCAGGCGTCAATTCCAGCTGCCGTGGCACGGGCAGGGCGGCCGCGGCTGTCTCGAGCCAGCGCCGGTCAAGGGCCTCCACCTCGGCGGCGGGGATGGTCCGGACCACGTCCCGCATGAAGCTGCGCGTGATGATCGTCCCGATGGTCAGAGCGGAGCCGCAAAAAGCCAGCCACCAGATATGCCAGACCAGGCCGAAGAAGCACGCTGCGGCGGCAAGGCCAACCAGTACGCCGCACATGCTGTTCTTCGGCACCTCTATGTCACGGTAATGGTCGGCGGGCTTGTAGGCGCCATTGTTCTGCTTGCGCCAATAAAACGCGTCACGGCGGCCGACCTGGGGCAGGACCGCGAAATTATAGTCGGGCGGCGGCGCGGGAATGGACCATTCGAGCCCCCGCGCGTCCCACGGGTCGCCGACCGGAACGCGGGTGGTGTCGCGCTGCTTGATGCTGACCCAGAGTTGGATGAAAAGGGCCGCCAGACCGGCGGCGATCAGGAGAGCGCCGAGAAGCGCGATGATCAGCCACGGCCGGAACGACGGGTCGAAAAATTCCTGCGTGCGGCGCGGTGCCCCTGCCAAGCCGAGCACATAAAGTGGCGTGAACGCAAGGTAGAAGCCGACAACCCAGCAGACGAAGGCGATGCGCCCCCAGGTCTCCGACAGCCGAAAACCAAATGCCTTTGGAAACCAATAATAATATCCGGCGATCATCCCGTACAACATCCCCGGAATCAACATGTTGTGGAAATGCGCAACGAGGAAAAGCGTATTATGCACCATGAAATCGACCGGCGGCGTGGCCAGGATGATGCCGCTCATCCCGCCGATTACGAAAGTGACCATGAAGGCGAGCGAAAAGAGCATCGGCGTGGTAAACCGCACCTCGCCCCGGAACATTGTCCAAATCCAATTATAGATCTTGACGCCGGTGGGAATGCCGATCGCCATTGTCGCGATGCCGAAGACCGCGTTAACGGGCGCGCTTTGCCCCATGGTGAAGAAATGGTGCAGCCAGACCGTGAAGGAGAGGAGGGCGATCGCCATGGTGGCGATCACCAGCGATGTATACCCGTACAGCACCTTGGCCGAGAAGGTCGACACGACCTCGGAAAATATGCCGAAGGCGGGAAGGATCAGGATGTACACTTCGGGGTGGCCGAAGAGCCAGAACAAATTGACGAAGTTCATCATATTACCGCCGAGCGCATTCGTGAAAAAATGCATCCCAAGATATCGGTCTGCGGCCAGGAGTAGAGTCGCAATTGTCAGAGGCGGCACCGCGAAAATCATGAGAATTGCGGTACAGAATGCGGTCCAGGTAAATAGCGGCAGGCGCATCCACCGCATGCCCGGGGACCGGAGTTTATAGACCGTCACGGCAAAGTTGATGCCTGTCATCATCGCGCCGAGCGAACTGAGCGTGACCGCCCAGATCCAATAATCCGGGCCGACGCCGCCATTGAAGGCAAGCTCCGTATAGGGGGGATAGCCGCTCCAGCCGCCCGTCGAGAATTCTCCGAAGACCAGAGAGGCCATTAAGAGGATGCCGCCGCCGACGGTCATCCAGAGGCTGATCGAGTTCATGTACGGGAAGGCGACGTCGCGCGCGCCGATCTGCAGCGGCATCGCGAAGTTGATGAGGCCCGTGAGCAGCGGCATGCCGACAAAGAAGATCATGATCGTGCCGTGGGTCGTAAACAGCTGCCCAAAATGGTCGGGCGAGAGCAGGCCCGGGTTGTTGATGGCAACCGCCTGCTGTACCCGCATCAGCACCGCTTCGATGAGCGCGCGGCTCAGCATGATGACGGCCAGGATCATGTACATGATCCCGATCTTTTTATGATCGAGGCTCGTCATCCATTCCGTCCAAATATAACGCCATTTGCCGAAAAGAGTGATCAGCCCGAAGGTTGCGATCGCGCCGAGCACAACGATCCCCCCCGCGCCGGCGGCGATGATTTCGCTGACCGTCGGGTCGAGCCAAGCCTTGACAAAGGGCAGCGACTCCCAGGTCAGCCGTCCGAACAGGATGTGCCAGAAACCCATTGCATTATTCATGCGAACTGGTGCCCTCATGCTGAAGGACATAGCCGGGTGTGATTGCCTGATTGACGATTTCGGAAAACAAATTGGGCTGGACGTTTCCGAAAATGATTGGATGCGGCAAAAGCGATTGGCGCGACAGGATCTGGTAAGCTTTGTTATCCAAAAGATTCGGTTTCTTTTGCAGAGTTGTCACCCATTGGCGGAAATCTTCTGGGCTCACGCCAATGATCCGGAATTTCTGCTTTTGGAAGCCCGTTCCGTTGAATTGCGCGTTCTCCCCCCAATAGGTCCCGGGCGCAGACACGGCGATGTTGAGCTGCGTCGTCATCCCCGCCATGGTAAAGATCTGTCCGGCCAATCTTGGCAACAGGAGGGACTGCATCACCGTGCCGCTGGTGAGGCTGAAATGCACGGGGCGGCCGACCGGCAGGATCAATTGGTCGACGATGGCGATGTGCTGGTCCGGATAGATGAACAGCCACTTCCAATCCAAGGAGACGGCCTGGATCTGCAGGGGTTGGAACGGTGAGGAAAGCGGCCGGTAGGGATCGAGCTGTTCGCTGTTTTCCCACAGGAAGACCGCGAGAACGATGACGATGATGGTGGGGGGGATCCAGATCAACCCCTCAAGAATCCAGGAAAATCCCCATTGGGGCCGATACGTGCTCTTGGTGTTCGACAGCCGATAACGCCAGGCGATCAGCGGTGTCAGCAGGAACACCGGCCCGATCACCAGGAGCATGATGGCACTGACCACGAACAATTCATGGCGTTCCGCAGCGGCGATCGGCCCGGCGGGCGCGAGGAAGCCGCGGGACAAAGTTGAACAGCCGAAGAGCGAAGCGGCTGAAGCCAGCGGCGCGCCAAATGCCAACCATCGCCGCAACCTTCGCTTGTTCCATACGCGCGCCGATACCTCAGGCATGGCACGTCTCCCCTGGAAGAGCGTTCAAGGATTCTGGTCGAACCGAAGCGCCATTTGGGGATTTGGTCCGCAACATTCCAGGGCGGCGGGCAGAGTTATGCTGCCGGCGGCGAGACCTTGTTGTGGGGCAGGAGCGGGAGCGTTAGCGCCATACCCAAGCGAGAGCCCACTATGGTGTCTGCCCGGAACGTCCGGCGCGCGTCTCGCGTATGTTTAACCGGCGGCGGTTAAACCGTCGTGCTCCAGTTCGCCGGCACGAGCCGGTAGCCCGTGTTATTCTTCTCCACATGGCCAAGGCTGGGGAACGGAAAATGGTAGCCCACCACCAGCGCCTTCTCGACCGCCGCCATATCATAGAAGCGGTGGCGCGTGCGCTGCGCCAATTCGGGGTCGTGGTCGTACATCACGTGCCAATCGGGGTGGCGCAGGAAGAAGGCGGGGATGTTGGTGACGTCTGACTGCACGAAGATGCGGTCCTTGCCCGATGCCACGGCGAATGACGTGTGCCCTGGCGTGTGGCCCGGAGTTGCGATCGACATCACACCCGGGGCGACCTCCTTGTCCCAGCCATAGGTGCCGACATGGTCGACCAGGTCCGTCAGCGTCTTCCGCGCGTTGGCGAAATAGGCTTTGGAGACCGGGTCGTCGGCCTTCGCGGCGTTCTCTGCGCTCATCCAGAAGGCCCAATCCTTCTCCGGCATGAGGATCTCGGCGTTCGGGAACGCCAAAGCGCCCTCCTTGGTGTGCAGGCCGTTGGTGTGGTCGGGGTGGATGTGGGAGATGATCACCGTGTCGATTTGCTCGGGCGACATCCCCGCCGCCGCGAGGCTTGCGGGCAGATGGCCGACGAACGGGCTGACATTCGGGCCATAGCCGGTGTCAATGAGGATCAGCTTGTTGCCGGTATTGATCAGCACCGGATTGAACGGCACGGTGACCTCGCCGCGTGGGGCCAGATATAACCGCGCCGCCTCGGCGATCGCGCGGTCCTCGCTGACATTGGTGACGAAATTGTCGGGCATCGGGAACGTCGCCGCGCCGTCCGAGAGCTGGGTCAGCTCATAATCGCCGACTTTGTAGCGATAGAATCCCGGGGCTTGCGTGTCGACGATCGGTGCGCTCGCCAGCGCCGGGCTTGCGGCGAGGGCCGCGGAACCGGCCAACAAAGCGCGACGGGTCATTTGGGTCATGGGTTCCTCGTTAAGTGGGCATGGCTGACGCTAACACATCGGTCACTTATTGTCCTTCCCAACGCCGCGACAAAGGGAAGCCGGAGGCGGGTGACGCGATTGGGGCGCCGAGTCCGCCTCTCCCGGACTCACGTCAAACGCCAGGAGTCGTCACCTCTCGCTCTGTGCCGTCAATGCGTTCCAGGCCGCGAGCGAGTCCATGTAGTCTCGCCAATGCGCAATTTTTCGGTTTTCGACCCTGATAATCGAACAAAACCGATTGTGGTATTTCGCACCGGTCGCAAGGATGGTCCCGTGGACTTCATATTCGATAACGGCCCCCCGGCCGTTGTCGATCTTGTGGTTGATCAATTGATCAGCGGAGTGAAGCCTGATGTTGTCGACGTAACCCTTGAACTGCGCCATCAGGCCGGCGCGCCCTTGGATCATGCGAGGCCAGCCGGGGAAGTCGTAGAGCACTTCATAGACGATTTCGTCGGCGACAATGTCGAAGAAATGCGCGCCATCAACGAGGCCGCCCAGCGCGCCGCGAACCAGGTCGAAGTAAGGGGTGGCGGCCTCGTAGGCAGCGTATGTCGGATCCGGCATCCTCGGCTCTCCATGCATTGCGCAAATGCTTATAAAGGAAAGCCGAATATAGATTGGAAGCTTTCTTCAAGGAAGAAGACAGGAATGGCAATTAGATGTTTGCGGCGGCCGGGCCGTCGCGATTCCACCAGCCGCCGCCGAGTGCCTGGAACAGAGCCGCGGTGTCGGTGAGGCGCATCACTTCCGCCTGCACCAGAGCGAGCTGCGCTGCCTGGTACATCTGCTCGGCGTTCAGCACCGTGACATAGGCGATGGTGCCGTCCTGGAACTGGGTACGGGCGATCGCCAGGCTCTGCCGCGCGTCATTGTCCGCGGTCTGCGCCGCCTGCAACTGGTCGGCATCGGTCTGCAACGCGCGCAGCGTGTCGGAGACATTCTGGAACGCGTTGATCACGGTCTGCTTGTACATCGCGGCGGCCTCGTCGAACTGGGCCACAGCGGCGCGCTGCTTGTGTACCAGCGCGCCGCCATTGAACAATGGACCGGTCAGCCCGGCGGCCAGCGTATAGAACTGGTTGTAGGGCGTGAAGGCATTGGCGATGGCTGCAGGGGAGGTGCCGAGTTGCGCCGTCAGCGGGAGTTGCGGCAGGCGGTTGGCGATGGCCACGCCGATCTCCGCACTCGCCGCATGCATGTTCGCGGCCGCCGCCAGAATGTCCGGCCGCTGCGCCACCAACTGCGAGGGCAGGCTGACCGGAAGGGTCTGCGGCAAGTGCAACTGGGAGAGATCGAAGGTTTCCGGCAGCATTTCGTTCGGATAGCCGCCGGAGAGGGCAATCAGCGCATTTTCCTGCATGTCCAACTGGCGTTGCAGCGGCGGGAGCAATTGCTGCGCCTGGGCCAGCGCCGTCTGCTGCTGCAATAGCACGGATTGCGCGACCTCGCCGTCGGCATATTGCCGGGCGATGATGGTCTCGAGGTCCTGGTCGGCTTTGATCGTCTGCTGCTGCGCGGCGATCGCGGCGCGCAGGCCCGCTTCCTGGAACGCCGCCGTCACCACATTGGCGCTGAGGCTGAGATCGGCGGCCTCCAACTCGTCCCGCTTATTCTCGGCCTGTGCGGCCAGCGATTCCACCATGCGCCGGTTCAGGCCGAAGACATCCGGGGAATAGGAGATGGAGAGCTGCGCCGTGTAGAGCGAATAAAACGCTTTGTTAAAAGCGCCAACGGGGGCGAGGCTGGCGGTTGAGGTCAGGTTCTTGCTGGCACCGATGCTCGCGCCGATTTGCGGGAAGAAGCTGCCATCCTGCGCCAGCAAATCTTCCTGGGAGACCCGGAGCGCGGCCTGGGCAGCGGCGATCGAGGGGTTCGCCTGCAGGGCTTGTTTGATCAGCTGATTCAAGTCCGGCGAGTGGAACAGCGTCCACCACTGGCCGGGAATGTCTTGCGCCGGCACGAATGTTTGCGCTGCCCCGAGCGGGCCGGCGGCTTTGTGCGTACCGGTGAGCCGCGTCGGCGTGTAGCCGGCGCCGGCGGGGGCCGCAGGCTGGTGGAAATTGGGCCCGACGGCGCAGCCGGTGAGCAGCACCAGGGCCGGGAGGGTCGCGTGTTTGAGCAGAGGCTTCATCGAAAGGCGAGGCATGAAATTCACTCCGCCGGCTGGGTGTGTTGGGAATGGGCGCGCAGGGGCTGGCGCGCGGTCGCGCGCTGTCCGGCGAACCAGGGGTAGATTGCGGGGATCACCAGCAGGGTCAGGGCCGTGGCGGTGATCAGCCCGCCAATGACGACGGTGGCGAGCGGCCGTTGCACCTCGGCGCCGGAGCTGGTGGAGAGCGCCATCGGCAGGAAGCCGAGGCTTGCCACCGTGGCGGTGGTGAGCACGGGGCGCAGCCTTGTCATGGCCGCCTCGCGTGCCGCGGCATGCGCGCCTAAGCCGGATTTGCGCCGGTCCTCGATATAGCTGACCATCACCACGCCGTTGAGGATGGCGATGCCGAACAGCGCGATGAAGCCGATTGCCGCGGAGATGCTGAAAGGTAGCCCGCGCGCGGTGAGGGCAAACACGCCGCCGACCGCTGCAAACGGCACGTTGCAGAAAATCAGCGCCGCCAGCCGCGCGTTGTTGAACATGACATAGAGCAGCGCGAAAATTACCGCGAGCGAAACCGGCACGACAAGGGAGAGCCGTGCCATCGCCTCCTGCATGTTCTGGAAGCTGCCGGCCCAGCTAATGCTGTAGCCGGGGGGCAGATGCACCTGGGTAGCCACCGCCTGTTGCGCGGCGGCCACGAAGCTGCCCAAAGCGCGGCCGCGTACATTCGCCTGCACCATGATCACGCGCTGCCCGTCCTCATGGCTGATCTCCGACGGGCCAGGCGCCCAGGTGATTTTCGCGACCTCGCTGAGCGGCACGGAAATGCCCGCGCCATTGCTAACGCGAAGTTGGCTGAGCGCGGGGATATTGTCCCGCTCGTCCGGCGTGAAGCGGACGCGGATGTCGAAAGTACCAACGCCGTCCTCGATTTCGCCGACATTGGTGCCGCCCAGGGCCTGCACCACGTCCAGCACGTCGCGCGCGTTCAGCCCGTAGCGGGCCACCGCGGCGCGGTCGACTTCGATGTGCAGATAAGGCTGGCCGATGGTCTGTTCGGCCTCGACATCCGCCGCACCCGGCACGGCGGCGACGACGCGCGCCACCTGTTCGGCGGTATCGTGCAGCGTGTTCAGGTCGCTGCCGTGGATCATGATCGCGACATCGGCCTGCACGCCCTGCAGCATGTCGTCCATGCGCATTTCGATCGGCTGTGCCCAGTCCTGCGTGATGCCCGGCACGTCAGCGGCCAGCGCGGCGGAATAGGCGGCGACCAGCCCGGCCTGCGTCTGCGCCGTCTTCCACTGCGAATGCGGCTTCAGGATGATGAACGTGTCGCTTTGTTCGACGCCCATCGGGTCGGTGGGAATTTCCGAGGTGCCGCCAAGCGATACGGCGGTTTGTACCTCGGGGAAGCGCATCAGCGTGCGCTCGACCATTTCCTGCGTCTGCAACGCTGCCGGCAGCGAGATGCCGGGCAGTTTGGTGGTGGTGACGGTGAGCGCGCCTTCATCCAGCCTGGGCAGGAATTCGGTGCCGAGATTGGAGCCGGCGAGAATGGCGACCACGAGCAAAGCCAGCGCGGCGCCGATGGTGAGGGCGGGATGCGCCTGGGTCTTGGCCAGCGCCGGGCCGTAGAGGCGCCGCGCGCCGTGCACGATTTTGCTCTCGCGATCGGCGGTCTTGCCTTTGAGCAGGAAGCTGGCGAGCACCGGCATCAGCGTCAGGCTGAGCACCAGCGAGGCGAGCAGCGCGAAAATCACGGTCAGTGCCATCGGCCTGAACATTTTGCCTTCCAGGCTCTGCAGGCTGAGGATCGGCATGTAAACGGCGGTGATGATGATTACCGCAAAGGTGACGGGGCGGGCGACCTCGAGCGCTGCCTCGCGCACCACCTGCGGCGCCGGCCGGTCGGGAGCCTCGGCGCGGCGGCGCACCACATTCTCGATCATCACCACAGCGCCGTCGACCAGCAGGCCGAAATCGATGGCGCCGAGGCTCATCAAATTGCCCGAGAGGCCGGCGCAATACATGGCAATGGCGGCGGCGAGCATGGAGAGCGGGATGGCGCAGGCGACGATGAGGCCGGCGCGCAGATTGCCCAGCAGCAGGAACAAAATCAGGATGACCAGGATCGCGCCTTCGGCGAGGTTATGGGCGATTGTGCCGAGCACGCGGTCGATCAGATTGGCGCGGATGTAATAGGGCACGATTTTCACGCCGGGTGGCAAGGTTTTGTTGATCGCGGCCACCGCCGCGGTGACACGGCCGGCCACTACGCGGGAGTTCTGGTGCAGGCCCATCAGCACCACGCCGATCACGCCCTCGCCTTTACCGTCAACGGTCACGCCGCCGAGCCGGGGCATTGGCGCCAGCACCACTTTCGCGACATCGCGCACATAAAGCGGCGCCCCGCCGGCCGACGTGCGCAGCACGATATTGCCGATATCCGCGCGGCTCTGCAGCAGGCCTTCGCCGCGGATGATCGCCTCCTGGTCATTATTGTCGAGCGTGGCGCCGCCGACATCGCCGTTATTGGCCGTGATGGCGGATTCGACATCGGCGACAGAAAGGCCGAAGCGGGTCAGCGCCGCGTCGGAAACCTGCACCGTATAGGTTTTCAGCTCACCGCCATTGACATTGACGTCCACGACGCCGGGCACCTGCTTGAGCTGCGGCGCGATCTGCCAGTCGAGCAACGTGCGCAGTTGCATCAGAGACTGGGCTTTGCCCACGACCTGGAATTGATAGATTTCGCTCAGCCCGTCGGAAAGCGGACCCATTTGCGGCGTGCTGGTGCCGGGCGGCAGCGCCAATGTGGCGAGGCGCTGGCTGATCATGTCGCGGTCGGTGAGGATGTTGCTGCCGTCGGCGAAACGGACATACAGCACCGAAACGCCGTAGCGCGACACTGAGCGCAGGCTTTGCATGCCGGGCAGGCCCTGCAACGCGAGTTCCACCGGCTTGGTGATCTGGCGTTCCACGTCCAGCGGGGCGAGGCCCGGCGCCTGGGTGGTGATGAGCACCTGCACCGGCGAGATGTCGGGGTCGGCATCGAAGGGCAGCAGGTTCATGCTCATCACGCCGAGGCCGATCAGCACGGCGACCAGCATCATCACAACCGCCCGGTTGCCGAGCGCCGCGTCAATGATCTTCGTAATCACGGAGGAACCTTTCAGGTTGGCGCAGGGAGGAAAGGAAGCGCTACTTTTTGTGAACAAAAAGTAGCAAAAAAACTTTGCTAACTTTGGGCCGTGCTGGTTTCAACGCCGCCGGCCCAGCATAACAAAAGTTTTTTGCGCCGCTTTTTTTCAAAAAAGCGGCCACTTCCTTCCTACCCTTCATCAGGAATCGTAGACTGCATCAATGTCGCTTTCAGCCAGTAGCTGCCATCGGTGACGACAGGCGTGCCGGCAGCGACACCGCTTAAAATCTGCGTATCGCCGCCGGTGCTGAGGCCGGGCTGCACTGCATGCCAGGTGAACCGCCCGTTGCCGGCCGGCGAAAACACCAATTTCTGGCCATTGATGTCCTGCAGCGCGGAGGATGGCACCAGCACGCCCTGACGGCCGAGGGCGGATTCGATGGTGCCGTTTGCGAACATGTCGACGCGCAGCGCGCCATCCTGGTTCGGCACGATGCAGCGGACCATGATGGTGCCGGTGTTCGGGTCGACGCTGTCGGCAATATAAGAGACCTTGCCTGTGAAGACGCGGCCGGGATAGGCGTCGGTGGTGATGGCGACCGGGTCGCCGATATGCACCGCGCCGATCTGATCTTCCGGCACTTGCAGCGGCACCCAGACGCTGGAGAGATCGGCGACGGTGAAGGCGGGCTGGGACGGGTCGACCAGTTGCCCGGCGGAAAGGGCGACGGAATCGACAACGCCGGCGAACGGGGCGATGATCGCGCCGGCGGAATCGCGCGGATCGGGGAGGCCGGGCGTGGCAGGAGCGCTGCCCGGCTCAATCGGCATCAATTGCGCCAGTTGGTCCTGACCTTGCTGCAGCGTGGCCTGCTGCGTGCGCAGGTTCGCCTCGGCGGCGGCGGCGGCGGCGCGGCGCGTGTCCAACTCGCTCTGCGCCATGCCGCCGGAACGGACCAGGTCCTCGGCGCGCCGCAGGGCAGCCGTGGCAGCGGCGAGCTGCGATTGTGCCTGTGTCACGGCGGCTTTAGCGCTGGCGACAGTGCTGCGGGCGGCGCTGAGCTCGAAATTATCGAGCACGGCCAGGCGCTGCCCGGCCTGCACCTGCTCGCCGACGACGGCGTCGATGGACTCGACGCGGCCGCGTGCGGGCGGCACGATGCGCGCCAGGCGCAGCGCGTCATAGGTGACGATGCCGGTGGCCGGCACGTCGCGGATCAGCGGGCGCAGCGCCGCATCGGCGTAGTGCAACTGCATGTTCGGCAGCGCGCCGGCAGAGACGGTGAAAGTGGACGGCAGCGCCGGATTGGCGTCCGCGTCGGCGGACTGGTCGGCGGCCGTGCCAGCCTTGGCATGGGCGCCGTGGCCGGCATAAAAGCCGATCAGGGCGGCGGCGATCAGCGCGCCGCCGGAGAGCAGCAGTTGGCGCTGGGTCATAGCTTTGCTCCCAGGCCGATCGAGGCGGTCGCAAACGCCCCCTCCGCCGGCTTCATGGCGGACCTCAGAAAAAAACGCATGGGCAAACTCCGGCGGGTAGATATGTAACTGGCGATATAACGGCGTTAACTGACGCGAAACTGACTCCGGCCCGCGCACCAGCATTCAGCGTCAGCTTGGCGTCAGGACGATCGTGGATACGAGGTTTCATGTTTTTAGATTCCAGGCTTAACTCATGAGAATTCTGCTGGTTGAGGACGAACCTGACCTCGGCGCCGCCGTGGAGGAGCATGTGCGTCAGGCGGGGCACGCGGTGGATTGGTTCCAGCGCTTGAAGCTGGCCGATGCCGCGATGAGCACCATTTCCTATGACGCGCTGCTGTTGGACCTGCTCCTGCCGGATGGCAGGGGCCTGGATTTTTTGCGCGGCCTGCGGGCGCGGCGGGATGCCATTCCGGTGGTGATCCTCACCGCGCGCGACCAGATCAGCGACCGGATCGCGGGCTTGAGCGCCGGGGCCGATGATTACCTGGTGAAGCCGTTCGATCTCGATGAGTTGATTGCCCGGCTGAATGCCGTGGCGCGCCGCTATTTCGGCACCACCTCCACGGCGCAGCAGTTCGGGCCGGTGGAAATCGAGCTCGAGGCGCGGCTGGCGCGGTTGGATGGGGCCGAAGTGGAGTTGACGGCGCGCGAATGGGCGGTTCTGGAGGTGCTGGCGCGGCGGCCCAACGCCATCGTGTCGCGTGAACAGATCGAGGACGCCCTTTACGCCTTTGAACAGGAGATCGAGAGCAACGCGATCGAGGTGTATATCAGCCGGATCCGGCGCAAGCTCGGGCGCGACTTCGTGCGCACTGCGCGCGGCCTCGGATACCGGATCAGGAGTTGAGACGATCATGGGTTATAGCCTGGTTTCGCGGCTGATCTGGCTATTGGCTTCGGCCATGGCGGTGTTGTGGCTGCTGGGCAGTGTAACCGCCGGCATGTTGACCGTGTTTGAGGTGAACGAGCGGCTCGACAATGCGCTGGTCGAGGTCGCGCAGCGCTTGCTGCCGGCCACCGAGGATGCGCTGTCCGCGCCGCAAGTGATGGATGCCAGGGCGCAGCAACTGGTCGCGACCCTGAATCCGAAGGCCCTGGCTTATCAGATCATGGCCCCGAACGGGTGGGTCGCGCTGCGCTCGAGCAACGCCCCCGCGGTGCCGTTCACGCCGCCGGTGTTGCAGAGGGGATTCAGGGACGTGCGGCACTGGCGCGTCTACACGCAGCCGGCGGCAGCGGGCGGCTATCTCATTGAGGTGGCGGAGCCGCAGATGCACCGGAGCGAAGCATTGCGCCGGGCGATCGGCCTGGCCGTGTTGCCGTTGCTGCTGTTTCTGCCGCTTTCCTGGCTGATGATCCGCTGGGCAGTGAAACGCAGCATGCGCTCTTTGATCCGTCTGCAGAGGGAGATTGGCCAGCGCGATGGTTCCAACCTGACCTGTATTCCCGAATTGCCGATGCCCTCGGAGCTGGTGCCGATCCATACCGCGGTGAACCGTTTGTTGGACCGGCTGCAGCGGGCTTTGGTGAATGAGCGGCAGTTCGCGGCCAACAGCGCGCACGAATTGCGCACCCCGCTCGCCGCGGTGCAGGCGCAGATGCAGGTGCTGGCGGCGCAACTATCCTCGACCGCCCATGCCGATCGGGCGCAGCGCATCGTCGCCCAGATCAAGGCGCTCAGCAATCTGGCGGAAAAGCTGCTGCAATTTTCCCGCGCCGAGGCTGGGCTGGCGCTAAGCCGCGAGCGCGTCGACGTCGTGCAGCTGCTGGACATTCTGATGGACGATTTCCGCCGCCTGGAGGGGGTCGACAAGCGGCTGGCACTCAGCTGGCCCGGGCAGGGATCCTTCATGGTGCTGGCGGATCTCGACATGCTGGGCATCGCTGTGCGCAACTTGCTGGAGAATGCGGTGCGCTACGGCGCCGCGGATGCGCCGATCGAGGTCTGTCTTGACGATGAGCACAATTGTTTGCGAGTCAGCAACGGGAGCGAGGTGGTGCCTCGCGATGTGCTGCTCACGCTGAAACAGCCATTTCAACGGGGCACCATGCAAGGCGCGGGCGGCGGGCTGGGCTTGGCGATCGTGGAGAAGATCATGATGCAGTTGGGCGGCACGCTGGAACTGGCGTCGCCCGCCGCAGGGCGCGTCGACGGGTTTGAGGTGCGGCTGGTTTTTTCGGCACGCGCCACACAGATCATTGGCGCCGCAGGCGCAACGGTGCCGGCTAACGCCGGATAGATGTTTGCAACGGATTGCAGGGCCATTTTCGGCCCCGCAACCGGGTGCGGACGCCCGTGGTACAGCGCCGTCGGAATTGAAATTGTCGTTGATTTCGCCTAAGAACTTCTTGACGAATCTTTCCACAGTTGTTGCGTCAGGTTAGACACGATCTGGCAAGTTTCAACCGGCGGCGCAGAAGCGAGGCCGCGCGTTTGGTTCCACCGGACAGCGTCGAATCGGCGGCCATTAAGCAATTCGGCCGTCACCAGTATGTTGGCATAGGGCGTGTAGACACTTTCGAAGTGAATCCGGATTTGCCAGTTTGGGCGATCCTGCTTGTCCGTGGTTCTCGATAAGGTCGGTGAAGCGACGCACGAACTTACCATCCGCGCCAGGTCTCGATCTGTATATCCCGGCATGGAACCTGTGACGACGACGGCAGCACTGCGGCTTGGGGCTGTTGCGCTGACGCCAGCCGGACCCGGTGCCGCGCAGCCACTGAGAAGCGAAACGACAGGCGCCAATCCAAAGATCATACGAATTTTTGAGGCTAACATTTCCGATTGTTCCCAAACTCCACGCTTTGACCCGGGAACAGGGGAGTGATTTCACGACATCGATCGATGATGGGCACTTTAACTCCGGAGAAACAATTTAAATCTCCGCGATACATAGCCGGGTAGGCTGACGTGAAACTGACAAAGCGACAGGTTGGAAAAACCTCGTCATGAGAGGCGTGCTCGCGTCGAAATCAGGTGAAACGATGCGCGGTGCACAACGATGCCGCATCACAGGCCGGGCACATGGCCGTGCCAAGAGGCGCACCGTGACAGCCTTAAATAACACCCCCTAACGGAGTGGTCGTTGACACACGGCCATGCTTGCCCGTTTTTCGGGGCGCGCCTCGGCCTATGCGACAGATTTTCTCGATTTTAAAATTCTCAGCACTGTGCTCGCAAATCAGCTAACTGCTTTGCGCGCCCAGGCCATGGGCTGGCAGTCAGGAGACGCGCCGGGGTTTCCCCGGCGCGGTTTCCTTTCGGCGGACGATTCAGTTGCCGTAGCCGACGATGCCCTTGATCTCCAAGAAATCGTGCAGCGCGAAATCGGCATATTCGCGCCCGTTGCCGGATTGCTTGTAGCCGCCGAACGGGGCGGTGAAGTCGATATCCGGGTAGTTCACGTACACGCTGCCCGCGCGCATCTCGGCCGCCACCGCGCGGGCCTGGAGTAGATCCCGGCTCTGAACATAGGCGGCGAGGCCGTAGACCGTATCGTTGGCGATCTCGATCGCCTGCGCCACGCTGTCATAGGGGATGATCGAGAGCACCGGCCCGAAGATTTCCTCGCGCTCGATGGTCATGCCCGGCTTCACGTTCCCGAACACGGTCGGCTGGGCATAATAGCCCTTGTTCAGCCCGGCGGGCCGGCCGAGCCCGCCGCAGGCCAGCGTGGCGCCTTCGTCGATGCCCGCCTTGATCAGGCGCTGCACCTTGTCCCATTGCATCTGGCTGACCAGCGGGCCGAGATTCGTGCCTTCGGCCCAGGGATCGCCGGTGACTTGGGCGGCGGCTTCGTCGGCGGCGATCGCCACGGCCTGGTCGTGCAGATCGCGCGGCACCAGCATGCGGGTCGCGGCGTCGCAAGACTGGCCGGAATTGATGAAGCAGGCGCCGATGCCTTTGCGCACCGCCTCGTCCAGGTCGACATCGGGAAGCAGGATGTTCGCGGATTTTCCGCCCAGCTCCTGTGCCACGCGCTTCACGGTATCCGCCGCCGCCTTGGCGACGATGATGCCGGCGCGTGTTGAACCGGTGAAGGACATCATGTCGATGTCGCGGTGCTCGGCCAGCTTTTGCCCGACCTCCGGGCCGGTGCCGTTGACCAGGTTGAACACGCCTTTCGGCACCCCGGCCTCATGCATGATCTCGGCGAAGATGAGCGCATTCAGTGGCGCGATCTCGGACGGCTTCAGGACCATCGTGCAACCGGCGGCGAGCGCCGGGGCGACCTTGCAGACGATCTGGTTCAGCGGCCAGTTCCAGGGGGTGATGAGGCCGCAAACGCCGATCGGCTCCAGAACGACGCGGGTGGTCCCGCGGGTTTCGAAGAATTCGAAGGTTTCCAGCTTGTCGATCAGCGCCTGGAAATGCCCCTGGCCGACGAACACCTGGACCTCCTTGGAGAAGCCGATGGGGGCACCCATTTCGCGGGTGCAGGCCTCGGCGATGTAGTCGTAACGGCGGTTATAGATTTCCAGGCACCGCTTCAGCAGCTCCAGCCGGTATTGCTTGCTGGTTTTTGAGAAGGTCTTGAAGGCCGCCTTGGCGGCGGCCACGGCCTTGTCGACATCGGCGGCCGACCCGCCGGAGATTTCCGTGAAAGCTTCCTCGGTGGACGGGTCGATGACTTGGATCGTGTTCGGCACCACCGGATCCACCCAGGCACCGTCAATATAGAATTTCAGGTTGTTCAACATGGTCACTCCTCCGGATGAGGCATGGTTATCCGCTTTTTGCTGTACGGCGCGGTTGACCGTGGAACACAACGCGGCTTGTGTTCCACGGTCAACCAGCATCGTGCCAAACCGTGCCAGCGTAATCGGAGACATTGGAGGGGGATTGGCTTGGCTACCGGTAATCAGCCCATCGTGCAGCTTGAGAGCGTCGCGAAATCCTATGGCGGCGCTGTCGCCCTGGCGCAGCTCGACCTGACCGTGAATGCGGGGGAGTTTTTTACCCTGCTTGGGCCGTCCGGCTCGGGCAAGACGACGACGTTGCGCCTGATCGCAGGCTTCGAGCGGCCGGACCAGGGGCGGATTCTCCTGGATGGCGCGGATGTGGCGGCTCTTCCGCCTTTCGCCCGCGCCGTGAACACCGTGTTCCAGGATTACGCGCTGTTCCCGCACCTCACGTTGATCGAGAATGTCGCCTACGGACTGCGCGCCAAGAAAATGGCCAAAGCCGCCGCCCATGGCGAGGCGGAGAAGGCCCTGGCCGCCGTGCGGTTGGCGGAATTCGGCGGGCGCAAGCCGGCCCAGCTTTCCGGCGGCCAGCGCCAGCGCGTGGCTCTGGCGCGGGCGATGGTGAACAAGCCGCGCGTGCTGCTGCTCGATGAGCCGCTCGGCGCGCTGGACCTCAAATTGCGCCATCAGATGCAGGCCGAACTGAAGCGCCTGCAGCATGACACCGGCATCACCTTCATCTACGTGACGCATGACCAGGATGAGGCGCTGTCCATGAGCGACCGCATCGCCGTGTTCTCGCAGGGAAAGATCGAGCAGATCGGCACCGCGTTCGACCTTTATGAACGCCCGGCTTCGGCCTTTGTCGCGGATTTCGTCGGCAGCTCCAACTTGCTGGGTGGGAACAGGCTGCTGCGGCCGGAAAAAATCACGCTCCTCGCCCCCGGCGCCACAGCCCCCGACGGGTATGAGACACGTAACGGGATCGTGCGCGAGGCCATCTATCTGGGCGCGGTCACGCGTTATCATGTGGCGTTGGCCGCGGGGACCGTGCTGTCGGTGATGGAAAGCAATAGGCTGCCCGTGGGCGAACGCCTGCGCTTGGGCGTGGGGGATGCCGTGCTGGCGGCATGGCCGCGTGCGGCGGCAAGAGATATCGAAAAATAAAGGGAGAGCAATATGAGAAATGTTTTGAAAAAGAACCTGGCGCGGGCCGTCCTCGGCCTGTCCATCTCGCTGCCGTTCATGCAGGGCGCGGCGGCGCTCCAGCCGTTGCAGGCGATCGGCAAGGGCGAAGGCGTGCTCAACGTCGTCGCCTGGGAGGGCTACGCCCAGGATGACTGGGTGAAGCCGTTCGAGGCCGCCACGGGTTGTCAGGTGAACGCGAAATATGCCGGCTCCTCGGACGAAATGGTGGCGCTGATGCGCTCGGGCGGCGGCAGCCAGTACGACGTGGTCTCGGCCTCCGGCGACGCGACGCTACGCCTGATCTACGGGCATAACGTGCAGCCCATCAACATGGCGCTGATCCCGGCCTGGAAGAATTTCATTCCGCAGTTGAAGAGCCCGGCTTTCAACACCGTGCACGGGGTGCATTACGGCGTCTCCTATGAATGGGGCCCGAACACGCTGCTTTACAGCACCAAGACTTTCCCCAGCGCGCCGACCTCGTGGTCCGTGATCTATAACCCGCAATACAAAGGCGCGATCACCGTGCCGGACAACCCGATCCAGATCGCGGACGCGGCTTTGTATCTCTCGAAGACCCAGCCGACGCTCGGCATCACCGACCCGTATGAGCTGAACCAGACGCAGATGAATGCGGTGGTGACGCTGCTGAAGTCGCAGGCCAAGCTGATCAAGAAATACTGGGCGCTGGCCTCGGATGAGATCCAGCTCTTCACCTCCGGCGACGCGGTGGTGGGCGCGGCCTGGCCGTACCAGACCAACACGCTGCAGGCCGCGAAAGTGGCGGTGGCCGACACCATCCCCGCCGAGGGGGCGACGGGCTGGGCCGATACCTGGATGATCGCGGCGAAGGCCAAGCATGTGAACTGCGCCTATGAGTGGATCAACTGGGTGACGACGCCGAAAGTGCAGGCTCAGCAGGCGATCTATTTCGGCGAGACGCCGGCCAACACCCTGGCCTGCCGGGAAATGGACGCTCAGCAGCCCGGCGCCTGCGCGCAATATCACGCCAATGCGCCGGCCTCGTATTTCGACCGCATCAAGTTCTGGAAGACCCCGCTCACCACGTGCGACAACGGCAAGAATGACTGCCTCGACTATTCCGCCTGGCAGCGCGAATGGCAGAACGTCAAGGGCTGAGGATGCAGCGTTTTCTCTCGGCCTTCGGCTGGCGGCATGAGGGGGCGGCGAATGCCGCCCTGCTCGGCCTGCCGGGCATCTGGTTCGCGTGTTTGTATCTGGCCGCGATCGGGGCGCTTCTCGTCACCGCCTTCTGGACGGTGGACAGCCTCAGCGGCAATCTGATTCCGGGCTTCTCTTTCACCAATTTCCAGCAGCTTTTGTCGGCCCCCGTCTATACCAAGATCGGGTTGCGAACGATCGGCATCGCCGCTTCCGTAACGCTGACCGATGTCGTGCTCGCCTGGCCGATGGCTTATGCGATGGTGCGCCTGGCCGGCCCGAAGCTGCGCGCGGCGCTGATGGCGGCGGTGCTGGTGCCGCTCTGGTCGAGCTATCTGGCCCGTGTTTACGCATGGCGCCTGATTCTCGCGCATGACGGCGTGCTGAACTGGGCGCTGACGGAAATCGGGCTGCCCGGCCTGCATATCGGCTACAGCAATTGGGCCATGTGGATCGTGTTCTCGTATCTATGGCTGCCTTTCATGATTCTCCCCGTCGCGGCGTCGGTGGAGCGCATTCCGCCGAGCCTGCTCGAAGCCTCGGCCGATCTCGGCGCGCACGGGCTGGTCACCTTCCGCCGCGTGATTCTGCCCATGGCTCTGCCCGGCATGGTGGCCGGGGCGATCTTCACGTTCTCGCTGACCCTCGGCGATTATGTGACGCCGATGCTGGTGGGCGGCGAAGGCTCGGATTTCATCGGCAATGTCGTGTACGCCAATGTCGGCGTGACCAATAACATTCCATTCGCCGCGGCTTATGCCGTGCTGCCGCTGGGCGTGATGGCGATGTTTCTGCTGCTGGCCCGCAAACTGGGGGCGTTCGATGCACTCTAGGTCCCTGATCTGGGCCGCCGTGGCGGCCACATTGGCGTTCCTGTTCATCCCCGTCGCGATCATCATCGTCTATGCGTTTTCGGCGGCCCCCATCCCGTCCTGGCCGATCACCGGCTTTGCCGTACATTGGTTTGCCGATACCTGGAACGACGAAGAAGTGCGCGCCGCGCTTTTGCTCTCGGTGGAGGTTGCGGGGGTGGCGACCATCCTCGCCATCGTGCTCGGCACGCTGGCGGCAATGGCGGTGGCGCGCATGAAATCGGCCAGCCGCGAGGTGGTGAGCTTCATCGCCGTGCTGCCGATCGCCTTGCCCGGCATTCTCACCGGCATGGCGCTGGCGGCGTATTTCGCCTTCTGGGGCGTGAATCTCTCTTATTGGACGATCGTGGCCGGGCACGCGACCTTTTGCGTCGTGATCGTGTACAACAACGTCATCGCCCGGCTGCGGCGCATGCCGCGCTCGCTGACCGAGGCTTCGGCCGACCTCGGCGCGGATGCCTTCCTCACCTTCCGTCGGGTGCAGATGCCGCTGATGGCGAGCGCGATCGGCGCCGGGGCGCTGCTCGCCTTCGCCCTCTCCTTCGATGAGGTGATCGTGACCACGTTCACCGCCGGGGCGCAGAACACGCTGCCGCTCTGGATCTTCGGGGCCATCCGCCTGGGGCAGAAATTGCCGGAGGTGAATGTGGTCGTGTTCGCGATCATCGTGTTCACCGCGATCCCTGTGCTGCTGTCGCAGAAGCTGATCGGCGAGTCCGGCAGGGTTGCGCGCTAGTCCGGCACCGCCTAGACATTATTTACAGGGAAAAACGACTCACACCGCAAAACGAGGTGGAGTTTTTAGCAATGAGCCAAACGGCAAGGGTGGCCCGGGTGGCCACCGCCGGGTTATTGCCGTTCCTCGCGCAAGCGGGAGCCGATGCGGACCGTATCATGGGTCCGGCGGGGATCGATGCCGGGCAGCTGGATGAAGCTACCGAGGGCAGCATTTCGCTCGCCGCCTATGTCGAGATGATGCAACGCGCCGCTTTGGTTTCCGGCCAGGACGATTTCGGCCTCCGCTATGGGCGCCAATTTCCGGCCTCCTGCCATGGGCTGGTCGGGAATATCGCGCTGGCCGCCCCCAGCATCGGCATGGCGCTGCGCCAATTCGCCGATCTGTTCCCGCTGCATCAGGGAGCGAGCGAGGTGAGGCTGGTGGCCGAAACCGGGCTGCTGCGGCTGGAATACCGGATTCTCGACTGGCGGATTTTCGACCGGCGGCAGGATGCGGAATTGAGCCTGGCGATGTTCCAGAACCTGCTGCGCCAGGCCTACGGGCCGGGCTTTGCGCTTGAGGAAGTGCATTTTGAACATCCCGAACCGGGCGAACGGGCGGCGCATGCGGCCACCTTCAATGCCCCGGTGTTTTTCGGCCAGCGCACGAACGCGCTGATCTTCCGCCCCGGCGATTTGCGCCGGCCGATGCCGGGCGCGGATGCGGCCGCCTTTTCCCGCCGGCTGGCGGAGGCGTTTCTGCGCCGTTCGCCGCACGGCGTGGCGCCGCTGCCCGACCGCGTGCGGGCGGAAATCCGCTCCCGCCTGCCCGAAGGCGCGCCGCCGATCGAGGATGTCGCCGCATCGCTGGGGGTGGCGCGCTGGACGCTGCAACGCCGTCTGGGCGAGACCGGGCTGACCTATGCCGGCGCGGTCCAGGAGGTGCGGCGTTGTCTGGCCGAGAGCTATCTCCGCCAGCCGCATTTGAGCATTTCCTGCATCGCTCAGCTTCTGGGCTATGCCGAACTCAGCCCGTTCAGCCGCGCCTGCAAAAGATGGTTCGGCGCCTCGCCGGAGCAGATGCGCGCCACGGGGTTTTAATCCTCGCCAGGTCGTCCCCGATCGTCATACAATTCGTCATTGTTTCGATCCTGAGCATCTTCGCGTTTTCTGCGTTCAGTCAAGGGTTTACCGCCTTCGGCGGCGCTTCGCGCCCTTGACTGAACGCAGAAAACGCGCGGAAAATGCAATGATCGAAAGAATGATGATCCATCAATGTCGGGGCGAACCGAGCAAAGTCATGGTCTAGAGCCTCGAAAATTGCCCCGCGCCACGCGGCTCACGCCTTCAGCAAGGCCTCTTCGAGACTGCCGAGCGCCTCGTCGAAAACCGCGTCCGGTATGGTGAGCGGATAGAGAAAGCGAATGACATTGCCGTAGACGCCGCAGGTCAGGAGAATCAGCCCGCGCTCCAGGGCCAGGGACTGAACCTGTTTGGCGAAGGCCGGCAACGGCTCGCCGGTGGCGGGGTCGATGAATTCGGCGCCGACCATGCTGCCCGGGCCACGCACGTCGGCAAGGACGGGGATCCACGCCCGCAGCGCGTTGAGGCGATCCTTCAGCCGGTCGCCCAGCGTGATGGCGCGCGCCTCCAGCCGCTCGTCGTCGATGACGTCCAGAACCGCGTGAGCCGCCGCGATGGCGAGCGGATTGCCGGCATAGGTGCCGCCCAGCCCGCCCGGCGCGGCTTCATCCATGATCTCGGCGCGGCCGACCACCCCGGCCAGCGGCAGGCCGGCGGCGACGCTCTTGGCGAACGTCATCAGATCGATGGGGACATCGTGATGGGAAGATGCGAACAGCTTGCCGGTACGGGCGAACCCCGCCTGGATCTCGTCGGCGATGAGCAGAATGCCATGCTCATCGGCAATCGTGCGCAGCCCGCGGACGAACGCCTCGGGCATCGGGTAGAATCCGCCTTCGCCCTGAACCGGCTCGAAGATGAAGGCTGCGACCCGCTTGGGATCGATATCGGTCCTGAACAGCCGGCGGATGTGGTTCAGGCCATCCTCGACGCCGACCCCATGGATCTCGTTGGGGAACGGCGCGTGGAACACGTCGCCGGGAAAGGGGCCGAACCCCGTTTTATAGGGTACGACCTTGCCGGTCAGCGCCATGCTGAAGAAAGTGCGTCCGTGGAAGCCGCCGTCGAACGCGATCACACCGGGCCGCCCCGTGGCCGCTCGGGCGATCTTGATGGCGTTTTCCACGGCTTCGGCGCCGGTGCTGAGGAAAATTGTTTTCTTGGCCCAGCCGCCCGGTGACCGGCGATTGATCTTCTCCGCAAGCGCTACATAGGAGGCATAGGGCACCACCTGGTAGGCGGTGTGGGTGAAGCGCGCGAGCTGTGCCGTGACGGCGGCGATGATGCGCGGGTGGCAATGGCCGGTATTGAGCACCGCGATGCCGCTGGCGAAGTCGATGTAGCGGCGTCCTTCGATGTCCCAGATCTCGGCGTTCGCGGCGCGGGCCGGATAGAAGCTCTCGAGCACGCTCACGCCGCGCGGGGTGGCGGCCTGTCGGCGTGCCTCCCATGCCGCGTTGGTGCCGCTGAAGAATTCCTGGTCGGACGGTGCCTGGGAGGCAGTGGCGCTCGGCAGCATGTTTTTCTCTTTCGCAAGCGCACGGTGACATCGTGCATGGGAATGAAGTCACGCGAGTCCGGGTGCCTCAGAATCGAACAATGTGGACCAACAAAACAGATCCACCTGAATAAAAATAATGGTACCACTATGCGTATCGATACCGATCAAGTTGGGACGCGCTGCGATGACCACGATTGCCCTCTCTGACTGGTTGCTCGAACGTCTGGACCGCGATCGTGGGCCGCCGCTTTATCGCCAGCTTCATAGCCTTCTGCTCGGCGCGGTTCTGCAGGGCCATCTGCCGGCCGGCGCTAAGCTTCCGTCGAGCCGCCTGCTGGCAAAGGAGCTGGGGGTCGCGCGGAACACCGTGATCGAGGTTTACGAGAATCTACGCGCCCAGGGCTGTCTGGAAGGCCGGCATGGCAGCGGCACCTTCGTGGCCGATCTGTCGGTCGATCTCATGGTCGAGCCGCCCGGTGCCGATGACGACACTCGTCCCCCTCATCCGCCGCCTGGCCGCAAAGCGCCTGAACTGTCCCGGCGCGGCCAGGCCTTGGTCCGCGGTGCGCGCTTTTCGTCGGTCCAATGGGGCGCCTTCATGCCCGGCGTCCCGGACGTGACCGAATTTCCCGCGCAGATCTGGACCCGGCTGCACAACCGCCATTGGCGCCGGCCGATCGCCGAGCGGCTGAGTTATGCGCCGGCCGGCGGTTTGCCTGCCTTGCGCGTGGCGCTGGCGGCGCATTTGCGCGCGGCGCGTTCCGTGCGGTGCGAGCCGGAGCAGATCATCGTCACCACCGGCACCCATCAATCCATGGATCTCACCGCCCGCCTGCTCGCGGACCCGGGCGACAATGTGTGGCTCGAACAGCCTTGCTATTGGGGGCTGCGCAGCTCGTTGCAATCGCTGGGGTTGGCGCTGCATGCCGCCCCCGTAGACACGGAGGGCCTGAACTGGTCGGCGGGCGCCGCCTTGCCCGTGCCCAAGCTGGTGATCGCGACCCCGTCGCACCAATATCCTCTGGGCATGGTCATGAGCCTGGCACGTCGGCAGGCATTGTTGGAATATTGCCGGCAGAACCGTAGCTGGATCATCGAGGACGATTACGACAGCGAATTCCGTTACGGCACGCGGCCCATTCCCTGCCTGCAGGGACTCGATGGCGATGGGCTCGTGGTCTATGTCGGCAGTTTCAGCAAGACGCTCTTTCCCGGCCTGCGGCTCGGTTTCATCGTGGCCCCGCCGGGGCTTGCCGAGGCCTTCGCCCGGGGGTCCGCAGAGCTTTACCGGGAGGGCCAGCTTCAGCAACAGGCGATCCTGGCCGACTTCATCGCCGAGGGGCATTTGAGCGCGCATATAAGGCGCATGCGCGGTCTCTACGCGCGGCGGCGGCATTGTCTGCTCGGCGCGGTGGCGCAAGAATTCGGCGACCAGCTCGAAATCCTGGGCGACAATGCGGGCCTGCATCTGGTGCTGCGCCTGCCCGCGGACATCGACGACATGGCCGTCGCCCGCACGGCATTGGCGGCCGGAATCGTGGTGCGGCCGCTCAGCCGGTATTATGGCCATGACGCGGACCCGCAACGCGGCCTGCTGCTGGGCTATGGCTGCGTCACGGAGGCAGAAATCGCATCTTCGTTCGCCAGGCTTGCCCGGGTCTTGCGGCAGCATGGCGCGTGAAGCCGACGCGGCGCGTTAAGTAACCACACGTTTCCCGAGGCGGCCTTTCTGGCCGGATGGTGGCGGGCTTTGCCGCGCCACCGGTCGATCCGCCCTGAAAATAACCCGCTGCGCGCTAGGCCTTGCACAGGTCGCCGCAACTCGATTCGATGGTGCAGCAGAGCGAGCACACGCTGCCTTTATGGAAGGGGCAATGCACGCTGTCGAAGGCTTCGAAGTCGCTGGCGCAGACGCTGCAGGTGAGCGTGCCGCGGCTGGTGCTGGCGACGTTCTGTTCCGGCGTGCGCTTGAGATAATATTTGCCCTTGGTGAGGATCGCGATGGCCGGCGTGGCGATCAGCGCGACCAGCACCGAGACGAAGGGGGAATACGCGGCGAGCAGCGGCCCGAACGCGCCGAAATAGGCGGCGATGGACAATGCCGAGGCGATGATCATCGAGCCGAAGCCGACCGGGTTGAAATCATACAAATAGCCGCGGCGGAACTCGATCCAGGACGGGCCGATTTTCAGAAGTTTCCGGTTGATGGTGAGATCGGCGAACACCGCGGTGATCCAGGCGACCGCGACATTGGAATAGAAGCCAAGCAGCGCCGCCATCTCCTTGAACACGCTCGCCTCCATCAGCACCAGGCCGATGCCGATCTGCAGCAGCAGCCAGGTGAAGCGCCCATAATGGCGGTGCAGGATGCGCGAGAAGAAATTCGACCAGGAGAGCGAGCCGGAATAGGCGTTGGTGACGTTGATCTTCGCCTGCGCCACCACGACCAGGAAGAACGCGCAGGTCAGGCCGAGCCAATGCGGCAGGAAGCGATCGTAGATATACACGAAGGTCTGGAACGGCTCGTTGCTGGCGGCGCCGATATGCGGCGCAGCATAGGAGGCGAGGTAGGAGCCGAGCGTGAAGGTGACGAGAAACACCAGCGCCCAGCCAGGGCCCGACATGAAGGTCCAGAATTTCAGCGCGCCGCGCGGCGCGGCGCTGCCGTCCGGCATGAAGCGAACATAATCTGCCTGCTCGCCGATCTGCGCCAGCAGCGACATCAGTGCCGCCGCGGCCAGGCCGATGGAGGAGATGTTGATCAGCCCGCCGGCGGAGGGTTTGCCGGAGAGGCCGCCATAGCCGAACCAGGCGGCAGTGCTGTGATGCCCAAGGCCGGCGACATAGGCGGCGGGAAGTGCCAGCAGTGCCGCCCAGATCGGCCAGCTCCAGGCCTGGAACTTTGCCAGGAAGGACATGCCGAACGTGACCATCGGGATGATGACGACGGCGACGATGGCGTAGGAGAACCAGAGCGGAATGCCGAACGTACCGCTCAGGCCCTGGCCCATGATCGAGCCTTCAAAGGCGAAATAGATGAAGGTGAAGGTGGCGTAGATCAGCGAGGTGATCGTCGAGCCGAGATAGCCGAACCCCGCGCCGCGCGTCAGCAGGTCCATGTCGAGATTGTATTTGGCGATGTCGCGGGCAATGGGGATGCCGGTGACCACGCAGAAAAACACGGCGATCAGGTTGCCGATCAGAGCATTGGCGCTGCCCGAGGCGTTGGTGAGCACGGCGCTGATGGCGAAGGGAAACAAAGCCGCGGAGGCGCCAAGCCCGGCCGAGGCGACGATGGCCGGCGACCAGCGCCGGAACGCGGCGGGGGCGTAGCGCAGCGAATAATCTTCCACCTGCTCGTTCTTGATCAGGCGCGAATACCAGTTTTCCGGTTTGGCGGTTGTCAGCGACATATAGAGCGCTCCAGGTTGGCGGCCGACGCCACGAGGGATGTGAACGGGCGGGTCCGATGGCAACGATGTCCAGTCGGCGGCCAGCGTGCCAACGAAGTGCCGGATCATCAACGATAAATGATGGTAAATATCGCACTATCAGACGATACATGCTAAATAACAGAGCAAAAATTGAATCAATGATGAAAAAATATCCTTATTTTCTGCGGGAACGCGGAAGGTTCTGAATAAAATATTTCCAATTCGCCGGGTAGCCGAGCCGCATGCATTGCGCCGCGCGGAAAATTGCGGTGAGTTGCCGGGGCAATGATGCGGAGCTCGTCCATGGACATGAATTTCCCCACGCTCGATGAGCTCGCCGCCGGCCTTGCCGCCGGGCGCATGACCAGCCGACAGTTGACGGAAGAGTGCTTAGGCCGGATCGCCGATCCGGCCGGGCAGGGGCATCGCGCGTTCATCGCGGTCGATCCTGACAAGGCGTTAGCGGCGGCCGAAGCGCAGGACCGGTTGCGCAAGGCCAATGCGGCGCCGTCGCCCTATGCCGGCATTCCGATCTCAGTGAAGGATCTGTTCGACCTCGAAGGCGAGGTCACGACGGCCGGCTCGAAAATTTTCGTGGGCAGGCCGCCGGCGGCGGCGGATGCGCCTTCGATGGCGCGGCTGCGCCGGGCGGGCTTCGTGCTGATCGGCCGCACCAATATGAGCGAGTTCGCGTTTTCCGGTCTCGGCCTGAACCCGCATTACGGCACGCCGCTCTCGGCCTGGGACCGGGAGAGCGGCCGCGTGCCGGGCGGATCGTCCTCCGGCGCCGCGGTCTCGGTCGCGGACGGCATGGCGCATGGCGCGATCGGCACCGATACCGGCGGCTCCTGCCGCATTCCGGCGGCGTTCAACGGGCTGGTCGGTTACAAGCCGACGGCAAGGCGCGTGCCGCTGCAGGGGGCGGTGCCGCTCTCCTCGAATTTGGATTCGATCGGCCCACTGGCGCGCTCGGTCTCCTGCTGCGCGATCCTCGATGCTGTTCTGGCGCAAAGTGCGCCGCCGCGCCTGGCGCCGGAGGGCGTGGCCGGACGGAATTTCGCCGTGCCGGACCGGCTGGTGCGCGACGGGATGGAGGCGCAAGTGGCCGCCGCGTTCGAGGCGGCGCTGTCGCGCCTCTCCGCCGCCGGGGCGCGGGTGCAGGAAATCGCCGTGCCGGAATTCGCCGAGGCGCTGACGGCGCTGGCGCATAAAGGCGGCTTCTCGGCCGCCGAGGCCTATGCCTGGCATGAAGGCTTCATCGCCACGGGGGCCAAGGATTACGACCCGCGCGTGCTGGCGCGAATCATGCGCGGCGCGGAACAGAGCGCGGCCGACTATATCCGCCTGTTGCAGGCGCGCGCCGGCTTCATCGAAAAAATGCAGCTTCGCATGGCGGCGTTCGACGCGCTGCTGATGCCGACTTCGCCGATCCTCGCGCCGCGTCTCGCGGAGGTCGCGCGCGACGAGGATTTCACCCGCCTCAACCTTCTGGCGCTGCGCAACAACGCGGTGGTGAATTTGATGGACGGGTGCGGTTTGTCATTGCCGATCCACCGGCGCGGCGAGGCCCCGGTGGGGCTGATGCTGGCGGCCTCCCCCGGGCGCGACCAGCATCTGATGAGTCTGGGCGCCGCGGTGGAAAAGATTTTCGCCTGAACGCGCGCCGCGCGACCCTCTCGTAACACCGAAAAAGGCAAGCAGATCATGGCAGTGCTCACCGAGTCCGATCTCGTCGAAATGACTTTGGAGGGGGCCGAAGCGGCGTTCGCGCGCGGCGTGACCGCGGAGGAACTCACGCAAGCCTTCCTGAAGCGCATCGCCGCCTATAATCCGCGCTATAACGCCATCATCACCATGAACCCGGCCGCTCTGGACGAGGCGCGCGCGATCGACCGAAGCCGCGCCGCCGGCGAGGCGCTGGGGCCGCTGGCCGGCGTGCCGGTGGTGATCAAGGACACGATGGATATGGCGGGCCTGCCCACCACGGCGGGCTGGCATTTCCTGTCCGCCAAGGCGGGCGGGGTGGATCTGATCCCGGAGACGGACTCGCCCGTGGTGGCGCGCATGAAGGCGGCGGGCTGTGTCATTCTCGGCAAGACCAACGTCCCCATCCTCAGCGCCACCGGCACCCATGCCAGCAATAGCTGGGCCGGGCCGACGCTGAACGCCGCCGCGCCGGACCGCATGCCCGGCGGCAGCACGGCGGGCACCGCCACCGCGGTGGCGGCCAGCATGGCCGTGCTGGGCCTGGCGGAAGAAACGGGCGGCTCCATCCAGAACCCCGCTTCCGCGCAGGCGCTGGTCGGCATCAAGCCGACTTTCGCCCTGGTGCCCAATGCCGGCGTGGTGCCTTTGGCCGGCTCCACGCGCGATGTGGTCGGGCCCATCGCCCGTTGCGTGCGCGACGCGGCCCTGACGCTGGATGTTCTTGCCGGCTACAGCGCGGAAGATCCGAAAACCGTGGCCGGCATCGGCAAGCGTCCGAAGGGTGGATATGCCGCCAAGCTCAGCGCCACGGCGCTCCAGGGCAAGAGGCTTGGGCTTTATGGCTCGGGCTGGCGCAACCGCGCGCTCTCCGCGGAATGCGCCGCCCTCTATGAACGCGCGCAAAATGAGATCGCGGCGCGCGGCGCCACGCTGCTGGAAGACCCGTTCGCGGGCAGCAATTTTGCGGCGATCAGCAAGCCGTATTCCGACACACATTATTACGATGCGCGCGGCATGGAATGCTGCCCCTATGACATGGAGCTGTATCTGCGGCGCCTGGGGCCTTCCGCTGCGGTCAAGGATTATAAAGCCCTTGCGGAAATCACGAAGTCCGAGGATCCCTACGGTCCTGCCGGTGTGCTGGCCTATATGAACTATCTGCCGGAAACCGCGTTTTCCAGGCAGCATCCGACCGTGCCGCCGCCGCTGACGGCGTTTTTGGGCGCGCGGGAGGCGTATCTCGACATCATCGAGGCGGTGTTCGCCCGGCATCGGCTCGACGGGCTGGTGTTCCCGCAGATGCGTAACGAGCTTCCATTGCTGAACAGCCATGGCGTCATCCACGAAACCACCGTGAGCGAGATCAACATCGCCGGCGTGCCGGTGGTGACGGTTCCAGCGGGTTATTACGCCTCCGGCGCGCCGTTCAACCTCGTGTTCGTTGGGAAATTATGGGACGAGGCGGATCTGCTCGCTCTGGCCTATGACTATGAACAGGCGACAAATCATCGTATGGCGCCCGCTTTATCGGCGTAAATGCGCCGGCGGGCCTATTCGCGATCACAAAATGAAAAATTTGTCGCCGTATGACGTTTTTTTAAGCTCGTCACGTCGCGGCGATGAGAATAATGCCTCTTTTGTGCTTGCTCCGGTCACGCGATGTGCCATGTTTCCGCAATGACTGCCGGTGCCGTCCTCACGGCGCACCGCCGGCAGTGCGGAGAGATGTCATGAAACCGACCAGTTGGCTCGCGATCATCCCCTTCATCGGCATGTTTGCCGGTCCCATCCTGCACAACAGCGTCACGCCGTTCATTCTCGGTATGCCGTTCATTCTCGGCTGGATTACGATCTGGGTGTTCCTCACCTCGGCGATCATGGCTGTGCTTTATTGGTTCGATCCGGTGCGGCTCACCGACAAGGAGGATGCAAGATGAACATTGCCTTGGTCCTGATCGCGATTGCGACGGTTTTCGCTCTGGTGCTGGGCATCGTGGCACGTTCTCGGCACGAGATGAGCCTGGAGCAATGGACGGTGGGCGGCCGCCGTTTCGGCGCGCTGCTGGTCTTCCTGCTGCTCGCCGGCGAAATCTACACCACCTTCACCTTTCTCGGTGCCTCCGGCTATGCGTACGGGCTTGGCGCGCCGGCTTATTACATTCTCGCCTATGGCACGCTCGCTTATGTGATTTCCTATTTCATGCTGCCGAAAGTCTGGACCTATGCGCGCAGCCACAAGCTGGTCTCGCAGCCGGATTTTTTCGCGCGTAAATATGACAGCCCGGCGCTCGGCGTGCTGGTGGCGCTGGTCGGCGTCATCGCGCTGGTGCCCTATCTCGTGCTGCAGTTCACTGGTCTTGGCGTGATCGTTCAGGCGGCGAGCTACGGCGCGGTGTCGAAATCGCTCTCCATGATCATCGGCGCGGTTGTCGTCACACTCTATGTGGTCATCTCCGGCATCCGTGGTTCGGCCTGGACGGCGGTGGCGAAGGACATCATGATCATCTCCGTCGCCGCCTTCCTCGGCTTTTATTTGCCGATTCACTACTATGGCGGCATCGGCAACATGTTTGCGGCGGTGAACGTCGCGAAACCCGGTTTCCTGGCTTTTGCCGCGCACGGGCAGAGCCTTTCTTGGTTCGTGTCCACCACCTTGCTCACGGCGCTTGGCTTCTTCATGTGGCCGCACACGTTCGGCGCCTGTTACACTGCCCGCAACGAAGCGGTGTTCCGCAAAAACGCCATCGTGTTGCCGCTCTACCAGCTGGTGATGCTGCTGATCTTCTTCGTCGGTTTCACCGCGGCTTTGGTGGTGCCGGGGCTGAAGGGGGCGGCGACGAATATATCGCTGCTGAAGATCGTCGTCGCCGCGTTTCCGCCCTGGGTGGTCGGCATTGTCGGTGCGGCCGGCGTGCTCACCGCTCTGGTGCCGGGTTCGCTGATCATGATGTCCGCGGCCACGCTCTTCGCGCGCAATTTCGTCGCCCCGTTGCGCGGCGGGCAGAGCGATGAGACCACGGTGCTTCTGGCGAAATTTCTGGTGCCGGTGGTTGCCGTCATCGGCTGCTATTTCGCGATCTCGGGCAGCAGCACCATCGTCGCCTTGTTGCTGATGGGCTATAATTTCGTCACGCAGCTTTTCCCGGCGCTGATCGCGAGCCTGCTGCCACGGAATCCGGCCACCAAGGAAGGCGCGTTCGCCGGCATTCTCGCGGGCGTCGGCACCGTCGTTTTTCTCGTGCTGACGCATGAGACAATCGGCACGCTGCTGCCGGGCCTGCCGGACGTGGTGAAGGATTTCAACGTCGGCATTGTTGCGTTGCTTGTCAATTTGGTGGTGCTTGTGGTGGTGAGCGCGGTGACGGCGGGACGCCGCCTTCCGCTCGCGAGCCAGCCAACGAAGTAACGACGGAAGAGTAGCTCCGAGGCTCGGCCCACGCGCGGCGAATGCGCGTGGGCCGAGCTGTTTCGAATCGGGCTTTCACCCTCGAATCATCGGCCGTACCGTCGAACATTCACGGAGTTCGCGGTGTGAGAAGGATCTTTTCGCTCTGGCCTATGATTAACGCTAGTCCGAGATCTGCATACGCGCAGCCATTATTCCGATCCCGAGCGTCTGCGTCTTTTCCCTGTTCCGTCAAGGGCGCGAAGCGCCGGCGAAGCCGGGTAAAACCCCTTGACGGAACAGGGAAAAGACGCCGAAAATGCAATGATCGAAAAAATGCCGATCTTTCAAGGCACTGTTCAAATCGTTGCCGCGAGGCCTGCGCTTCAGATTCGACAACCCTCAGCAGGGGGAGGCTGGACCGGACGGTTACTTCCCGCGGCGCGTATCCAGCGCGTCGTGCAAGGCATCGCCGGTGAGGTTGAAGGCGAGAACGACCGCGATGATCGCAAGCCCCGGAAAGATCGCGAGCCACGGCGCCTGGGTCAGAAATTGCTGCGCGGCGTTCAGCATCGAGCCCCAGGAGGGTGTGGGCGGCTGCTCGCCGAGTCCGAGAAAGGACAGCGAGGCCTCGGCGATGATGGCGGTGGCGATCGAGAGATTGGCCTGGACCAGAACCGGCGCCGCGATGTTCGGCGCCACGTGCCGGAGCGCGATGCGCCAGGGCGGGTTGCCGACCGCCCGCGCCGCCTCGATATAGTCGCGCGTCATGATATCCAATGTTGCAGCGCGGGCCACGCGCATGAACATCGGCGCCGTGCTCACGCCGATCGCGATCATCGCATCGCGCAAATTGGGGCCGAGGAAGGCGGCAAGCGCGATGGCGAGGATCAGGAACGGGATCGCCAGCATGGCATCGACGATCCGGCTCAAGATCGCATCGGTCCAGCCGCGGGCAAACCCCGCGAGCAGCCCCGCCGGCACGCCGATGGCGCCGGCGATCAGCACCGAGATCACGCCCGCCTCCAGGCTCGCACGCGCGCCCCAGATGATTCGCGACAGTTCGTCGCGGCCGATTTCGTCGGTGCCGAACCAGTGCGCGATGCTAGGCGCCTTGCGGATCGCCGCCCAGTTGGTGATGTCGGGGCCATAGGGCGCGATCAGCGGTGCGCCGATCGCGGCGAGAACAAACGCCGCCACCAGTGCAGCGCCGGCCAGGCCGGAGCCATGCCGCGCCAGGCGTTTCCATTTGAAGCGCGCCATCTTGGCGCCTGCCACGAGCGCGGTCATCCGCCGCGCAGCTTCGGGTTGATCACCGCATAGAGAATATCGGTGATGAGGTTGATCAGCACATAGAGCAGGCCTGTCACGAGCACCACGCCCTGAATTACCGGATAGTCGCGGTTGAAGACCGCATCGACCACCAATTTTCCGACGCCGGGAATATCGAACACCTGCTCGGTCAACACGGCGCCGGACAGCAAGGTGCCAAGCTGCAGCCCGGCCAATGTGACCACCGGGATCAGCGCGTTGCGCAACGCGTGGCGCCATACCACAACTCTTTCCGACAGCCCCTTGGCCCGCGCGGTGCGCACATAATCCTGGTGCAGTGCCGCGAGCATCGCGCTTCGTGTATGGCGCATGATGATCGCCGCGACCGCATTGCCGAGCACGAAGGCCGGCATGATGGTCGTGCGGAGCGATTGCAGCGGGTCCTGCGACAGCGGCACGTAACCGGACGGCGGCAGCCAGCCGAGATCGACCGACACCAGCAGGATCAGCACGATGCCCAGCCAGAAGCTCGGCACTGACAGGCCGAACAATCCCACCGAGGTGGCGAGCCAGTCCAAAGGCGTGCCTTTCTTGACCGCGGAGATGACGCCCAGCGGAATGCCGGTGGCCAGCGCGATGACGAACGCCATCGCGGAAAGCTGTAGCGTGACCGGGAGCTTTTGCAAAAGCAGCGTGGTCACCGGGGCGGAGAGTTCCCAGCTATAGCCGAGATTGCCGTGCAGCACGCCGACGAGCCAATGCAGATACTGGTCTCCGATGGGGCGGTTCAGCAGCAACTGGTCGCGGATCTGGGCCACCACATGCGGATCGCCCGCGGAATCCCCCGCGAGCATCACGGCGGGATCGCCCGGCAGCAGATGCTGCAAGGCGAACACGATCACACTGACCAGCAGCATCGTCGGGATGATCTGCAGAAGCCTGGCTCCGAGCGAGCTTTGCATCGCGCCGGTCTCAGCTGGCGAAGTGCATGCCTTGGAGGCGAACGATGCCGTCCGGAACCGGATGGAAGCCGAGCAAGGTTTTCTTCAGGCCGACGATGTTGGTGGGCGACCAGAGATACAGGATCGGGAGATCCTGGCGCTCGATGCCCCAAACCTTGGCATAGAGCGCGGTGCGGTCCGTGACCGATTGCGCGACCCGCGCCTGGTCGAGCAGCGAATCCACCTGCTGGTTATCATAATGTCCGTAATTGAAGCCGTAGCCGTCATGCAGGAAGGAATACATGTTGCCGTCCGCATCCGCGCGGCCGGACCACAGGATCAGATAGGCCTGGAAATTCCCGGCTCGCGCGGTGGCGAGCGAGGAGGCGAATTCCATCGCCTGGATCTTCACGTCGAAGCCGGCGGGCTGCTCCATCGCCTGGATCACTTGCGCGGCCTGCAGGAAGTCCGGGCTGTTCGGCACCAGCAGCGTCACGGGGATCGGCGTCTTGACCCCGCTTTGCGCCACGAGTTTCTGCGCCGCCGCCAGATCCATTGCCGGCGGCACGATCGAGGGCACGTAGAAGCGTGAGGACGGCGAATTGGCCTGTGCGATCGGCGCATAGAGGCCATTATACACGACATTGATCAGCGCCGTGCGGTCGAGCGCCAGCTCGAAGGCATGGCGCAGCGACGCATTCTGCCCGATCGGCGATTGGCTCGCGGGCCCGTTGGCCACGTTGAAGGTGATGCCGACATTGGCCAGCGAGGTCTGGCTCTCCACGCGCAGCTTCGGGTCGCGCTTGATGGTCGCGACATCGTTCGGCAGCATCCCGGTCAGCATGTCGAGCTGGCCGGTCTGCAGATTGGCGACGCCGACTTCGGAATTGACGAACGGCACATAATCGACTTCGTCGAAATGGATGTCTTTCGCATCCCAGTAGCCGGGAAATTTCTTCAGGACGATCTTCTGTTCGGGAACCCGCTCAACGAAGCTGAACGGCCCGGCGCAGACCGGGTGCAACCCGAACTTCGCACCTTCCGCCGCGGCGGCTTTCGGCGCGATGATGATGCCGGCGCGGTCGGCAAGCTGCGCCAAAAGCGCCGAGTCGGGCGCCTTCAGTACCAGTTCGACCGTGAGCGGATCGATCACCTCAACGGACTGCACGACGCTGATCTCGCCGCGCCGCAGGCTGCCCGGCATCGTCAGATAGCGCTCCAACGTGTATTTCACCGCATTGGCATCGAGCTTCTCGCCATCCTGGAACAGCACGCCCGGCCGTAGATTGATGATGAGGTGGGTTGGGTCTTTATAAGTATAGCCGATGGCGAGCTGCGGCACGATGTTCAGACTGGGATCGAAATCGAACAATTTGTCGCACATGCCGGCGAACACGATGCGCCCGACATAGCTGCCGCTCAGCGTGGGGTCGAGAATGTCGGGGTCTTGGATCAAGCTGATATGCAGAACCTTCGGCGGGTCGGCGAAAGCGGCGGCGGGGGCGGTGACGGAAGCGGCAAGTCCAGAAAGCAAACCAAACGTTAGAGATGCAAGGCGCATATTGAATCCAGTCCCGTCACGTGAATTGTTGTCGCTGTGACGGCACAGTAAGTGAGGGCTGATAGCACCGCAAGCGATATAATAACTCTGCTTGACCAAAGTTGCATTTCCCCTTCTGATGTTGTCATGAATGAGCTGCTCCGGATCGAAGGCCTCCGCACTGTGTTTGCAACGCCATCCGGCGAGTTCGCGGCGGTCGCCGGCATCGATCTCGCCATCGAGCGTGGCCGCACCCTCGCCATCGTCGGAGAGTCCGGCTCCGGCAAATCCGCGCTCTCCCTCTCGATCATGCGCCTCATTCCGCCGCCGGGCAGGGTTGCCAGCGGCGCCATCATGTTCGACGGCCAGGATCTTCTGCAACTCCCCCCGGCGGCGATGCGCGCCTTGCGGGGGCGGCGCATTGCCATGATCTTCCAGGAGCCGATGACCAGCCTCAACCCGGCGCATACGATCGGCGCGCAAATCGTCGAGGCGATGGCGGCCCACGAGCCGCACATGGCGGCCCGCGACCAGCGCGCCCGAGCCGTCGCCATGCTGGAGCGGGTGCGGCTTCCCGATCCCGCCCGGCGGTTCGACGATTATCCGCACCAGCTCTCCGGCGGCCAGCGCCAGCGCGTGATGATCGCCATGGCATTGGCCTGCAAACCCGACCTCCTGATCGCGGACGAACCCACCACCGCGCTCGACGTGACCGTGCAGGACGAAATCCTCGGCCTGCTGCGGGAACTCCAAGCGGAAACCGGCATGGCGCTGCTGCTCATCAGCCACGATCTCGGCCTCGTCGCCGGCATGGCGGACAAAGTGGCCGTGATGTATGCCGGCCGGGTCGTTGAACTTGCCGCGGCAACCACGTTATTTTCCGATGCGCAACATCCTTATACGCTCGGCCTGATGGGCAGCGCGCCGAGTTTCACCGCACGCCGGGCGCGCCTGCTCGCGATCGAGGGTACCGTGCCAAGCCCCGCCGCCATGCCGCAAGGCTGCCGCTTCCATCCGCGTTGCGCGCTCGCCGAGGCGCGATGCGTCGCCGATAGCCCACCCTTCCGCGATTTTGGCGCAGATCATGCCGCCGCCTGCTGGCGAGCGCCGCTCGATGCGCTTTCTTTGGGCGAGCGGGAGGCCGCGCTATGACCGTACCGCTCCTTGAGGTCGAAAATCTGTCCCGTCGCTTTGCCATCCGGCGCGGCCTGTTCATGCCCCGCACGGTCGGCCATCTCCAGGCGGTCGACGGTGTCTCCTTCACGCTCGCACGCGGCGAAACGCTTGGCCTGGTCGGCGAATCCGGCAGCGGCAAATCGACCACCGCGCGCCTGGTCTTGCGCCTGCTCGATGCGTCGTCCGGCACCATCCGCTTCGACGGCGTCGACATCACCACGCTCGACGGCGCCTCGCTCCGCCGGTTCCGCCGCCGGATGCAGATCGTCTTCCAGGATCCCTTCGCCTCGCTCAATCCGCGCCAGACCGTCGGCGCCATCGTGGCGGAACCGCTGCTGCTGCATCGCCCCGGCAGCGCGGCGGAACGCAAGGAGCGCGTCGCCGAGATCCTCTCCCTCGTCGGCCTTACGGAAGCGCATGCCGCGCGCTATCCGCACGAATTCTCAGGCGGGCAGCGCCAGCGCATCGGCATCGCCCGGGCGCTGGCCGCAGAGCCGGACCTCATTGTCTGCGATGAGCCGGTCTCGGCGCTCGACGTCTCGATCCAGGCGCAGGTGTTGAACCTGCTCGGCGACCTCCAGAAACGGCTCGGCATTTCCTATCTGTTCATCACCCACGATCTCGCGGTCGTGCGCCACATCGCCGACCGGGTCGCGGTCATGCGCCAAGGCCGCATCGTGGAACTCGCGGAGACGGAGAATTTGTTCACGTCTCCCGCCGAGGCCTACACACGCCGCCTCATCGAGGCGATGCCGACCACCGCGATCGGCCCCTCCATCCGGCGCCGCCTGAACCTGCTCGCCGCCGCGCGGCCCGCGCAACAAAGCGAGGCAGCTTAGCAGCCTCTCAGGGCGCCTGCCGCGCCAACAGGTCGAAGATCGTCAGCGCAATCACTTCGGTGGCGCGCCGCAGATCCGCAAGCTCCAAACGTTCGTCCGCGCGGTGTGCGTTGGCCAGTTCGATCGTGCGCGGGCCGGCGCCGTAAAGGATGATGGGCACGCCGGCGGCCGCGTAATGGCGCGCATCGGTGTAAAGCGGCACGCCTTTCACAATGATGGGCTCACCGAATATTTCGCTGGCCCGGGCGCAAAGAAGTTCCGTCAGGCGCGCCGCACCCGGGGACGGCACCAGAGGGTCAGCCGCCAGAATGCGCCTGGCCTCGACCGTGATGCCGGGGAAATGCGCCGCTGCCTGTTGGATGTCGCGGATCAAATTGGTCTCGACATCGCCGGTGGCCTCATCCGGAATCACCCGCCGGTCCAGCCGGAAGACGATGCGGTCCGGAACGACATTGGTGTTGATGCCGCCTGTGATCAGCCCCACGGTGATTTGCGGCGTGCCGATGCCCGGAATCGCCGAGATGGTTTGCGACAAAGCGGCGCGGGATTGGTACAAAGCGGTCAGGATCGCATTGGTCGCCTCAAGCGCATCGGCGCCCGTGGCGGGCATCGCGGCGTGGGCGGATTTGCCGCTCACGGTCACTTCCAGGTGCAAACAGCCATTATGCGCGTTGACGACGGCGTAGGAAAAACCGGCGCCGATCGCCAGATCCGGCTTCGTCAGGTTCTGCGCCAGCAGCCAGCCCGGCCCGATTTCTCCGCCGGTTTCCTCGTCATAGGTAATATGCAATTCGACCGTGCCGTTAAGCGCCGCCTTGCTGTCGCGCAACGCGGCAAGCGCAAAGGCGTAGGTGGCGATGTCCGATTTCGAAACCGCGACGCCGCGGCCATACATCCAGCCATTTTTGATCACGGCGCCGTACGGGTCCACGCTCCACCCGGTGCCGGGCGGCACGACATCTCCATGCGCGTTCAATGCGATGGTCGGGCCGGGCCCGAAGCGATGGCGGACGATGAGGTTGGTGGCGCTGACCATGCCATGGGCGCGCACGGTCTCCGCCGGCACCACGTGGCGTTCCACCTTGAAGCCAAAAGCCTCCAGCAGTCGTGCGGTATGTTCGGCGTGAGGCGCGCAATCCCCGGCGGGATTGTCGGACGGCACCCGGACCAGTTCGCCTAAAAATCGCTGCGCCGCCTCGGCGCTGCGCGTGATTTCTTCCCGAATAATCCTGTCAGTCATGATGCTCATATCGTTTGAAAATTGCGTAAAAATTCGACCAGAACGGATACCGCGGTCTGCGCGTCCGCTGCGGCGAGAAACTCCTCCGGCGCGTGGCTGATTCCGCCCTTGCAGCGCACGAACAGCATCGCGACCGGACAGAGCGCGGCGACGGCCATCGCGTCATGCCCCGCGCCGCTCGGCAAATGCAGCGGCGCGATGCCGCACGCCGCGACGGCGCGCGCAAGCTGCGCCTGAAGAGGCAGCGCACATTCGGTCGCCGGCGCGTCGTGCGTCTGGAGAATTTCGACAGTAACACCGCGCGCATCGGTAATCTCGCGCAAGGCGGTCACGACCGCGGCGACCGCTTTGGCGCGCAACGCATCCGCCGGCGCGCGGATGTCGATGCTAAAGGTGACACGCCCCGCAATGCTGTTGGGCGCACCGGGATGCACGCGCAGGGCGCCGACCGTCGCGACGAGATCGGGCGTGGCGCGCCCGATCGATTCAATGGCCAGCACCATGGCGCTGGCTGCCGCCAGTGCGTCGTGGCGCATTTTCATGGGTACTGTGCCCGCATGGCCGGCCTCGCCGGTTACCGTGACGCTGAAGCGGCTGGCGCCGTTGATCGCCGTGACGATCCCGACCGGCAGATCATGGGCTTCCAACACCGGCCCCTGCTCGATGTGCAGCTCGACATAGCCGAGCACATTGCCGCGCTGGCGCGCGACCTGGGCGATGTTTGCAGGATCGCCGCCGAACGCCGACAGAGCCTCAGCCATGCTGATCCCGTGCTCGTCCACCCCGGCAAGCGCCGCCGGGTCGAAGGTTCCGGCAATCGCTCTGGCGCCGGACAGCGTCTGTGGAAACCGCACGCCTTCCTCATCGCCGAAGGCGATCACTTCAACGCCGTACGGCAATGTCTCACCTTCCGCCCGCAACTGCTCAAGTGCCGCGATCGCGGCGAGCACGCCGAACGTGCCGTCATACCACCCCGCATCCCGCACGGTATCGATATGCGAACCCAGCATCAGGACCGGGCCGGGAGTGTCGGTGCGCCCGACCAGATTGCCGATCGCATCGCGATGCGTGGTCAGCCCCGCCATACGCATCCAGCGCTCAATCATGGCCATCGCTTTGCCATGCGCGGGCGAGAGGAAAAGCCGCGTCAGGCCATCCGGCGAGTCACTGGCGGTGGCAAGGTCGGCCAGGCGTTGCATCAAGCTGTCAGACATGAATCTCCATATGCCAAAGAAACATGGTCAATCGAAGGTGGCATTTGGCTCCCATCATTCAATGTGCCTACCAGGCTTGTATACAAGTTGTTGTATGCAATGGCGGTGCCATCCGGCCTATGAAGAAAACGATTTCGCGAGGGATGCGGCCGCCGTGGAATCCGCAGACGACAGGTTAGAGTGGGAAACGACTACGCGTCGGCGTCCGATCCGGTCGGCCGGTCATCGGCCCGGCCGTGCGGCTGCGCGCGCAACTCCTGCAGAAAGAGCCTGATGAGAGGCTGGCCCTTGTCGGCCCGGCGATAGGCCGCGTAATGCGACGACAGGAACTGATAGGTCTGGGGCCGCAGCGCCCGCATGAGCCCGGCCGCGACGTAGGACTCGCCGACATGGCGGGGCAGGAAGCCGATATATTGCCCGGAAAGGATCAGCATCGCCTGGGCCTCCATCTGCACCACGCTGGCGCTCGCGCGTGGATGGTTCACCCGGTACAGATCGTCGAGCTGCCGGTAGGCGCGCACGGAAAACCGCGTGGCCTCGATGTCCGCGACGGTCACGGTCTTTTTCGTGAAAAGCGCGTGTCCGCGCCCGCAATAAAGTGCATGGACCTCCTGATGCAGCGGCACATAGGCGACCCCCGGTCCCTGCTTGGCGAACGGGCCGATAACGATGTCGCGCGCGCCCTCCGCCACCCATTGTTCGAGCTCATGTGGCGTGCCGAGACGCAGATCGACATAACTGTCCGGCGCGGCGGCGGTGAAGCGCCGGAGCGGCTCCTGCAAGGCGAGCGCCGGGTTGGTGATGATGCTGTCGACGATGCCGATGCTCAAGCGCCCGACCAGTCGGTCTCCCGCATGGGCGACGTGCTGCTGGAACTTGTCGATGTCCTGGAACAGGTCCCGCGCCGCCTGCAAGGTCGTCTCACCGAACGGGGTGAGCTTGAAGCCGCGCCGCCCGCGCAGGCAGAGTGCGCCGTTCAGGAGCCGTTCCAGCGACTTGATGTGCGTGCTGAGCGTGGATTGCGAAAGGTTGAGCGCAATCTGCGCGCCGCTGAAACTGCCGGCCTCCGCCAAGGCGACGAAGACCCGCAGCAAGCGGAGATCGATATTGTCCAGGCGCCGCATGGATGAAACATACATCGACGTTTTTCAATGTAAACCATGAGAAATTTTAGTCGCTTTCCATGTTTCGATTGGGCATTTTCGCGCCATCATGCATGTTGAGGAATTTCGCGGCCTGTGGACCCGCTCGCTCATCGCCTGGCCGGACGGAAGGCGTGACGTGACCACGCAGGTTGCCTGGCTGCAGGGGGAAGGGCTGTTTGCCGATCTGCGCCAGGCGCCGGACCTCGCCGCACGGCTCTCCGCCGCCGCCTGCCGCGACGAACTGACAGCCGAGGATTGCCTGGCACTCGCCGCTCAGCACGGATTCTCGGGCCGTTTCGAGGCGCGGGACGGCGCCTATGAGTGGGTCAGGCGTGTTGATTATCAGCCGCCGCAGCCCACGCGGGACATCGGCCGCCTGTTCTGGCGCGACCGGATCCTGGTCGAAGAGGGCGTGGAGAGCGCCTACACGGAACATTGGCACCCGGACGAGGCTGTTTCGGACCAGCCTGTCGCCGGCTTGTGGCTGCGCGACGCCGTGCAGGGCGTTTCCGGTTGTCTGCTGCGCGTGGGAGACTGGTTTGCCTATGTGCGCGGGCGGCGCGAGGCGATCGCCGGGGAGAGTTTGGAGCGCCTGGTTCAAGGTGCTGACTCGTTGCGAAGGATGCAGATGCTCGTCGATTGTGAAATCTCGCTCGGGCGCGTCGGCGTGCGAGGCTGGAAGATCGCCCGCTCGAGCCTGCCCTATAGAGTTGGCGCCCTCCTTGCCGTGTGCCCGGCGGGGGAAAGTCACCTCGCGCTGTGCGATCTGGATGAAAATGGCCGGGTCCTGCAGCGCGTTTGGGAGATTGCCGAAGAAGAAGGAATGGGTTCGACCTTTTTTGAGGCGGACCCCGCCAAAATCTCGGGGGCTAAGCCGTGGTAGCGCAGCGTGTGATTGTAACGGGCGCCGCCAGCGGCATCGGCCTGGCCACGGCGCGGGCCTTCATCAAAGCCGGCGCGCTGGTGCTGGGGCTCGATGTGGCGGATCTTCCGGAGGACGTTCCGGGGCTGGCCGTCGATGTCGCCGATACGGATGCGGTCGGCAAAGGCGTCGCCCAGGCCTGCGCGCGGCTCGGCGGCCTCGATTGCCTGGTGAATTGCGCCGGCGTGGAACATGATTCGCCGCTGGCTGGTCTCGATGTCGCGGCGCTGGATCGCATGTTCGCCGTCAATCTGCGCGGGCCGATCCTGGTGGCGCGCGCGGCGCTGCCCTTCATCGCGCCGGGCGGGTGCATCATCAATCTGGCGTCAGAACTGGCCTATCTCGGCCGCGCCGGGGCTTCCGGTTATTGCGCGACCAAAGGCGGGATCTTGTCGCTCACCCGCTCCTGGGCGCGCGAGCTGGGGCCGAAGATCCGGGTGAACGCCGTGGCGCCCGGCCCCATCGACACGCCTTTGCTCAATTATGAAGGCATGAGCGCGGCGCTGCAAAAAGCCGAGACAGGAAACCCGATGGGGCGCATCGGCCAGCCGGAGGAGGTGGCTTCGGTGATCCTGTTCCTCGCGAGTCCCGCGGCAAGTTTCATCACCGGGCAGTGTTATAGCGTCGATGGCGGCGCGGCCATGCATTAAGGAGCGAACGATGGTCGAGAGCGTGTTCATGGCGGAATTGTCCTGGCCGGAATGGCAGGAGAAAATCGCGCACGGCGCCATCATTTTCATTCCGCTCGGCGCGACGGAACAGCACGGCCCGCATCTGCCGCTCAATGTGGATGTGATCCTGCCGACCGCGGTGTGCGAACGCGTGGCGCGCAAGGTCGGCGGGCTGGTCGCGCCGACGCTGCAATACGGCTATAAATCCATGCCCCGGTCCGGTGGCGGCCAGACCTTCCCAGGCACCACCAGCCTGGATGCCCAGACCTTCGCCCATACGCTGCGCGACGTGATCCGCGACATGGGCGCGCACGGCGCCCGCCGCTTCGTCGTGGTGAATGGCCATTTCGAGAATGCCTGGCCTTCCGTGGAAGGGCTGGATCTCGGCCTGCGTGCGTTGCGCCAGGAGAATATCACGGACGTGACGGCGATGCGCCTGGAATATTGGGATTTCGTCCGGCGCGAAACGCTGGACCGGATCTTCCCCGAAGGGTTTCCCGGCACCGAGCTCGAGCATGCGAGCCTGATCGAAACCTCGCTGATGCTGCTGCTGCGCCCGGACCTGGTGGCGCAGGACAAGATTCCCCAGGAGGGCCGTGCGAACTTCCCGCCCTATGATATTTTCCCCGCGCCGCCCGGCTATTTGCGGGGCACGGGCGTATTGGCCGACGCGCGCGGCGCGCGCGCCGAAATCGGCCAATGGCTGATGGACGACCATGTGGCGTTGATCACGGCGGCGATCATGAAGGAGTTCGGTCTGTGAGCATCGTCGCCATCATGCGTGACCTTCAGGAGGCCGCTGCCCTGCCGTTGGCGCAAGCCCGCACGCTCACGGCTGCCGCCTATACCGACCCGGATTATTTCGCGCTGGAGACGCGGCGCGTGCTGAAGGCCGGCTGGCTGTGCGCCGGGCATGTGTCGCAGATCAAGGGCCCCGGCGCGTTCCTGCCGATTGATCTTCTCGGTGAGCCGGTGCTGCTGGTGCGCGACAAGGATGGCGACATACGCGCCCTCTCGCGCGTCTGCCCGCACCGGGGGGCGGATGTTCTGCTGGAAGGTGAGCATACGGGCTGCGACGTGGCGGGCAGCGTCATCATATGCCCCTATCACCGCTGGACTTTCGGCCTCGACGGCAGGCTGCGGGGTACCCCGCAGATGCAGAAGGCCGAAGGCTTCAACCGGGAGGATTGGCGGCTGGCGCCGATCCGCAGCGCCATTTGGCACGGCTTCATTTTCGTGAATCTCGATGGCGCGGCGCCCCCGCTGGAACAATTCTATGCGGCGTTCGGCGTCACAATCGCGCCCTGGGCGCTGCAGGAGATGGAACTTGTCGTGTCCCTGGAATGGGAATGCCGCTTCAACTGGAAAGTGATGGTGGAAAACTGGATCGAGAGCTACCACCATCTCGGCCCGCACACGAACACGTTGAACCCCTTCATGCCCGCGCAGGATACCTGGTCGGAGCCGCCCAACCCGGCCTTCATCCATGCGCATCTGCCGCTCACCGGGCGCGACGCGGCGCCAATCCGGGAGACGATTGAAAACGGCGCGGTGGGCGAGGGGTTTCTGCCCGTGCCCGGCTTGAGCCTGCAACAGCAGGAGGACTGGCATTTGTTTGTCGGTTTCCCTTGTTTCATGCTGCTGCTCGCCCGGGACCGCGCCATCTGGTACCGGCTGCAACCTCTCTCCCCGGACCATTGCCGGCTCACGACCACCATGCTGGTTTCGCGCGAGAGCTTGGCGATGCCCAATTATGACTCGGTTCTGGCGGCGGAGACCAAGATGCTGCGCGACTTCCATGTCGAGGACATGGCGGTGAATGAGGCGGTGCAGCGCGGGCTACGGTCTTCCCACGCGGTGCGCGGGCGCCTCAGCCATTTGGAGGAGCCGGTCTGGCAGTTCCATCGCCAGCTCGCCGCATGGCTGGGCGCAGCATGACCCAGTTTGAGCCGACCGACGCCGCGTTAGTTCTGCGCTTCGCAGGCGTTCCTAGCGTCATGCGCCTGCCCGGGCTGGATGACCCGTCTTTGTGGGAGGTCGCGCCCCCGTTCGACCCTTCCGGCCTCACCGCCCTGACCGGCGCTTCCCCGATGTTCGAGCTGTTTTGCGCCATTGCGGCGGGACGGCGCGCATGAAGCACGGCTACGAAACCGGGCGGCTGAACCTGCCCTTTGTCGGCATTTGCAGCTTCGGCAAATATCCCATCCAGCTCGATTGGGATAAAATCACCGGCGATGTCGCCATTCTCGGCGCGCCGTTCGACGGCGGCACCCAATGGCGCGCCGGCGCGCGTTTCGGGCCGCGCGCGATCCGGGAAGCCTCGACTTTGTTCGCCTTCGGCCATGCCGGCGCCTACGACCATGAGGATGATGCGACATACCTTGCCGATGTCGGAATCGTTGACATCGGCGACGCCGATATCGTGCACACGAACACTGAGCTGAGCCACGCCAATATCGAGCTCGGCGTGCGCAGGATTTTGGCCGCCGGTGCGCTGCCCGTGGTGCTGGGGGGCGATCACTCCATCAACATTCCCTGCATCCGTGCGTTCTCGCACGAGCCGCCGATCCACCTTGTGCAGATCGACGCACACCTCGATTTCGTGGACGAGCGCCATGGCGTCCGTCACGGGCATGGCAACCCGATGCGCCGCGCCGCCGAGCAAAAGCACGTGACCGGGCTGACGCAGCTCGGCATCCGCAACGTCTCTTCCACGGCCCGCGACGGTTACGAGGCGGCGCGGGCCTTCGGCTCGGATATTCTCTCTGTCCGCCAGGTGCGCGCCCTGGGAACGGCGGCGGTGCTCGCCCGCATGCCGGAGCATGCGCGTTATTATCTGTCGATCGACATCGATGCGTTCGATCCCTCCATTGCGCCCGGCACCGGCACGCCGAGCCATGGCGGGTTCCAGTATTATGAGGTGCTGGAGCTGCTGGCGGGATTGGCGGCGCGCGGCGCCATCGTCGGGGTCGACCTCGTGGAGACCGCGCCGGACTATGACCCGGCCGGCGTCACGTCCATTCTGGCGGCGCAATTGCTGCTGAATCTCATCGGCCGGATTTTCGCGTGCCGATAACATATTGACACCGTCCGCCATTTGCTAAGATAAAAGGGCAGAGGCCACGTCCTCGCCCATATGGGTTTCAAAGTCCGGGACGGCCTGGCGACAACTTATTCGTAAGGAGTTGCCGCGTCATGGAATTTTCTTTTCATTTCTGGTCGGCTGAAGATGGCTCTGGGCTTCGTGCCTTTGGCTGCTCTGTTTGCGCTTTGGCCGCCGGGCAGGAGCTGCGCGCATGAGCCTTGAGCCGGAATTATCCAACCTGGACAGGCTGACGCCGGAGCAATACCGGGCCCGTTACGAGGCGCTGCAGGCCAAGGCCCGCGCCCGGGCGGCGGCGCCGGCGGCATTGGCGGCGGCGGGTGCGCTGCCTTGCGTCTGGAAGACCGAAACCATCCCGCCGGGCAAATATATTGTGCAGCGGCTGAAGCGGTTCGATGTGATCCGCATCCGCAACCCGGAAGGCACGCCGGGCGCTGCGCTGTTTCTGTGGAACGCTGACGATGTGTCCGAGCGCTATAACGCGGGCGATACGGTCAAGCTGCAATGGACCACCGTGCTGACCACCGGGCGCGTTCTGTTCTCCGACATGGGGCGCGTGCTTGCCGCCATCATTGCTGACACAGGTGCCGGGCATGACAGCATCGTCGGCCCCAACGGCCCGGCGCAAGCCAAGGGGGCGCCCAACGGGCGCGACAATCTGCGCCTTGGCGCGGCGAAGTTCGGGATGACGCGCCGCGATGTCGGCCCGGCGATCAGCCTGTTTTCCAAGATCACCACGGACGCGGACGGAAGGTTCCATTATGCCGGGCCGCCGCCGAAGGGCGCCATGGTGGAACTGCGCGCCGAGCAGAATTTGCTGATCGCCTTGTCCAACACGCCGCATGCCTTGAGCCCGGTGCAGGAGAGTTCCGGGGCGATCGAGATCGAGATCGGCCGGCAGGCCCCGGCGGCGGACGATCTGTGCCGGCATTTCACGGAGGAAGCCGTGCGCGGCTTCGAGAATACGGATCAGGAGTTCGCGCGGTGAATATCGTCTCCGACATGGTCGTTCCCGCCCGCGCGCCTTATTCGGCGACCCTGAAAAAGGGACAAATGATGAAGATCATCGACCTGGAAAGCCAGCAGGCGGTGGATGCGCTGTTCTACAACGCGCATGATTTGTCCGAGCGTTATTCGGTTCAGGATACGCTGGCTGCCCAGGCAACACAGGGCGGCAAGTTCTATCTGGAGACCGGCTCCGTTCTGCTCTCCAACGAAGGCAATGCGCTGGTGCGCATCATTGCCGACACGTGCGGATTCCACGATAGCTGTGCGGGCGCGTGCTCCTGCGAGAGCAACAGTGTGCGCTTCGGCCATGAGACGCGCTTCATGCATGCGTGCCGGGAAAATTTCCTCACGGAGCTTTCAAAATACGGACTCGGCAAGCGCGACCTGGTCTCCAACGTCAATTTCTTCATGAACGTGCCCATCCGTCCAAACGGCGAGCTGACGGTGGATGACGGCGTTTCCAAGCCCGGCGGCTATGTGGAACTGCGCGCGGAAATGGATGTGCTGGTGCTCATCTCCAACTGTCCGCAGGTGAACAATCCGTGCAACGGGTTCCGCCCCACCCCGATCCGCATCATCGTCTCGGAAAGCTGATGTTTTCGAAGGTCCTGATCGCCAATCGCGGCGAGATCCTGCGGCGCGTCTGCCGCACGCTGGACAGGATGGGCGTTGCCGCCGTGGCGGTCTATTCGGAAGCCGACAAATTCGCGCCCGCCGTTCTGGCGGCGCCGGAGGCCGTTGCCATCGGCCCCGCGCCGGCGGCGGAAAGCTATCTCAACATCGATGCCATCATCGCCGCCTGTCAGAAGACCGGTGCGCAGGCGGTGCATCCGGGCTATGGGTTTCTCTCCGAGCGGGTCGAGTTCGCAGAGCGGCTGGCGGCGGCGGGACTCAAATTCATCGGCCCCGCGCCTGCGCATTTGCGTGATTTCGGGTTGAAGCACACGGCGCGCGCCTTGGCGGCCGAAGCCGGCGTACCGATGCTGCCCGGCTCCGGCCTGCTGCCGGATGTCGCGGCAGCGCTGCGGGAGGCGGAGCGGATCACTTACCCGGTGATGCTGAAAAGCTCCGCGGGCGGCGGCGGCATCGGCATGGTGCTGTGCAACGACGCGGCGGAACTGGCGGCGAAATTCGCCTCCGTTGCCCGCCTTGCTGTCAATAATTTCGGCAATGCCGCGTTGTTTTTGGAAAAATACGTGGCCCGGGCGCGCCATGTCGAAGTGCAGATTTTCGGCGACGGCAAGGGCAATGTGGTCTCCCTCGGCACGCGGGACTGCTCGCTTCAGCGCCGCAATCAGAAGGTGATCGAGGAAACGCCGGCACCGGGGATTCCGTTGCCGACGCTGCAAGCGTTGGAAGCCGCCGCGGTGGCGCTGGCAAAATCCGTTTCCTACGAATCCGCCGGCACGGTGGAGTTCGTGTATGATGCCGAGACAAGGCAATTCTACTTCCTTGAGGTGAATACGCGCCTGCAGGTGGAGCATGGCGTAACCGAGGCGGTTTACGGCGTCGATCTCGTCGAGTGGATGGTGCGCCAGGCGGCGGGTGAATTTGCGCTCCCGGCGCAGGAAGACCTCGTGGCAAAGGGTGCCGCGGTGGAAGCGCGGATTTATGCGGAAATCCCGTCCGAAAATTTCCGCCCGGCCTCCGGCACGATCATCCAGTACACGCCGCCGCAAGGGTTGCGCGTGGATGGCTGGGTGGAAACCGGCACAGAAATTTCGTCTTACTACGACCCGATGCTGGCCAAATTCATCGCCACCGGCGCCACGCGCGCGGAGGCGATTGCGGCTCTGCGGGCCGGCCTCGCGGAAGCGGAGATTAGCGGCATCGAGACGAATGCCGATTATTGCCGCGAAATTCTGGCTTTGCCCGAATTTTCGACGGGGGAAATGACGACCCGCACGCTGAGTCGCTTCGAATATGTGCCGAAGACGATCTCGGTGCTCGATGGCGGCGCGCAATCGTCTTTGCAGAGCCTGCCGGGGCGCCTCGGCTTTTGGGAAGTCGGCATTCCGCCCAGCGGACCGATGGACGATAAGAGTTTTGTCGCCGCCAATCTGCTGCTCGGCAACGCGCCGGGCGAGACGGCCCTTGAACTCACCCTCATCGGCCCGACGCTGAAATTCGCGCATGCCGTGACGATCGCATTGACCGGCGCCGTGATGGAAGTGTCGCTCGACAATGTTGCCGTCCCGTATAACCGGCCGGTGCAGGTGCGCGCGGGGCAGGTGCTTGCCCTCGGTTCCATCGCCGGGCCTGGCCAGCGTGCCTATCTCGCCGTCGCGGGTGGCTTCGCGGCGCCGGAATATCTCGGCTCCACCGCCACGTTCACGCTTGGCGGTTTCGGCGGGCATTCGGGCGCGGCCCTGCGCGCAGGTGACACGTTGCGGTTGAAGGCGCCGGATGCGGCAGTGGTTTCCACCACGCCGGAGCTTGCCGTGCTGACCCATGAATGGGAATTGCAGGTGCGGAACGGCCCGCATCAGGCGCCGGATTTCTTCAAGCCGTCCGATATCGAAACCCTGTTTTCATCAAGCTACGAGGTGCACCACAATTCGGCTCGCACCGGCATCCGCCTGATCGGCCCCAAGCCGAAATGGGCCCGCGCGGATGGCGGGGAAGCCGGGCTGCATCCTTCCAACATTCACGACAACGCCTATGCCGTCGGCGCCATCGATTTCACCGGCGACATGCCGATCCTGCTGGGACCGGACGGACCTTCACTCGGCGGGTTCGTGTGCCCCGCTGTCGTGACCAAGGAAGATCTCTGGAAGCTCGGCCAGTTGAAGCCCGGCGACAAGGTACGCTTCGTGGCGGCGGATGTCTCTCCCGCCGTCATCGCCACGCAGGGCGATGTGGTCATCCGCCAGGCGGGGGATGAAGACATTCTCATCGAATTCGGTGAGATGATGCTGGATTTCGAGTTGCGCCTGCGCGCCCAGGCGCTACGCGATGCGCTGGCGCGGGAAGCCATTCCCGGAATCGTCGATCTGACGCCCGGCATTCGCAGTCTGCAAATCCATTTCGACATTGCGCACACCTCGCGCGCGGCGGTGATGGCGGCGGTGGAGCGCATCCTCCCCACGCTGCCGGCGCCGGGCGAGATGGTGCTGAAAAGCCGCATTCTGCATTTGCCTCTGTCCTGGAACGACCCGCAGATTCAGCTTGCCATGCGGAAATATCAGGAGACCACGCGGCCCGACGCGCCCTGGTGCCCGGACAATATCGAGTTCATCCGCCGTATTAACGGGCTGGCAAGCCTCGATGACGTGAAGCGCATCGTCTTCGATGCCTCCTATGTCGTTATGGGATTGGGCGATGTCTATCTCGGCGCGCCGGTGGCAACACCTTACGACCCGCGCCACCGCCTGGTGACGACCAAATACAATCCTGCCCGGCCCTGGACGCCGCAAAACGCTGTCGGCATCGGCGGCGCCTATATGTGCATCTACGGCATGGAGGGGCCGGGCGGTTATCAGCTGTTCGGGCGCACGATCCAGGTCTGGAACACGCATCGCGAAACGCCGCCGTTCGCGCCGGGTCATCCCTGGCTGCTGCGCCATTTCGACCAGATCAGGTTCTTTGAAGTTTCCACCGAAGAGCTGGCGCTGGCGCGCGAGCAGTTCCTGCACGGCAAATATGAGATCAGGATCGAGGAGACGGAATTCTCCCTCGGCGCCTACAAGGCTTTTTGTGCCGAGAACGCCGAATCTATCGCCGCGTTCCAGCAGGTGCAGCGCGCCGCCTTCGCGGCGGAACGGGCGGACTGGGCGGCCAAGGGCCTGAACAGCTTCGAGGAGAAGGAGGTAGCACCTCCGCCCGAGGAGACGCCGCTTGGCGCCGGCGCCCGCGCCGTCGGGGCACCCGTTCCCGGCAGCGTGTGGCAGATTCTCGTGAAACCCGGAGACCAGGTGCAAGCCGGCGACACGCTGATGCTGCTGGAATCCATGAAAATGGAGGTGCGCGTGGTCGCCGCCGCCTCCGGCACCATCCAATCCATCACCGCCGAGCCGGGCCAAGCGGTCCGCGCCGGCCAGCGCCTTGGAGTCGTCGCCCTATGACCCCCGTTTTGCTGGAAATCGAGACCATCCATACCGCCTATCGCGCCGGCACGCTCACGCCGCGTGTGCTGGTGGAGGAATTGCTCCGCCGGATCGAGGCTTATCCGGACAAGGCCGTGTTCATCACGCGCCTTCCCGCGCGGGATGTGCTGGAAGCGGCGGATGCGCTGGATATGGCGGCGATGGCGCGGATGCCATTGTTCGGCATTCCCTTCGTGGTGAAGGACAATATCGATGTCGCCGGCGTGCCGACCACGGCAGCCTGCCCGGACTTCGCGTTTACGCCCGACAAGGATGCGGCAATCGTGGCGCGATTGCGCGCCGCCGGGGCGATTCTGCTCGGCAAGGCGAATCTCGACCAGTTCGCCACCGGACTGAACGGCACACGCTCGCCTTATGGCGCGCCGCGCTCGGTGTTCAATGCGGATTATGTGTCAGGTGGTTCCTCCTCCGGTTCCGCGGTGGCCGTCGGCGCGGGGCTGGCGGTGTTTTCGCTGGGCACGGATACCGCGGGGTCCGGCCGTGTTCCCGCCATGTTCAATAATCTCATCGGCCTGAAGCCCACCATTGGCCGCATCCCCGCCACCGGCGTGGTGCCCGCGTGCAAGACGCTCGACTGCGTCAGCGTGTTCGCCAACAGCGCCGCGGATGCCATGCGCGTGCTCACGGCGGCGGAAGGGGTGGATGAGGGCGATGCCTATTCCCGCCCGCCGGCAGCGAAAATACTCCCCGCCACGCCGCGCGTGGGCGTTCTTGCCCCCGCCGCGCGTGATTTTGCGGGTGATACCGCCAGCGCCGCCTTGTACGATGCCGCCGTCGCCAAGGCGCAATCTTTGGGCTGGCATGTTCAGGCCTTCGATTACGCGCCGTTCAAGGACATCGCCGCCGCCTTGTATGGTGGCCCCTTTGTTGCGGAGCGCCTGGCGGCGGTACGGGCGTTTTTCGAGACCTCGCCGGAGTCTTTCGATCCCACGGTGCGGAGCATCATCGCCGGCGCGCAGAAATTCACCGCGGCCGATCTTTTCGCCGAGATCTACCGCATCCAGGCGCTGCGCCGCGCAGCACAGGGCGCGTTAGAAAATCTGGATATGCTGTTGCTGCCGACCGCGCCCACGATCTTCACGGTCGCGCAGTTGCGGGCGGAGCCGCTCAAGGCCAATGCCACGCTCGGGCTGTACACGAATTTCGTGAACATTCTCGATCTCGCCGCCATTGCGTTGCCGGCCGGATTCACGCCGAGCGGTTTGCCTTTCGGCGTCTCACTCATCGGTCCCGCCTTCTCGGAAGTTTCGCTCAGCGGCTATGCGGATGCGCTGCATGTGGCGCTCGGCGCGGGTTCGGGCGCCGGTAAAATCATCCCCTCCACCCGCTTGGCCGCACCGAAGCCGGAGGACGTGACCCTCGTCGTAGCCGGCGCGCATCTTTCCGGCATGGCGCTGAATCATGAGTTGACGGCTTTGGGCGCGCGGTTTGTCGCCGCTGCTAAAACTGCGCCCGGCTACAAGCTGTTCGCGCTCGCCACGACTCCGCCCAAGCCCGGCCTCGCCCGCGCGCCGAGTTTTGCCGGCGGGGGTATCGATGTAGAAATCTGGTCGTTGACGCCAGAAGCTTTCGGCAAATTCGTAGCTTCTTTGCCGGAGCCGATGGGCATCGGCAAGGTAACTTTGGCGGATGGCAGCGTGCATCCGGGGTTTTTGTGCGAAGCTTGCGTTCTGGAAAATGCCGTCGATATCACCGCTTATGGCGGCTGGCGCGCTTACCGCGCTGCCGTAGGGTAGCATGGTTGCGGCAAGCGCTGCGCTTGCCGCAACCATGCTTGGCTTCGCGAGAGTCCGCACTCCCGCGGGAAAATCCCGGACTGGCCTCTTGGCTTTCCGGGCGCGGACGATGATCGTCACGTGGCCGATCAGCCGGATGGGCAATCGGTCCCTGCCGGGATCAAGCTTTCAACATCGCTGAATATGGCAGCGTCCTGTCGGCGCCTTGGCTTGCCATCGTGCGATCGCTTCTTATTTTGTAACAATATTTCGACCAAATGCGCGCAACGGGTTTCGTAGCGATCGGAGGTCGTAACATCGCGGTCAATCGGAAATTCCGCTCTGCTCAGTTTATTTGCACAATCATGCACAAATATATCTCATCGTGATCAGATTAGAAACATTCACGAAAAACACAGGAATATTTTGATATCGAGTTGTCTTGACGGGCGTAAATGAACCATCGTTTAATAAAGATGTTCTGGTTTGTTTCCTGGATGCGTGAGAAGATCGTGCGTTGTGACGGAGCGCGAAGCTCCGGTTTTGCGAAGGGTTAGCGACTTGGCGCAGAAGAAGTTCCATCTCGGCTGGTTTATGAATTTCACGCCTGATGAATGGCGTGCGCCATTCGGTCAGGGCGGCTCCCCGTGGGACGGTCAGTTTTATGTCGAGATGGCACAGACGCTGGAGCGCGCCTGCTTCGACTACATCATGATCGAAGACAAGCTGATGGTCTCCGAGACCTATGGCGGCTCGCGGGAACTCGGCTTGCGCAGCGGCGTGATGGTGCCCAAGCACGACCCCGTGCCGCTCGCGGTCGCTATGGGCATGGCCACGAAACATCTCGGCGTTGTCGCGACCATGTCCACGCTCGCCTATCCGCCCTTCCTGCTGGCGCGGCTCTGTTCCACGGTCGACAGCCTGACCAAGGGTCGATTCGGGTGGAATGTGGTGACCAGCGCGGAAAATCTCGCGGCGCAAAATTTCGGCCTGGATCAGCTTCCCCCACGCGAATTGCGCTACGAAATGGCCGAAGAATATATGGACGTCGTCGGCAAGCTGTTCGACAGCTGGGAGGAAGGCGCGGTGCGCCTGGACCGTGAGGCCGGCATTTACGCCGATCACACGAAGGTCCATCCCATCGATCACCGGGGCAAGTTCTTCAAGGTGCGCGGGCCGCTGAATACCGTGCGCTCGCCGCAGGGGCGTCCGGTCTATGTCCAGGCCGGCGCTTCGCCGCGTGGGCGCGACTTCGCGGCGCGCTATGCGGATTCCATCGTGTCCGTCGCCAGCGGCGTCGCCGACATGAAAGCCTTCCGTGACGATATCCGCGGCCGCGCTGCGGCGGCCGGCCGCGATCCGGATACGATCAAGGTGCTCTTCTGCATCACCCCCACTTTGGGAGAGACCGAGGCAGAAGCGCGGGAAAAGCACGACCGCATGCTCAACACGCCGCACTTCATCGCCGACATTCTGGCCTCCGTTTCCGCGATCACGGACATTGATTTCGCCAAATTCGATCTCGACGAGCCTTTGCCGGAGCGCCTTGTCACCAATGGCGAGCAGGGAACGCTCGATAAATTCCAGCAATGGGGCAGCGGTAAGACATTGCGCCAGCTCGTCGTGGACGGCGCGGGCGGCATTGTGTCTTCGGTCGAGCTCATCGGCACACCGCAAACGGTCGCCGCGCGGATGGGCGAGGTGATGGAGGAAGTCGGCGGCGACGGTTTCCTCATCACCACGCCGATTCTGCGAGTCGGAAGGCGCTATCTGGTGGAAGTGGCGGATGGGCTGGTGCCGGAACTGCAACGGCTCGGCCTCACGCGTACGGAATACAAGCATAAGCTGCTGCGCGACAATTTGCAGGAATTCTAACGTGGCTACCGGCTCCGTTCCACGGCGCCGCAAACAATGTTCGTCTTAAAAACAGCCTTTAATTGCGAGGTCTTCATGAAACGGGCGTACAAGTTTACCACCCTCTTCACCGCCGCGGCCCTGATGCTCGGCTCTGCCTTGACCGCGGCGAAGGCGGACACGCCGCTCAAAATCGGCTTTTCCGACTGGCCCGGTTGGACCCCGTGGCAGATCGCCATCGACAAAGGCTGGTTCAAGCAGGCCGGCGTTGATGTCGACATGCAGTGGTTCGACTATTCGGCCTCGTTGAATGCCTTTGCGGCGGGCAAGCTGGATGGCGACATGATCGCCAATGGCGACGGCCTGTCCAATGGCGCCAATGGCAGCAAAAACGTGCTGATCATGCTGACCGACTATTCCAGCGGTAACGACCAGATCATCGCCAAACCGGGCATTACCAGCGTCAAACAACTGGCAGGGCAAAAGATCGGCATCGAGGTCGGGGTCGTCGAGCATCTGCTGCTCGAACATGCGCTGCAGGCCAACGGCATGTCGCTCAGCTCCGTCACCTTGGTGAACACGGTCACCAACAATACGCCGCAGGTCATGGGCTCCGGCTCGGTGGCGGCGATCGGCGCGTGGCAGCCCATTGCCGACCAGGCGCGCATCGCTCTGCCCGGATCGCGTGCCATCTACACCTCGGCACAGGCGCCGGGGTTGATCTTCGATGGTCTGGCGGTCTCGCCGCAGAGCCTGGCGGAGCGCCCGGCGGATTGGGCCAAGGTGATCAAGATCTGGTATCGCGTGCTCGCCTATGTGAACGACCCGAAAACGCATGCCGACGCGCTGAAGATCATGGCCGCGCGCGATGGCGTGACGCCGCAAATCTATCGCCGCTACGTTAAGGGCACGCATCTGCTCAGCCTCACGGAAGCCAAGGCGGCGTTCGTGAAGTCCGATGCGTTGGCCTCGATCTACGGCTCGGATGAGAATGCGGATGCTTTCAATGTGCGCAACGGTGTTTATAAAACCCACCAGGATGTCAGCGAATATATTGACCCGTCCCTGACCGATGCATATAAGGGAGGCAGCTGAGTGTCGTCTGCTTCGGAAGCCACGTCATCTTTGGCCTCCGAGGTCGTGACTGGAGACGCCGTACCCGGGCAATGGTTCCGGGTACGCGCGCCGCTTTCTCGCCGGTTGCGCGTGATCCTCGCCATTTGCTCGTTTTTGCTGCCGCTCGGCCTCTGGTCGGCGGTCAGTTACGTGCCTGCCATCTGGCACCCCGACATTCTGGTTTCCGATCCCGGCGATGTGGATTATTTCCTGCCCGGCATGCGGGTCGACAAAGCCACCTTTGCGAAAGAGCTCGAAAACGCCAAGGTCAACCACACGGCGCCACCGCAGGGTACGCTGTGCAACCCGGTCTATCTGCCGTCTCCCGGTGCCGTTGTGGTCGCCTTCTATACCTCTTTCACCACGCCCCCGGCCGATCAGGATGGCCTGTGGCTGCATCAGAGTCTGTGGCAAAGCATCCAGACCATTTTCTGGGGCTTCGTGATCTCCTCGCTCATCGGCGTGCCGCTCGGCATCCTGTGTGGAGCCCATAACGGCGCGGCGCGGCTGGTGGAGCCGATCGTGGAATTCTTCCGTTATCTGCCGGCGCCGGCCTTCGGCACGTTGGCCGTGGCGGTGCTCGGCATTTATGCCGGGCCGAAAATCGCCATCATCGTCATCGGCACGCTGTTCCAGCAGATTCTCATCATCGCCAATACCACGCGCAAGGCCGATTTTTCATTGGTGGAGGCGGCGCTCACGCTAGGCACGAAGAATCTCCGCCTGCTCACGAGGGTTGTCATCCCCAGCGTGCTGCCGGACCTTTATCGGGACCAGAGGATTTTGCTCGGCTGGGCCTGGACATATCTCATCGTCGCGGAGCTCGTCGGCGCCACTGCAGGTATTTCGCTCTTCATCACGCAGCAATCGCGCTATCAGCATTACGCGAATGTCTACGCCGCCATCGCCATGATCGGCATTCTCGGGTTGGGGACCGATCTCGTCCTCGCAGCACTTGGCCGTAAGCTCTTTCCTTGGGACCGCGCCGCCCGATAAGTTCCGAAAGGATCAGCCTGAATGTTCGATACCATCTCCTATCTCGACCAGCCCCAGGCGGTGAAAGACCGCCTGGACAGGATGAAGGCGCGCGAGGTCATTCTTGAGGTCGCCGGTCTGACCAAGAAATTCCGCACCGGCAAAAGCGATGTCGTGGCGCTGGATAACATCTCCTTCAAGACCCACCGGCGCGAATTCCTGTGCATCGTCGGCCCCTCGGGCTGCGGCAAATCCACGCTGGTGCGGATTCTGGCGGGGTTGGAGCTGGCCAGCGGCGGGCAGGTGCTGCTCGATGGTCATCCCGTGAAAGGGCCGGGGCGCGAGCGCGGCATGGTGTTTCAGGGCTACACTTTGTTCCCCTGGCTCACCGTGCGCGGGAACGTGATGTTTGGCCTGCTGATGAACAATGTTGCCCGCGCCGAGGCGAAGAAACAGGCCGATGAATGGCTCAGCTTGATCGGCCTGGAGAAGTTCGCAGACGCTTACCCGCACCAGCTTTCGGGCGGCATGAAGCAGCGCGTTGCCATCATCCGCGCCCTCGTCAACCGGCCGCGCATCCTGCTGATGGATGAGCCCTTCTCGGCCCTCGATGCCCAGACGCGCGCGCGGATGCAGTCCTATCTTCTGGAAATCTGGAAGAAGGTGGACATCACGGTCGTGTTCATCACGCACGATCTGGATGAAGCGATTTTCCTGGCGGACCGGATTCTGGTGCTTTCCGCCCATCCTGGCCGGATGCAGGAGTTGATCGAAGTGCCCATCGTGCGCCCGCGCAAAGCAGAGCATTTCTCCGCCGCGGAATTCGCCGCCACAAAAGCGCGCCTGGAAGCTTTGATCCATCCCCCTTCCCAGCACGGCGATGATGAGGAGGCTTATCCGTCGGTGCCGCTTTTGACCGACGTGCGCGACGAGGTCGAATAAAGCGCGAACATCCCGCCACCATCATGCCGGGGCTGCGCCCATTCGGTGAGTTGCGTGTTTCCCGGCGCGGGGCGCCCTGTTTGGCCGCCAAGAGGTTACGCTAAAAATTTTGTGGCATGAGCCGCGAAGAGGGGCGCCTGGCCAGGTCTCCGGCCGGCGTCGATGCCCGCACATGAAACTGGTTGCCGCCGGCGCGCTTGGCAATGTACATCGCCTGGTCGGCGTTCTTGAGTAATGCCTCTGGTCCCGCAAGATCCAGCGGGTAGATCGTGGCGCCCAGGCTTGCCGTGACCGTCTGGCCGTGAGGGCCGTTCCGGCCATGTTTGGCGACAGCCTCCACGATCAGCCCGAGCACGCTGGCGGCGTCATGGGTAGACCGTAAATCCTCAAGAATGATGACGAACTCGTCGCCCCCCATCCGGGCCGCCAAATCATTTTCCCGGATCACGCCGCGGATGGCGTCGGCGGTGAGACGCAGAAATTGGTCTCCGGCCGAGTGGCCAAAGCGGTCGTTGATCGTCTTGAAGCCGTCGAGGTCGAGCACCGCGAGCGCCATCATCGTCTGATTACGGCATGCTTGCTCCTGTGCCGCCGCCAGCCTGAGCGCGAGCATTCGGCGGTTGGGCAGCTCGGTCAAAGGGTCGGTCAGGGAATGATCATGAAGCTGGCGCTCCAGTCCTTCGCGGTACAGGGCCGAGCCGATCATGGCCGCGAAGAGTTCGGCAATGGCAAGCATGGCAGGGGTCAGGGCCAGGGGGTCTTCGCGCAGCCAGGCGATGGCGATGGCCCCCACAAAGCCGCTGGGGCCCGGCAGGGGCAAGACCAGATTGGCGCGCAGGCCGGCGCTGACGAATTCCGGCATCGCGCTGGCGCTGCCCGGATAGTCCGGCGTGAAGAGAAATTGACCAGTGGTTAGCACTCGCCCGACCGTTCCCTGATCGTCCGGAAAACTGAATTTCACGATGGGCGTCTGGTCGACGTGGTCAAGCCCGTAGAACAGCCTGTATCTGAGGCGGGTTGGACCGTCCGTGACGATCAGGGCCGCGCCGTCGGCGTTCAAAAGCCCCGCCAGAGTCTGCGCCGCGGCATTGAAAAATTCAGGGAAGGAACAGATCTGCAACAGCTTGGTGGTCGCCTGCACCGCCGCCTGCCATTGCTCGCTTTCATTCCGAGAGGGAGGACACGCATTCTGCATCGCTAGGACCCATTCTTTTACACAGCCTGCTGTGCTGGTCCCTATCCCACCCCACGAATCAGTCTGCTCGGTGAGCCATTTTGCGCATGTTCGTTTGTTATGTGCAAGCAGGCATTGCGCAGTTTCTGTGAAAATGAGAAGCGGCCAGGGGCACATTTAGGATAAAGATTGCTGAATGGTAGTGATGAACCCTCTGAATCCGCATGATGCCATGCTGCGCAAGCTGCAGCTGGCCTTCTTTGCGCATGGTTACGAGCAACTCACCATGATCGGCCTGGCCAAGGCGGCGGACATATCGCGCCGGTCTCTCTACAATTACTTCTCCAGCAAGGAAGAGGCGTTCCGCGCCTGCGTCCATTGGAGCAACGCCCGCGACATCTCGTTCGGCCAGGCAGCTGCCGCCGAAGCCAAGGAAGCGGGGGCGGACGCGCTGGAGATTCTGGTCGCCTACGCCGATGCGCGCTATGGCGAGACACGCCGTGAGCTGAGCGCCTCGCCCCATGCGTTGGAAATCAACGACCAGGCGTTCCGGCGGTGCCGCGACATCATGATCGACGCGGCGCGCGCCGGCCAGCAACGGCTGGCGGACATATTGGCGGATCTGCAGGAAGCCGGGCTGGTACGCTGGCGCGAGGATTACACGGCAGCGCAACTGGCGCAGCATTTCTCGGATGCGGCGCGCGGCGTGAACCAGGCTCTGCCGCCCCAGCCGGCCACGACCATACGCGACCGCTACCGGGACATGTTTCGCGCCTTGCTGGGGGGCGTCGTGGCGTAGGCGTTCCTCAGTCCGGCAGCACCACGGGCACGCCGGTCGCGTGCAGCATGGAAGCGATGGGCGCGGGCGGCGGCGCATCGGTGTAGAGGGCCGAAATGTCGGTGATATGGCCCACCTTCACCAAGGCCGGGCGGCCGAATTTCGAATGATCGGTGACGAGAAACACGCGGCGTGAGTTGCGGATGATGGCCTGGGCGCACAGCACCTCGTCGAGGTCGAAATCGAACAGACCGCCGTCCAGATCGATGCCGGAGATGCCGACGATGCCGATATCGGCGCGGTATTGCTCGAGCATGCGCACGGTGGGTTGGCCGGTGACGGCGCCGTCGCGGTTGCGCACCTTGCCGCCGGCCATCACGATGGAGATGGCCGGATTTTCGCTGAGGATGCGCGCCACGTTGAGGTTGTTGGTGATGACCTGCAACCCGTCACGCCGCAGTAATGCGCGCGCCGCCTGCTCGGTTGTGGTCCCGATATTGATGAACAAGGAGGCGTGTTCGGGCACATCTTCCGCCACTTTCGCGGCGATACGCTGTTTGGCGGTCAGGTTCACCACCTGGCGGCGTTCATACTCCATGTTTTCGATCGAGGAGGCGAGGCCGGCGCCGCCGCGGTAACGCGACAGCCGGCCTTCGGCGGCCAGATTATTCACGTCCCGGCGGATCGTCTGCACCGTGACGTCGCAGCGCCGGGCCAAATCCTCAAGGGTCAAAAACCCTTGCTGGCTGACCATTTCGACGATGCGGAGCTGGCGCTGTTCGTGGCTTTGGGGCTCGGACACCATGGAAGTTCAGATCTCTTTCGTGGTCTGCCGGCACGCCGCGCGGCGCCCGTGTTGTGTTTCCGATCAATTGGTTAGCACAAACCCGCGCCGCCTGCACCTGCGAGGACGTTGTAACGCGAAAATCTGTTTCGCGTCTTTGGTGCAAAAAGAAGAAAATCAATCTAGATATTTTCGCTTGCGAATTTACAGGCGATGTATTTAAGCTGTTTCCGAAAACAGCATGCGGAGTTTGCTCTGATCATGTTCGGTTCTGACCAAGCCAGCCCTTATGACGTCCTGATCGTCGGCGGCGGCATCAACGGCGCCGGGATCGCCCGCGACGCCGCCGGCCGTGGGCTTTCGGTGTTGCTGGTCGAGCAGCACGACCTCGCCGCCCACACCTCGTCGGCCAGCACCAAGCTCATCCATGGCGGGCTGCGTTATCTGGAATATGGCGAATTCCGCCTGGTGCGCGCAGCGTTGCGGGAACGCGAGCGGCTGCTCGCCATCGCCCCGCACGTGATCTGGCCGCTTGAATTCGTGCTGCCGCACGCAAGGGGGCAGCGCCCGGCCTGGATGGTACGGGCCGGGCTGTTTCTCTACGACCATCTGGCCCCGCGCCAAAAACTACCTGCCTCGCGTGCCGTGCGTTTCGGTCCGCATCCAGCCGCCTTCATTCTGCAACCCGGCTTCCGCCGGGGCTTCACCTATGCCGATTGCCGGGTCGATGACAGCCGCCTCGTGGTGCTGAACGCCATGGACGCGGCGGAGCGCGGCGCCGCGATCCGCACCCGCACAAGGCTGATCTCGGCCCGCGCCGAGGGCGCGTTATGGCGCGCGATCCTCGAGGAGGGGGGCGGACGCCGGGAGACCGTTTTCGCGCGGGCCCTGGTCAACGCCGCCGGCCCCTGGGTCGGGGACATAATCAGCGCCGGGCTCGGCCGTGACGGCGGCCAGACGGTGCGTCTCGTCAAAGGCAGCCACATCATCGTCCCGCGCCTTTATGAGGGCGATTTCGCCTTCATTCTGCAGAACCCGGACAAGCGGATCGTCTTCGCCATTCCCTATGAGCATGATTTCACGTTGATCGGCACGACGGACATCGCCTTTCAGGACGATCCCGCCACGGTGGCGATTTCCGCGGAAGAGATAAGCTATCTCTGCGAGAGCGTGTCCCGGTATTTCCGCAGGCCGGTCGCGCCGGCGGACATTGTGCGGACCTATTCAGGTGTGCGTCCGCTTTATGACGACCATGCGGCAAATGCCTCGGCGGTGACGCGCGATTATGTGCTGGCTTCCGAAGGCGGCGCCGGCCGGCCGGTTTTGCTGTCGGTGTTCGGCGGCAAGATTACCACCTATCGCGAACTTGCCGAACAGGCGCTGGAAAAACTTCTGAAGCTGCTGGGGCGCGCCGCCGGCGCCGGCTGGACTGCCGCCGCGCCGTTGCCCGGCGGCGACATGCTGGGAGCCGATTTCGCGGCCTATTTGGCGGCGTTTTCCGCGCGCTATCCGTTCCTCCCCGGCCCGCTCGCGCGCCGGCTCGTCCGCGCCTATGGCACCAGGGCGCCGCGCATTCTCGGCGCGGCGCAGAGTTTGGCCGATCTCGGCCGGGATTTCGGCGGCTTATTGTTCGCGGCGGAAGTGGATTATCTGGTCGCGCGGGAATGGGCACGCGACCCGGAGGATATTCTCTGGCGCCGCTCGAAGCTGGGGCTGCATGTGCCGGCGGACACGGCATCGCAGCTCGCGGCCTATCTCAAGACGCCGGGGCAAGCGGGGGGTATCGAAGGGCGGATGCATCTCGCCAACTGAGCGGGCCGGTCACGGCCTGCGGATTTGTCCGAGCTATGGAACATAAGCCTGGCGTTCAAAAAAACAAAAATGGGGGGACCATGACGCATTATATCGGCGCCATCGATCAGGGCACGACGAGTTCGCGTTTCATCGTGTTCGATAAGGGCGGCAACATCATTTCCGTGGCGCAAAAAGAGCATCGGCAAATCTATCCGAAGCCGGGCTGGGTCGAGCATGATCCGATGGAAATCCTCGCCAACACCAACGAGGTAATCGGCGCCGCTCTGGCGCGTGCGAATCTCTCGGCCGCGGACATCGCCGCCATCGGCATCACCAACCAGCGTGAAACCACGATGTTGTGGAACAAGACCACGGGACAGCCGCTCTGCAACGCGCTGGTCTGGATGGATGCGCGCACCGATCAGCTGGTGCAGCGCTATATGCGGGCGGGCGGGCAGGACCGCTTCCGCGCCACCACGGGTTTGCCCCTCGCGACCTATTTTTCCGGGCTGAAACTTTTGTGGATTCTCGAAAACGTCGAAGGCGCCAGGGCGCTTGCCGAACGCGGTGAGGCTTTGTTCGGCACCGTCGATTCCTGGCTGACCTGGAACCTGACCGGCGGTGTCGATGGCGGCGTGCATGTGACGGATGTCACGAATGCCAGCCGCACGATGCTGATCGATCTCGCGACCTGCCAATGGGATTCGGAGATGCTGCGCCAGTTCGAGATTCCTCCGGCCTGCCTGCCGCGAATCATGCCGTCATCGGCGATCTATGGCGAGGTCGCCACCGCCCCGCTGGCGGGCACCCGGATTGCCGGCATCCTCGGCGACCAGCAGGCGGCTTTGGTCGGGCAGGCTTGTTTCGCGCCGGGCGAGGTCAAGAACACTTACGGCACCGGCTCGTTCATGCTGATGAACACCGGGACCGCGCCGGTGGCATCGAAAGCCGGGCTGCTGACCACGCTGGCCTATCAGTTCGGCGCCGAACCGCCGCATTACGCGTTGGAAGGGGCCATCGCCATCACCGGCGCGCTGGTGCAATGGCTGCGCGACAACATGAAGTTCTTCGATGTCGCCGCGCAGATCGAGCCCCTGGCCAGGAGCGTCGAGGATAATGGCGACGTCTACATCGTTCCGGCCTTCTCCGGGCTTTACGCGCCGTACTGGAAGGATGATGCCCGTGGCGTCATCGCCGGGCTCACCCGCTACGCCACGCGGGCGCATCTGGCCCGCGCCGCCCTGGAAGCCACCGCGTATCAGGTACGCGACGTCGTGGAGGCGATGCAGGAAGATAGCGGCATCAAGCTCACCACGCTGAAGACCGATGGCGGCATGGTGGTCAACGAGCTGCTGATGCAATTCCAGGCGGATATTCTGAATGCACCGGTGGTGCGCCCGAAAGTGAGCGAGACCACCGCGCTCGGCGCCGCCTACGCAGCCGGGCTTGCGGTCGGTTATTGGCGCAATATTGACGATCTGCGCGCGAACTGGGGGGTGGATAAAACCTGGACGCCGAACATGGCGGCGGAAAAGCGCGACCATTATTATAAATCCTGGAAGAAAGCCGTGCAGCGGTCATTCGCCTGGGTGGAGCCGTAAGGCAAAGGCGGCGCACGCGATAACGAGCAAAGACTTAATGCCGGAATGGCGTGGCGCGCGGCGCGGCGTCAGCCGGCTGCATGACGTTCCTTCGCGATACAACAACAATAACATTTTGGGGAAACAATCATGAACCGACAAATGTTGGGAGAATTGATCTCGGAAGCGTTGGCCATTTTCATCATTATCGCCTTCGGCGACTCTGTTGCCTGCATGTATGTTCTTTACGATCCGAGCCCTTATCTGAACGCCTATTGGGGCGTTTGCATTTCCTGGGGGTTGGGCGTCACGGTCGCCATCTACGTCACCGGTTCGGTTTCCGGCACCCATGCCAACCCTGCCGTGACGTTGGCGCTCGCCTTGTTCCGCGGCTTCCCTTTCAAAAAAGTCGTGCCCTATTGGGCGGCCCAGGTTTTCGGTGCGTTTCTCGGCGCGATGGTCGTGTATGTGCTGTTTCAGCCCGTGATCGACCATTTCAATCAGGTGCATAACCTCACGCGCGCGGCAGGCGGCGCCGCCGGCGTGTTCTTCACCCATCCGGGGCTGGCGATCACGCCGATGCACGCGCTGACCGATGAGATCATTCTCACCGCCTTCCTGCTGCTCGGCATTTTCGCGATCACCGAGCAATATAACGAGATGGCGCCCGGGGCGAATTCCGGCGCGCTCATGATCGGCCTTCTGGTGGCCTGCATCGGCGCGTCGATGGGCTATCTGGAAGCCTGGGCCCTCAACCCGGCGCGCGATCTCGGGCCGCGTATTTTTGCGTATTTTGCCGGCTGGGACGATGCCGCGTTTCCCTCGCCGGGCAATTACTGGTGGGTGCCGATTGTCGGGCCGCTGGTCGGGGGCGTGGTCGGCGCCGGCGCCTATCAATGGCTCGTCCATCCGTTCCTGCCGGCCCGTATGCGGGCGCTGGAAGCCGCCAGGGCGGCCGAGCCCAGGCATACGAAAATCCACCCGGCGGAGTAACCGGCCGGCCAGACCGGCGGCGCGGTCGCATCAGCCTTGAATTGTCAGCGATTCTGTCGTGCTATAATGAAGAACCGTTAACGAACGTGATTCGCGCCCCGTTGCCCCAGAACCTGCCGGTAGTCTCCGAATGACCCCACAATCATCGCGTCCGCTGGTCCTCGGGGCCGTCATGGCCTCCATGGTCATGGTGGCCATCGAGGCCACGATCGTATCCACGGCCATGCCGCAGATCGTGGCGCAGCTCGGCGGGCTGCGGCTCTATAGCTGGGTGTTCTCGTCATTCCTGCTGACGCAGACGGCCGCGACCGTGGTGTTCGGCAAGCTTTCCGACCTTTATGGCCGCAAGCATATCATGCTCCTGGGCATTGCCATCTTTCTTGTGGGATCCGTGCTGGCCGGCTGCGCGTGGTCGATGCCTTCGATGATCGTCTTCCGGCTGATTCAAGGCATGGGCGCCGGCGCCGTCCAGCCTGTCGGCCTGACGATCGTGGCGGATCTCTATCCGGCGCGCGAGCGCGGCAAGATCCAGGGCTATATCTCCAGCCTATGGGCGGTCTCGGCCGTTTTGGGGCCGATCGTCGGCGGGCTCATTCTCCGCGATTTTTCGTGGGCCTGGATTTTCTGGATCAATGTGCCGATCGGCCTTGCCGCCGCTGCGGGCTTTATGCTGTTTCTGCACGACAGTCCGAAGCACGAGCGCCGCTCGATCGATATCGCCGGCGCGGCCTTGTTCACGGTGGCCATCGCCTCCCTGCTGATCGCCCTCACCGAGACCGGCACTTCCCATGGCGAGACCGTGCTGCTGATGACGGGACTGTTCGCGGTTTCCGCAATTCTGTTCCTGCTTCAGGAACGGCGCGCCGCCGATCCGATGATTTCGTTCGCCTTATGGAGCCGCCGGCCGATCGCGGTGGCCAACGCGGTGGCGGTGTTTTCCGGCATGGCGCTCATCGGGCTCACCACATTCCTGCCGATGTATATGCAGAGCGTCCTGCATCAATCGGCGGTGATCTCGGGCCTGACCCTGACGATGGTGCTGGTCGGCTGGCCGGTCGGTTCCATGCTGGCCGCGCGCTTGTTTCACCGGGTGGGATTGCGGAGCATTCTGATCGTCGGGAGCACGCTCATGCCTGCGGGTGCCGCCGCTTTCGTGCTGCTGAACCCACAGAGTTCGCTGGTCACGGCGGCGCTCGGCTCCCTCGTGATGGGACTTGGCATGGGCCTGGTCAGCATCGGGTCGCTGATTCTGATCCAGGAAATCGTCGATTGGGCGCAGCGCGGCAGCGTCACGGCGTCCAACCTGTTCGCGCGCAATCTTGGCAGCACGCTCGGCGCCACGGCCCTCGGCGCGGTGCTCAATTACGGCCTCAGCCATGCGAAGGGCGTCAGGCCGATCACCTCGGACCAGTTGCGGCAGCTCCTCGCGGCGCCGCACCGCGCGGCCGGCGGCGGTGACATGGCGGTCGGCCTGGCCCTGCAGCAATCGTTGCATCTGACGTTCTGGGCGATACTCGGGATTTCCGTCGTCATCGTGGGGCTGGCCGTCCTGGTGCCGCCCGTGCGGATCGGCCAGGCGGAGGAAGTGCCCGCGGAATAAGGGCCCATGCCCGGCTTTGCCCTGATGCCCCGCCCGCGCGTTCTCTCGGCCGCGTGCGGGGCGATCGGGTCGGTTACGTGCCAGCGGCCGTCATCAGGATTTCGATGACGGCATGGTCTGGAGGGCAGCCGGCAGAATGGCGCCTGGGATGGCCTGGTAGCAGACGGGTCTCAGGAAACGCTCGATCGCCATCGTGCCGACGGAAGTTGTCCTTGTGTCCGAGGTTGCGGGGTAGGGCCCGCCATGAACCATGGCGTCGCAGACCTCAACGCCGGTCGGCCAGCCATTGGCCAGGATCCGTCCGGCCTTTCGCTCCAGAACGGTCAGGAGCTTGCGCGCCAGCGCCAGGTCCGGCTCGTCCGCCTGCAGGGTTGCGGTCAGTTGTCCTTCCAGATGATGTGCGAGTTCGTGCATCTCGCCGGTGTCTTTGCACCTGACGAGCAGGGCGCAGGGCCCGAACACTTCCTCCATGAGCGACGGGTCGGCCAGAAGATCGGCCGCCTGGGCGGCAAAGAGCGCCGGCTGCCCCTGGCCTGGGGATGCGGCGGGCAAGCCGTGCGCCACCGCCTGGACCGCTGGATGGGCCGCCATCCGTGCAACGGCAGCGCCATAGGCGGCGGCGATTCCCGCTGTCAGCATCACGCCGGCCGGCTTGCCGCGCAAAGACGTTGAAGCGGCGGCGATGAAAGCCTCGAAGGCTTCGCCCGCCACGCCGATGACGATGCCGGGGTTGGTACAGAACTGGCCGACGCCCAAAGTGAGGGATTCGACAAAGGCGGAACCAAGCCCCGCAGCGCGTGCTTCCAGCGCCGCTTGCAGCAGAAAGACCGGATTGACACTGCTCATCTCGGCATAGACCGGTATGGGTTGCGGTCTGGCCTGGGCGAGCTTCAGGAGCGCAAGACCGCCTTTCCGCGACCCGGTAAACCCGACCGCCTGGATCGCCGGATGCCTGACGAGCGCCTGGCCGACCTCGAACCCGTCGTCGAACAGCAGGGAAAACACGCCTTCGGGCAATCCGCAGGAGGCGACGGCATTCTGGACGGCGCGCCCCACCAGTTCCGAGGTGCCCGGATGGGCGGCATGGGCTTTGATGATGACCGGGCAGCCCGCGGCGAGGGCTGCCGCCGTATCGCCGCCGGCAACCGAGAAGGCCAGCGGAAAATTGCTGGACCCGAACACGGCGACGGGGCCGACGGCGATGCGGCGCAGGCGCAGATCGGGGCGCGGCAAGGGGCGGCGGTCCGGCAGCGCCGGGTCGATGCGGATCTCCTCAGGCAAGCGCAGATGGGCCGCGAACAGGCGCAATTGCCCGGCGGTGCGTGCCAGCTCTCCTTCCAGCCGCGGCCGGGGCAGCGCGGTTTCCGCCATGGCACGCGGGACCAGCTCGCCGGCGATCGCCTCGATGTTCGCGGCGATGGCCTCAAGAAAGACTGCGCGCCGTTCGCGCGGAGTCTCGCGATAAGCATCGAACGCGGCCTCCGCGAGCGCGCAGGCCATTTCGACGTGATCCGAGGTCGCGCCATAAAAGTCGGGCGCGATCGGCATGCCGCTCTCGGGCGCCAGCGCGGCGAATGTGCGATGTGAGCGATGCAGCGCGGCGCCAATGATCAGTTCTCCGGTAAGGGTCATGATTATTTGCTCCAGCGCAGGACCAGGGGATTCAGGCTGCGCGCGGTCTCGATGAGCCCTTCTTTCGTGCGCGGATGCAGGGGCGCGATTGGAGGGCGGCCCTCGGCGCAGGCGATGATGCCGCCTTCCTTCATCAGTTCCTTCGCCGCGAGCAGCCCACACTGTCGGTTCTCGTAATTGATGAGCGGCAGACAGCGATTATAGGCTGCCACGGCGCTGTCCCGGTCGCCGGCGAGATAGCTATGGACGATCGGCCGGATCAGGTCCGGATATCCGCCGCCGGTCATCGACCCGGTGGCGCCGGCGTCGAGATCCGCCAGAAGGGTGATCGCCTCCTCGCCGTCCCACGGGCCTTCGATCGCGTCGCCGCCTTCGGCGATCAGCTCCCGCAGCTTCGCGGCGGCCTGGGGCACCTCGATCTTGAAATAAGACACGTGCGCGATGTCCCGCGCCAGCATGGCCAGGAAGCTTGCCGGAAGGGAAGTGCCGCTCACCGGTGCGTCCTGGATCATGATGGGGATGGAGATCGCGTCGGACAGGGTTTGAAAGAAGGCACGGATGCCGGGCAGCGAGACGCGGATGGTCGCGCCATGATAGGGCGGCATCACCATGACCATCGCCGCGCCGAGCTGCTCCGCCCGGCGGCTGCGCGCCGCGCAGATTTGCGTGCTGAAATGACTCGTCGTGACGATGACGGGAACACGCCCACCGACATGCTTCAGGATCGAAGTGGTGAGGCTGTCGCGCTCATCGTCGGAAAGCACGAACTGCTCCGAGAAATTGGCGAGAATGCACAGGCCGTCCGAACCGGAATCGATCATGAAGTCGACGCAGCGCAGCTGCCCGGCAAGGTCCAGATTTCCGTCCGCGTCAAAGATCGTCGGGACGACGGGGAACACGCCGCGATGCGCCGTGCCGTGGTGGGAAGCAGACATCAATTCCTCCTTGGTTATATGTTGTTGTCGGGATCGGCGGCCGGCGGTTCGCCGGCGCCGATATAGGGAAGGCTCGGCATCTGTCCGGTCGTGCGAAAGACGTTGAGCCGTTTGATGACTTTCGCGGAGGCGGCGATCTTGTGCCCCCGCCCGACCCTGCCGGCGGCGCGCAGGGCCATGCCGTCGATCGGCGTGCCCGGACCCATCTCGACCCGCGCAACCGCAACATTGTCCGCCGGATTCAAGACGATAGCGGTGGTTGGATCACGTCCATGGCGTTCCTCGGTCCGTTATTATGTGTTTGAAGGGGCAGATACGGCTATTGCATGCGAAGATCAACATAAATGCATTGTGCGTGCAAAAATCATCCATACGAAGGGTCGTGGCAGCCGGCGCACCGGCCGTTGCCGTCACTCGGGCGGGGACGATGTGAACGTCTGGCAGGAGCGCATGGCCGCCTTCGGCCTCTTAACGTGTAACCTTCACTTCGGACGTTTCGAAAATTTCCATCACCGGGATCGCTTTTGGCGCGGGTTATCGACGTAGTATTATTTTAACGTTTTGATATGAAAAATTAACCGACTTCCGTGGCGCCGTGGGCTATTTCATGCATACCGGTGTACCGCTTCCGGATTCATGGCGCGTGTTGAGGGCAGGAAGACAGGCGTTCGCAACATGGCGGATAGAAAATCATGTGCATTTGAAACGGCATTTGGCAGACGCGGTTCCCGCGTCGCTCGCTTTTCCCGCTGCCGCATGGCGGCCCGTTGCGCGAATGGCTGTAGGCTGTCATGATTTTATTGGCCACCGCCTATGTCTCGGCGTAGAACGTCGAACCGAACTTTTGGAACGTGGCTCCCGGGTGGTACGGCAAAATGGTGCCCGGCACTCTTGCAGTGAATTTATGGACAAACCAAATTTCGTAATCGAGGAATCTTGAGATGGCGAACAAGGACATTCCGGGAATTCATGAATATAGCAGCCCCGCTGGCGGATGGGGTGCGCTGCGCGCGACGGCAAAGGCGATCCGTGAACAGATGGACGCCTCGGACGCGGTGGTCACGCTGTTTCGCACCAACAAGCCGGCGGGCTTCGACTGTCCCGGTTGCGCCTGGCCGGACAAAGAGCACACGTCCACTTTTCAATTTTGCGAGAACGGCGCCAAGGCGGTCACCTGGGAGGCAACCAGGAAGCGCGTGACGCCGGAATTTTTCGCGGCGCATACGGTTACGTCGCTCCGGGAATGGAGCGACTACGAGCTGGAGAACGAAGGGCGCCTGACGCACCCGATGGTCTATGACGCGGGCAGCGACAAATTCCTGCCCATCAGCTGGGACGCCGCCTTTGCCCGCATCGGCGAGATCCTGCGCGGGTTGCCCGATCCGAACATGGCGGAGTTCTACACGTCCGGCCGCGCCTCGAACGAGGCTGCCTTTCTTTTCCAGATCTTCGCCCGGGAATTTGGAACGAACAATTTCCCTGACTGCTCGAATATGTGCCATGAGGCGACCAGCGTCGGCCTCCCTGACTCCATCGGCATCGGCAAGGGCACCGTCTCGCTCGAAGATTTCGAGCATTGCGAACTGGTCATCGCGATGGGCCACAACCCTGGCACCAACCATCCGCGCATGATGGGCACGCTGCACGAGGTGGCGCGCCGGCATGCTCCCATCATCGTGATCAACCCGCTGCGCGAGCGCGCGCTCGAACGCTTTGCCGATCCGCAAGACCCGATCGAGATGGCAACGCTCGGATGGACCCCGATCGCCTCCACATATCACCAGGTCCGGGTTGGCGGTGACGCCGCGGCGCTCAAGGGTATCGCGAAAGCCGTGATCGAGATCAGCGAAGAGCGCGGCCCCGAGGTAGAGGTGCTGGACCGCGAGTTCATCGCGACGCATACGCATGGTTTCGACGGGTTTGTCGCGGATCTGAAGGCAACCGGATGGCCCGACATCGAGGCCGTGAGCGGCCTGTCGCGCGAAAGTCTGCGCTCCATCGCGGAAGCCTATGTCCAATCCAAGGCCACGATCGTGAGCTACGGGATGGGCATCACCCAGCACAGCCGAAGCACTGAGACAGTTCACCAGATTGCGAACCTGCTCCTGCTGCGCGGCAATTTTGGTAAACCCGGTGCTGGCATCTGCCCGATGCGCGGCCACTCCAACGTGCAGGGCGACCGTACTGTCGGCATCACCGAGAAGCCCTCGGCGGAGATGCTGGCGCGGATCGAAAAAGCCTTTGGCTTCAAGCCGCCCGCTGCCCATGGCCACGATGCCGTGGCCGGCATGCAGGCGATCATCGACGGGCGCTCGAAAGCGTTGATTTGCCTGGGCGGCAACCTCGCCGTCGCGCTTTCGGATACAACGCAATGTTTCCCCGCCATGCGGTCGCTCGATCTCTCGGTGCATCTCGGCACCAAGCTCAACCGGTCGCATCTGCTCGTGGGCAAGGAAACCTTCATCCTGCCCGTCATCGGCCGCACCGAGGAGGACATCCAGGCGAGCGGGCCGCAATCGGTGACGGTGGAGGACTCCATGTCGATGGTTCACGCCTCGCGCGGCAAGCTCACGCCGGCGTCGGAGCATCTGCGTTCCGAGCCCGCGATCGTAGCCGGCCTGGCGGCGGCGACGCTGCCGAACAGCAAGGTCGATTGGGCCGGCCTGGTTGCCGACTACGACGTGATTCGCGACAAGATCGAAGCGGTGTTTCCGGAATTCGAGAACTTCAATGAGCGCATCCGCCATCCCGGCGGCTTCCGCCTGCCCCTCGGGCCCACCGAGCGGGTCTGGCATACCAAATCGGGGAAGGCCGAGTTCATCCCGTTTGTCGGACTGTGGGAAGACCCGCTGCGCACGGATCCGGCGGTGCTGTGGTTGACGACGATCCGCAGCCACGATCAGTACAACACCACGATCTATGGCCTCGATGACCGCTATCGCGGCGTCTTCGGCCGGCGCGACGTCGTCTTCATGAACGAAGACGATTTGGTGGAGCGCAATATCGAACCGGGGGACGTGGTCTTGATCGAGACCGCGTTCGAGGGCGAACGGAAACGCTATCTCCCAAATCTTACCGCCATTTCCTACAAGATCCCTCGCGGCAGCGTCGCGGCGTATTATCCCGAGGCCAATTGTCTCGTGCCACTGGACTATGCCGATCCGTTCTGCGGCACGCCATCATATAAATCGGTTCCGGTTCACATCACCCGGCATACTGGCGACTAACATTGGCTACACGTGGCACCTTTGGGCGCCGCGTGCAGTTCGCCAGAGAAGAAAGAGGCCGCTTTTTGAAAAAAGCGGCGCAAAAAAAGTTTTTTTGCTACTTTTTGTTCACAAAAAGTAGCGCTTTCTTCCTCACGCGTTTTTCCCGTGCCGGGCGACGCTGACGAAGGACGCGATGAAAGCGAAGGCGGCGCCGGCCAGAAGGGAGATCCTGGCGCCTCTTGGGCCGGCGATATGGGCGAGGATGAGCGCAACCAGGGCGGCGCCGAGTGCTTGGCCGAGGAGGCGGGCGGTGCCGAGCATGCCGCTGGCGGCGCCGGACCGGATGCGGGGCGCGGAGGTCACGATCAGGCGGTTATTGGGCGCCTGGAAGGTGCCGAAGCCGGCGCCGCAGAGGACCATGCGCCACGCGATATTGGCCGGGCTGGCGTGGGCGGGGAGGAAGGCCATCAAGAGCAGGCCGGCGACCAGGAGCAGCAGCCCGACGAAGCCGAGAAGGGCCGAGGAGACACGGTCGGAGAGGCGGCCGGCAATCGGGGCGCAGACGGCAACCGCCAGCGGCCACGGGACGATGAGCAAGCCGACCATGGTGGGGCTGAAGCCGAGACTTCTTTGCAGCATGAAGGGCAGGGACACAAAAGCGAGCATCTGCGCGCAGAAGGAACAGACCGACGCGCACATCGACAGGGCGAAGACCGGGATCTTGAGCAGGTCGACCGGCAGCAGAGGGGCCGGGCGGTCCGCCTGGCGGCGCACGGCCCAGAACGCGGCGCCAAGGCCGATGGCCAGTTCCGCCACCGCACGGGGCCAGGAGCCGCCATGCGAGAAGGAAGTGATGAAGCCGAGCAGCATGCTGAACATGATCGCCGAAAGCAGCGCGGTGACGATGTCGAATTTCTGCTTGGTGCGGCGGCTATCGGGCAAGGTTTTGACGCCGAGCACATAGGCGATGATCCCGAGCGGGACATTGACGGCGAACAGCCAGTGCCAGGAGGCGACGGCGAGCACGAGGCCGGCAAAGCTCGGGCCGAGGGAAGAGGCGATGCCGACCGCAAGCGTGTTGAGGCCGAGCGCGTGGCCGAGCTTGGCGGTGGGAAAAATATAGCGGACGAGCGCGGTGTTGACGCTCATGATGCCGGCGGCGCCAACGCCTTGGAGGATGCGCGCGGCGGTGAGAAGGTCGAGCGACCATGCGGCGGCGCAGCAGAACGACGCGATGGTGAACACGACGACGCCGGCGCTGTAAACGCGGCGGTAGCCATAAATATCGCCGAGCGCGGCGAGCGGCAGCAGCAGGATGACGATGGCAAGCTGATAGACGCTGACGATGGCGATCGATTGTGACGGGGTGGCGTGGAAGTCGCCCGCGATGGTCGGCAGCGCCACATTCGCGACCGAGGCGTCCATGACCGCCAGGACGAGCGTGATGATGATCGCCCCATAAGCCCAGTAGCGGCGGGGAACGGCCATGCCGTCCCGCTCGATTGCCTGCTCCGTCAAATCCGTACCCTCGTCTGTTGCGCTCTACATGGTGTCATAGTGGCAAGCGTGCGGGAACGGGTGAGCCGTGGTGATTTCAACGCCCCCGGCCCAGCATAATAAAAGTTTTTGCGGCGCTTTTTTCAAAAAGCGCCTGCTTTCTTCCTATCCTTCAGCACCAAGCTTAAAGACCCCCTTCGCCAGCGCCTCGATCGCCCAGGGAAGATCCTTCTCGTCGATATCGAAGGTCGGCGTGTGGTGTCCGGAGGGAATGTCGGAGCCGACCACCGCATAGACCGCCTGGCCGCCGCGTTCCTGCACCCGGCGCATGAAGAAGGTCGCGTCTTCGCTGCCGCCGGTGACATGCGATGCGGCGTCCACCGTGACATCGTCGAGCCCCGTCAGCGCCGCGGCCAGCCGTTCGGCGAGGGCCTGGTCGGAGCCGGCCGTGGTCGTGCGGCCCATGACCTTGATGTCCACTTCGACATCCTGCGCCGCCGCGGCGCCGCGCAGCACCGCCATGGCCCGGTCGCGCATATAGTCGGCGATCTCCTCGGTTTCGCCGCGCACTTCCATCTGCATCACGGCCTCGTCGGGGATCACGTTGCGGCCCGAACCCGCGCGCAGCGTGCCTACGTTCACCCGCGAACGGCCGGCATGGTGCCGGGAAATGCCGTAGAGATTGAGCACCGCGGTCGAGGCCGCGACGAGAGCGTTGCGCCCTTCTTCCGGATGGGAGCCCGCATGGGCGGCCTGGCCGCGGAAGGTGACGTCGAGCTTCACGCTCGCCAGGTGCCCGCGGACGGACGGGCGGAAGACCCGGCTTTCCACACCGGTGCCGAGATGGATCGCCACGAAATAATCGACATCATCGACCACGCCCGCCTTCACCATCGGCAGCGCGCCGCGGCCGCCTTCCTCGCCGGGCTGGAAGATGAATTTCACAGTGCCGTGCAGCCGGTCCTTCATTTCGTTCAGCAGCTCGGCGACGCCGAGCCCGATGGCCGTGTGCCCGTCATGGGCGCAAGCATGCATGATGCCGGGATGTGCCGAGATGAAGCCCTCACGCGCCGGCAGATGCGCCTGGGTGTCGTTTTCGATGATCGGCAGCGCGTCCATGTCGACACGCAGCGCCACCACCGGCCCCGGATGCGCGCCCTTGAGGGTGGCAACCACGGCGGTATGGCCGCCGGCAAGCGGCTTGAGGAACTCCGGCGGCGCGCCTTCGGAAGCGGCGCGCGCATAGGCGTCATCGAGAACCTGCTCCGAGGGCACGCCGACGCGGCTGGCGGAATCCATCACCTCGCGGCCAAGCCGCACCTCGAGCCCGAGCTTCGTCAGCCGCTCGGCGACGAGGCTTGCGGTGCGGAACTCGGTGAGCCCGAGTTCCGGATAACGGTGCAGATCCCGTCGTGTCGCCACGGCGCGGGCCGCCACAGCGGGGAGAAGCGAGGAGAAATCGAGAGGCGCCATCGTCGTTCCTTTCTGTCGTCCTGAGCCAAGGCCGCAACGTTAGCAGGAGAAACCGCGCGGTCATATGCCGCGC
>NZ_DATLPB010000124.1:0-27177 GCF_035535915.1 Acidocella sp.
CAAAAGCCAATTTCCACCTCTTCCTCAAGGAATGCGAGTGGAGGTTCAACGATGGCTCTCCCGCCCAGCTCTTGAAGCAGCTCAAGCGCTGGGTCAGAAAGAATTCAACCTAACATCTGGGACAGCCCCAAAACTTTTGTTATGCTGGGCCATGGGCTGTGTCGGCGGCAACGCCCATGGCCCAGAGTAACCAAAGTTTTTTTGCTACTTTTTGTTCACAAAAAGTAGCGCTTCCTTCCTGTCCTTCAGACTGAGGGAAATTTCGAAGTCCGTACGTCCTCGGCATAATCGGCAATCGCCTGTTGGATCAGCTTCGCGCCGTCCAGGTAGGTTTTGGCGAAGGCCGGCACGTGGTCCTGGTTCAGGCCCAGCACGTCGTGCAGCACCAGCACCTGGCCGTCTGTGTCGGGGCCGGCGCCGATGCCGATGGTGGGTGCTGCGATGCGCTGCGTGATTTCAGCGGCGAGGGGTGAGGGGATGGCTTCCATCAGCACGATGCGCGCGCCGGCCTCGGCGAACGCGATTGCGTCTTGCATGATCCGCGCCGCGGCATCCGGTGTCTTGCCCTGGCGCTTGAAGCCGCCGAATTGCCGCACGTATTGCGGCGTCAGCCCGATATGCGCGCAGACCGGCACGGCCCGCGCCGAAAGATAGGCGACGGTTTCGACCATCGCTTCGCCGCCCTCCAGCTTCACGATATCCGCGCCGGCCTTGATCAGCCTGGTGGCGCTGGCCAGGGCCTGGACCGGGCTCTGCTCGTAGCTGCCGAACGGCAGGTCGGACATCAGCAGGGTTTTTTGCAGGCCTTTGGCGACGATCCTGGTGTGATATTCGATCTGTTCCAGGCTGACGCGCAGCGTGTCGGCATCGCCGGCCACCACCATGCCGAGCGAATCGCCGACCAGAATCGCATCGATTCCCGCCGCCTCGGCGAGGCGTGCGAACGGATAGTCATAGGCGGTGATCATGCTCATCTTGCGGCCATCGCGCTTGGCTTTGTCCCAGACGCCGAGATTTTTGCTCATGACTTCACTCCATCCCATAACAGCTGCAAGGCGAATAATGTGCTGGCGGCGCGGACGGCCTGGCGATCGCCGGGGAACCGGCGGTGATGGGCGAAAACCTGCCCATCCGCGGTCGCGAGCCCGAACCAGACCGTGCCGACCGGCTTTTCAGGGCTGCCGCCATCCGGCCCGGCGATGCCGGTGATAGACACCGCCAGATTTGTCCCGGCGCGTTGTCTGGCGCCTTGCGCCATCAGCCGCGCCACGTCTTCCGACACCGCCCCGACCGTGTCGATCAGCGCCGCCGGCACGCCCAGCAATTCGGTTTTCGCTTCGTTGGAATAGGTGACGAAGCCGCGATCCAGCACGGCGGAAGAGCCGGGCACGGAGGTGATGGCGGCGGCCACCATGCCGCCGGTACAGCTTTCCGCCGTCGCCAGGGTCAGCCCTTTCGCGCGGTAGAGTTGCACGAGTTTGGCGGCGAAGGCATCGGCGTTCATAGCGGCCACACCAGGCGGACCAGAAGCAGCAGAATCGCGGCGGCGATTCCGGCCAGCCAGTCGTCGCCCATCACGCCCCGGACATCGTGGCGGCCATCCACCCAGCCGATCGGGCCGAGCTTGGTGATGTCGAAAAAGCGGAACGCGACGAAGGCCAGGCCCAGCCCGACGACCGAGACATGCGACAGGGCCAGCAGCGGGATCATCTGCCCGGCAATCTCGTCGATGACGATCCAGCCCGGATCGGCATGGCCCTCGTCGAGGGCGGTGATCGCCCAGAGGCCGGCGGCGCTGACCGCAAGAACGGCGACCGCCACGGGCAAATGGCCGAAACCGAGCAGCAGGGCGCCGACGAGCAACCCGGCGAGGGACCCCGCCGTGCCGGGCGCAACCGGCGCGTAACCGGCGCAGAAGCCGCTCGCAAGCAAACGCGGAAGCATCATTTCTGCATCCAGGCCACGAGCGGGTGCTCGGTCGTGCCGTGCAGCAGGGCCTGGTAGACGACGATGCTCTCGGTCACGCGCTGCACATAATTGCGGGTCTCGTTGAACGGAATCTCCTCGACCCAGTCGATGATATCGGCCCCGCCGGCGCGCGTGCCCAGTTCCGGGTCGCCGTTGCTCGCCAGCCAGTTGGCGACATTGGTCGGGCCGGCATTGTAGGCGGCGATGGCAAGCGGCAGGCAGTTGCCGAAATCCTTGATCAGCCCGTCGATATAGGCGCTGCCGATCAGCATGTTCTCGTGCGGATCGAACAGATTGTTGCTGTAGGAAATGCCGTCCTTGCGGGCGGTGTGGCGCGCCGTGGCCGGCATCAACTGCATCAGCCCGACCGCGCCGGCGCCGGAGACCACGTCCGGATTGAAACTGCTTTCCTGGCGCATGATGCCAAAGGCGATGGCGCCCGGAAGGTCCCCGTCGGGCGGGGTGACGGGCATCGGCCAGCCTTCACGCACCAGCATCTGCCCGGCGACACCGGCGGTTCGCGCGATCGATACCGCGCTCGAGGGCAGGCCGAGCCCCAGCGCCAGCCGTGCCGCCAGCTCCCTGGTTCGGTCATCGGCGGCGACCGCGCCGATCCGGTTGAGAAAGATCATCGCATCGCGCTGATCGTTCATCTGCATCAGCAGCACGGCGGCGCGCGGCAATTCCATCAAGGCGAAGTCCAGGGCCTGCCCCGCCGAGAAAGGCGGCTGGCCGGCGCTGAGAATCCGCTGGGCGAGCTGTTGCGGCGTGTCGCCGAGCGCCAGGGCGGCGAGCTGGCCGTAATAGGTGTCCGGATATTGCGCGGCCCGGGCAAAATCGGCCTGCGCCGCGGCGCCGCTCTCGCTGCGCCCCAGCCAGTACCAGGCGCGCGCCTGGGTGATCACGGCGGTGGAAGAGGTCGAGAGGTCGCGGAACCAGGTTGCCGCCTCCTCAGGCTCGTGCAGAAAGCGCAGCAGCAGGAACCCGGCGAGGAAATCGCGGTCGGCGATCTGTTCGCGCGCGGTCTCCCCGGCGATGGGCGGGTTCACGGCGATGACCACCTGATAGGCGGATTTGGCGTCGCCGGCCGCCAGCAGCGCCCGGGCCAGCTCATTCTGCGCCGGCCAGAACATCAGAAGCTGCCCGGCATCGGCCGCGCCGGCCGCCGCCTTGCCTTGAGACGTCCAGAGCGTGGCGGCGGCCTCGTCCTGCCCGGCCGCGTGCAGCGCCTCAACCTGTTGCAGGAAAGGCGGTGTGACTTCCGGCGCCTGCCGAGAGACGATCCCTTCCGCCTGCCGTGCGCGCAGCGCCAGCAATCCTTGTTCCGGCCAGTCCGGATTCTCGGCGATGAAGCTCCGGATTTCATCCGGCGTACCGCCGCCGGGGTCGAGCAGGCGGAAGAAGGTCACAAGCTTCTGCGTCAGCGGGTCGCCGGTGGCCGCCGCCAGGGCCGAGGCGGCGTCGAAATGTCCGGCATAAACGTCGGTCATGATTTCCGGAGACGCAGGACTCTGCGCCCAGGCGAGGGCGGGCAGCGCAGCGAACAGCAGGACGCCAAGAATTCTCATACATGCCGTTCTAGCAGGCCCTGGGTTGCAGGCCATCCCCCACGGGATTACGTGGTGTTGTACGTGCGCGTGGGCTGGCATGCCCCCGCGTGGTCATTGGGGAAAAGCAATGTTTCACGGTTCTCTGACCGCTTTGGTGACGCCGATGCACGCCGATGGGCGCATCGATGAAGACGCTCTGGTGCGCCTGATCGAGTGGCAGATCGCGGAGGGTACGCAGGGACTCGTGCCGATGGGCACCACCGGTGAATCGCCCACTTTGTCGCATGAGGAACATGAGCGCGTTGTCGAACTGACCATCGCCACGGCGAAGGGCAGGGTGCCGGTGATCGCCGGCGCCGGCTCCAACGCCACGGCCGAGGCGATCAGCCTGGCCATGCACGCCAAGAAGGCCGGCGCCGATGCCGTGCTGGTCGTCACCCCTTATTACAACAAGCCGACCCAGGAAGGTCTGTACCGCCATTTCAAGGCGATCATCGATGCTGTCGATATTCCGGTGATCATTTACAACATTCCCGGCCGTTCGGTGGTCGACATGTCGGTCGAGACCATGGCGCGGCTGGCGCAGGAGAAGAATATCGTCGGCGTGAAGGATGCAACCGCGAACCTGACCCGGCCGTTGCACACCACTCGCGCCTGCGGCGCCGGGTTTGCGCAGCTCTCCGGCGAGGACCATACGGCGCTCAGCTTCCTTGCCGCCGGGGGGCATGGCTGCATCTCGGTCACCGCCAATGTCGCGCCGCGCCTCTGCGCCGAGATGCATGCGGCCTGGGCCAAGGGCGACATCAAACAGGCGATGGCGATCCAGCAGCGTTTGGTGCCGCTGCATGATGCGATGTTCGTCGAGACCAATCCCGGCCCGGTGAAATACGCCGCCTCGCTGCTCGGATTCGGCACCGCCGCCAGCCGCCTGCCGATGGCGCCGGTCAGCGCCGCCACCGCGGAGAAAATGCGTGCCGCGATGCGGGAGGCGGGGCTGTTGAATTGACGGAGAAGGCTAAATCCAAGTCGGGTTACATCTCGCACGGGATCGCCTCGCAGAACCGCAAGGCGCGGTTCGACTATAAGATTCTCTCCACCATTGAGGCCGGCATCGTGCTCAAAGGGGTGGAGGTGAAGTCCCTGCGCCTCGGCCGCGCCACGCTCACCGAAGCGTGGGCCGGCGAGCGCGACGGTGAGCTCTATCTCTTCAACGCCTATATTCCGGAATACCAGGGCGGCGTGCTGTCGCGCTTCGAAGTGCGCGGCGCCCGCAAGCTGCTGGTGAAAAAAAAGGAACGCGGGCAGTTGTTCGGCGCCATCGCCCGCGAAGGCGCGACGGTGGTGCCGCTCGACATTCATTTCAACGATCGCGGACTGGCGAAAGTCACGCTCGGCATCGCCGAGGGCAAGCAGAAGCACGATAAGCGCCAGGCCGTCGCCGCGCGGGATTGGCAGCGCGACAAGGCAAGGCTGCTGCGCAACCGCTGAGGGGGCCAACATGGACGAGGATTATTGGCGCGAGCATGGCGTGCAGGTGATCAAGGCCGGCACGCTCGATGCGAACACCGCGCAGACGCCGGGCATGCATCGCGAGGCCGCGATCAACGCGGCCCGCGTCGGCGCGCAGAAAATCTGGGCCGGGACGGTGAAGATCGACGCCAACGCCAAAACCGGCGCGCACCATCATGGCGCGCTTGAAAGCGTGATCTACGTGATACGCGGCCAGGCGCGCATGCGCTGGGGCGAGAAACTGGAATATGTCGCCGAGGCCGGGCCGGGCGATTTCATTTTCGTGCCGCCTTACGTGCCGCATCAGGAAATCAATGCCTCAACCGACGAACCGCTGGAATGTGTGCTGGTCCGTTCGGATAACGAGGCGGTGGTGGTCAATCTCGATATCGAGCCGGTGGAGAAACCCGAAGAGGTCGCCTGGATCGATCCGATTCACCGTAAGCACACGCACGATTAGAAGAAAGAAAGCAGGCGCTTTTTGAAAAAAGCGCCGCAAAAACTTTTTTTATGCTGGGCTGGAGGCTGTGTCGCCGACAACGCCCATGGCCCAGCATAACAAAGTTTTTTTGCTTCTTTTTGTTCACAAAAAGAAGCGCTTCCTTATTTTATAAAACCCATGATTTTCTCGACAACATCTTCAAACATCGCGGGCGTGAGGCGGCGCGTGTTCGTGTTGTAGCGCGACACATGGTAGCTGTTGAACAGCCGCATTGCGCCTGTTTCGTGCACCGCGCCGTGGGCGAATTTATGTGCCGCCGCGCGGGCGCCGAGCGCGCGCAGGCTCATGGCATGCGCGACGGTGCCCAAGGCCAGGATCGCGCGCAGGCGCGGCATGGCGGCGATTTCCGACACCAGGAACGGGTTGCAGCTTTTGTTTTCCGCCGGCGTCGGCAGGTTTTGCGGCGGCACGCACCGCACGGCGTTGGTGAGGCGGCAGTTGCTTAAATGCAGCCCGTCATCCGGGTTTTCGAGATATTGGCCGGTCGCGAAACCGAATTTGATCAGGGTCTGATAGAGCAGCACGCCGGCATAATCGCCGGTGAAGGGGCGGCCGGTGCGGTTGGCGCCGCGCACGCCGGGGGCCAGGCCCACGATCAAAAGCTCCGCGTCCAGTGCGCCGAAACTCGGCACCGGCGCGTTATGCCAAAGCGGCTCTTTGGTCCGGTTTTCCGCGCGGTAGCCGACCAGGCGCGGGCACAGGGCGCAGTCCGGCGGTGGATTTGCCGAGGGGGCCTGTCGAGTCATTGAAGGTGCAATTATTCGTCGGCGTCGCCGCGGCTCGGGCGGCTGCGCGGCTCGGCCGCGCGCCTGCTGAATTCCGGCGCGATGTCGGCGAGGTCGAGAAACTGATCGGCCTGACGCCGCAACTCATCGGCGATCATCGGGGGGCTGGTCTTGATCGTGGAAACCACGGAGACGCGCACACCTTTACGTTGCACCGCTTCAACCAGACGGCGAAAGTCGGAATCACCGGAGAACAGGATCACGTGGTCGAGCCGCGGCGCCAGCTCCAGCATGTCGATCGCCAGCTCGATATCCATATTGCCCTTGATCCGCCGCTTTCCCTGCGCGTCGGTGAACTCCTTGGCCGGCTTGGTGACCAGGCTGTAGCCGTTATAGGCCAGCCAGTCGGTCAAGGGCTTCAACGGGGAATATTCCTCGGTCTCCAGCAGCGCGGAATAATAATAAGCGCGGATCAGATGCAGTTGCGTGCCGAAATAATCCAGCAACTTGCGGTAATCGATGTCGAAGCCGAGGCTCCTGGTCGCGGCATAGAGATTCGCCCCGTCGATGAACAACGCGGTCCGTTCCTGCGCGGTGAATCTCATAGCTGGCTCTTTTCCGTAAATATTTCTCTAAATTTCATATACACCGATCTGAAAAATGTTAGATGAGTTTTCCTGACGGATCTTGAAAAACTCGTGAGGGCTTCGGCGTGCAGGGGGGGTGGCGTATGATTTTGGTGGCCCTGGGCGCGAACCTGAAGGCCTTGGATGGGGCCTCACCGCTTGAGACATGTCGCGCCGCCGTCGCCGATGTTCGCGGCATTCCCGGCTTGAGCTTCGTCGCCGGATCCTCCTGGTATCGCTCGCCGCCCTTCCCACGCGCGGAACAGCCGGATTACTGCAATGGCGTCGTGCGGCTGCGGGGCAATGTGGACCCGGCTTGGCTGCTGGCGCAATTGCAGGCGATCGAAAGCCGCTATGGCCGGCAGCGCTCGACCCCGAACGCGGCGCGCACGCTCGATCTCGACATCATCGACTTCAACGGCCTGGTGCGTGCCGGGCCCGATCCGGTCCTGCCGCATCCGCGTGCCCATCAGCGGGCCTTCGTGCTGCGGCCGATTCTGGACGTGGCGCCCGCCTGGCGGCATCCGCAGCTGGGAAGCAGCGTGACCGCGCTGCTGGCCGAGTTGCCGCCGCAGGAAATCTCGTTCTGGGCGGAAAGCGAGGACTGAGCCGCGCCGCGAGAATGGCTACAGGCTTGCATCGCGGCGGCGCGCTTGGTAGATCACGCGTTCAATTCTTTGCCTGGAGCGTATCGGATGGCCCGCGTCACCGTCGAAGACTGCGTTTTGAAAGTGCCGAACCGGTTTGAACTGGTTCTGCTGGCGGCCCAGCGTGCCCGCAACATCAGCCGAGGCGAACAGCTTACCATCGACCGGGACAATGACAAGAACCCGGTGGTTGCCTTGCGCGAAATTGCCGATGAGACGCTGGCGCTGCCCGCGCTGGAGCAGGATCTGGTGAAGTCGCTGTCCCGCGTTCCCGAGCCTGAGCCGGTGGACGAGGAAGTGCTGGACCTGATCCCGACCGACCAGAATATTTTCGGCCTGCAGGATGTCTCCGCCGAGGAAGAGGCCGCCGCCATGGCTGCCGAGGGCGAGGAAATGTCGCCCGAGGACATCCAGGCGGCGATCGAGGCAGAGCTCGGCGGCAAGACCCGCCGCTGAGTCGCGCCATGGCGGGCTGTTGGAGAAGAAGCCTGCCATACGCCCCCGAAGGGCTGGCGGGCGCCAGCCCGCACCCGGAACTGAGCGGTCTGCTCTCACGCATCGCCGCCTATGACAGCAAGGCCGATCCGGCGGTCATCGACGATGCCTACGGCGTCGCCTTCGACGCGCATGCGGCGCAGAAGCGCGACAATGGCGAGCCCTACATAACCCATCCTTTGGCGGTGGCGACGATTCTGGCCGGCTACCGGCTGGACACGTCTTCCATCGTCACCGCCTTGTTGCATGACGTGATCGAGGACACGCCCGTCACGCTGGCTTCGGTGCAGAAGCGCTTCGGCGCCGAGGTGGCCGGGCTGGTCGACGGCGTTACCAAGCTCACCCGGCTGGAATTGCAGTCGGACCGCACCAAGCAGGCGGAGAATTTCCGCAAGCTGGTCCTGGCGATGAGCAAGGACATTCGCGTCCTCATCGTCAAGCTCGCGGACCGGCTGCACAATATGCGCACCATCAACGCCGTGCGCACACCGGACCGGCGCCAGCGCATCGCCCGCGAGACGATGGAGATTTACGCGCCGCTGGCCGCGCGCATCGGCATGGAAGCGGTGAAGACGGAGCTGCAGACGCGCTCTTTCGCCGAGCTCGACCCCGAAGCCTATGACACGATCCAGGCGCGCCTGAATTTCCTGCGCGGGCAGGGGGCTGACGTCATCGAAGAGGTGCGCCAGGAACTACTGCGTGTCTGCCGCGAGGCCGATGTCGACATTGTGGAAATCGCCGGGCGCGAAAAATCGCCTTATTCCATCTGGGAGAAGATGCAGCGGCGCAATGTCGCCTTCGAGCAGCTCTCCGACATCATGGCCTTCCGCATCATCGTGCCGACGCGCGAGGCCTGCTACGTGGCGTTGGGCGCGATCCATGCCGCCTTTCCGGTGATTGCCGGGCGCTTCAAGGATTATATTTCGACGCCCAAGGCCAACGGCTACCAATCGTTGCATACTGGCGTGACGCTACGCCATCCGCGCAACCAGAAGATCGAAATTCAGATCCGCACGGCGGACATGCAGATGATCGCGGAAAACGGTGTCGCCGCGCATTGGTTGTACAAGCAGTCCGACGCGTCGCAGGCGGATTTGAAACAGTTCCGCTGGGTGCAGGACCTGCTGGAAATTCTTGATAACTCCGCCGCCCCGGACGAGTTTCTCGAAAACACCAAGCTCGAGCTCTACCAGGACCAGGTGTTCTGCTTCACGCCGAAGGGCCAGCTGATCCAGCTGCCGCGCGGCGCCACCTCGGTCGATTTCGCCTATGCCGTGCACAGCCAGATCGGCGATAGCTGCGTCGGCGCGCGCATCAATGGCCGGCTGATGCCGTTGCGCTATGAGCTGCAAAATGGCGATCAGGTAGAGATTCTCACCGCGCGCGGCGGCACTCCGTCACCGGCCTGGGAGCGGTTCGTCGTCACCGGCAAGGCGCGCGCGCGAATCCGCCGCTTCCTGGCGCAGCAGATGCGCGAGCAGCACCGCGATGCCGGCAAATCGGCGTTGGCCAAGGCGTTCCGCCAGGAAGGCGTGGACGGTTCGGAAAAAGTGCTGGAAGCGACGGTCAAAACGCTCAAGCAGGCGTCGCTGGACGATCTCTACATCGCGGTGGACACCGGCATCATCGGCGCCAAAGAGGTGGTCCATACCGCGTATCCGGAGCTACGCGAGCAGCGTGCGCCGCGCATGTTGCCGGGCTTCATGGGCGAGGCCCTCACCGCACGTTCGCCGCGCCATACCGGTGTGAGCGATATCGGCATGCCGATCACCGGCCTCGTCGCCGGCATGGACGTGCATTATGCCGGCTGCTGCCACCCGCTGCCCGGCGACAAGATCGTCGGCATCGTCGCCAACGGCAAAGGCGTTACGGTGCACACCAAGGATTGCGCGACGCTGGAAACATTTGCGGCCACGCCGGAACGATTCATCGACGTGGATTGGGACGCCAATGTGATCGCCCGCAGCGACCGCAAGTCCGGCCGTTTCATCGGCCGCATCAGCGTCATCGCGGGCAACAGTTCCGGCGCGCTGGCGGTGCTGACCAACGCCGTCGCGAAGCAGGAGGGCGCCATTTCGAATCTCAAGGTTGTGCATCGGCAGCAGGATTTCTTTGAAGCCCTGGTCGATGTGGAGGTGCGCGACGTGCGCCATCTGTCCCAGGTGATCGCCGGGCTGCGCGGCGCCGCCGGCATTGCCCAGGTGGAGCGCGCGAAGACATGATCGTCGGCCTCGGTTCCGATATTTGCGACATCCGCCGCATCGAGGCGAGCCTGGCGCGCTTTGGCGAGCGCTTCACGTTGCGCATCTTCTCCGAGGTGGAACGCGCGCGCTCCGACCGGCGGCCGCATAGCCGGGCGGCCAGCTACGCCAAGCGTTTCGCGGCGAAGGAAGCCTGCGCCAAGGCGCTCGGCACCGGCTTCAGGCGCGGCGTGTTTTTCGCCGATCTGCGGGTGACGAATCTCGCGAGCGGCCAGCCGACCATGAGCCTGCACGGCGGCGCTCTGGCGCGGCTCGCGGCGCTGATTCCGCCGGGCCACGCGCCGCATGTCGCGCTCTCGCTGACGGATGAATATCCTTACGCCTACGCCCAGGTGATCATTTCCGCGGTACCGCTCACGGCTGCCGGCGATTGACGCCACTCGATAAACAGGGAGCCTGATGATGAGCGCGATGCATTTTTACGAGCCCGCGGCGGGGCATGGTCTGGCACATGACCCGTTCAACGCCATTGTCGGGCCGCGGCCGATCGGCTGGGTTTCGACCCGGGGTGCGGATGGCGGGGTGAATCTCGCCCCGTACAGTTTTTTCAACGCGTTCAATTACATCCCGCCGATCATCGGCTTCGCCAGCACCGGGCCGAAAAACTCGCTGCGCAATGTGCAGGAGACAGGCGAATTCGTGTGGAACCTGGCCACCCGCAGGCTGGCCGAGCAAATGAACGCCACGTCGGCGTCCGTTCCTTACGGCGTGGATGAATTCGAGCTGGCCGGGCTGGAGAAGGCGCCGTCGCGCCTCGTAGCGCCGCCACGGGTGGCCGCCAGCCCGGTGCATTTCGAGTGCAAACTGGCCGACATCGTGCAGTTGAAGAGCGCTGCCGGCGTGCCGGTTTCTACCTGGCTGGTGCTGGGCGAAGTGGTCGGCGTGCATATCGACCACGCGTTGCTCAAGGACGGCGTGTTCGATACGTTCGGCGCGGAAATCATCCTGCGCGCCGGCGGCGCCACGGCCTATGCGGCGATCGGGCCGGAAGCGCGGTTCGACATGGTACGGCCGAAGTGAAGAAAGAAGCCGCTTTTTGAAAAAAGCGGCACCAAAAACTTTTGTTGTGCTGGGCCAGGGGCGTTGTCGCCGACGCAGCCCATGGCCCAGAGTAAATAAAGTTTTTTGCTACTTTTTGTTCACAAAAAGTAGCCCTTCCTTGTTCCTTACGGCTGTGCCGTATCGCGGAAATACGCCTCGACCGTGCCTTTGAGCCGCATGGTCAGCGGCTTGCCGTGGCGGTCGAGGCTTTTGCCGGCCGCCACCCGCACCCAGCCTTCGGACACGGAATATTCTTCGACATTGTTTTTCTCGACGCCGTTGAAGCGGATGCCGATGCCGCGTTCGAGGAGAGCTTCGTTGAAGAACGGGCTGGCGGGGTCGATCGAGAGACGATCGGGAGGTGTGTCGCTCATAGATATTTGCTCAGTTTCAACTTCAGTTTGGTAAAAAATGTCGCGGGCGGCGAATCGGTCAGCGCGATCACCGGGCTGCTGCCCAGCGCCTTGCCATCGAGCGTGTAGGTGACCGTGCCCAAAGTTTCGCCTTTGGTCACGCCCGGCGTCAGGTCGGCCGTGTAGTTGATCTTGTATGCGACCTTGGAAACGCCGTCCGTGGGCAGGGTCACGGCGATGGTGTTCGCCACGCCGACCGGGACCATGCCGGAATTCAGCGCGGTGCTTTTCAGCGTGTCGATCTGCTGGCCGGCCGTGGAAATGGCCGTATCGGTGAAGAATTTCTGGCCGTAATCGAGCAATGCCTCGATGGCCGCGGTGCTGGCGTGCCAGGAGGGGCCGCCCATTACCACGGCGATCAGGCGCATGTCGCCGCGCACCGCCGTGGCGTCGATGCAGTGCCCGCTTTCATTGGTCAGGCCGGTCTTCAGCCCGTCGACCGTGGAATCATGCGCCAGCACCGGGTTCCAACTCGCCTGGGTGATGTTGTTGTAGGTGTAGTTCGGCAATTTCGAGATGTTCAGGATCTGCGGCTCGTCTTGCAAAATCACGCGGCTCAGCGTGGCGACGTCGAGCGCGCTGGTGTGCAGCCCCGGGTCGGGCAGGCCGTCGACATCGGTATAGACCGTGTCGTTCAGGCCCATTTGGTGCGCGTCCCGGTTCATCAGCTGCACGAAACTGTCTTCCGTGCCGGCCACCTGCTGGGCGAGAGCCACGGCGGCGTCGTTGCCGGAATCGATGATCAGCCCGTGCAGCAGCTCATCGACGGTCACATCGCTGTCGGGGCTGATGAACATGCGCGAGCCGCCGGTATGCCAGGCCGCCACGCTGACCGGGACCGTCTGGGTCATGGTCAGGCTGCCGTTCTTCACGGCCTGATACACGACATGCGCGGTCATCAGCTTGGTCAGGCTCGCCGGCGCCACCTGCAGGTTCGGATTGGCCTCGGCCAGGATGGCGCCGGTGCGGGCATCCATCAGCACGTAGGAGGTCATATTCGCCAGGACCGGCGGTGTCGGGGTGCTGGGGTCGGCGATCGGGCTCACCGGCACGGGCGCCGGGCCGCTGGGGGCCGGGGTCGCCTTGTCGGCTGCGGGGGAGCCGGATTGAACCGGTTGATGTGCCGCAAGGGCCGGCGCGGCGAAGGCGACGGCGGCGGCAAGGGCGATGAAAGAAGAGATGCCGGCGGGTTTGATCATGAGCTGCATATCTTTCGTCTGGTCGGGCGATTGCGTCGCCTCTCTGCACCGATTTCTTGACAAGCCGCAAGCACCGCGCTTGATGCTGAACCCCATTCTGATAGGCTATTCTTATGGCATTCTTCCACCAGAAATCTCCGCCCGCGAGCCGCAAATCCGCCCAGGCGGCACGGCGGAAATCCGCGTCGACCTTTGAATTTATCAGGACGGTCATCTATGCGGGGCTGATTGCGGTGGGGATTCATACCTTCCTGATCGAGCCGTTTTTTATTCCTTCAGGCAGCATGGTGCCGACCATGCTGGTCGGGGATTACCTATTTGTAAATAAGTTTGCGTATGGTTACTCGCATTTTTCTCTGCCATTCTCGCCCGATTTGTTCTCCGGGCGGATTTTGGGCAGCGTGCCCAAGCGCGGCACCGTCGTCGTGTTCCGCCCGCCGGGTGACCCGAGCACCGACTACATCAAGCGTGTGATCGGCCTGCCGGGCGACACGGTGCAGATGACCGAGGGCCAGCTTTTCATCAACGGCAAGTTGGTGCCCACCAGTTCGGTCGGCCCGTACATCGATACGAGTTCCGGCGGCCCGGTGGCCGCGACCGAATTGCAGGAGCAGCTGCCCGGCGGCAAGGTCAACCACATCCTCAAGGAAACCGATCAGGGCTACGCCAACAACACCCCGCTCTTCACGGTTCCGCCGGGGGATCTGTTCATGATGGGCGACAACCGTGATGACAGCGAGGATTCCCGCTTCATGGACGGCCCGGTCGGCTATGTGCCGATCGAGAATGTCGTCGGCCCCGCGGATATGATCTTTTTCTCGATCGATCTGCGCCACCCGTTTTATGAGTTCTGGTACTGGCCCACGGAAATCCGCTGGGATCGGCTGCTCAAGATCATCCATTGAGCGGCGTGGATAATGCGCAGGCGTTGCTCGGGCACCGGTTCCAGCGCCCGAAGCTTCTCGCCGAGGCGCTGACGCACCGTTCCGCCGCCGGCGCGCGCGGGGTTGGCTCCAATGAGCGTCTGGAATTCATCGGTGACCGCGTGCTGGGGCTCGTGGTCGCCGAATGGCTGCTGGAGCGGTTTCCCGATGAGCAGGAGGGCAAGCTCGGCCCGCGTCTGGCGGCCTTGGTCTCGAAACCCTCTTTGGCGCACATCGCCGAGGCCAATGGCGTGGCCGCCCTGCTGAGCGTGGCGCCGGGAGAGGCCAAGCGCGGCGTGCGCAGCCAGGCCACGGTGCTGGCCGACGCGCTGGAAGCGATGATCGGCGCGCTCTATCTCGATGCCGGGCTGGCCGCTTCCCGCGATTTCATTCGTAAGGTTTTATCTCATGTCGTTGAGCAGCAATTCATCCCGCCGAAAGACCCCAAAACCGCCTTGCAGGAATGGGCGTTGAAGCGCGCTCTGCCGCTGCCGGCCTATGATGTGGTGGCCACCTCTGGACCCTCGCATGAGCCGCATTTCGTGGTGAAGGTCAGCGTCGGCGACGAAGCCGCGCGCGGCGAGGCCGGTTCCAAGCGCGCCGCTGAGCAGGCTGCCGCGCGGGCCTTGCTGGAAAGGCTGCCGGCATGAGCAGATGCGGCTTCATCGCCCTGATCGGCGCGCCCAATGCGGGAAAATCCACGCTGCTCAACCGGCTGACCGGCGCGAAACTCTCCATCGTCACGCCGAAGGCGCAAACCACGCGGGCGCGGGTGCTGGGCATTCTGGTGCGGGGCGACGCGCAGATCCTGTTCGTCGACACGCCGGGCATTTTCGCGCCGAAGCGCCGGCTGGACCGGGCAATGGTCGCGGCCGCGTGGGATGGGGCGGGGGAGGCGGATTATGTGCTCCTGCTCGTTGACGCCAAAACCGGGCTGACCGAGTCCGTGCGCGGCATCATTACCCAGGCCGCCGCGGCGGGCCGCAAAATGGCGCTGGTGCTGAACAAGGTGGATCTGTTGGAGCGGCATAAATTGCTGCCGCTTACCCAGGAGATCACCACGCTGGCGAATTTCGAGCAGGTGTTCATGATCTCCGCCGCCACCGGCGACGGCATCGAGGTGCTGCTCGATTTCTGCACCGCCAAGCTGCCCGAAGGGCCGTTTCTCTACCCTGAGGACGAGCTGACCGACCTGCCGGACCGGCTGCTGGCGGCGGAAATCGTCCGCGAGCAGATTTTCCTGCAGACCCGCGACGAGGTGCCCTATGGCGCCACCGTCGAGACCGAGAGCTTCAAGACGCAGAAAGACGGCTCGGTGCGGATCGACGCCGTGATCTACGTCGCCCGGACCGGACACAAGGCGATTCTGATCGGCGCCAAGGGGGCGCGGATCAAGGATATCGGCGCCCGCGCGCGGCGGGAGCTGAGCCAGCTGCTGGAATGCAACGTGCATCTGTTCCTGCGCGTGAACGAACGCGCCGGCTGGGACGAAGAGGCCGAACGGATCCGTGCGACCGGGCTGAACGATCCGAAACATTAGGAAGGAAGCGCTACTTTTTGTGAACAAAAAGTAGCAAAAAAACTTTTTTAAACTGGGCCCGTGCCGCTCGAGCGCCTCAGGCCCAGCGTCAATAAAAGTTTTTGCGCCGCTTTTTTCAAAAAGCGGCTTCTTTCTCTCTTCGTGAAACCTTTCTAAAAATCCACTTTTAGCGTAATGACCAAGCTAAAGCGCGCGGGAAGGTGGGACGTGGCGGAGGCGGTATCCGGGCTCAAAGGATGGCGGTGGCACGGCTTGGCGCTTGCCCTTTACGCGACCGTCTCGTTCCTGTTTCTCGATCACTTCGCGTCACTGACCAAAGATATTCTGGGGTTCGGCGCCGATCCCGGCATTATGATCTGGTTTTTCGAATGGTGGCCTTTCGCGCTCACGCACCATCTCTCGCCGCTGCATACCGATCTCGTCTGGCAGCCGCATGGCCTGAACCTGGCATGGACGACGAACGTGCCGCTCCTCTCGGCACTGGCTCTGCCGCTCACGCTCATATCCGGGCCTGTTCTGGCCTATAATGTTTTAACGTTATGCGCGCCGGTCGCGGCTGCCATGGCGGCCTATGTCCTGTGCCTTCACCTCACCAGGTCGCCCGCCGCCGCTTTGTTCGGCGGCTATATTTTTGGCTTTTCCTCCTATGAGATGGCCGAGACGATCGACCATTTGAATCTCGATTTCACGGTTTTTGTCCCCTTGCTGGTCCTGGTGGCGGTGCTGCGGCTTCAAGGGCGGCTGAGCAGAGCCGCGACGGTGCTGTTGATCGGCGTGGGCGTGGCATGCCAGTTCATGATTTCCACGGAAATCACCGCGACGGGCGCGTTGTTCAGCGCGCTCCTCTGGGGTGTCGCACTGGTCGTCTTGCCCGAGGCGCGGGCGATGCTGTGGCGTTTGGCGGTGGATATCAGCCTGGCCGCGCCCATCACCATCCTGCTCGTCTCGCCGCTGCTATGGGCGATGATCTGGGGCGGCGACGATTTGAGACTGCCCTTCGGCGTACCATTGTTGTTCGCCAACGATTTGACGAGCTTCGCTGTCCCGGCTTCCGGGTCGCTCGTCGGCGGCTCGCTGCTCTACGGGTTCACACAGCATTTCACCAATTTTGCGGACGAACAGGGGGCCTATATCGGCCTGCCCTTGCTGTTCATTCTCGGTGTCTTTTTCTGCAGGGGGTGGGAGCGGCCTTTGGTGCGTTTCCTGGCGTTGGGGCTCGTCATCATCGCTGTCGCCAGCCTTGGGCCCCTGTTATTGATTGACGGCCGGTTTTCCGGACTCACCCTGCCATGGTACCGGGTGGAAACGTTGCCGTTGCTCTCAGTGGCCGAGCCTGATCGGTTCGCGCTTTTCATGTGGCTGATCATCGCCGTCGTCGCGTCGTTTTGGCTTGCCGAGCCGAGATCCGCCGATGGCGCCCGCCGCAGCAGGTTGCTGGCGATTTTAGCCTGCGCGGTGATCCTGCCGATCCTGCATCCCGTGCAGCCGGTTCCCGAACCAAAGCTGTTTGAGCCGGGAAAACTTCAGGCGGCGATCGGGCCGGATAAGCGTGTCCTCTTTCTGCCGTTCAGTCTTCGTGGAAACTCCACGTACTGGCAGGCACAGAGCCATTTCGGTTTCGTTCAGACCGGCGGCTATCTGGGATATCCACCAGGGGACAATGGCAGCATTCCGGCGGTTGCGCAGTTGATCTCGGGGCGTTATCGGGCGACGCTGCCCGTGGATCTTGAGCAGTATTGCCTGAGTACCGGTACTCAATTTGTCATTGCGGGCAAAAATCTTGATCTGCCTGTCAGCAGCGCGCTGGCCCGGTTGGGATGGGAGCGGCGCCAGTTTGGGGATATGTATGTTTACGCCGTCACCGGCAACCGCCTAAGCAATCCGCGTGGATGATCGACGCGAGGCGCGAAGCGGGGTGCTTCGTCGTCCTGATCAATCGCACCGGGGACAAATCTCCGAAGCGTTGAGCATAAGGAGCACCCTTTCAAAGAGGCGGGCCGGCCATGTTGTCGCGCTGGCGGCCTATGGCCTGCTTGCGGTCGCGTTGGTCGACCATGGCATCTCGATCACGGACAATTTGTCTGGACAGGGAACGGATCCCTACATTTTCCTGTGGTTCCTGGCCTGGTGGCCCCATGTGGTTGGGGCTCATCTCTCGCCGCTGATGACGAAGCTGGTATGGTATCCCGTTGGTGTCTCCTTGCCCTGGGTCACCTCGATTCCCGCTTTGTCTTTGATCTTCGCGCCCCTTACGGCGGTGGCCGGCGCCGTCGTCACTTATAATATTCTGATCATTGCCGCGCCCGCTTTGTGTGCGTGGTTTGCCTACCTCGTCTGTAGCCGTCTCACTGGACATTTTGTCGCGTCGCTGCTTGGCGGTTTCCTGTTCGGTTTCTCCAGCTACGAAATGGCGCAGGATACGGCGGCGTTGAATCTAAGCGCGGCGTTCTGCGTGCCGGCCTTGCTGCTGGTTATTTTGCGCCGGCTCGACGGTTCATTGTCCCGAAGCTGGACGGTTGCTTACGCGGTGCTGCTGCTGACGCTGCAATTCTACATCAGCATCGAAATATTCGCGACTGTCTTCGTGTTTGGCGGCATCGCCTGGATGTTTGCCTATTTATACGCGGCCCAGCAGCGGCCGGTATTGCGGCGGCTGGTCATCGACGCGTTATGCGCGGCGCCCGTCGTCACCGCCGCGGCGGCGCCGTTCCTGGTCCCGATGGCGCACACATATGGGCTGGTTCATCTTCCCGACGCGTGGCCGTATTTCTATACGGCGGACCTGTTGAACTTGGTGGTCCCATCCCGTGAAAATCTCCTTGGCGGGCCATTTTGGCCACTCTCGCGCCGTTTCAATGGCGGCGTACAGGAGCAGGACATTTATCTCGGCTTGCCGTTGCTGTTCCTGATCTGGCATTTCGCCCGGGAGCAGGGGGCACGGCCTTATGGCCGTTTGCTGATCGCATGTTTTCTTGTGTTCCTGCTGTGCAGTTTCGGGCCGCGGCTATGGATCGCGGGGCATTACTCCGTCATTGGCCTGCCGTGGATGTTGGCGGTGCATTTGCCGTTGCTGAACAACGCACTGCCCGCGCGTTTCGCTTTGTTCGTATCCTTGACGGCAGCCATCATCGCCGCGCTCTGGATCGCCCGCCCTGAAGAGAAACGGGCGCGGCTTGCCTTGGGCCTTGTCTGCTGTGTGACGCTGTTGCCGGGAGCGCATCCTTGGCGTCCGATTCCGCATTCGGCGTTTTTTGCGCCGGGCCGCGTCGAGGCTCTGTTAGGCGCAAATCCACGTATCCTGATCCTGCCTTTTGCCATCAACGGACCTTCCGGCTATTGGCAAATGGAAAACGATTACGGCTTTACCCAAACGGGCGGTTACCTGGGCTTTCCTCCGGCGCCCATGCAAGGATACAAGGCGGTGGGGCAAATGTTCGGCAACGACGTGCAGCCTGATTTTGTGCCGGAGTTCGTGCGTTTTTGTCAGGCCACACGCACCCAATACGTGGTTGTGGGTCCGGGCGCCAACCCGGTCATGGTCAAAGCAATCGCCACGCTTGACTGGCCGGTTAGGAAAACCGACGACGTGACCATATTCACGGTGCCATCCCCATGACTCCGATGCCTCGCTGCTGGTCGCGTGTGTGCAAGACATATGGCAGGCGCGATGGAGCTTGAGGCCTATATCGACAGGTCGAGGCGCGGCACTGGTGGTTTCGCGGCCGTCGGGCCGTGCTTGCGGCGACGATCCGCCGGCTGGAACTCAAGCCCGGCGCCAAAATCCTCGAACTTGGGTCCGGCACCGGCGGTAATCTCGCAATGCTGTCCGTGTTCGGCGACGTTACGGCTGTGGAAATGCACGAAGCGGCCCGCGCGCTGGCGAGAGCCACGAATGGCGGCGCCGATATCCGTGCAGGGCATCTGCCCGACGGGCTGAACCTGACGGAGCGTTACGACCTCATCGGCTTGTTCGACGTGCTCGAACATATCGATGATGACACCGCCGCCCTGATCGCTTTGCGGCAGCATCTCGCTCCGGGGGAAAGGGCGGTGATCACGGTGCCGGCTTACGCCGCTCTGTTCGGTCCGCACGACCTTACGCTTCACCATAAACGCCGCTACGAAAAGGCGGAACTGCGCGCCAAACTGCGGCGGGCCGGCTTGCGCGTGCAACAGCTCACTTTCATCAACACGGCGTTATTGCCGGCGGTGGCGGCGGCGCGTGTGGTGGAGCGTTGGCTGCGCCGTCCCCGGGCCGTGGGCACCGGCGTGCCACTGGCACCATTCAACGCCGTGTTGGCGTGGCTGTTTGCCGCCGAGGCCCATCTGCTCCGGTACATGAACCTGCCCTGCGGCTCGTCCTTATTGGCCGTGGTCACAATGGCTGAATGAAGCTATACTCGCCCGAACCATGAGCGAGGGGTGTGCATGCGGGTGAGTGTGGTCCAGATGTCGCCGACGGCGGACAAGATGGAGAACATCGCCCAGGCCAGCCGGCTGATCGCTGGTGCCGTGGCCGGCGAGCGCCCGGATCTGGTGGCTTTGCCGGAGATCTGGACCTGCCTGGGCGGGACGCGGGAGCAGAAATTCGCCGCTGCGGAGGCGTTGCCAGAGCCCGGCGGCACAGGCGGCGCCGCCTATGAATTCCTGCGCCGGATGGCGGTTACCAACAACATCCATGTACATGGCGGCTCGATCGGCGAGCTGTCCGGCGGGCGTCTGTACAACACCAGCCTGGTGTTCGCCCCGTCCGGCCGGGAGCTGGCGCGCTACCGGAAAATCCATCTCTTCGACATCACCACGCCCGACGGCACCGGCTATCGCGAGAGCGAGACCTATGGCGCGGGCGAGCAAGTGGTGACCTGCGACATCGGCGACCTCAAGGTCGGCCTTGCGATCTGCTATGATGTGCGCTTCCCCGAATTGTTCCTGGCGCTGCGCCGCCGCCACGTGGACCTGATCATGCTGCCCGCCGCCTTCACGCTGCAAACCGGCAAGGACCATTGGGAGGTGCTGCTGCGCGCCCGGGCCATCGAAACCCAGACCTGGCTCGCCGCGCCGGCCTGTACCGGCCCGCATGTTGGGGCCAAGGGCGATACCCGCTTCACCTACGGCCATTCGATGATCGTCGATCCCTGGGGCCATGTGGTTGCGCGCGCCTCGGACGGGCTCGGCTGGACCACCGCCGCCATCGACAAGGCGCGGATCACGCGGGTGCGGGCGGATATGCCGGTGCTGGAGCACCGCCGACTTGCATGAGGTCACCGCCCCGGGCGATGCCATGGCGCCACTGGCCATGGAGATCGCCTTCATCGCGGCGCAGACAGAGGCCGCGGAGGCCGCGCGCGCACGCCTGACCGCCCGTTATGGCGATTGCGCGGTGAAAGACGCCAACGTCATCGTCGCCCTGGGCGGCGACGGGCTGATGCTGGAATGCCTGCACAAGGTGCTCGGCACCAAGCTGCCGGTCTATGGCATGAATTGCGGCTCGGTCGGCTTCATGATGAACGAATATCATGAGGAGGATCTGCCCGGCCGCATCGCCCGGTCGCTCTCCAGTGTCCTGCACCCGCTGCGCATGCATGCCATCACCGCCTCCGGCGTGGTGGAGGAGGCGATGGCGATGAACGAGGTGGCGCTGCTTCGCCAGTTGCGCCAGGCGGCGAAAATCCGCATCAGCGTCGACCACCGCGAGCGCCTGGCGGAATTGATTTGCGACGGCGTGCTGATTTCCACGCCGGCCGGTTCCACGGCCTATAATTTGTCCGCGCACGGCCCGATCATCCCGCTCACCGCCAATCTGCTGCCGCTCACGCCGATTTCCGCCTTCCGCCCGCGGCGCTGGCGCGGCGCGCTGCTGCCCTCCACGGCCGATGTGCTGTTTGAAATTCTCGAACCGGAAAAGCGCCCCGTGGCGGCGGTGGCGGATTTCACCGAAGTCCGCAACGTGGTCTCGGTGGCGGTGAGCGAGGACCGCAGCATCGGCGCCACCGTGCTGTTCGACCCCGACCGCGCGTTGTCCGAGCGGATCCTGACCGAGCAGTTCACGGCTTAAGGCAAGGAAAGGCCTCCGGCGGCCGGGGCCTGAGGCCCCGGACCCCCATTATTTGATGTAAGTATGATGGATGCGACTCATTTGGTCGGCCGCGTGCTTTTAAGGTTTCGCCTTTTTGCGGCTCCTGGTCCGGGGCTTCTTCAGCGCGTCGGTCCAAAAAGCGGCTAGGAGCCTGTTGGTTTCCGCCATCGCAGCCCGTTGTTGCCGGCGAATCTCCGCCCTCCAAAGGTTGCTGCCCACTGCAAAGGCCCGATTGGCGTGACTCAGCCAAAGGCTCATGAGGGGATTCTTTTTCATCAGAGGGTTGGACATCCCGATCTCCAGGTGAAACGAATTGAAATGGCCGAACGGCCCGTTCCTTCAGATGTGCCCGGTCAGATCGAGAGAATAATGAAATTCGGGCCACCTCGCGCGAACGTGGCCCGGTAGGGAGGCGGTCCCGGCGGCCGGAGGCCCTTGCTGGACCCTCAGGCCTTCATTATGCCCGCAGCATGGCCCAGCATTATTACACCGTTACGTGGGATCAGCTGCACCGGGACGCCAAGGCGCTGGCGTGGCGGCTGCATGCGCTCGGGCCCTGGACCGGCATTGTCGCCATCACGCGCGGCGGGCTGATCCCCGCGGCGATTGTCGCCCGTGAGCTGGAATGCCGGCTCATCGAGAGTGTCTCGGTCGTGACCTATGACGAGGAGCAGCGCGGCGAGCCGGTGGTGACCAAGCCCCCGGTGGCGGCGGGCGATGGGGCAGGGTGGCTGATCATCGACGATTTGGTCGATTCCGGCAGCACCGCCCGGCTGGTGCACGGCCTGCTGCCGAAGGCCCATCTCGCCACCATCTATGCCAAGCCGGCTGGCAAGCCGGCGGTGGATACGTTCGTCACCGAGGTTTCACAGGACACCTGGATCCTGTTTCCCTGGGACACCGAGCCGCAATTTGTCGCGCCATTGGCGCGCGCCCGCGGGCCGGAGTGAGCGCAGCCTAGCGTTGGCGGGGAAACTCGGGTAAGAGCAGCAGAGCACGCCAGGGGGTGTGCTCGTGGCAGGCGCTTGAGCCGGCCGCGTTGTTTGAGACAAGCGGCAGAACGGGGCTTTAGGAACGCAACCGGTCGAACCGCGCCGCCACTGGTTTTTGCAACCGCGGCGTTTCCGGCCACATGGTCCGTGGTTTGTGAATCAGTGTCCGCACCTTCACAGCCAGACCCATGCCGCCCGAGGCGCCGCCGCCCCAACCAGGTCGCACGCGCATTCACCGTTATCGCGTTTCTGAACCCGCTCCGTCGTGATTGGAGTGGTTGACATGTTTGATAAATATTTCCGTAAAGAGCTGGACTGGGCCGGCAAGACCCTGATTCTCGAGACCGGCAAGGTCGCGCGCCAGGCGGACGGCGCGGTCGTCGCCTCCTATGGCGACACCGTGGTGCTGGCCACCGTGGTCGGCGCCAAGTCGCCGAAGCCCGGCATCGATTTCTTCCCGCTGACCGTGAACTATCAGGAGAAGTTCTTCGCCGCCGGCCGCATTCCGGGCGGGTTCTTCAAGCGCGAAGGCCGGCCCACCGAGAAGGAGACGCTGGTCTCCCGCCTGATCGACCGGCCGATCCGCCCGCTCTTCCCGCACGGGTTCAAGAACGAGGTGCAGGTCATCGTCACGGTGCTGAGCCATGATCTGGAGAACGACCCGGACGTGCTGTCCATGGTCGCCGCCTCCGCCGCGCTTACCATCTCCGGCATCCCGTTCTTCGGCCCGGTCGGCGCCGCCCGCGTGGGCTATATCGACGGCGCCTACGTGCTGAACCCCACCACGTCCGAGCGTGAATCGAGCAAGCTCGACCTCATGCTCGCCGGCACCAGCGAAGGCGTGCTGATGGTGGAATCGGAAGCCTCCGAGCTCTCCGAGGAAATCATGCTCGGCGCCGTCACTTTCGGCCACGCGGCGTTCCAGCCGGTGATCCAGGCGATCATCGAACTCGCCGAACACACCGCGAAGGACCCGTGGGCGCTGCCGGAGATCTCCGAGGAGACCAAGACCCTCACCGCCCGCGTCGACACGCTGGCCCGCGCCGATTTGCGCGCCGCCTATACCGAGACGGTGAAGCAGGTCCGCCAGGAAAAGATCGGCGCGGCCAAGAAAGCCGCCGCCGCCAAGCTGACCGAGGAAGGCCTGGACGCCGACGCGGCCAAGGGCCTGTTCAAGGAGCTGGAAGCCGACATCGTCCGCAACAATATCCTGGACACCGGCCTGCGCATCGACGGCCGCGACACCAAGACCGTGCGCCCGATCCTCGCCGAAGTCGGCGTGCTGCCGCGTACCCATGGTTCGGCCTTGTTCACCCGTGGCGAAACCCAGGCGCTGGTTGTCGCCACGCTCGGCACCGCGCAGGACGAGCAGGTGATCGATGCGATCGAGGGCGAGTTCAAGGAGCATTTCATGCTCCACTACAACTTCCCTCCGTACTCGGTGGGTGAGACCGGCCGCATGGGGTCGCCCGGCCGCCGCGAGATCGGCCATGGCAAGCTCGCCTGGCGCGCGCTGCACCCGCTGCTGCCGACCAAGGAAGCCTTCCCCTACACGCTGCGCGTCGTCTCCGAGATCACCGAATCCAACGGTTCCTCCTCGATGGCGACCGTCTGCGGCACTTCGCTGGCGCTGATGGATGCCGGCGTGCCGCTGGTGCGCCCGGTGGCGGGCATTGCCATGGGCCTGATCAAGGAAGATCGCGGCTTCGCCGTGCTCTCCGATATTCTCGGCGATGAAGACCATCTCGGCGACATGGATTTCAAGGTGGCCGGCACCGAAACGGGCGTGACCTCCCTGCAGATGGACATCAAGATCACCTCCATCACCCCGGAGATCATGAAGATCGCCCTGGAGCAGGCCAAGCATGGCCGCCTGCACATCCTCGGTGAGATGGCCAAGGCGCTGACCTCCGGCCGCGAGGGCGTTTCCGCCAACGCGCCGAAGATCGTCACCATCCAGGTGCCCAAGGACAAGATCCGCGACGTGATCGGCACCGGCGGCAAGGTGATCCGCGAGATCGTCGAGCAGACCGGCGCCAAGATCGATATCGACGACAGCGGCGCGGTGAAGATCGCCGCCGCCGACGACGCCAAGATCCAGGCCGCGATCGACAAGATCAGAGGCATCGTCGCCGAGCCGGAAGTGGGCGTGATCTATAGCGGCAAGGTCGTGAAGACCGCCGATTTCGGCGCCTTCGTGAACTTCCTCGGTGCCAAGGATGGCCTCGTGCACATCTCCGAACTGGCCCAGGGCCGCGTCGCCAAAACCACCGACGTGGTCAAGCAGGGCGATTCCGTGAAGGTGAAGGTCATCGGCTTCGACGACCGCGGCAAGGTGAAACTGTCCATGCGCATGGTCGACCAGGAGACCGGCGAAGACATCTCCGAGCAGGTCGGCGCCAAGGGCAAGAAGGACGCGGCGGAGTAAGCCAAGACAAGGCAAGGAAGCGCTACTTTTTGTGAATAAAAAGTAGCAAAAAAACTTTGATTACTCTGGGCCGTGCTGGTTTCACCGGTACGGGCCCAGCATAACAAAAGTTTTTGCGCCGCTTTTTTCAAAAAGCGGCTTTTTTCTTTTTTACGCGACCTGCCGCAGAGGCTGCGTTTGTAGCGGCTGGCCGGCAACGTCTTCGATTGTGGCTCTGAATTTCGCCAGATAATCGCGCAGATCCAGCCTTTGCTCGGCATAGGCCCGCGCGCGGCGGCGCAGGCTGGCGCTCATTTTCTTGTCGTCCAGCACGCATAGAATGTCTTCGGCCAGGGCGCCGGCATCCAGTGTCGGCACGATCCGGCCATTTTCCCCGTGCTGCAGAAACTCCCTGACCGTTTCGGTGTCGCCACCGATCACCGCGCAGCCGCAGGCGAGCGCCTCGCGCAGCGACCAGGAGGCAACGAAGGGGTAGGAAAGATACACATGCGCATCCGAACGCTGCAGCAAGGCCAGATGCTGCGCATAGGGCACTTTGCCGAGAAAATGGACCCGCGCGGGGTCGAGCCGGCCGCCCAGTTCGCGCAGCATCGCGCTGCGCCATGTGCCCCCGGCCGCGGGCGGCGCGCCATAGCTGATTCCGTCGCCGCCGACGACCGACACCACCACATCGGCGCGGCTGAGAATGCGCGGCAGCGCGCGCATGAAACTATGGAAGCCGCGATAGGGCTCCAGATTGCGCGCCACATAGGTCACCAGTTTTTGCCCCGGCCGCACTGTCATGTTGCCGACGGTCAGGGTCTTGCGCCGCATCGCCGGATCGGGCCGGCACACAGAGAGGTCCACCCCTTCCTCGATGACCCGGATCTGCTCCTGTGCCCAGACGGGATAGGTGCTGTGCTGCCAGCGTGTCGGCGTCTGCCCGGCCTGGCCGAGCGCAAGCGCCAGCAGGTTGGTGGCGTTCTTGGACCGTACCGTGCCGAACTGCGCCGCCGGCATCGGAAATTCCGGATCGTAATTCACGTCCGTGCCCTGGATGCGGTAGAAAAATTCGAAATAGCCGAGCATCGGCACGCCGGGAAACGCATCTGCGAGATTCAGCATCTCGCCCCAGCCATGGTGGCCGATCATGATATCCGGGCGGAAGCCCAGCGCCTTGATTTTTTGCGCGCCCTCATAGGCGGCCTGGGCGCGGCGCATCGCCATCTCATAATCGCGCATGTCCGGATGCGTGGATTCCGGAACCGGCGGCCGGGCGTACGTCACCTTGCGCACCCCCGCCATCTGGTTGGGGTTCGGTTCGCTCATGAAGACGATCTGATGCGTGCCTTCGCGCACCGCGTTGTCGGCCAGGAGGCTGCGGACGATGTGCAGATACTGGCCGGGAAAATTCTGGTGGACGAAGAGGAAGTTCATTTCAGCGCTTGGTTTTGCCGCGCCTCGGCTTGCGCGTAAGCGTCACCTGAAAGGCCTCGAGCGGCGCCAGCGCGGCGTCTTCGCAGGTTTCGTCGTTGCCCACCGGCCCGGCTGTGCCGCCGCCCACGAAGCTGGCGCTGCAGTGCAATTCATATTGTTCGGCGGCTGCACCGCTGAGCCGGACTTTGAGGCCCAGCAGCGGCAGGGCCATGCCGCGCGAGCCGCAATATTCGCCGGCCTCCGCCCAAGGTGAAAACCAGCCGCGGCCCAACAGCGCCTGATAGGAGAGATCCTTCGGGTCGACTCCTTCCGGGGCATTGAGCGCGAATCCCTCAATCCACAGATGGCTGCCGCGCTCGCCGAGCCACGCGCCGAAGCCGGCGCCGACATCGCCGTGCGACTGGATATGCGCGACGATGTCGGAACTCGCTGGCGGGTCCGAAACGCTGGGCCCGCCGGGCGGCATTTCCGCCGCGCCCAATAATTGCCGCACCTGCAATTTTGGTGCGCTGTCCGGCATGTTCGGCAATTGATAGATCGTCACCAGCACTTGCGCCGGGCCTTTGGGGACACGCACCAAGGCGGCGTCGCCATCGGCGTTCAGCCAGCCATCGGGCCTGAAGCCGGTGATTTCGACATTCTGCGCGCCCGCAGGCGGGGGCGAGACGCGTATGCCCGGCATGCCATCCCGCCGGGCGTTCACGCCTTCATTTACAAAGCAGAACAAACCGCTCGGCAGAGACATCATATGGGCCGTCACCCGCAATTCCTGCACGGTCGCCGAGTCTGGGGGCTGGGGGGGGGGATCAACGTCAGTCTTCGGCAGCTTTTTGGCTTGCGACATGATGCTTCCCGAGCAGGGTTTT
>NZ_DATLPB010000125.1:0-41031 GCF_035535915.1 Acidocella sp.
CTGCCCGGCGCAGCACGCGCCCTTGCGGCCGACGGCGGCGCCGTGGTCGTAGAGCTGCAGCGTCACGCCGATCACCTCATGACCGGCGCGCGCCATCAGCCCGGCCACCACCGAGCTGTCGACGCCGCCGGACATGGCCACCACCACACGCATGAAAATCAGCCGGCGGCGTTGCGCGTGGCGGCGGGCAGCCGCACCACGAGCCCGTCCAGCGCCTCGGACATCACGATCTGGCAGCCCAGACGCGAGGTCTTTTCCAGCCCGAAGGCTAGGTCCAGCATGTCTTCCTCGTCCTCGGACGGCTGGGCGAGCTTGCCGAACCATTCCGGGTCGATGATCACATGGCAGGTCGAGCAGGCGAGCGAGCCCTCGCAGGCGCCTTCGATGTCGACGCCATGCTTATGCGCCACTTCGAGGACGGAAAGGCCGACCGGTGCGTCCACTTCACGCTTCTCACCGTTACGCTCAATGAAAGTCATTTTTGGCATCGTGTAACCCTTAAGGAATCCCTTGTGGTAAATCTCATCGCCGCCGGCGATGCAAGGGAGCCGCGCGGCGGCGCCTAAGCTTTTTCGACACAGCGCATGCGCATTTTCTCATAAGCGGCGCAAAAAGCCGGCACCGCGTCGGCCGCCACGTCCCAGGGCAGCGACACGCGAATCGCCTGGCCGGCCAGCGCGCCGGCCCCCATGGCTTCCAGCACATGGCTCGCCGCCACCTTGCCGGAGGAACAGGCGGAGCCGGCGGAAACGGCGATCCCCGCCATGTCGAGCGCGATCAGTTGCGTATCCGCCCGGACACCGGGCAAGGCCAGACAGGTCGTGTTCGGCAGGCGCGGCGCACCGGCGCCTGGCACCATTGCGCCCAGCCGCACGCAAAACGCCTCGATCTCGTCGCGGTACGCGACGATTTTGGCGCTATCATAGGGCGCGCCCAACGCCGCCGCGAGGCCGGCGATCGCCGGCAAGGAAGGGGTACCGCCGCGCCGCCCCTGTTCCTGGCCACCGCCGGGCAGCAGCGGCGCCACGGCCCGGCCGGCGCTCACGATCAGCGCCCCCGCCCCCATCGGCGCGCCGAATTTATGGCCGGACACGGCGATGCTGGCTGCTCCAAGACCGAACCAGTCACGATTGTCCCGGCCGACCGCCTGCACCGCATCCACGTGCAGTAACGCCCCGTGCGCGGCGCAAATCCGCCCGGCCGCTTCAATATCATGCAATATCCCGGTCTCGTTGTTCGCCGCCATCAGGCAGACCAACGCCGGAATCGCCTGCGCCGCCAGCAAAGCGTCCAGCGCCGCGAGATCCGCCTGGCCGCGGGCGTCCACCGGGACGATGATGGCGTCAGGCGTGGCGGCGCGGATCGCGTCATGCTCGGTGGCGCCGCACAGCTTGGGTCTGCCGGCGCCCAGCGCGTGCACCGCCAGCGCGTTCGCCTCGGTGGCGCCGGAGCAAAAAATTACGTCCTTGGCGGCGGCGCCGAAGAACCGCGCCACGGTTTCACGGGCATCCTCCAGCACACGCCGCGCCGCCCGGCCGGCTGCATGCGTCGACGAAGGGTTGCCGAGACCCAGCGCCGCCACGGAAGCCTGCCTTGCTTCGGGCCGCAGCGGCTCCGTCGCGTTGGCATCCAGATAGAGCATCGGGTCAGACGATGCGGTCGCGCGCCAGGCTGGAGATCCGGTTTTCCAGATCCGTCAACTCACTGCGCAGCAGATCGACCTCATGCAACAGCGGATCGAGGCAGGGATCGCAGGGCGTGCCATAGGCATCGAAGCGCGGCTTTTTCCCGGTACGATCCACCGGACGGGCAGGAATGCCGACCACCGTGGTGCCGGCGGGCACCGGGGCGATGACCACCGCATTGGCGCCGATTCGCGCCCCGTCACCGATATGGATCGCGCCCAGCACCTTCGCACCGGCGCCGATGATCACGTTGTTGCCAACGGTGGGATGGCGCTTGCCATGCTCGCTGCTGGTGCCGCCCAGGGTCACCTGATGGTACATATAGACGTCATCGCCGATCTCGGCGGTTTCCCCGATCACAACCCCGAGACCATGATCGATGATCAGCCGCCGGCCGAGTCTGGCCCCGGGATGAATCTCAATTCCCGTCAAAAACCGCCCGATATGCGAGACGAAACGCCCCAAAGTGTACCAGCCGTGCTTCCAGAGACGGCTGGAAAGCCCATGAATCACAACGGCGTGCAGGCCCGGATAGCACAGCACAATCTCCAAATAAGACCGTGCTGCCGGGTCGCGTTCCCGGTACGCCCGCACCGTCTCCGCGAAAAACATAAGGGCCATGCGACATTTCCGTGGATAATCAAACCATAGCGGTCTATATTAGCAGATCAGAGGGGAAACCCAAGGTTAACCCATCCGTAACATCTCCCAGGCCGCAAGGAGCAATTAGGTATCCGAACCCCTTTGGTCAACATTCGGATAAGGCGGTCAGATCCTAATTCTCTGTGTCTCATATAGCAGAGACGCCTCGCGGCAGCCATCTGAGAAACGGTTAGATGAAAGACGAGTTGTAAGAATGCCTGAAGTCATGTTCGCCGGGCCGGAAGGCCGGCTTGAAGGTCGTTATCACCATGCCAAGGAACGGGGCGCGCCGCTGGCGCTGGTCTTGCACCCGCACCCGCTCCATGGCGGCACCATGAATAATCGCATCACCTATACCATGTACCAGGTGTTCCAGCGCCTGGGCTTTTCCGTCATGCGCTTCAATTTCCGCGGCGTCGGCCGCAGCCAGAGCAAGTTCGACGGCGGCATGGGCGAGATCAACGATGCCGCGGCGGCGCTGGACTGGATGCAGGCGCTCAATCCCGGCCATGGCGGGCTGTGGATCTCCGGCTATTCCTTCGGCGCCTTTGTCGGCATGCAATTGCTGATGCGCCGCCCGGAAGTGTCCGGCTGGGTGTCCGTGGCGCCGCCCGCCGCGCATTACGATTTCGGCTTCCTGGCCCCCTGCCCCTGCGGCGGCCTGATGATCCATGGCGATGCCGACGATCTGGTGCCGGAAAACTCCGTGCGCAAACTGGTCGACAAGCTCAATTTGCAAAAAGGCGTGGCCATCGATTACCGGGTCTTCGAAGGCGCGGACCATGTGTTCGCCAACCATGCCGAGAAGGTCGCCGAGGCGGTGGAAAGCTATGTGAGCCAGTCTTTGGCCCGCAAACAGATGGCGCTTGCGGCGGACTGATCTAACAAGAAAGCAGGCGCTTTTTGAAAAAAGCGCCGCAAAAACTTTTTTTATGCTGGGTCATGGGCGTTGTCGGGGACAACACCCATGGCCCAGAGTCATAAAGTTTTTTTGCTTCTTTTTGTTCACAAAAAGAAGCGCTTCCTTTCTAATTAAAACTATACCCGATGCCGAAATTGGCCCCAAACTGCGTGGTCGTGCTGAACGGCTCGAACATATAATAATCGTTGCCGAGGCTCTGCGGCATCGTGCCCGCATAATTGAAATGCTGCCAGTAGGCCGAGACGAACAGATGGAAGCGCCCGAAAACGGCGTCATCGAGCCCGAGTTCGACCCGCTCCTCCGGCGTGACCCCAAAGCTGCCGCTCCAGTTCGCGCTATTGTCGGAAATGCCGCCGCCGGCGAGGCCCAGCAACTCTCCCGTGCCGGAAGCCACGAGCCCCCCGCCGACCGGCACGTCGAGCTTGTAGCCCAGGCCAAACAGGCCGGAATGGTAGAATTCATCCGTGCTGCCCCCGCCCGGGGCCGCGATATTGCGGTTCCAGGCCTGGTAGCCGCCGGCCAGGAAGGGGATGGATTCCATGCCGCCGATCATCGGGAACCCGAGGCCGAGCCGCGCCTCGACCCGGTTGAACACGGCATGGTCGGTGGCGCTGGCCGGAGCCCCGGAGACGAGATAATGCCCCGAATAGCCGATATTCCCGGCGTCGAAATTATAGATCAGGGCGCTGTAGATATCGACGCTGGACGTCACGCCCGGACGGGTGGGCACCAGGGCGCTGACACCGACGCCGAAACCGGGGATCACCCCGCTCTCATCGTCGCCGGGCACGGCATGCTCGTGATATTGCGTGGACATCAGGCCGACGCTGAGATTGACGCTGGTCTCCGCGGCGCTCACCGCCGGGCTCGCCCCTTGGGCGGGCTGTACCGCAAGGCATGCCCCCAACGACAATCCCACCGTTAACGCCTGAAAGCGCATCCCTGCCTCGACCGGGCCGGTTCCCAAATCAATGTGAAGCGGCTTTCATGTTATGCAAAACGCACTGCGACATTTGCAACAAAATGCTGTGAAATGAAAGCGGACTCGCCTTTAAGTTGCGGCCGTTTCTAAAAAGCGGCGTCGCATGTGCTATTTTCGTCACGTGTAATATTTTCGGTCATTGACCTGATTTTGGTTTAATTTCAGTGGGTTTTTGGCGCTCTTTTATCGCCGGAAGCGGGACTGGCGGCCGGCGCCTCCCGGCTTTTGATCCCGGCTTTTGCTTGGGGAAAAACCGCTTGAGCCATGACGCGCCGCGCTATCCCCGGTAATTCCATCGACATATAAATTAACTGGCGAGCAGTTCTTTCGTCGTGCTGCTGTTGAGCGCCGCCGCCAGGGAGGTGCCGTCCAGCTCATTGGCGATGGCGTCCCGCACCCGGCGCATCACCCGCCTGATCTCGCAGCTTTGCTCGTCCTTGCAATCGTCGCAGCGGCGGTAATAATTCACGCTCACGCAGGAAAGCGGCGCCAGCGGCCCGTCCATGATCCGGACCACCTGACCGAAAGTAATGAGATCCGCCGGCTTGGCGAGCGCGTAGCCGCCGCCACGCCCGCGCCGGCTGCGCACCAACCCGTTGCGGTTCAGCTCCAGGAGGATCGCTTCAAGAAATTTCTTCGGCAGATTTTCACGCTCGGCGATTTCGCTCACCAGCAGCAGATCATCGCCTTTCTCTCTGGCCAGAACCAGAAGCGCCTGCAGCGCGTATTTACATTTTTGCGACAGCACTCTCTCGTCTTTCCTGCCAAGATCGTGGCGTCCATATAGCACGGTTTGCCGATAGGACATATAACGTCCAAAACAACTTTCTCCGTATCGCACCATCGCCACGATGAAGGTTGCGCGAGCTTCATGTTTTCGCGAACAATTTCATACGAGGCGTCGGCGGGTTATGGCGTTTGCGCCCCCGTCAGGCTGAGCCCCACCGCTTCGGCCACTTTGATCCCGTCCACCCCGGCGGACAGAATGCCGCCGGCATAGCCGGCGCCCTCGCCGGCCGGATACAGGCCGCGCGTGTTCAGCGAACAGAAATCCTTGCCCCGTGTGATCCGCACCGGCGCGGAGGTCCGGGTTTCCACGCCGGTCAACACCGCATCGGCGCGGGAAAAGCCCTTGATCTCTTTGTCGAAAGCCGGCAGCGCCTCGCGGATCGCCGCGATCGCATAATCCGGCAGGCAGGTGGAGAGATCGGTCAAGGTCACGCCCGGCCGGTAGGAGGGCAGCACCTCGCCGAATTGCACCGAGGGCCGCCCGGCCAGAAAATCCCCCACCAGCTGGCCGGGCGCGGCATAGGTGCCGCCGCCCGCCTGGAACGCGGCACTCTCCCATCGCCGTTGGAATTCCACGCCGGCCAGAACGTCCCCCGGATAATCAGCCGGGGTAATGCCGACAACGATGCCGGCGTTGGCGTTACGCTCGTTGCGGGAATATTGGCTCATGCCGTTGGTGACGACTCGGCCCGGCTCGGAGGTTGCCGCCACCACCGTGCCGCCCGGACACATGCAGAAACTATACACCGAGCGGCCGTTGCTGGCGTGATGCACCAGCTTGTAATCCGCAGCCCCCAAAATCGGGTGGCCGGCGAACGTGCCGAAACGGTGGCGGTCGATCATCGATTGCGGATGCTCGATGCGGAAGCCCACGGAAAACGGCTTCGCCTCCATGAACACGCCGCGCCGGTGCAGGACCGTGAACGTATCGCGGGCGCTGTGGCCGATCGCCAGCACCACATGCCCGGTCTCGATCCGCTCGCCCGATTCCAGCACCACGGCGCGCACCTGGCCGGCCTCGATGTCGATATCCGTCACCTTGGACTCGAAGCGGTATTCGCCGCCCAGCGCCTCGATCTTCGCGCGCATCGACTCGACCATGGAAACCAGCCGGAACGTGCCGATATGCGGCTTGGCGACGTAAAGGATTTCTTCCGGCGCCCCGGCCTCGACGAATTCCGTGAGCACCTTGCGGCCGAGATGGCGCGGATCCTTGATCTGCGAATAGAGCTTGCCGTCCGAGAACGTCCCTGCCCCGCCCTCGCCGAACTGCACGTTCGACTCCGGGTTCAGCTCGCCGCGCCGCCACAGGCCCCAGGTATCCTTGGTGCGCTGGCGCACGACCTTGCCGCGCTCCAAAATCAGCGGCGCGAAGCCCATCTGCGCCAGGATCAAGGCGGCGAAAATCCCGCACGGCCCGGTGCCGATCACCACCGGGCGCCGCGCCGGCGGCCTGGGCGCTTTGGCGGCGAATCGATAGTTCAGGTCCGGCATGGGCTCGCCCGTCTGCACGGAAACCGCCAGTTCGGCGTCGATGGTGTAGACCAGTTTGACGTCGCTCTTGCGCCGCGCATCCCAGGCGCGGCGGAAAACCGTGTAGCCGCGCAGATCGGCCGGCGGCACGCCGAAGCCGGCGCAGATCGCCGCGCGCAGCATTGCCTCGTCATGGTCGATGGGCAGGCGCAGCTCGGTGAGCCGGCGTTTAAAGCTCATTGCCGCCCCCTCGCCGGGGCTTTGCAACCGGACAGGGCGATGTTAAGCGTGCCAATCATAACGATAAAGTAATTATTGCAGCGAAAATCTTTTCGCGAAAAACCGGACCACATTCGCCCCGTCTATAACGAGGGAACGTTGCCGCCAATGTCGCCAAAGCTGATTATCGATATGCGCTGCCTGCAAGACCGTCATCACGCCGACCGCGTCACCGGCCATCACGCCAGCGGCATCATCGGCCGCGCGCCCATGCCGTTCATCGGCCTGGTCGATCCTGACCTGCCGGACCTGCCGCCGCATATCGCCGATCTGGCGGACAGCCTCTCCCCCCACACCGATATTCCCGCCCTTGCGCCCGGCGCGGTGCTGCTCAACCCCGCGCCGTTGGGCACGGCAGAACAAAGCCATCTGGCCCCGCTCTTGTGCCGTCCCGGCCTGACCAAAGCCGCTCTGATCCGTGACTTCCTGCCCTTCGACCACCAGGAGGGCTATCTCACGGCACCACGCGCACGGCTGAAATATTTCTCCGACATGACCTGGCTGCGGCATTATGACCTGTTCTTCCCGATTTCCGACGATACGGACCAGCGCCTGAAAGCGCTGTACGGCGCGGTCGAATCCCGGGTGACCGGCCTTTCCATCCCGTATTGGATGCACCGCATCACACCACAGGAGCCGCGGCATATCCTCATGGTCGGCGACGAGGATCCGCGCCGCAATCCTGAAACGCTCCTGCGCGCCTGCGCCGGCAGCGCGGTCCTGCGCCAGATCAAGCTGGTCATCACCGGCACCTATTCCGTCGCCACGCTGGGGCGGCTGCGCGCGGTGTTTCCCGCTTCGTTTCCGGGCCGGGTCACCGAAATCGAGATGCGCGCCTTGTACGCCGCGGCGATCTGCGTGGTCACGCCGTCACGGGCCGCCGGTTTCTCCCTGCCCGTCATCGAGGCGGCGGCGGCGCAAAGCCCCGCCGTGGTGTCCGACATTGCCGCCCATCGCGCGCTGATCACCGACCCCGCCTTACGCTTCGCCCCGGACGATGCCGACCGGCTGGCGACCATTCTCGAGCGCCTGGTTCAGGACAGGCCCTATCGCGCCGCGGTCGTGGCGCAACAATGGCCCCTCTGGCGGCCTTTCTCCGCCGCCGCGGTGGCCGGCAAGGTGTGGTCCGTGCTGAGCCCCGCCCATCCGGCGCGGCCCGCGCTGCGCCGCAAAGCCAGGCCCCGGCTCGCCATGATCACCCCGCTGCCGCCGGCCAAATCGGGTGTGGCGGATTATTCCGCCGCCCTGGCCAAAGCCCTCGCCGCCCGTATGGAGCTGACCTTGTTCACCGAGGAGACCGTGCAAAACGCGGCGCCGCTGAGCCGGAACTTCGACCGCGTCGTCAGCGCGATCGGCAACTCCTCCCTGCATGCCAATATTTACGATCACGCGCTGAAATGGGGCCATGCGGCAATTTGCCACGATGCGCGGTTGCTCGGCCTGACCGCAGGACTCGGCCTGGACCATGCGGCCGACCTCGCGAGCGCCGAGATCGGCCGCCGCGTGACGCCCCAGGAAATCGACGATTGGGCGGCCGATGAGGGCACCCGCCAGGCGAGTTTTCTCGGCCCCCTGGCACAGGCGGCGCGGCCTTTGATTTTTCATGCGCCCCAGCCGGTCAAGCTGGTGCAACAACGCTTCAGCGCCACGGCACGATATCTTCCGCTCGCCATCTACCGGCCTTTCGACGCGCCGGCATCGCCGGCGGCCAGACAGGTGGCCCGCGCCACGTTGCAACTGGACCCCACGAAAAAACTCATCGCCAGTTTCGGCTTCGTCAGCGCCAGCAAGGGCATCGACAAAGCCCTGCGCGCCTTCGCCCTGCTGCGCGAAACCGCCGATTGCGAGCTGCTGTTCGTTGGTGAACTCAAGGACGGCGCAGAGCGGCTCCGGCTGCTGGCGCGTCAGCTCGGCATCGCCGATGCGGTGCGCTTCAGCGGCGCCTTCCTCTCGGAGGCCGAATACCGCCTGCATCTGCTCGCCATGGATGGCGCGTTGCAGCTCCGCCGGGCCGGGACCGGGCAGATTTCCGGCGCGCTACAGGATTGCATCGCCGCCGGGCTGCCCACCGTGGCCAGCCACGACTTGGCGGAGAATTTGCAGGCGCCGGGCTATGTTCACCGCGTGTCAGACCAGCTCGATCCACAGGAGATCGCCCAGGCGCTCGCGGCAATGCTCGATTCGGGCGGCCGGTACAGGCACGAGGCGGAGCGCGCGGATTATTGCGCAGACCACAGCATGACGCGCTATGCAAACACGCTGTTGGAAATTCTTGAAATTTAAAAAAGGAAGAAGCCGCTTTTTAAAAAAAGCGGCGCAAAAATTTTTGAAACCGGGCCTGTGGCGTTGAAATGGCACGGGCCCAAGCTAACAAAGTTTTTTTGCTACTTTTTGTTCACAAAAAGTAGCGCTTTCTCACTGGCGGCCGCCTCTGCTCAACGTGATGGCCAACAAAGCCGCTTCCATCTGCCGGATCATCGGCGTGAGATCATCGCGCAGCATGGCGTCGCGCCGTAGCGCCGCGACTTCGGCCTGCAGCACGGCCAGCTCTTTCATGATGTCCGCTTGGACAAACCGCCGCATCGGGCGAAGCAAAAACCTAACCATGCCGGCAGGAACCTAATGAGCGCCGACAACACCTCAAACCGTTTCGTTTGCAGTCGCTCCGTCGACCCATCGACATGTGGCGCCGCCCTCTCGGATTTTTTGTTTCTATACCAAAACATGGCATAGTTCGGGGAGGCGGCGCAAGCCGGCAGAAGGCTTCTTTTTGTGACCAAAAAGAAGCAAAAAAACTATATCCATGCTGGGCGGAGGGGCTGAAAGTTCCGGCGGTGCGTAGCACCGTTGGAATAGCCCCGGAGGGTATGGGCTGTGTCAGCGACAAAGCCCATAGCCCAGCACAACAAAAATTTTTGCGCCGCTTTTTTAAAAAGCGGCCACTTGCTTTAGCTTACTCCGAGACCCGCACCAGCACGTGCTGCTTCTTGCCGGCCGAGAGTTTCATCTCGGCCGCCGGGGGCAGGATCTGCCCTTCATCGGTGATCACCACGTCGTTCAGCCGGCCGCCGCCGCCGCGGATCAGGCGCCGCGCCTCGCCATTGCTGGCGGCCAGCCCGGCGCGCACGAACAGCGCGAAAGCCGGCAGCCCGGCGCCGAACTCCGCCGCGGGAATCGCCACGGTCGGCAGCCCTTCCGCCGTGCCGCCTTCCGCGAAAATCTTCCGCGCCGTGGCCTCCGCCTCTTCCGCCGCCGCCCGTCCATGGGCGAGGCCGGTCGCCTCCGTGGCGAGAATGATTTTCGCGGCGTTGATCTCCGCGCCGCCGAGGCGCTCCAGCCGCGCGATCTCGTCCAGCTTCAGATCGGTGAACAGCCGCATGAAGCGGCCGACATCCGCGTCCTCGGTATTCCGCCAGAACTGCCAGTAATGATAGGGGCTGAGCTTTTCAGCACTCAGCCACACTGCCCCGGCCGCGGATTTGCCCATTTTGGCGCCGGACGCGGTGGTGATCAGCGGCGTGGTCAGGCCGAACGTGGTTTTCTGGTCGGTGCGGCGGATCAGATCGATGCCGGAGACGATGTTGCCCCATTGGTCCGAGCCGCCCATCTGCAGCACGACGCCATGGCGGCGGTTGAGCTCGCGGAAATCGTAGCTCTGCAGGATCGAATAATTGAATTCCAGGAAGGTGAGCCCCTGCTCGCGGTCGAGGCGCGATTTCACGGAATCGAAGGAGAGCATCCGGTTGACGGAGAAATGCGGGCCGATCTCGCGGAGCATGTCGATATAGCTCAACCGGTCCAGCCAATCGGCATTATTGACCAGCAACGCCTCCTGCGGGCCGCCGCCGAAAGCGATGAACGCCTCGAGATTCTTGACGATGCCTTTGAGGTTGGCGGCGATCTGCGCGTCGGTCAGCAACTGGCGCGCCTCCTCGCGAAAGGAGGGATCGCCGATGCGCGTGGTGCCGCCGCCGACCACGGCAACCGGCTTGTGCCCATGCTTCTGGAACAGGCGCAGCAGCATGATCGGGATCATATGGCCGACATGCAGGCTGTCGGCGGTGAGGTCGAACCCGGCGTAACCGGCGATCCGCCCTTGCGCGCAGGCCTCGTCCAGCGCCGCCTCGTCGGTGCACTGAAACACAAATCCCCGGGCCTTGGCCTCGGCTAAAAACGCGCTTTTTGCCATTTGTCGCTCCTACAAGCGGGCGGGGTAGCACAGAGAGCGGCCGGGGCAAAAGGCACGCAGAGGACGGCTTTTATGAATTTGGGCCGTGCCGGCTTTAACGCCGCCGCGCCAACGCAACCAAAAGATTTTGCGCCGCTTTCGCTCGAAAAGCGGCCACTTTCTTTCTTAACGTGACATCTTGCGCTAGCACACCTCATGCCTACCTTACCGCTCCGCGCCATCGGCCTGATGTCCGGCACTTCGCTGGACGGGGTCGACGCCGCCTGGCTGGAGACTGACGGTGAGACCATCACCCGTTTCGGCCCCGCCGCCACGCTGCGCTACCAGGATGATTTCCGCGCCGAGCTGCGCCGGTTGCTGGACCTCGCCCCTGACCTCAGCACCGACGCGCCGCTGGTGCAAAACCTCGAACGGAAGCTGACCATCGACCATGCCATCGCCACCGCGCTGCTCGGTCTGACAGCGGATGTGATCGGCTTTCATGGCCAGACCATTCTGCACGCCCCGGAACAGCACCGCACCTGGCAGATCGGCAACGGCAAATTGTTGGCGAAAATCTGCCGCACGCCAGTGGTGTATGATTTCCGCTCCGCCGATGTCGCGGCTGGCGGCCAAGGCGCGCCTTTGGCCCCGCTCTTCCACGCCGCCTTGGCCGAAAAAATGGAGAAGCCGCTGCTGGTGGTGAATATCGGCGGGGTCGCCAACGTCACCTATCTGGGTGAAGGCGGGCGCATATTCGCCTGCGATAGCGGGCCGGGTAACGGGCCGCTCGATGACCTCGCGCAAAGATTTCTCGGCCAGCCTTATGACAAAGGGGGCGCTTTCGCCGCCTCCGGCCGGGTCGATGCGGCGCGGCTGGGCCGGCTGCTCGCCCATCCCTATTTCGAGCTGCCGCCCCCCAAATCGCTGGACCGGCTGACCTTCTCACAACTGATCGCCGCCGCGACCGAGGGGTTACGGCCGGAAGATGCGGCAGCCACCCTCGCCGCCTTTTGCACCGCCGCCATCGCCCGCGTGCGCCTGCCGGAGCCGCCGCGCCGCGTGCTGGTCTGCGGTGGCGGGCGCAAGAACAAGGTACTCATGGCCGGGCTCGCCGCCCGGTTTGCAGCACCGGTCGAGCCGGTGGAAGCGGTCGGCTGGGACGGCGATGCACTGGAGGCGCAATGTTTCGCTTATCTGGCGGTGCGCTCGCTGCGTGGCTTGCCACTGTCACTGCCCACCACCACCGGCATTGCCGCGCCCACACGCGGCGGCGTGCTGGCGCCGATTTCGTAAAGCCGCCAGCCGGCTTGGTTTTGCGCCCTTAAGCGGAGCCAGGGCGGCGGCGCGGAAGCCTCCAGCCGGTCCCACAAGGTGGTCGGGGCCAGGTCCGCGACCGGCGCGTAACGGCCTTGCTGCGGGCAGAACAGGATATCGGCGGCACCGGTCGCCCGCACTTCTTGCGGCACCGACATGCCCGGCACGACCCGCCAGGCGGCGCGCGCCCGCAGAAAGGCCGGAACCCCGTGCTGATAGAGCGACCCCACCGTCTCCACCTTGGAGCGATAGAGAAGCTCAGGACTATCTTCCATCGGCGCCAGCACCACCCGGCCAGCCAAAGGCGCGAGTAGCGGGCCGATCGTGCGCAAGTTGCAGCTCGGGAATTTTGCGCCGTTCGCGGCCAGGCGCGGGTGGGGCGACGCGGATGCGGCAACGGCAATTTCCGGCAGGCCGAACATGCCGGCCAGCAGCGCCAGCCGGACGCCAGCCGCGAGGCCGGGCCGCGCGGCAAGCGACTCCGACAGGGACGTGACCATGATCGGCAGGCTGACCGCGGCGGCGGCCGCCGAGAAGCCGGTGAACAGGATGAATTCGACACCGAGCCACAGCGCGAACGCCTCGCACAGCGCGACATACGCCCACACCCAGTCGCGCCCTCGCACGGCCCGCCAGGCGGCATAAAGGAACGCCAGGAGGCCGGGCAACAGATAGGCGACCAGCCTTATGCCCCGGACCGGCTGCGCCTCCTGGATCACGCCGAAGAACAGTTTCATCTCCGCCTTGGGGATGATGCCATACGGACCCAGCGCGACCTTCGGGAACAGGCCGAGCCACAGCAGGAACAAGGCCGCCATCAGCGCCACGCCGCCGGCAACCCGTCGGGGCGATTGTTGCAGCACGGCCAGCCCCAGGGCGCCCAACAGCAGAAGGAGCCCGAGCACGACATAGACGCAGGAAAGCCGGTCGATTTCCGGCGCGCCGTACCCGCCTTGGGGCGGATCCACGGCAAGCGCCAAGGCCAGCGTCGCGGCGAAGCACGCCGCGCAGCCGCCGATGACACGCCAGGAAGGATTTTCGATCCAACGGAAGAACAAGGCGGCGAAGGCCATCAGCACGAACGGCATGGTCTCCACCGTCAGCCAGATCGCGACGCCGCCGCTGAATCCGGCGCCGCAGGCCATGCGCCAATCGCCAGCCCAGGCGCGCGCCGCGAACCCGATGGTCAGGGCGATCAGCGCCAGCAGCAAACTATGATAATGCACGACACCGGGCACCGCGAAACTCGCCATCCCCGGCATGAGCGCCGCCGCCGCGGCGGCCAGCCAGAGATGCTCACGCCGCGCGAAAGGCGCCGCAACCCAGGCAAGCGCGGCCCCCAGCGCCCCGGCGCCAAGCGGCCCCAAAGCCACGCCGGCCGCGAACAGCGCCTGGTGCCAGCCGAGCCAAGGCGCGAACGGCGCCGCCATCAGCCATAGCAGCATGTCGAGCAGCCGCGACCATTCCACCATCACGCCGGCGCCGGAATCGTCCCGTGCCACCACCAGCAGCAGATGCCCGGCGCGGATCGCCTGTTCGATCCGCAGCAGCCGCATATAACTGTCGGGATCGTTCAGGCTGCCGGCCAGCACCGCGGGCCAGTCGCGGGCGCCGATCAGGATGTTCAACACCGCCGAAAGCAGGAACAGAACGGCATAGATCACGCCGGATGCGCCCCGAACCCGCCCGCGCTACGCTTGGTTTCCGTCATACTCTGGCCCCCATCCCGCCGTCCTGGCAGAGTTGTTCCCCGCGCCCATCTGCCGGACATCCGTTTTCACGGCGGTATGAAGGCCTATATATCGGCCATGAGCAAAAACAACTCGTACAGCAAATCTCTCCGTAACGTGCAGATCGAGCTGGTGAAGCTGCAACGCCACGTGATCGCCCGGGGGCGCAAAATCCTTGTCATCCTCGAAGGGCGCGACGCTGCCGGCAAGGACGGCACGATCAAGCGCATCACGGAACATCTGTCGCCGCGCGACATCCGCGTCGTCGCTCTGCCGAAACCATCCGACACCGAGACCAGCCAATGGTATTTTCAACGCTACGCGCAGCATTTGCCGGCGGCGGGGGAAATCGTGCTGTTCAACCGCTCATGGTACAATCGCGCCGGCGTCGAGCAGGTCATGGGGTTTTGCACCGCCCAGCAATATCATGAGTTTCTGCGCACCGCCCCGGTGTTCGAATCCATGCTGGCCGAGGCCGGGATCACCGTGATCAAATATTATCTCGACATCACGCGCGCCGAACAGAAAGAGCGCCTGCAAGATCGGCGCAAGGACCCTCTGAAACAATGGAAAATCAGCCCGATCGATGACCAGGCGCTCAAACATTTCGACGATTACACCAAGGCGCGCAACGCCATGCTGCTGGCCACCGACAGCGCCGCCGCCCCCTGGATCGTGGTGCACGCCGACGACAAAAAGGCCGCGCGGTTGGCGATCATCGCCGACCTGATCACGCGGGTGGACTATGAGAACGCCGTACCGCATGAGACATTCAGCGACATTCTGTGCCGCTTCGATGAAACTTGCCTGACCAACGGGATGCTCGCCTCATGAACGAATTGCTCGAAAAGATCGATTTCAACGCCGACGGGCTGGTGACCGCCGTCGCCCAGCAGCACGATACCGGCGAGATTCTGATGCTGGCGTGGATGAGCCGGGAGTCCATCCTGGAAACCCTGCGTACTGGCCAGGTCTGTTATTTCTCCCGGTCGCGGCAAAAACTCTGGCGCAAGGGAGAATCCTCCGGCCAGGTGCAAAAGCTGGTGGAAATGCGGCTAGATTGCGACGGCGACGCGCTGCTGCTGCTGGTCGACCAGACCGGCGTCGCTTGCCACACCGGACGGCGTAGTTGCTTTTACCGCGCCTGGCGCGACGGCGCGCTGGTGGAAATTGCGGCACCGCTGGTCGCGCCGGAGATGTTGTATAAGGGCAGCTAGAAAGCAGGCGCTTTTTGAAAAAAGCGCCGCAAAAACTTTTACTATGCTGGGCCGGAGGCTGTGTCGGCGCCAACGCCCATGGCCCAGAGTAACAAAAGTTTTTTGCTTCTTTTTTTCAAAAAAGAAGCCCTTTCTTTCACTTACCTCCACTATTGCCCCATCGGCAAAACTTCGCGACAAAGAATTCAACAAAATAGGGGGAGTCCGGCCATGTCTTCAGCTTGCTCGGGTTTTCGGCCGTTGCGCGCGTGGCTTGCCACGGCCGCCTTGGCTCTGCTGCTTGGCGGCGGCGCCCTGGTTGCCATGTCGACCCACGCCGCCCAGGCCGATGGCAACGCGAATTACCCGCAGGCCAGCCTGACCGCCCCGACCGATCCCGCTGCCATGATTGCGCGCGGCAAATATCTCTCCCTCGCGGCGGATTGCATGCCTTGCCATACCGGTCCGAACCGCGCGCCCTTCACCGGCGGGCTGGTGATCAATACGCCGTTCGGCGGCCTGACCACCCCAAACATCACGCCGGACAAGGCCACCGGCATCGGCAACTGGACCGACAGGCAGTTCTGGAATGCGGTGCATGACGGCATCGCGCCCGGCCACAGCTATCTCGTGTTTCCAAAATTTCTGTACCCGGCCATGCCGTTCACATCCTACACCAAGCTCTCTTACGCCGACGTGATGGCGATCAAGGCCTATCTGTTCTCGCTGCCGCCGGTGGCGGCGCCCGTTTCGGTCAACGCCCTGCGTTTCCCCTTCAACCAGCGCCCCTCACTGCTCGGCTGGCGGCTGCTGTTCTTCCGGTCCGGCCCGATGCAGATGAAGCCCGGCTGGGACGAGGCGATGAAAAACGGCGCCTATCTGACCGAGGCGCTCGGCCATTGCCAGGAATGCCACACACCGCGCAACGCCATGGGCGCGATGATCGCCGACCGCGCCTTTTCGGGTTCGCCGATCGACGCCTTCTACGCGCCGAACATCTCCTCCGACAAAGCCGACGGGGTCGGCGGCTGGCGACAAGCCGATCTCGTCGCCTACCTGCATGCTGACGGCAACATGAGCAAAGGGTCCGCCTATGGGCCGATGCAGGAGGTTGTGCAGCGGTCGCTGAGCCAGCTTCCCGCATCGGATGCGACGGATATCGCGGATTACCTGCAAACCCAGACCGTGCCGCAAAAATCGCCAGCCCCCCCGGCGGTGCGCGATGCCGCGAATTCGCAGGCCCTGGGCGCAAAGGTGTATGCGGCCAACTGCGCCGCCTGCCATGGCCAGACCGGCGGCGGCATCAATCAGATCTTCCCCAATCTTGCGGGCAATGATTCGGTGACCGCTGCCTATCCTTATAACGTGATCGGCGCGGTGCTGAGCGGCATCAGCCCGTGGCGAACCAACGGCCCGCCCATGCCATCCTTCGCCAGCAGTCTGTCCGATGCCGAGATCGCCGGTGTCGCGAATTATGTGCGCACATCCTGGGGCAACAAAGGCGTGCCCAACGCCACCCCGCGGGATGTCATGAGGCTGCGCGGCATCGCCGCGGTGCCGTTGAATGCCGATTTGTTGTCCGATGAAATGGGCTGCCCGCGTGTCAGCAGCTCCGGCGCCGCCGGCACCGTCGCCGACCCCGGCAACGGGCTGCTCAACATTTTTGAGGGCGCGACTCCGGCCACGATGCCGAATAAGGTTCGCGAACTGATCGCGGCCCTGCGCAGCGCCAATCCAAAGATCAGCCGCGCCGACATCAGCAACACGCTGCTCGCGGCCTACTGCCCGGTCATCGCCCACGAGACGGGGATGAGCCTGTCTGCTCGGCGTGAAGCGCTGGAAAATTTCGTCGCCAATGCCCAACCATTGATTGATACGCCTGTTGCCCCATCCCACTGAAAGCGACCGGCCGGTGACCGTACGGACCGTCACCGGCCAGGATATCCTCCCCCTCCTGCCCGACATCGCGCGGCTGCGCATCGAGGTGTTCCGCGAATGGCCGTATATTTACGACGGCGACCTGGCGCACGAGGAGCGGTACCTCCAGACCTACGTGCAGGCTGAAGGTGCGGCGATGATCGTCGCCGAGGCCGGACAGGATATCGTCGGTGCGGCGACCTGCCTGCCGATGGCGGCCGAGACGCCGAACGTGCAAAAGCCCTTCGTCGCGCATGGCTGGGATGTGTCGAAAATCTTTTACTTCGGCGAGAGCGTGCTGCTGAAGGAATATCGCGGCCGCGGCATCGGCGTGAAATTTTTTGCCGCCCGCGAAGCCCAAGCCGCCGGGTTCGAGACGACGACGTTTTGCGCGGTGCAGCGCCCCGCGACGCATCCCTTGCGTGACCCTGACTACACGCCGTTGGACAATTTCTGGACTCATCGCGGCTACGCCAAACGCCCGGAACTTTCCTGCCAGATGACATGGCGCGACCGCGGCGCCACCGAAGACACCGAAAAAACATTGGTTTTCTGGACCAGATCGCTTACGCGATAGGCCCATGAAACTGGTGAAACTGGCTCTTGCTCCTTTCAGCGTCTCTCCGCCGCCGCATTTCGACGCCTTTGTAACCCGCATCGACCGCCTGGCCGCGCAGGCCGCGCTCGCCGGCGCTGAGCTTCTGGCCCTGCCGGAATATTTTTCGATGGCTCTGGCCGGCGCCCATATCAAAGCGCCCGACATCGAGGCCGAACTCGCCGACGTGGTGGACCAGGCCGAAGCCTTGGTGCAGGCCATGGTGGCCATCGCCAGCCGGCACAAGATTTTCCTGCTCGGCGGCACGGTGCCGATGCGCGTGGGGGCGGAAATCCACAACCGCGCCCCCTTCATCGGCCCGAGCGGCCAACTCGAATTCCAGGACAAGCAGGCGATGACACGCTTCGAGGCGGAGCGCTGGGGCGTGCGCGGCGGCACCGGGCCGAAAATCTTCGACACGAAGTTCGGGCGCATCGGCGTGTCGATCTGCTACGATGCGGAATTTCCGCTGCATGTGCGCGCGCAGGTGAAGGCCGGCGCGAAACTGATCCTGGTGCCGAGCTGCACCGATAGCCTCGCGGGGTTCAACCGTGTGCGCTTCTGCGCCCGCGCCCGCGCCATCGAAAATCAGTGCTACGTCGCGGTGATTCCCTTGGTCGGCAAGGCCGCATGGTCCGGTGCGATCGACGAAAATCGCGGTCATGCGGCCTTGTTTACGCCTTGCGACCATTTTTTCCCGCCCGACGGCGTGCAGGCGGCCGGCGAGATGGACGAATCGGAACTGCTCTTCACCAGCCTGGATTTCACCGCCATCGACAATGTGCGGCGCGAAGGCGGCGTGCTGAACCATCGCGACTGGCACGCCGATGTCGCTGCCGCACCCGTCATCCAGCTCGCCTGAGATGGCCCGCATTTTCCTGATCGCAGGCGAAGCAAGTGGCGACGTGCTGGGCGCACGGCTGATGACGGCGTTGCGCGCCCGGCAGCCTGACCTGGTGTTTTCCGGCATCGGCGGCCCACGCATGGAAGAGGCCGGGATGGTTTCGCAATTCCCGATGCAGGAGCTGGCGGTGATGGGCCTCGCCGAAATCCTGCCGCGGATTCTGCTCCTGCGCCGCCGCCTCAACGAAACCGTGGCGGCGATCAAGGAGAGCCGGCCCGATATCGTGGTCACCATCGACAGCCCCGGCTTCTGCCTGCGCGTGCTCAAGGCGCTGAGCGGCACCGGCATCAAGCGCGTGCATTACGTAGCACCCCAGGTTTGGGCCTGGCGGCAGGAACGCGTGAAGAAATTCCCGGGCCTGTGGGACGAACTGCTCTGCCTGCTTCCCTTTGAGCCGGAGTTTTTCGCGCCGCATGGGCTGCATCCGTTGTTCACGGGGCATCCGGTGCTGGAATCGGGCGCCGGCAGCGGCGATGCCGCGCGGTTTTGCGCCGCCCACGGCCTCACGCCAGCGGACGTTCCCGTGGTGCTGATGCCAGGCTCGCGCGTGACCGAAACCACCCGGCTGCTGCCGGTGTTTCGTGACACCATGGCGCGCCTAAGGGAAAAAATCCCCGGTCTGCGGCCGGTGCTGGCGGCCGCCCCGGTGATCGCCGATGTGGTGGAGGCGCACACGCAGGACTGGAAGACGCGGCCGATCATCGTGCGCGATGTCGCCACGCGCTACGACGCTTTTGCCGCCGCCCGCGCGGCGCTGACAAAGTCCGGCACCTCGACCCTGGAACTCGCCATGGCCGGCGTGCCGATGGCCGTGACCTACCGCGTCAACCCGCTCAGCGCCGCGATCGGAAGGCGGCTGATCAAGGTGAAGCACGTGGCGATAATCAACCTGCTCGCCGGCCACGCTCTGGTGCCGGAATTGCTGCAGGAAAACTGCACGCCGGAAAAGCTCAGTGCAACGCTGCAAACTTTGCTCACAGACGCGAACGCCGCGGCAATGCAGCGGCAGGGTTTCTCCACCGCTTTGGCGAGCCTGCAAGCGCCGGACGGCAAGCCTTCCGCAGCGGCGGCGAAAGCGATTTTGAAGTTGTTGGATTAAGGAAAAAAGTAGCCGCTTTTTGAAAAAAGCGGCACCAAAAACTTTTTTTGACTCTGGGCCGGTGGCGGTGAAACCAGCACTGTCTACGCTGACAAAAAGTAAGTGCCTGCGCGATGCCGTTTATGACGCCCCCCGGTTCGGGAGCAGGCCATGATTGTGAGCGACGTATACGAGCCTCGTACCACGCTCGTGGGTCTCGACCGTTCTAAGGAATTTCATGCCTATTTTTTGAAGGACTGAGATTGAGGCATTGTTCTGGGGAGACACCTGAGCGAGCAAGCGCCTGCATCCTTTGGTCGAGAACCCGTATTCGAGTTGGCCCATGCCGATCTCGGTAGCGTAGCCATGACCCCACGCCGCGCGGCGCAAGATGAAGCCGATCTCGTAATCCGCTGCCCCCAGAACATCACACGGAAGGAGGCCCGCGAAGCCAAGCACCTCGGTGGTCGCACGGTCTGTCAACACGCCGAGTTTTGTCCCGCAGGCTTTGTGGTCAAAGTTATTTTCAAAAAAATCCGTCGCTTGCGGCAGCGATAACGGCGCCCCCGTAAATGCGTGACGCATCACAGCGCCATCCGAGAAAACGTGGTCATAAAGTATCGGGAGATCTGAAGGAAGTGAACCACGCAGAACGAGCCGCGTGGTCACGATGATCTCCGGCGTATCGAACGGTTCCAAAATCTCCATCCCGTTCAACAAACGTCGTAAGCCCGGACCAGAGGTCCGGGCTTTTTCGACTTACTTGGCGTTAAGCGCGACTTCCATCGCCGCCACGGCACTGATGTTGGTGATGCCGCGCGCGGTGGTGCTCGGCACGACGATGTGCAGCGGCTTGTCCAGCCCCATCAGCATCGGTCCCACCGTCACCCCCTCGCCGGTCGCCTTCACCAGATTGAACGCGATGTTAGCGGCATCGATATTCGGGAAGATCAGCAGATTTGCCGTACCGGTCAGGGCAGAGTCGCAAACCGCCCGGTTGCGGATCTGCTCGACCAGGGCCGCATCGGCATGCATTTCGCCGTCGATCTCGAGATCCGGCACCTGGGCGCGGATCAGCTTCAGCGCCTGGCGCATCTTGCGCGCCGACGGCGAGTTCGAAGCCCCGAAATTCGAATGCGACAGCAAGGCCGCCTTCGGCGCGATGCCGAACCGGTGCACCGTCTCGGCCGCGAGCTGGACCATTTCGGCGATTTCTTCCGCGGTCGGGTCCACATTCACATGCGTGTCGCAGAAGAACAGCACGCCGGCCTGCAGGATCAACGCGGTCATCGCGTAGACCCGCTTGATCCCGGGACGGCGGGGAATCAGCGGCAGCGCATATTCGAACTGCCGCCACCAATCGCCATACCCGCCGCAGATGGCCGCATCCGCCTCACCGGCTTCCAGCAGCATGCCCGCCGCCACGGTCGGCCGCCGGCGCAGTGTCCGTGCCGCCGCTTCCGGCGGGATGCCACGACGCCCCACCCGCTTCCGGTACGCGGTCAGCAGCCGATCGTAGAGCTCCTGGTCCTGATCGAAATCAACAATGCGCACATCCTGGCCGGGCTTCAGGCGCAGACCGAGTTTGGCGATCTTTTGCGCGATCGTCAGGCCACGACCGACCAGGATCGGCTGCGCCAGGCCGTCATCCACCACGCTCTGCACCGCGCGCAGCGTGCGGTCATCTTCGCCCTCGGCATAGACCACACGCGGGCAGGCCTTGCGCGCCACCTCGATCACCGGGCGCAGCAACTGGCCGGAGCGGAACACGAAGCGTTCGAGCTCATGCTTATAGGCGTCGAAATCCTCGATCGGCTTGCGCGCGACTCCGGCATCCATGGCGGCGCGCGCCACGGCCGGGGCGATGTGCATGATCAGCCGCGGATCAAAAGGCTTCGGAATGATATAGTCCGGCCCGAACATCGGCGCCTGCCCACCGTAAGCCGCAGCCACGGCTTCGGAAGCTTCAACCCGCGCCAGTTCGGCGATCGCCTCGACGGTGGCGAGTTTCATGCTCTCCGTGATGCCGGTCGCCCGGACGTCAAGCGCGCCGCGGAAGATGAACGGGAAGCAGAGCACGTTGTTCACCTGATTCGGATAGTCCGAACGGCCGGTGGCGACGATCGCATCCGGCCGGCTCGCCTTCACCAGCTCGGGTGCGATTTCCGGCTCCGGATTGGCCAGCGCCAGGATCAGCGGGTTCGGCGCGAACAACGGCAGCCATTCCTGCTTCAGCACGCGCGGCGCGGAGAGGCCAAGGAACACATCGGCCCCGGCCAGAACATCCGGCAGCGTGCGGGCATCGGTTTCGCGCGCCACCTTCTCAAGCGTCGGGTCGAGATTCGGGCGGCCCTTATACACCACGCCCTGAATGTCGGTCATGGTGACGTTTTCCGGCTTGGCACCGAGAGACAGCAGGATGTTCACACAGGACAGCGCGGCGGCGCCGGCGCCGGAGGTGACGATCTTGATGTCTTCGATCTTCTTGTTCTGCACCCGCAGCGCGTTCAGCACCGCGGCGCCGACGATGATCGCGGTGCCATGCTGGTCGTCATGGAAGACCGGGATCGCCATGCGGTCGCGCAGAATCTGCTCGATCTTAAAGCATTCCGGCGCCTTGATGTCCTCAAGGTTGATGCCGCCGAACGTGCCTTCCAGGCTGGCGACGATCTCGATGAACTTGTCCGGGTCCTGCTCGCTCACCTCGATGTCGAAGCTGTCGATGCCGGCGAACTTCTTGAACAGGACAGCCTTGCCCTCCATCACCGGCTTGCCGGCGAGCGCGCCGATATTGCCGAGGCCGAGCACGGCGGTGCCGTTAGTGATCACCCCAACGAGATTAGCGCGCGACGTATAGTCGAACGAACTATCGGGTTCGGCTTTGATCGCATCGCATGCCGCGGCAACGCCAGGAGAATAAGCGAGAGCCAGGTCGCGCGAAGTTTCCATACGTTTGGTCGCCGTAATGGCCAGTTTGCCGGGCCGAGGCGAGCGGTGGTACTCCAGCGCCGCTTTGCGTAAATCTTCATCCATATTATGCAGGACTCCCCAATCTCAGCGTTTATGCTGCCAATCTGGCCGCCGTTTCATGCGCCAACAAGCAGCCCGAGACAACAGGGGATCGGATCAGCTTTGCTATGTTACAGATGATGGGAGGTTGGGATCGTCCCGCTTTCCGGGACAGTGGTGCGGTCGAGAAGACTCGAACTTCCAAGGGGTTTCCCCCACAAGCACCTCAAGCTTGCGCGTCTACCATTTCGCCACGACCGCATCGGGCTGGGAGCCTATAGACCATGATGAAAGCGCCGACAACATGGCAAATCACGTCCGGCCACACGGATTATGACTTCGCCCTCGCCACCATGCGCGAGCGCGCCGCCGCCATCCGCGCCGGTACGGCGGAGGAGCTGGTATGGCTGGTCGAGCATCCGCCGCTCTACACGGCCGGCACCTCCGCCGCAGCTTCCGACCTGCAGGAGGCCGATCGGTTCCCGACCTACCAGGCCGGGCGCGGCGGCCAATGGACCTATCACGGGCCGGGCCAACGCGTGGCCTATGTGATGCTGGATCTGCAGAAAACGCATGGCAGCATTCCACCCCGTGACATACGCTGTTATGTGGCGGGGCTCGAACATTGGGTCATCGTCACCCTGAAAGGCTTCGGCATCAAAGGCGAAACGCGCGCCGGCCGCGTCGGCATCTGGGTCGTGACCGAGACCGGGGAAAAGAAAATCGGCGCCATCGGCGTGCGGGTCAGCCGCTGGGTCACCTGGCACGGGCTGGCGCTGAATGTGCACCCGGACCTCTCGCATTTCGACGGCATCGTTCCCTGCGGCATCCGCGAGCATGGCGTGACGAGCCTGGCGGCGCTCGGGGTGCAAGCCAGCATGGACGAGGTGGATGCCGCGTTGCGGGACAATTTCGCGGCGATTTTCGGCTAGGCCGGGTCGCCGCCGACATTTCCGCTTCGCCAGGAGACCCTATATCTCGACCATGAAAATTTCCGTCCTCGATCAATCGCCCGTACGCAGCGGCGTCTCTCCGGATGAGTCGATTCGCGAAACCATCGCCCTCGCCCAGGCCTGCGAGGCTTACGGCTATCACCGCTACTGGCTCTCCGAGCATCATAGCTCCGATTCGGTGGCCGGCTCCGCGCCGGAAGTGCTGCTGGCGGCACTCGCCGCGACCACCAGCACCATCCGCCTCGGCAGCGCGGGCATCATGCTGCCGCATTATTCCGCGCTGAAAGTGGCCGAGCAGTTCCGCGTGCTGGAAGCCATCGCCCCGGGGCGGATCGACCTTGGCGTCGGCCGCGCGCCGGGCTCCGACCAGCGGACCGCCTTCGCCCTCAACCCCAACGCCGCGCAGGCGGCGGATGCGTTTCCCGGCCAGGTCCGGGATCTGCAAACCTGGGTGCTGGGACGTGAGCTGCCGGTGAACCATCCGTTCCGCGGCATCTATGCGCAGCCCGCCGGCCCGCATGGCCCGGAAATGTGGATCCTCGGCAGCTCCAACTACGGCGCCCAGCTCGCCGCTTATTTCGGCCTGCCTTACTGCTTCGCTTATTTCTTCAGCGACGGGTACGGCGCGGCCCAGGCGCTGGATATCTACCGCGCCACTTTCAAACCCTCGGAATTCCTAGCCGCGCCGCATGCCGCCATCACGGTCTGGGCGTTTGCCGCCGATACCGAGGAAGAAGCCGAATATTATTTCCGCTCCCGGGCCATGTGGCGGCTGATGCGCGACCGCGGCCGCTACATTCCCTTACCCACCCCGGAAGAGGTCGAGGCGTCCCCGCTCACCGACATCGACCGCGAACGGCTGAAAGCGTACCGCGCGGAAGCGGTCATCGGCACCGCACCCGCCGTGGCGGCGCAACTACGCGCGCTGGCGGACCAGCTCGGCGTGCAGGAATTTTCCATCACCTGCGGCGTGTCGGACCCGTCGGCACGGCAACGATCCTATGAGCTACTGGCACGGGAGTTCAAGCTGAAGTAAGCAAGTGGCCGCTTTTTAAAAAAAGCGGCGCAAAAACTTTTGTTATGCTGGACCAGAGGCTGTGTCACCGACAACGCCCATGGCCCAGTTTAAAAAAGTTTTTTGCTTTTTTTTTCAAAAAAGAAGCGCTTCTCCTTACTTTTGCATCGCATCCAATGCCGCCTGGAGAATCCCCGCGGCGGCGAGTTTGTCGACCAGTTCGGCCCTGCGTTCGCGGCTGAGGCCGGCTTCGATCATCCGTTCGTGGGCGTCGGCGGTGGTCAGGCTTTCATCCTGCATCGCCACCGGCAGGCCGGTGGCCGCCGCCAGCGCATGGGCCCAATCGCGCGCCGCCTGCGCCCGCGGCCCGATTTTTTGCTCTTCGTCCAAGGGCAGGCCGATCACCAGGCCGCCTACCCCTTCCCTGGCGATGATCGCGGCGATCTCCGCCGCGTTCTGCTTCAGTTTGGCGCGGGCGAGCACGGTATAGGGGCTGGCGATGCGCCGCCCGACATCGGAAAGCGCCACGCCGATGCGTTTGGTGCCGGGGTCGAGCCCCAGCAGCCGGGCGTTGGGCGCGAGCTGGCGCGAAAATTCGGCGAGGTTGAAGAGCGTCATGCGCGCGGTTATGGTCCGCCCTGGCTTTAAACCCAAGGGATTATTGATGTCGCTCGATACCGCAACGGTGCGCCGTATTGCGAAACTGGCCCGAATCCGCGTTGACGACGCCGAAGTCGCGACGCTGCAGACGGAATTGAATTCAATTCTGGGCTATGTGGAACAACTGAACGAGGTGAATGTGGACGGCGTCGAGCCGCTCACCGGCGGCGCGCAAATGGCGATGCGCCTGCGCGAGGATGTCCGCACCGACGGCGAGATCGCCGAAAAGATCCTCGCCAACGCCCCGGACCGGGTCGATCACTTTTTTGCCGTACCGAAAGTCGTGGAATGAGCCTGACAGATATGACGATCGCCGAGGCCGGTGCGGCCCTGGCGGCGAAAAAGATTTCCGCCGTCGAACTGACGGCGGCGCATAACGCGGCCATCGCGGTGCTGAACCCGCGTTTGAACGCCTACATCACCGCCACGCCGGAGCTGGCTCTGACCCAGGCCCAGGCCGCCGACGCGCGCATCGCCGCCGGCGGCGCCGGGGCGCTCACCGGCATTCCGCTGGCGATCAAGGATCTGTTCTGCACCGCCGGCAGCCGCACCACCGCTGCCAGCAACATCCTGCGCCCCTTCGTGCCGCCTTATGAGAGCACGGTGACCCAGCAATTGCTGGATGCCGGCGCGGTGTTTCTCGGCAAGGCGAATCTGGACGAGTTCGCCATGGGCTCGGCGAACATCACGTCGGCCTATGGCACGGTCGAAAACCCGTGGAAGCGCAACGGCTCCGACGCCAAGCTGGTCCCCGGCGGATCGTCCGGCGGTTCGGCCGCCGCCGTCGCGGCGCGGCTGGCCCTGGGCGCGACCGGCACCGACACGGGCGGTTCCATCCGCCAGCCTGCGTCTTTCACCGGCCTTGCCGGCATCAAGCCCACTTATGGCCGCTGCTCGCGCTACGGCATCATCGCCTTCTCCTCCTCGCTCGACCAGGCCGGGCCGATCGCCCGCACCGTGGAGGATTGCGCCATCCTGCTCCAGGCCATGGCCGGATTCGATGCGAAGGATTCCACGAGCGCCGAACGCGCGGTGCCGGATTTCCGCGCCGCCGTGAAAGGCGGCGTGAAGGGCAAGAAAATCGGCATCCCGGCGGAATACCGCACGGACGGCATGAGCCCCGAGATTTTGCGCCTGTGGGAACAGGGCGTCGCCTGGCTCAAGGCCGAGGGCGCGGAGATCCGCGAGATTTCCCTGCCCCACACGAAATACGGCCTGCCGGTCTATTACATCGTGGCCCCCGCGGAGGCCTCATCCAACCTCGCCCGCTATGACGGCGTGCGCTTCGGCGCCCGTGTCGATGGCGAGGATTTGATCGACATGTATGAGCGCACCCGCGCCGCCGGCTTCGGCGCCGAGGTGAAGCGCCGCATCATGATCGGCACCTATGTGCTCTCCGCCGGCTATTACGATGCCTATTATCTGAAGGCGCAGAAAGTCCGTGCGCTGATCCTGCGCGATTTCCAGACCGCTTTCGCCGATGTCGATGCGATCCTGACCCCGACCGCGCCCTCCGCCGCTTTCGGCCTGGGCGAGAAGATGGGAGACCCCGTGACGATGTATCTGAACGACGTGTTCACCGTGCCCGCCTCGCTCGCCGGTGTGCCGGCCATGAGCGTGCCGGCCGGGCTCAGCGCCGAGGGCCTGCCGCTGGGGCTGCAGGTGATCGGCAAGCATTTCGACGAGGAGACGGTACTGTCCGTCTCGGCAGCACTGGAACGCGCCGCGGGCTTCTCGGCCCTGCCCACCATCCGTGCGGGAGTTTCGGCATGAGCAGCTACGTCCTGGAAGGCAATACCGGAACCTGGGAGATCGTCGTCGGGCTGGAGGTCCATGCCCAGGTGGTCTCGCAAGCCAAATTGTTCTCCGGCGCTTCCGCCGAATATGGCGGCGCGCCGAACGCCCATGTCAGCTTCGTCGATGCCGGGTTCCCCGGCATGCTGCCGGTGATCAACCGCGAATGCGTGGCGCAGGCGGTGCGCACCGGACTCGGCCTGCAGGCGCAGATCAATCTGGTCTCGCGCTTCGACCGCAAGAACTATTTCTATGCCGACCTGCCGAACGGCTACCAGATCAGCCAGTTCGCGCACCCGGTCGTCGGCACCGGCATCGTGGAAATCGAGCTTCAGGACGGCACGATCAAGAAGATCGGCATCACCAGGCTGCATCTGGAACAGGATGCCGGCAAGTCGATGCATGACCAGCACGCCAGCAAGTCGGTCATCGATTTGAACCGCGCCGGCGTCGGGCTGATGGAGATCGTCTCCGAGCCGGACATCCGCTCGCCGGAAGAAGCCGGGGCCTATTTGCGCAAGATCCGCCAGATCGTGCGCTATCTCGGCACCTGCGACGGCAACATGGAAGAAGGCTCCATGCGCGCGGACGTCAACGTGTCCGTGCGCAAGCCGGGCGAGGCATTCCGCACGCGCTGCGAGATCAAGAACGTGAACTCCGTGCGCTTTGTCATGCATGCGGTGGAGGCCGAAGCGCAGCGGCAGATCGCGGTTTGGGAATCGGGCGGCGTGGTCGAGCAGGAAACCCGGCTCTACGACCCGGCCAAAGGCGAAACCCGCTCGATGCGCTCCAAGGAAGACGCACACGATTACCGCTATTTCCCCGAGCCCGACCTGCTGCCCTTGGTGCTGGAACAGGAATGGGTGGACAGCCTGAAGGCCGCTTTGCCCGAACTGCCGGACGACAAGCGCCGCCGCTTCTGCGAGCAATATGGCATTACGTTCTACGATGCCGGCGTGCTGACCGCCGAACAGACCACGGCCGATTTCTATGAGAGCGTGGCCAAGGGCCGCGACGCCAAGCTGGCGGCCAACTGGATCTCGGGCGATTTCTTCGCGGCGCTGAACCGTACCGGCAAGACCATCGAAACCTCGCCGGTCTCGGCCCTGGCACTCGGGCAGCTGCTCGACCTGATCTCCGACCAGACGATCAATGGCCGCATCGCCAAGGACGTGTTCGAGGAAATGGTCGAAACCGGCGCCTCGCCGTCCGCCATCGTCGAGGCCAAGGGGCTGCGCCAGGTGACCGACACCGGCGCCATCGACCAAGCCGTCACCGCCGTGCTGGCCGCCAACCAGGACAAGGTGGCCGAATATAAGTCCGGCAAGGATAAATTGTTCGGCTTCTTCGTCGGCCAGGTGATGAAGGCCATGGCCGGCAAGGGCAACCCGGCGCTGGTGAACGAGGCGGTTAAGAAGCAGCTCGGATAAGGAAAAAAGCGGCGCAAAAACTTTTGCTTACGCTGGGCCTGAGGCTGTGTCGGCGCCAACGCCCATGGCCCAGCATAAATAAAGTTTTTTTGCTACTTTTTGTTCACAAAAAGTAGCCTTCCTCTTATTCGGCAGGCGCGGTGTCCGACTCCGGCACCACGACGTCAGAAACCATCGGTTTGCCATGCAGGTAAGTGGCGAGCGATGAACCGATGATCATGTTCATCAATGTGTTCAGCAGTGCCGGCAAGGCCGCGAACGCGCCGAAATTCACCGTCGCGAGCACCGCGCCGAGGCCGGAATTATACACGCCGGCATCGAACATGATCGCGCGCGCATCCGCCTCGCAGAGCCGCAGGGCGCGGGCCAGGAAATAGCCGACCACGAGGTTGATCACGCAGAGCACCGAGGTGGTCACCGCGATGATCGGAATCCACAACAGGTTCTTGGCAATCGCCGGCTCCGCGGCGGCGACCAGGCCCAGACACAGGCAATACAGCAAAATCGCGGAGGCCATCGGCAGGAAGGGCTTGACCGCCAGGATGCGCTTCGGCCCCATCGCGGCGCGCAGCGCGATCCCCACCACCAACGGCAGCAGCACCATCGTCAACATCTGATGCAGCAGCGCGAAGAAATCGACATGCACATATTTATGCGCGAACACTGAGGTCAGCGCCGGCGTGAGCAGCGGCGAAAGCAATGTGTGGACGAAGGTGAGCGCGATCGCCAGCGCCACCGTGCCATTGGCCAGGAAGGTGAAGAGGTTGGAGGTAACACCCGCCGGCGTCGCGCCATCGAGAATCGTGCCTGCGGCCAATTGCGGCTGGCTGGCATAAACGACATGCGCGGCAAGGACCGCCACCAACGGCACCGTCACCCATTTGATCACGAAGCCTGCCAAGAGCGGGCCGGGCTTGGTGAGCACCGGCTTCAATGCGTCCAGCGTCAGCGTCAGGCTCATCAGCAGGATCACGCCGGCGAGGTAATAAATGGAGAAATGCGCGAAAACGACAAAGGTCTGCGGCGCGGCGTAACCGAGCAGGCCACAAACGACGAGCCAGACCGGCATCATCTTGTTCAACAGAAATTGGGCAGTGGACATTTTCCCTACTCTTTTTTGTTAGTGTTAAATTGGCCGATTTTGTTCGTTTGAGCCCGTGGCAGCGACACCAACGCGGCCCGGTTTAAAGACGTTTTTTGCTTCCTTTTTCCAAAAAAGAAGCCCTTCCTTACTTACCTCCCGCGCCATTGCGGTTTGCGCTTGGTGAGGAAAGCATCCATGCCTTCGCGAAAATCCTCACTCATATAGCAAGTGAGCACGAGTCCCTCGGCGTCGATGCGCGACAACTGGCCAATCCGCAGCAAGGCCTCCTTGGTCACGCGCAATGTGAGGGGCGCGTGTTGCGCGATGGTCTGCGCGAGTTCCGTGGCACGGGACAGAAGAGCTTCCTTCGTCTCCAAAAGCTCCGAGACAAAGCCGATGGCTTTCGCTTCCGGGCCCTCGATCAACCGGGCGGTGAAAATTATTTCCTTCACCCGTGCCGCGCCCATGAGCCCGGTGAGCCGTGCGTAATTTTCGGTGGAGAGGCAGTTGCCCAGCGTACGCGCGATCGGAAAACCGAATTTCATATCCGTCGTCGCGATGCGCAAATCGCATACGGCAGCGATCCCTGCGCCGCCGCCGGTACAGGCGCCACAAATGGCGGCGATGGTCGGCACCTGGCAGGTCTCGATGGCGTCCAACACGCCATTGATCCTCCGTTCATAATCGATCGCATCTTGCGGCGTCTTGAAGGCGCGGAACTGGTTGATGTCCGTCCCTGCGGCAAAGGCCTTATCGCCCGCCCCGGTAAGCACCAAGGCTTTCACGCCCTGGCCGGGCGCCTCGGCGCAGATTTTCACCAATGTCTCGTACATGCCGAAGGTGAATGCGTTGCGTGCCGCCGGGCGGTTGAAGGTGACGTAACCGATGTCGTCGCGGACTTCATAGAGGATTTCTGAATCTTGCTGTTCCATTGCGCTTACTCCGCGGCCTTTTGTAACTCTGCCGGCGCAAAAGCCGCCTTGGACTCGAGCAGAGCCGAGATTTCCGCTTCGGAAAAACCGTGCTCGCGCAGCACTTCGCCGGTATGCTCGCCATACAAAGGCGCCGGCCGCCGCACCTCGCCCGGGGTCGCGGAAAATTTGATCGGCAGGCCGAGCGCTTTCACCGGCCCCGCGACGGGATGCGCGGTTTCCACGATCATCTGCCGCGCCTGCACTTGCGGGTCGTCGGCCATTTGCAACACGTTCAGCACCGGCCCGGCCGGCACGCCGGCCGCATCCAAAGCCGCCAGCCATTCTGCCGATTTCCGGGTCATGAAAATCGCCTCCAGCCGCGCCGCCAGTTCCGGCAGATGGGCCATACGCCCGCCATTGCTGGCAAAACGCTCATCCTCTGCGAGATCGGGCGCTTGCAAAACCTGCAGCAGCCGGCGCCAATTATTGTCGTTCGCTGCCCCCAGCGTGATCGGCAGGTCAGCGGTACGAAACGCCTGATACGGTGCCATCAACGGATGTCCGGAGCCGAGCGGACCCGGCGCCGCCCCGGTGGCGAAGGCAATCGCCGCCGGCCAATGCAGGAAAGAAATGCCGGCTTCGAGCAGGGATGTGTCCACCATCTGCCCCAGGCCGGTCTGTTGCCGGTTGTACAGCGCGGCGAGAATCCCGATGGTGGCCAGCAATCCGGCGCCGATATCGGCAATCGGGGGCCCCACCTTCACCGGCGCGCGGCCCGGCCCCTCGCCGGTCACGCTCATCACGCCGCTGATGCCCTGGGCGATCAGGTCGAACCCGCCGCGATCGGCATAAGGGCCGGTCCGACCGAAGCCGGAAATGCTGCAGAAAATCAGTCTCGGGTTGCGCGCCTGCAGCGTCTCATAGCCCAGCCCGAGCTTATCCAGCGCCCCCTTGCGGTAATTCTCGATGACGATGTCCGCGTTGCCGACCAGGCGCAGCAACGCCTCGCGCCCCGCTTCTGCTTTCAGATCCAGTACAATGCCGCGCTTGTTGCGATTCATCACCATGAACGCAGCCGGCTCACCCGCGATGGAAGGCGGGGTGGAACGACGCGTGTCATCGCCGCCGGGATATTTTTCCAGCTTGATGACGTCGGCGCCCATGTCTGCAAGCAGCATGCCGCACATCGGCCCGGCCATGACATGCGACATATCGACAACCGTGAGTCCGGTCAGGGGCCCGTATGGCTTGCCCGGCGCCGCCGCGCCGGCCTGGTTTTCGTGCTGCATTTTTGCGTCCCTCGATATTTTTGCGCGATCTGTATTGAATGCAAAAAGCACGAAATACCGCGTTTGAGTCAAGTTTTATTTACAATCTAGGCCAATTTTGAATTCAAAATTCTCAGATGCGCCAACAGGCCAGTCCTGCTAGAGACCCAGAATGCTTCATGAAGACACCATCTCACGGCTCCGCACGCTGCTGATCGAGGGGCAGATTGCTCCTGGCAGCCGCATCCAGGAGCAGACGCTCTGCGCGGAACTCGGTATCTCCCGCACGCCTCTGCGCGAGGCCCTGAAAGTGCTCGCCGCCGAGGGCCATGTGGTGTTGCTGCCGCATCGCGGCGCCCGCGCCGCAAAGCTGACGATGAAGGATGTGCGTGACCTGTTCGATGTCTCAGCAGCCCTGGAGTCGGCCGCTGGAGAACTCGCCTGCCAGCGCATTTCCGAGGAAGATATTGCCCGCATTGCCTCTTTGCATGCGGAGATGGCGCGGCATTTCGCGGCGGGGGCGATGGAGCTTTATTACGCCTGCAACCGCGCGATCCATGAGGCGATTGTGAAGGCTTCTGACAATCCGGTGCTGGTTGGCCTCTATGACGGGGTGAACACACGCATCCGCAGGGCCCGTTACGTGGCGCCGATGACCCAGGCGCATTGGCGCACGGCAATGCTCGAACATGAAGCGATGCTCAACGCCTTGCAACGGCGCGACGGCGCCATGCTGGCCTTGGTGCTGAAAACGCATTTGCGCCACAAGGCTGAAGAGGTGGAGCGGGCCGGCTTCGCCGAAACCCTCAAATAAAGGCCTGACGGACTAACCTGCCGCTCCTGGCACTAACGCCCTCCGCGACACGAACAGTGCAAAATCTTTGTTTCTCCGGGCCCGTGGCCTCGAAACCAGCCGAGCCCGGGAAAAACAAAGGATTTCGCTTCCTTCACTCCGCCGCGGCGGGTTTTACCGCGGCCGCACTCAGCAACGGCTCGTCGAACGGTTGTTCCGGCCGCATCAGGAAAGCACAGCCCGCCCCGAGCAACAGCACCGCGATGGTCATGAGGAAGGGCAGATACCAGTTGCCGGTGACATCAATGACAAAACCGGCGGTCAGCGGCGACACGATGGCCGCGAATGCCGAACCGCTATTCATCAGCCCCGCCGCCGTGCCGGAATATTTCGGTGCAATGTCCATCGGCACCGACCAGATCGGCCCGATCACCAGCTCGCCGAAGAAGAACGCGCCGGCAAGGCAGAGCGCCACCGTATCGGTGCTGTGAACAAAGAAAATCGGCACTAGCGAGACAAGCGCCCCGAGGAAGCCGACCACGATCACCCCGATCCGGGCCAGGCGCACATTGCCGGTGGCGCGCAGCAACCCATCCGAGATCATTCCGCCCAGCGTATCGCCGACCACACCGGCGAAAAACACGCTGGAAGAGAACAAGGCCGAATGCTGGAGGTTCATATGGTAGTTGTTCTTGAAGAAAAGCGGGATCCAGTTCAGATAAAGCCAAAGTCCCCAGCCATAGCAGAAATAGGTCACCGTAACCGGCCATATGCGGCGGATCAGAGCGCCCCAGGGCACTTTCGGCTTTTCGCTCGGCAGCACCGGGCGCGGCGGCAAACTGTGCAATTCCTCTGATGTGATCGAAGGATGCTCTTTCGGGTCGTCCCGGAAATACCAGAACCAGACCAGAACCCAGGCGAAGCTGACAGCGCCGACAATGACGAAGGAAAGGCGCCAGCTGAACAGCACCATCAGCAATGCGATGACCGGCGGCGTGACCGCGGTGCCGAGCCGGGAGAAGGCATGGGTCAGTCCCTGCGCATAGCCACGCTTGGGTTTCGGCACCCAGCTTTGCATGGCCCGAGTTGCGGTCGGGAACGTCGCGCCTTCGCCAAACCCGAGCAGGAAGCGGAACAGAAACAGCGAACCAAGGCCGCCGACAAGGCCGGTGCCGACCGTCGCCGCCGCCCAGATCAAACCGCCCCAGAACAAGGTTCGTCGCGCCCCAAACCGGTCGGCGATCCAGCCGCCGCCAATCTGGAACAGCAGATACGGATAGGCGAAGGCCGAAAAGACCAGGCCGAGTTCCGTGTTGGACAGATGTAGATCGTGCTGGATGCCGCTCGCGGCCGTGCCGACATTCACGCGGTCGATATAGGTGATGAAATACATCGCGCAGAGCAGCGCGAGCACGACGTTTGTCGCTTTCATTCTTGGTTTCATGCTTATTTCCTCCCGTGCGTTCTTTTCAGCGCCGGTTTTTCCGGTCGCATTGATGTTCGATCTATTGGCTTACGATGTTCAGTCCCGTCTGTTGATTTTGAAGTCGTTTTGAAGCGTGAACCCGCGCGGGGCCGGAACCCCGCGCGGTGAGCGAAAATTGGTGTTAGGCGGCCTTGCCGAGCGACGCCTCGGCATCGTTGCGCCCCGCGAGATCGGCGATCGCCGCGGTCACGCCGCCCGGCTGGTGCGGCACGCCGGCCGCGCCCAGGCCGCGCTCCACACCCGCCAGGGCACCCAGCAGCACGGTTTCGTTGCATTCGCCGAGATGGCCGATGCGGAACACTTTGCCGGCGACCTTGGCCAGCCCGGTGCCGAGCGACAGGTTGCACTTCTCCAGCGTGATCTTGCGGAAGCGGTCGGCATCGTGGCCTTCCGGCATCAGCACGGCGGTGAGCACCGGCGAGTATTCCGACGGCTCGACGCACAGCACTTCCAGCCCCCAATGGCGCACGGCGGCGCGGGTAGCGGCCGCCAGCCGGCGGTGGCGGAGGAACACCTCGTCCAGCCCTTCCTCGAGCAGCATGGCGATGGATTCCTGCAGGCCGTAGAGCAGCGTCGTCGCCGGCGTGTAGGGAAAGAAGCCGCTGGCGTTGGGCTTGAGCATTTCTTCCCAGTCCCAATAAGAGCGCGGCATCTTGTTGGTTTTCGCGGCCGCGCGCGCTTTCTCGGAAATCGCGTTGAAGCCGAGGCCGGGCGGCAGCATCAAGCCTTTCTGCGAGCAGCTAACGGTGACGTCCACGCCCCATTCGTCATGGCGGAAATCCACCGAGCCGAGCGAGGAAATGGTGTCCACCAGGAACAAGGCTGGGTGGTTGGCATTGTCGATGGCTTTGCGGATCGCGGCGACGCGGCTGGTGGCGCCGGTGGAGGTCTCGTTATGCACGACCATCACGGCCTTGAAGCTGTGCGCCTTGTCGGCGGCCAGCTTGGCCTCGATCGCCGCCGGGTCGGCGCCGCGGCGCCAGTCGCCGGGGAGAAACTCGACCTCCAGGCCCCAGCGCTTGGCCATCTGCTGCCACAGCGTGGCGAAATGCCCGGTCTCGCACATCAGCACCTTGTCACCGGGCGACAGCGTGTTGACGATCGCCGCTTCCCAGGCACCGGTGCCCGAGGACGGGAAAACGATCACGGGCTGTTTGGTCTTGAAAATCTGCTGGCAGCCCGCCAGCACCTCCTTGCCGAGCTCCTGGAAGGTCGGACCGCGATGGTCGATGACCTGACGGTCCATGGCGCGCATGACGCGCTCCGGCACGGGGCTCGGGCCCGGAATCTGCAAAAAATGCTGACCTTGTGGATGACTCATGGAGTTCCTCCTTCCGCAAACTGGTGATGGCTTCCCCTACAATGCATTTATTTTGAACGAAAGAAAAGCAATTTTTGCATGCAAATTTGGGCGCAAATGATCGACGCATTATAAGAAGAACGCTATAAAGCGCCATGTCCGACACAAAAATCCTGCCCGCGACTGCGGAGATCACCGCAATCATCCCGCCGGAAACGCGCCACGAACCCGGCAAAACCTCGCTGCATGACGAGGTTCTGTCACGGTTGCGCGACTATATCGTCGAGGGCAATCTGAGTGATGGCGCGCGGATCCCCGAACGGGAGCTTTGCACGCAATTTGGCGTCTCCCGCACGCCGTTGCGCGAGGCGCTGAAGGTGCTCGCCTCGGAAGGGCTGGTCGATCTGCTGCCCAACCGCGGCGCGCGGGTGCGGACCCTGAGGGACGAAGACTATCGGGAATTGTTCGACCTGATGGGCGGACTCGAAGCGCTGGCCGGCCGGCTCGCCTGCGAATCGATCAGCGCAGCGCAATATGCCGAAATCGAGGCGCTGCACCACCAGATGTACGGCTTCTACTTGCGCCGCGACCTGCACGAATATTTCCGCTGCAACCAGGAAATCCATCAGAAGATCGTCGACGCCGCCGGCAACCGCGCGCTCGCCGCCATGTACGCCACCGTGGCCGGGCAGATCAGGCGGCTGCGCTATGCCGCCAACCTGGACGGCAAGCGCGACCGCTGGGCTGAAGCGGTGCGCGAACATGAGGCCATTCTCGACGCCCTGCGCCGCCGCGCCGGCGCCGAACTGAGCGACCTGCTGTTCAAGCATCTGCGCAACAAACGATCCGCCGCGCGCGAGGGGTTCGTGGACTGAAGAATGAAAAGAAAGCGCTACTTTTTGTGAACAAAAAGTAGCAAAAAAACTTTATTGACTCTGGATCATGGGCGTTTTCGGCGACACTGCCCATGACCCAGCGTAAATAAAAGTTTTTGCGCCGCTTTTTTCAAAAAGCGGCTGCTTTCTTAAGCTGGGATGAAAGGCCCTACCAGGCCGGAGGCTTCCGCCATGGCCCGGCTTTCCGCGATCGCGGCGCTCACCGCCAAGGCCGCTTCCAGCGCGCGGCGTCCGGCTTCGGCATCCACGACCACCGGTGCGCCGTCCAGCACCGAGGCGAAGAAGGCCTCATGCTCGGCGGCCAGCGCGTCATGGTCCTGCCAGCCGGCCTGCTCGACGCCGAACTCCTCAAAGCCCGGCAGTTTCATGCCGATGCCCCGCCCCACCAGGCTGAGCTTGCGCGCCGCGAAATCCACGGACAGGTAGCCGGTGCGCGAAAAAATCCGCATCTTGCGCTCGGTCTTCAGGGAAATGCGGCTGGCGGTGATCGTCGCCACCGCGCCGTTGGTGAAGCGGATGCGGGCATTGGCGATGTCGTCATGGGCGCTGGCCACCGGCGCGCCCACCGCGTCCACATGCAGGATCGGCGCATCGGTGAGGGCCAGGATCAGGTCGAGATCGTGGATCATCAGGTCGAGGATCACCGACACGTCGGTGCCCCGCGGCTTGAACGGGGCGATGCGCACGGCCTCGATATAAAGCGGCGTGCCCATGCGCGCGGTGAGCGCGCCATGCGCCGCCGAAAACCGCTCGAGATGCCCGACCTGCAGGACCAAGCCGGTCTGGCGCGCAATGCCGGCCAGTTCCACCGCCTGGTCCAGCGTCGCGGCGATCGGCTTTTCCACCAGAACATGCTTGCCGGCGCGCAGCGCGCGGGCGGCCAGATCGTAATGAAACTCCGCCGGGGCGGCGATGATGATCGCGTCCGCGACCGCCAGCAATTCCTCGACGCTACGCACCGGGCAGCCTGCTTCCCAGGCCACCGCCTTGGCGCGCTCGGCGTCCGGGTCGGCCAGGCCGACCAGTTTGGCGCGCTTCGCCCCTGCGAGCTTCAGCGCGTGGTAGCGGCCGAAATGCCCCGCCCCGATCAATCCGACGTTCAAGCCTTGTGCCATAATGTGCTGGTATCGCCCGCCGGGGTTGCGCGCAACCGGGAGCGCGGCCATACCGCAAACGTTTCCAAGAGTTCGGAGCCACCGTGCTGTATTTTACGCGAGCCAAGAGTTTAGGGATCCTGCTGATCTGCGTGCTCGGCATCCTGCTGAGCCTGCCGAATCTGGCCGCCAGGCCGGGAGGTCTGCCGGGCTTTCTGCCCTGGCCCCAGGTGCATCTCGGCCTCGACCTGCGCGGCGGCAGCTATCTTCTGCTGCAGATCGATTTCCAGGCCGTGGAGAAGCAGGAGCTGAATTCATTGCTCGACCAGGCGCGCCAGACGATGCGCGGCGCCGGACTCGGCTATACCGGGCTGCGGGTGAACCAAGCTGAGCACCGTGTCGAGATCGACCTGCTCAATGCAGGCGATGCCCAGGCCGCCCAGACGGCGCTCGCCAAGCTCGTGACCTACGCCCCCAATACCGGCCAGGCCGAGCTCGCGGTCTCCGTTTCCGGCGCCACTGCCTATCTCACCATCCCGCAGGCCGCGCTGGCGGCCCGCAGGTCACAGGCGGTGGAGCAATCCATCACCATCATCCAGCGCCGCATCGACGGTTCCGGCGTGCTCAACCCGACCATCGCCCGGCAGGGAACCGACGAAATCGTGGTGCAGCTGCCCGGCATCTCCGACCCGGAGCGCGTGCGCACGCTGATCGGCACCACCGCGCATATGACGTTCCAACTGGTGGATGAGAATGCCGCGCCCGGGCCGAACGTGCCGCTCGGCGACGAGCAGCTGCCGCTGGCCAGCAACCCGCAGCAGACCATGGATGTATTCTCCACCGTCGCGGTGGACGGCGCCGAACTCGACAACGCCCAGGCCTCCACCGACCCGCAGACTGGGCAATGGGTGGTGAATTTCTCCCTGAACTCGGTTGGCGCCCGCCAGTTCGCGGATGTCACCACCGCCAATGTCGGCAAGCTGTTCGCCATCGTGCTGGACGGCAAGGTCATCGAGGCGCCGGTGATCCAGGAGCCGATCACCGGCGGCAGCGGCATGATCAACGGCCAATTCACCGCGCAATCAGCGACTAACCTTGCGCTGCTGCTGCGCGCCGGCGCCCTGCCCGCGCCGCTGAACATCGTCGAGGAGCAGAGCGTGGGCCCGGAACTCGGCGCCGACGCGATCCGCAACGGCGCGCTCGCGCTGGCCGCCGGCCTGATCCTGGTGCTCGGCTTCATGGGCCTGTTCTATGGCCTGTTCGGCTGGTTCGCGAACATCGCGCTGGTGCTCAACCTCGTCATCATGCTGGCGATCCTTTCGGCCATGGGCGCCACGCTGACGCTGCCCGGCATGGCCGGCATCCTGCTCACGCTCGGCATGGCGGTGGACGCCAACGTGCTCATCAACGAGCGCGTGCGCGAGGAGACGAAGGCCGGCCGCAAGCCGCTCGCCGCGCTCGAGGCCGGGTACAAGCGCGCTTACGGCACGATCATCGACAGTAACGTGACGACGCTGCTCGCGCACATCACCCTGTTCATCTTCGGCTCGCCGCCGGTGCGCGGCTTTGCCGTGACCATCTGCGTCGGCATCGTCACCACCATGTTCACCGCCACGGTGCTGGTCCGGTTGATCACCTCGCGCTGGTACATCGCGCGCCGCCCCTCCTCGCTCCCCGTCGTCTGAAAGACCGACCATGTTCGTAAAACCGATGTTCCGCTTCGTCCCCGACGGGACGACGATTCGCTTCATGAACGGCCGCTTCGCCGGGTTGATCGTCTCGGCAGTGCTGTCCGCCGCCTCGGTGCTGCTGTTCTTCCATCCCGGCCTCAATCTGGGCCTGGATTTCCGCGGCGGCGTGGTGCTGCAGGTGCGGACCGAGCAACCTGCGAATTTCCCGCAACTGCGCGCCGCCCTCGCCCAGGCCGGCCTTGGCGATGCCGCGTTGCAGAGCTTCGGCCAAGGTGGAACCGGCGTGCTGATCAGCCTGGAAAGCCGCGCCAACGCGCAGGCCACGCAAACCGCCATCTCCGAAGTCGAGACCGCTTTGGCCACGGCGGCGCCGAACGCCAAGATCCTCAGCACGCAGGCGATCGGCGCCTCGGTCTCCGCACAGCTCTTCTCCCAGGGGCTGGAAGCGTTGGGCCTCAGCTTCGTGATGATCCTGGCCTATATCTGGTTCCGCTTCGAATGGCCGTTCGCGGTCGGCGCGGTGACCACGCTGCTGCTGGATACGACCAAGACGATCGGTTTCATGGTCATCACGCGCATTCCTTTCGACCTCGTGACCATCGCCGCGATTCTCACCGTCATCGGCTATTCCACCAATGACAAGGTCGTGGTCTACGACCGCGTGCGGGAGAATCTGCGCAAATACAAATCCATGAATTTGCGCGAGCTGATCGATCTGTCGATCAACGAGACCTTGAACCGCACCCTGGGCACCTCCAGCACGGTGTTTCTGGCCGCCTTGCCGCTGGCCTTGTTCGGCGGCGCGGCCTTGTCGGGTTTCGCCTGGGTTATGCTGTTCGGCATCCTGGTCGGCACGTCCTCATCGATCTTTATCGCCGCGCCGATCCTGCTGTTCCTGGGCGATCGTAAACTGCGCCGCACCAGCACTTTGCCAAAAGTAAAATCAAGCTGACTTTTACAGTTTTCGGTCGCATCTTTCTCGGAAAGTTGTTAATGCCTAGGGCATGGGGAATTTTTTCTCACATGCTCTATTTTTTAGACGCTTCTGATAATGCGATCCGATCACGCGTTCATCGCGTCACTACGCATCTATTACCAGCCGATCGTCAGACTGGCTGACCTGCGCCCGGCCTACGTAGAGATCCTGGCCCGGGCCGAAGCCGGCGACGGCACGGTGGGCTCCGATGCGGTCATTCACGCCATGCGGGGGGCCGACCGCTCGATGCACCTGACCTCGTGCATCATGAGTGCCGCCCTGGCGGAATATAAGGCGTTTCAGTTCGAGCGCAGCTTCCTGTCGATTGCCTTCAATCTGCCGCTCGACGCCATGCTGCATCCGCAGCTGATGGCGCGGATCGAGGCGGTGCGGGCGCAATCCGGCCTGGCCCCGCGCTATATCCGTTTCGAACTGACCGAACAGCAGCCGGTGCGCGACCTCAAGGCCGCGGGCACGGCAATCAGCATTCTGCGCAATGCCCAATACGGGCTGGCGCTCGACGACATCACGCCGGAGACCCCGCATCTGTCGGAGTTGATGGCGCTGCCGATCCGCGCTGTGAAGCTCGACAAGAGCGTCGTCGTCAGCACCGCCGCAGGCGACCGGGATTTCATCCGCGACATTGTCGCCCGCGCCAAGGCGCACGGCCAGACGGTGATCGCCGAAGGCATCGAAACGCCGGAACTCTGCCAACGCATGCGCCAGTTGGGCGTCACCCACGGCCAGGGCTTCCTGTTCGCGCATCCGCTCTCCGCCGGGGATTTGCACGAATTCCTGCTGAAACATTCGGATGAGACGCTGGAAAGCGTAGGGCTTTAAGGAAGGAAGCAAGGAAGCGGCCGCTTTTTGAAAAAAGCGGCGCAAAAACTTTGGGGCTGTCCCAGATCCTGAGCGGATCTAGGATGGTTTTATGGACCTAAGGTACTGTCGTTTAACGGAAAAACAGCAAGATCGTCTGGCTGAGTTTTTT
>NZ_DATLPB010000126.1:0-29793 GCF_035535915.1 Acidocella sp.
GCAAAAACTTCTTCTATACTGGGCCATGGGCGTTGTCGGCGACAACGCCCATGGCCCGACAAAATAAAGTTTTTTTGCTTCTTTTTGTTCACAAAAATAAGCCTTCCCTGCCCTTGCCAGTCCAGCCCGCGGATACTTGGCGAAAAGCGCGCCAACCTGTAATGCCGCTGCATGTTCTCAAGCAATGACATCCGCGCGACGTTCCTGAATTATTTCGGCCGCAACGACCATCAGGTCGTGCCCAGCGCCCCGCTGGTGCCGCGCAACGATCCCACCTTGCTGTTCACCAATGCCGGCATGGTGCCATTCAAGAACGTGTTCACCGGCCAGGAGAAGCGCCCTTATGTGCGCGCCACCTCGTCGCAGAAATGCGTGCGCGCCGGCGGCAAGCATAACGATTTGGACAATGTCGGCTATACCGCCCGGCACCATACCTTCTTCGAAATGCTGGGGAATTTCTCCTTCGGCGACTATTTCAAGGAACAGGCGATTTTCCACGCCTGGACGCTGCTGACCAAGGATTTCGGCCTGGACAAGGAGCGGCTCCTGGTCACCGTCTACCATACCGACGATGAAGCCGCGTCGCTGTGGAAGAAAATCGCCGGCCTGCCGGATGAGAAAATCACCCGCATCGCGACGGATGATAATTTCTGGAAGATGGGCGATACCGGCCCCTGCGGCCCCTGTTCGGAAATCTTCTACGACCACGGTCCCGGCATCGCCGGCGGCCCGCCCGGTAGCCCGGATGAGGATGGCGACCGCTTCATCGAGATCTGGAACCTCGTCTTCATGCAATACGAGGAAGGCCCGCCCGGCACGCGTAACCCGTTGCCGCGCCCTTCGATCGATACCGGCATGGGGCTGGAGCGCTTCGCCGCCATCCTGCAAGGCAAGCACGACAATTACGACACCGACACGCTGCGCGCGCTGATCCTGGCCTCCGCCGAGGCCACCGGCCAGAGCCCGGACGGCGAATTCCGCATCAGCCACCGCGTCGTCGCCGACCATCTGCGCAGCACCTCCTTCCTGATCGCCGATGGCGTGCTCCCCTCCAACGAGGGCCGTGGCTATGTGCTGCGCCGGATCATGCGCCGCGCCATGCGCCACGCCCACCTGATGGGCGCGACGGAGCCGTTGATGTACCGGCTGGTCCCCGCCCTCACCCGGCAGATGGGCCAGGCCTTCCCGGAACTCACCGCCGCCGAACCGCTGATCATCGAGACTTTGAAACTTGAAGAAAATCGGTTCCGCTCGATGCTCGATCGCGGCATTTCGCTGCTGCGCGAAGAGGCCGCCAGCGTCCCCTCCGGCGGCGCGCTGCCCGGCGACATCGCCTTCAAGCTCTACGACACTTATGGCTTCCCGCTCGACCTGACCCAGGATGCGCTCCGCGAGGAGCATAAATCCGTGGATATCGATGGGTTCAACACGGCGATGGCGGAGCAGAAAAAGCGCGCCCGCGCCGCCTGGGCCGGTTCCGGCGAGGCCGCCACCGAGACCGTCTGGTTCGAGCTCAAGGAAACGCTCGGCGCCACGGAGTTCCTGGGTTACGCCACCGAAGCCGCGGAAGCCGCCATCACCGGCCTGGTGGTCGACGGCCAGCCGACAGACGAGGCGCTGCCGGGCCAGGCCGTGGCCCTGATCCTCAACCAGACGCCCTTCTACGCCGAAAGCGGCGGCCAGGTGGGCGACACCGGCATCATCACGGGCGCCGACGATCTGCGCATCCGCATCACCGACACGCAGAAAAAGCTCGGCGAGCTGTTCGTGCATCTCGGCACGGTGGAAGCCGGCACGGCCCGCCTCGGCGCGCCGGTGGTGGCCCGCGTGGATCATGACCGCCGCCGCGCCATCCGCGCGCACCACTCCGCCACGCATTTGCTGCACGAGGCCTTGCGCCGGCATCTCGGCACGCACGTGACCCAGAAAGGCTCGCTGAACGCGCCGGACCGGTTGCGCTTCGACATTTCTCAGCCCCGCCCCGTGACAGCCGACGAGCTGGCCCTGGTGGAGCGCGAGGTGAATGAGCGCATCCGCGAGAACAGCCCGGTCACCACCCGGCTGATGACGCCGGAAGAGGCGGTGAAGCTGGGCGCGATGGCCTTGTTCGGCGAAAAATACGGCGACGAAGTGCGCGTGGTGTCCATGGGCGCGGCCGAAGACGGCGGCGAAAAAGCCGCCTATTCCATCGAACTTTGCGGCGGCACCCATGTCACTCGCACCGGCGATATCGGCCTGTTCCGCATCGTCTCCGAAGGCGCGGTCTCGGCCGGCATCCGCCGCATCGAAGCGCTGGCCGGCGCTTCCGCGATTGCCGCCGTCGAGGAAAATAGCCGCCTGCTGGCGGAAGCCGCGGCGACGCTGAAGGCGCAGCCGGCGGAACTCCCGGCCCGCATCACCCAGCTGCAGGAAGACAAAAAACGCCTGGAGCGCCAGCTTTCGGACCTGCAGAAAAAGCTCGTCCTCAGCACCGCGACGGAATTTGAAATGGTCGGCGGCGTGAAACTCATCGCCCGCAATGTCGGCGAGATCCCGGCCAAGGAACTGCGCCCCATCGCCACCGACCTGCTGAAAGGGCTGGGCTCGGGCGTGGTCGCCCTGATCTCCACGGCGGAACAGAAAGCCGCCATCGCGGTCGCGGTCTCGGACGATCTCAGCGCCACCCACGGCGCCGTCGACCTGGTGCGCGCCGCGGCGGCCGCCGTGGGCGGCTCCGGCGGCGGCGGCAACAAAACCATGGCCCAGGCCGGCGGCCCGCATGGCAACCAATGGGAAGCGGCCCTGGCCGCGATCCGCAGCGCCGTCGCGGCTTAAGTTAAGCAAGCAGCCGCTTTTTGAAAAAAGCGGCGCAAAAACTTTTTTGAAACTGGGCCCGTGGCGGTGAAACCGCACGGGCCCAGAGAGGCGCACTCTCAATACAGCGTGGCTTGCGTCCGAGCGGGCATGTCACGATCATAGGCTTCGGCGTCGAACACGCCGCCACTCAAGCGTTGATGGATGGCACCGGCACTGGGCAGCCTGGCGCGCTCGATCTGGCTTTCGGGTGCCCAAAGCTTGGCCCGCACGACCGCTTTGGAACAGTGAAAATACACCGAATCGATGCTAACCAGCAGCACCGTAAGGGGAAGCTTTCCGCCCACCGTGAACGTCGCGAGTAGGTCAGGGTCGGTAGAAATGGCCGCCCGCCCGTTTACCCGCAGTGTCTCACCAACCCCTGGGATGATGAACAGCAGTGACACGCGAGGATCTGCGATAATATTACGTAGATTATCGATGCGATTATTGCCGGGTCGATCAGGAATGGCGAGCGTACGATCGTCAAGAATTTTTACAAACCCTGGTGCATCGCCCTTCGGAGAACAATCCGTACCGCCCGCGCCCACGGACGCCAGGACGATGAACGGCGAAGCCTCGACGAATGCCCTGTAATCTACATTCAGGGCTGAGATCTCCTTCCAAATAGCACGCTCATTAGGCTGCCCATAGACTTGTTCCAGTTGTTCGAGAGTGGTCAGCATTTTGGTCTCCATAAATCGACGATGCCCACAGCTTTTTTTCTATATAGCTGCCTGCCTGCCACGATGACCACCAAAGAGTACAGTTGTTCCAGGTCGAAGGGGCGCATGTCCATCCGACTGTTATTCCAATGCGCCTAATACTTGCTCGTATAGGCCCGTGCCGGTTCCTCCGGTACGGGCCTATAATAACAAAAGTTTTTGGCGCCGCTTTTTTCAAAAAGCGGCCACTTTCTTAACTAACAAAAAGGCCGGGGTTTTGCCCCGGCCTTTTGCATCAGAACGACAGCGTGGTCGCCTGCGTCACCAGCGGCAGCGCGCGCACCTTACTTCGTCCAGCGTGTCGCCGTCGGTGGAGACCAGGCAGATCGCGTCCTCGCCCTGGGCGGCGCGGCCGAGATGGAAGGTTGCCGCACATGCTCTACGTCACCAAAAAGATCCGCCAACGCTACCCCTCTCAGCACTCCGTTCATAGGCGCAATGTTTGCTAAAAGTTAAGCGTTCTGTCATTCCGCCTTCACTCGTAAGGAACGTCTCGGAGCAGCGGTTTTAGATAGAAAAGGGAACAGGAGGTGATTTCGAATAGCAATAATGCGGTAGATAAAACCCTCACGCCACATTTGTTCAAGATCGCGGGGGACCGCACCGACTTGCGCGTCTGGCTAAATCTTGTTGGTGTTTTGTGCGCCGCCGGGTTGTTGTTAAGTCGCGCTCCTGATCATTTGTTGCATCCCCAGTTATGGGGAGAAGACGGCGTATTTTGGGTGTCGCAAGCCTACAATTTAGGGTTCCGCTGCCTGGCCATTCCGGAATCCGGGTATTTGCAAACGATATCACGAATCGGTGCGTTGTTGGCTATCCAGTTACCGCTGACGGCAGTGCCATTCATTTTTTCTTTGATCGCCTTCGTAATTCAGCTCGCACCTGTGGCGTTGCTGTTGTCGCGACGGGGAGAGCAACTGATCCCGTCGCTCTTGGGGCGGCTCCTGATCGTGCTGCTTTACATCGGTGAACCGAATTCATCTGAGGCATACGTCAATCTAACCAATGCAATGTGGCATCTGGCCCTGGTGGCGTTTCTGCTGGTGATTTTACCGAAACCACGGACGACAACAGGGCTGTGGCTAGATGCAGTCGTGTTGATATTGGCGGGGCTGAGCGGCCCCCTGGTGCTGTTCATCGCCCCGATCGCTTGGTGGGAATTAGTGCGGCTACGTCGCTGCACTGGTCGAGCGAAGACTTTGCTCTATGCCGGCGTTCTGACTTCGTGTGCGGTAGTACAAGGCATTCTGATCGCAATGACGGCAATGCACACGACAGAGGCTCGATTAGGGCAGTTGGGTGCCAATTTCAGCCGGTTGGTACATATTCTGGCGGACCAAATCATTTTAGGGGGTGTGGTCGGCGGAAAGACTGTGGAGAGGCTTCTGACGCAAAATTTCTGGCTACATACATGGCCCGCGACGTTATGCTGCTTGCTCGCGCTGGTTTTGGGACTGATCGCTTTCGTCAAAGGACAGGCGGCGTACCGCCAATTTGTGGTGCTGTCGGCATTGATCATGGCCAGCGCGCTGAAGTCACCAATGGTCAGCATGACAGCGCCACAATGGGAACTGATGCAACGTCCCGGCGCGGGGGATCGATATTACATTATTCCGATTCTGGCGTGGGGTGCCACTTTGCTGGTTCTGAGCACAGGTAAGTGGCGTTTTGGGCTGCAGTGGTTTGCGCGCGGCATAATGTTATACAGCACAATCGGAATTGTTAACGATTGGCATTATTTTCCATACACGCACACCAACTATTATGATTCAGCAAGAATATTCGATCGCGCGACGCCAGGAGTGACGATCGAATTCTTTGAAAATCCAGTGCCGTGGCATTTTTTTCTAACCAAGAAATAATCATCTTCTAGCCGCTTGGCTAGGCTCGCAGTCGCCGCCTCAAAGAACGACTCCTGGGTTTAGGGCACTGTCGCCGACACCCCCCAGGCCCCGCAAAATCAAAGTTTTTTTGCTACTTTTTGTTCACAAAAAGTAGCCTTCCTTTCTATCTCTAAAAGGCCGGGGTTTTTCCCCGGCCTTTTGCAATTTCAGAACGACAGCGTGGTCGCCTGCGTCACCAATGGCAGCGCGCGCACCTTGGCCAGCACCTCGTCGGGCGTGTCGCCGTCTGTGGAGACCAGGCAGATCGCATCCTCGCCCTGGGCGGCGCGGCCGAGATGGAAGGTGGCGATGTTCACCCCGGCATCGGCCAGGGTCATGCCGAAGCGGCCGATGAAGCCCGGCTTGTCCTTGTTGGTGACGTAGAGCATGTGCGGCGCGAAATCCGCCTCGACCTTGATGCCTTTGATCTCCACCAGGCGCGGCCGGTTATTGCCGATCAGCGTGCCCGCCACCGAGCGGGTCAGCTGGTCGGTCGTCACGGTGATGCGCACCAGGGTCTGGTAATCACCGACGCGGTCATGCGTGGCCTCGGACACTTCGATGCCATGGTCGCGCGCCAGGACCGGGGCGGAGACCATGTTCACCCCTTCCATCACCGGCCCGAGCAGGCCGGCCAGAACCGCGGCCCCGAGCGGGCGATGGTTCAGCGCCGCGGCAGCGCCTTCATATTCCACCAGCACGCGCCTGATCGACCCTTCCCGGGCGGAGGTGAGCTGGCCGGCGAAACCACCCAGCAGGCGGCACAGATCCATGTACGGGCGCAGGCGCGGCGCTTCCTCGGCGGAGACGCTCGGCATGTTCAGCGCGTTGGTCACCGAGCCGGTGAGCAGGAAGTCGCTGATCTGCTCGGCCACCTGCAGCGCCACATTCTCCTGCGCCTCGGTGGTGGCCGCACCCAGATGCGGGGTGCAGATCACGTTTTCCAGCTCGAACAGCGGGCTCGACGTGGCGGGCTCGGTCTCGAACACGTCCAAGGCCGCGCCGGCGACATGGCCGGATTTCAGCGCGTCGTACAACGCCGCTTCATCCACCAGCCCGCCGCGCGCGCAGTTGACGATGCGCACGCCCTTGCGGGTCTTCGCCAGCGCCTCGCGGGAGATCAGGTTGCGGGTCGCGTCGGTGAGCGGCGTGTGCAGGGTGATGAAATCCGCCTTCGCCAGCACGGTGTCGAGCTCGGCCTTCTCCACGCCGAGCTGCACGGCGCGCGCCTCGGTGAGATACGGGTCGTAGGCCAGCACCTTCATCTTAAGCCCGACCGCGCGGTCGGCGACGATGGAACCGATATTGCCGCAGCCGATCAGGCCCAGCGTCTTCGCGGTCAGCTCGACGCCCATGAAGCGGTTCTTCTCCCACTTGCCACCCTTGGTGGAAACCGTGGCCTCCGGCAGCTGGCGGGCGAGCGCGAACATCATGGCGATGGCGTGCTCGGCGGTGGTGATGGCGTTGCCGAACGGGGTGTTCATCACCACCACGCCGCGCGAGGTGGCGGCTTTCACATCCACATTGTCCACACCGATGCCGGCGCGGCCGACCACTTTCAGCCGGGGTGCTGCTTCCAGCACCTCGCGGGTGACCTTGGTGGCGGAGCGGATGGCGAGACCGTCATACTCGCCGATGATGGCGCGCAGCTCGGCGGGGGTGAGGCCGGTCTTCACGTCAGCCTCGATGCCGCGCTCCTTGAAGATTGCGACCGCGGCAGGCGACAATTTGTCGCTGATCAGGACTTTTACCATGTCAGGGGATTCCGTTCAGAGGAAAAGGAAGAAAGGAAGGCTTCTTTTTTGGAAAAAAGAAGCAAAAAACTTTTTGTCCGCTGGGCCATGGGCGTTGTCGCTGACACAGCCCATGGCCCAGCATAACAAAGTTTTTTTGCTTCTTTTTGTTCACAAAAAGAAGAACTCTTAAAACTCGGCTTGCACCGTATCGATCGCGTAATCGATCCACGGCAGCAGCGCCACCAGATCGGAAGTTTCGACCGTGGCGCCGCCCCAGATGCGCAGGCCCGGCGGGGCATCGCGATAGGCGCCGGCATCCAAGGCCACGCCCTCTTTCTCCAACAGGGAAGCGACAGCCTTCGCCGCCTTGGCCTGGCCTTCGGCGTTCAGCGCGGCGAACCAAGGCGCGGCGATGGCAAGGCAGATCGAGGTGCAGGACCGCGTTTCCGGCACTTCCGCCAGGAAGCGCACGCGTGCATTGCCCTCAACCCAATTGGCGACCGCCGCGAGATTGGCGTTGCAGCGACCAAGCAGGCCAGGCAGGCCGCCGATGCGCTCGGCCCAGCGCAACCCGTCGAGCGCGTCCTCGACGCAGAGCATCGACGGCGTGTTGATCGTTTCGCCAACAAAAATGCCTTCGCTCAGCTTGCCGCCCGAAGTCATGCGGAACACTTTCGGCAACGGCCAGGCCGGCTTGTAGGTGAGCAGCCGTTCCACCGCGCGCGGGCTGAGCGCGAGCATGCCATGCGCGCCTTCACCGCCCAGCACCTTCTGCCAGCTCCAGGTGACGACATCGAGCTTGTCCCAGGGCAGGTCCATGGCGAAGGCGGCGGAGGTGGCATCGGCGATCACCAGCCCGGCGCGGTCGGCGGGAATAAAATCGCCGGAGGGGAAGCACACGCCCGACGTAGTGCCGTTCCAGGCCAGCACGACGTCATGCGAAAAATCGATATCCTTGAGGTTCGGCAGGCGGCCATACGGGGCGTCGAGCACGCGGGCGTCGGCCAGCTTCAGCTGCTTCACCACGTCCGTCGCCCAGGCCTGGGAAAAGCTCTCATGGGCCAGAACGTCGACCGGGCGCGCGCCCAGCATCGACCACAGCACCATCTCCACGGCTCCGGTGTCCGAGCCCGGCACGATGCCGAGACGCCAATCTTCCGGCATGCCGAGAATCGCGCGCGAGCGGGTGATCACCTCAGCCAGCTTGGCCTTCGGCCCCTTGGCGCGGTGGCTGCGGCCCAAAGCGGCGTCCTTCAGCGCTTCCAGGCTGAAGCCGGGGCGCTTGGCGCAGGGACCGGATGAAAAATAGGGGGTTACAGGGCGGACCGCCGGCTTTGCGGCGGCAGACAGATCTGCCATAAAAAATCTCCCTTACAGAAGAATAGCGCCCCATTGGGGGGGCGTGACCCGGAGCGGCCTCTAGCGCGGTTCATTCGCCACCGCAATAGCCCCGTTCCCGGTCCCGCTGCCCCTGGTCACCTCTAGCCCTATGAAAATCACAGACCATGTCAGCCGCCATATCATGACCGACCTCGACACCACCGACCGCGCCATCCTGCGTCTGCTCTCCAAGGATGCGTCGCTCTCGCTGAACGACATCGCCGACAAGGTCGGCCTCACCGCCACACCCTGCTGGAAACGCATCAAGCGCATGGAGGAGATGGGCATCATCCGCGCCCGCGTCGCCGTGCTGGATGCCGACAAGCTCGGCCTGCCGGTGTCGGTGTTCGTCTCGGTGGAGACCGCCGACCATTCCTCGGCATGGCTCTCCGCCTTCGCCAATCTGGTGGCGGAAACACCGGAGATCGTCGGCGCCTGGCGCATGAGCGGCGACGTCGATTACCTGCTGCACGTGATCGTGCCGGACATCGCCGCCTATGACGCCTTCTACCGGCGGCTGATCGCGGCCGTGCCGCTGCGCAACGTCTCCTCGCGCTTTGCCATGGAGCGGATGAAGGACGGCGCGCTGCCAATCTGAAAGCTATAAGAAAGAGGCAGCTTTTTGAAAAAAGCGGCGCAAAAACTTTTGTTACGCTGGGTCTGGGCCGTTGTCTCGGACACAGCCAACGGCCCAGCGTTTTTTTGCTACTTTTTGTTCACAAAAAGTAGCCTTCCTTCTTCGCGAAAACCCGCCGCCGGAGCAGGATCGCGTCGAGGCCGACGACATGGCCGGCCCGCTTGATCAGCAGAAGCGCAACAATGCCGGCGAACAGCAGGTCCGGGCCGACGAAGACATAGAAGCGGCCATCATTGAACGGCCAATCCATATGCGCGAGCCAGAACAGCAGCATGAGCAGAATGCCAAACGGCGCGCTGAACGACACCAACGCGCCGAAGAACAGCGAAAGGCCGATCAGCACCTGCCCCCATGCAACCAGCACGCCGACCAGAGGGGCAATGTCGGGATCCGTGAAAATGGCAAAGGTGCTGTGAAAGGTTTTCGTATGCGAGAGGAATGGCACGATGCTGAAATGCGGCGCCAGCACCTGGCCCAGGCCGGCATGCAGGAAAATCCACCCCATGGCGACACGGAAAAATAAAATCAGCCCACGTTCCAGAGACTCTCGCCTCATTCTCTGTTCCTCCTGCTAACGGTCCTCAGCGTCGTGACGACGGTTAGCTTACCTAGCAATTAGTTATGAACTTTTGCCTTACGGATCAGGAGGATGCAAGTTATTCATCCTGCACTCAGTTCGATAGAAAGAGAAGAGGTTTGACTCAAACATTCATGAAGAAGGGTTTGAGTAGAGCGAAACCAAAAGCTATATCATTGATACAAGATTAAAATTATCTTAACACAATACTCATCTGACCTTAACGAAGGAACATCCGCTATGGCTGAAATTGTGATGCTAAAGCACAAAGATACCGGAATCGTCAAAAAGGGCTTTTACGGGTATTCATGGACGACATTTTTCTTTGGTGCTTTTGTTTCTCTGTTCCGTCAAGATTTTGTAACGTTCCTAGGCGCCATAGCTATCATGATAATCGTCGGCAGCTTCACGCTCGGCATCGGTTCGTGGGTCGCCATGTTCATTTGGGCGTTTATGTATAACAAATACTATACACGCCGACTCCTTGAACGAGGTTATGTATTTAGTGATTCTCCCGACCGTGTTGCCAAGGCGCGCGCCGCGCTAGGCGTTACATCCCCATCTTCGAATCCGGAAATTTCAGCTGCATAGAGGTTCTGCCGTCCGTTAGTGGAATCAGTTAGCTTGCCCCGTTCTGTTTCTGCACCACCAACCCAATTTCAAAGAAGTTTTTGCGCCGCTTTTTCCAAAAAGCGGCTGCTTTCTTCCTAGTTTTCCGGCGTCACCGGCGGCAGCAGCCCGTAGCGGCGCAGCTTGCGGTACAGCGTGTTGCGGCTCATGCCGAGCGCGTTGGCGGTGCTGGTGATGCGCCAATGCTGGCGCTCAAGTTCGCTGAGAATCAGCGCGTGTTCCGTGGGGTTCCCCGGTTCGGCGAGGTCCTCGGCGCTGCGCCCCGCCGGTTCGCGCCCACGGCCCGGCGTTCCCCAGCTGCCCCGCGCCAACGCGCCCGGCAGGTGGCTCACCTCCAGCCTCCCGCCTTCGGCAAAGGCCAGCGCGGTGCGCAGGGCGTTGCGCAATTCGCGGATATTGCCGGGCCAGGCATAGCCGGCGAGAATCGCCCGCGCTTCCGGCGCGATGGTGATCGGCACGCCGCCATTCTCCTCATGCGCCACACGCTCGATCAGCGCGGCGCGGTCGGCGCGGAAGCGTAGCGCGGGCAAGGTCAGGGACACGCCGTTCAGCCGGTAGAACAAATCCATGCGGAATTCGCCGCGCGCCACCAGCACTTCCAGATCCTCATGGGTGGCGCTGATCACGCGAATATCCACCGGCACCGGCGCGGTGCTGCCAAGCGGCACGACCTCCTTTTCCTCCAGCAGGCGCAGCAGCCGCGCCTGGATGGACAGCGGCATGTCGCCGATCTCATCGAGAAACAGCGTGCCGCGATGCGCGGCCAGCGCCTTGCCGCGCATGCCCCCGGCCCGCGCCCCGGTGAAGGCCCCGGCCTCATAGCCGAACAATTCGCTTTCGATCAGCGCTTCCGGGATCGCCGCACAGCTCATGACGATGAAGGGCCCCTCGCGCCGGTCGCTGGCGGCGTGAATCGCGCGCGCGAACGTGTCCTTGCCGGTGCCGGTCTCGCCCAGCAGCAGCACGTGAATGTCCTTGTTCATCACATGCTCGGCGCGCCAGACATTTTTCAGCATCACCGGATCTTCGCCGGCCAGCACCCGCAACGTGGCGTTTTGCCGCGGCGACGACGCGGGCCGAGCGCTCTCGCGGTGCCGCAGGCTGCGCGCGCCGCGCAGCCGCGGCGAGGCCGCCGGACGCAGGCTCGCGAAACCATGGCCGTTCTGCCCGTAGGCCACCGGCCAGGCGGCCATCGGCTGCGTCTCGGCATAGGTGAACAGCCGGTCCGGGGTGATGTCGAATAAATCGGAGATGCTGCGGCCCACCAGCGCCGAGCGGCTGGAAAAACCGAGCCGGTTGGTCACCGTGCCGTCCACCGCCAGCACCCGCCCGGCGCTGTCGATCGCCAGCAGCGATTCGTAAGGCAGCCCGAAAAATTCCGGCTGTTCGTGAAAATGCATGACCAGCGCGTCGCGATATTGCTGCGCGAAATGCAGCTGCTCGATGATGCGCGCCGACATCGCCACCAGCGCGCTGGTCGCGACCTGGCTGGTGCGGCTGTCCTGGTAGTCGAAAAAGGAGATGTCGAGCGCGCCCAGCAGCTCGCCCTCGGCGTTCCAGACCGGCGCTGCGGAACAACTCATTGTGCGATTGCAGCAAAAAAAATGATCGTCCCGATGAACCAGCCGGGCGCGGCCGTCATGCACGCAGGTGCCGGGGCCGTTGGCGCCGACATGCCGCTCATCCCAGAGATATCCCGGCCGGATCTTGGCTTCATGCGCCATGTCCAGGGTCTCATGATTGGCGAACACGTCCAGGATGGTCGCCTCGGCATCGACCAGCATCAGCATGAAACGCGGTGAGGCGCTGCTCGGCTGCACGATCTGCTGGTTCAGCTGCTCGAACAGACGCTGCATTTCGCCGCGCCCGACCAGCTCGAACAAGGCCAGCGCCTCATGCCGGTGTTTCAGCGCCGTTGTGCCGATATGTTCGGGCATCGGCCGCCCCTCGGGGTCGAGCTGATACAGCTCGGTGCAACGCTGCCATGCCGCATCGATATAGGCGGCGCGGCACGGCGTTGTGTCCGCCTCCGGCGCGGACAGGATCTCCGACTTTTGTGCCGGACCGCCGGCGCCGGCATCGGCGAAAGGCGGAACATTCCTCTTGGCGTGGATCATTGGTTGTTTCCCCTGGACCCGCGTTTTTTCTTTTTCGGCGTGGAGTCTTTTAGCAGATCGCGCGGCCAGGGTCGATGTGTCGCCGCGGCGCCACGGGCAATTTGCGCCGCGGCGGCACAGAGTGTCCCACGAAACCGCTGCGGTCCGGGGGTGGCCATCCGACAAAAACACCGTCTTTCCAAGGCATGGCGCGGTCACCGCACGCTTTCGTGCGTTGGCACGGCACTTGCGGGCCCCTCGATCTATCCGGGCGATTGCGTCCGGATCGATGCTCATCCGGGCATTCCGGTGCTGACCCAAAAGCAATCGGCGGAACACGCCCTGTGGTGTGGAACCGCATAAAGGAGGAACGTAATGACGAAACTGAGAATACGGCTACGGGGCCCATCCTTGAAAGCGACGGCGCTCGGTCTGCTCGGCGCCGGCGTCTTGGCGCTGGGGGCGCATGCCCAGAGCTCATCGACGATGGGCATGTCGGCGACGGGGGCCTCCACATCGCTGGAGACCCTGGCCAAAGACGCCAACCAATGGGTGTTGCCGTCCGGCGATTACGCAAACTGGCGCTATAGCCGGCTCAACCAGATCAACACCACCAATGTGAAAGATCTGCAGGTCGCCTGGACCATGTCGACCGGCACCAATCGCGGCCTGGAAGGCCAGCCGCTCGTGGTCGGCAACATGATGTACTTCCAGACCTCCTATCCGAACTATGTCTACGCGATCAATCTCGACAATGTCGGGCAGATCGCCTGGCAGTTCACCCCGCCGGCCAATGAGGACGCGCCGCCGGTCGCCTGCTGCGACGTGGTCAATCGCGGCCCCGCTTATGCCAACGGCAAGCTGTTCGTCGACGCGCTCGACGGCACGGTGTTCGCGCTCGACGCCCACACCGGCAAAGTGCTGTGGACCGCGAACAACGGCGATCCCAAGCAGGGCCAGACCGTGACCAGCGCGCCGCTGGTGATCGGCAACAAGGTGTTCATCGGCGTCTCCGGCGGCGAATACGGCGTGCGCGGCTATATCAGCGCGTTCGACGTGGATTCCGGCAAGATGCTCTGGCGCGGCTACAGCGAGGGCCCGGACAGCGACATGCTGATCAATGCCAGCACCACGATCAACGGTGCCACCGGCCAGCCGGTCGGCGCGGATTCCAGCCTGAAGTCCTGGCAGGGCGATCAATGGAAATATGGCGGCGGCACCACCTGGGGCTGGTACTCCTACGATCCGAAGCTGAACCTGCTGTATTACGGCAGCGGCAACCCCGGAACCTGGAACCCGAGCCAGCGCCCCGGCGACAATAAATGGTCGATGACCATTTTCGCCCGCAACCCGGACACCGGCGAGGTGAAATGGGTCTATCAGATGACCCCGCATGATGGCTGGGACTATGACGGGGTGAACGAAATGGTGCTGGCGCCGCTCGAATATCAGGGCCACACCGTGCCGGGCCTCGTGCATTTCGATCGCAACGGCTTCTCCTACGCGCTGAACCGGGAAACCGGCAAGCCGCTGGCGATCTTCAAATACGATCCGTCGGTGAACTGGGCCACCGGCATCGACCCCAAGACCAGCACGCCGATCGTTGATCCGGCGAAGATGACCGAAGAGGGCAAGAACGTCACCAATATCTGCCCGGCTTCGCAGGGCGACAAGGACGAGCAGCCGGTCTCCTACGACCCGCAGACCAAGCTGTTCTACGCGCCGCTCAACCATCTGTGCATGAGCTACCAGGCGTTCAACGTGAAATACATGGCAGGCTTCCCGTATGTGGGCGCGCTGGTGAACATGACCCCTGGCCCGGGCGGCTATCGCGGCCGCTTCATCGCCTATGATCCGATGACCGGCCAGACCAAGTGGGAAAACCACGACATGTTCCAGGATTGGGGCGGGGCGCTGACCACGGCCGGCGGCGTGGGCTTCTATGGCACGCTGACCGGCCAGTTCCAGGCGGTCGATCTGCGCAACGGGCACATCCTGTATTCGTTCAAATGCCCGTCGGGGATCATCGGCAACCCGATGACCTACATGCATAACGGACGGCAATATGTCGCGATCCTGAGCGGCGTCGGCGGCTGGGCGGCGATCGGCATGACCAACAATCTGCACGAATCGACGGCCGGCCTCGGCGCGGTCGGGCTGAACGCCTCGCTGAACCAGTACACGAATCTCGGCGGCGCGCTGATGGTGTTTGCGCTGCCCACGACGGTCGCCAGCGCCAACTGACACGGCGCCACGCCAGCCCGGTTCCCGCCTGCCACGGCGCCGGGCTGGTTTCTTTCCTCCGGCGGCGGCGCCGAACTCGCGGCCGCCACCGCAATAACGATTCAAGACCAAAGGAAACGCATCATGTCCAAACCATCGATCCGTCAGCTTTTGCCGCTGGCGGCGCTGCTCGGCTTCACCATGCCGCTCGCGGCCCATGCACAGGCCAGCGGCAACAACCAGGTGCTGCGCGTCTGCGCCGATCCCGATTATCTGCCGTTCTCCAACAGCGCCGGACAGGGGTTCGAGAACAAAGTGGCCGAACTGCTGGCCAAATCCATGGGGCGCCGGCTGGAATATCACTGGGCGAGCTATCGCGGCCAAGGCGGCTTTTCCAATTTCCTCGCCGACAATCTCGATACCGGCAAATGCGACGTGGTGATGGATCTGCCCTATGGCGACAATGAGGAGGGCTACACCACCCCTTATTACACCTCTTCCTATGTGTTCATCGCCAAGAACAACGACATCACCTCGATGATCGATCTCACGCGGCACCCGATGAAAATCGGCTATGAGGAAGAGACCACCCCGGAGACGGCGCTGAAAATGCTCGATCTCACCCAGGACGCGGTGGTGTTCCACATCGCCGACGACCCCAATTCCTCGCCGGAACAATTCCTCCGGGCGGTGGAAAATAACCGCGTGGGCGTGATGATCACCTGGGAACCGGCGATCGGCGCCTTCCTGAAGGACTACCCCGATCTCAAGGTGCATCCGGTGCCCGCCGAGGAATACGGGCCGGGCCTGCCGCAGGTGAGCTACACCTATCCGATGGCGCTCGGCGTCCGCACCAAGGACACCGCGCTGAAGGCCGAGCTGAATACGGTGATCGCCGCGAACAAGCCGCAGATCGCGGCCATTCTCGCCGACTACAACATCAAACTCTACAAACAGCCCGCTTCCGTGAATTTCACGAACCAATGAGTCAAACGCAATTTTTTTAAAGGCCGAATAATGACACTTCGCATAATGCCCGGAAATTTTCTGCTCAATATGTCTGCGCTCGGGGCGATGAGCGCCGCCCTGCTCGCCTGCGTGGCGGTGGCGATGGCCGCCGACAACGCGCCCTCGGCCGGAGAAACCGCTGCCCGGGGCAGCGACTGTTTCTCCTGCCACAGCGTCGACCAGAAGCTGGTCGGTCCCGCTTTCACCGCCATCGCGCAAAAATTCGCCGGCCAGGCCGGTGCCGCCAGCACGCTGGAAGCGGCGATCAAGAATGGCCATGTCGGCACCTGGGGGCAAATCCCCATGCCGGCGCACCCGCAGCTCAGCGATACGCAGCTGCAGCAGATCGTCTCCTGGATCCTGTCGCTGAAGGGCCAGAGTTCCGCCGCCGCCACGGCGCCGGCGCAAAGCTACACCACCAATGTCGATGGCAAGCCTGTTACCACGCATTTCCCGATCTTCCAGGCGGGCACACAAAAAGTCACGCCGTCGGTGTTCCGCGGCTATGAATTGTTCGACTCCTATTGCTTCCGTTGCCATGGCGCCGATGCGGTGGGCGGTGAGTACGCACCCAACCTGCGGGCATCGCTGAATAACGGCATGACCGAAGACCAGTTCCTCTCGATCGCCATGGAGGGCCGCAAGGCGCAAGGCATGCCCGCCTGGGCCGGCTTCTTCTCGCCGCAGGATATCGACTCGATCTATCAATACACCAAGGCACGCGCGGTGGGCGCCTTGAGCACCGGAACCCCGCCCGAATAAACCCCCGCCTTGCCTGATGAGCAACATGACAGAAAGGACCAATAAAAATGGCCAGTCCCGTCTCGCTTCATCCCGCCATCGACCACGGCATCAAGCCCGGCAATCCGCAATTTGCCGGCGGCACGCTGCATTGCCACTGCGCGACCGACCAGGTGGTCGTGCAGGTCGGCGCGCAGACCCTGCACAACCATGCCTGCGGCTGCACCAAATGCTGGAAGCCCGCCGGCGCGACCTTCGCGGTCATCGCGGTGGTGCCGCGCGATGCCGTCAAGGTGGTCGCGCATGAAGAAAAACTGCACGTCGTCGACCCGTCGGCGACGATCCAGCGCCACGCCTGCAAGGTTTGCGGCGTGCACATGTTCGGCCGCATCGAGAACAAGAACCATGCGTTCTACGGGTTGGATTTCGTCCATACCGAACTGTCCGACCAGAGCGGTTGGTCGGCACCGGAATTCGCCGCCTTCGTCTCCTCCGTGATCGAGAGCGGCACCAACCCCGCGGATATGGGGGCGATCCGCAGCCGGCTCAAAGAGATCGGGCTGGAACCGTATGACTGCCTGTCACCCCCGCTGATGGACGCTATGGCCATCCATGCCGCCAAGGCATCGGGCGTGCTGCGCTAAGAAAGGAGTTTCGCCATGGAAACACGCGCAGCCATCGCCTGGCAGCCGGGCAAAACCCTCGATCTCGGCATGGTGAAACTCGAGGGCCCGAAAGCGGGCGAGGTGATGGTGGAAGTGAAAGCCACCGGCATCTGCCACACGGATGAATACACGCTCTCCGGCGCCGATCCGGAAGGACTGTTCCCGGCGATCCTCGGCCATGAGGGCGCCGGGATCGTTGTGGAGATCGGCCCCGGCGTGACCAGCGTCAAACCCGGCGACCATGTGATCCCGCTCTACACGCCGGAATGCCGCAACTGCAAATCCTGCCTGTCGCGCAAGACCAATCTCTGCACCGCGATCCGCGCCACCCAGGGCAAGGGCGTGATGCCGGACGGCACGTCGCGCTTCTCCTGCAAGGGCGAGCCGGTAATGCATTACATGGGCTGCTCGACCTTCGCGAATTTCACGGTGCTGCCGGAGATCGCCGTGGCGAAGGTGCGGGAAGACGCGCCGTTCGAGAAGATCTGCTATATCGGCTGCGGCGTGACCACCGGCATCGGGGCGGTGATCAACACCGCGAAAGTGGCGCCCGGCGACAATGTGGTGGTGTTCGGCCTCGGCGGCATCGGCCTCAATGTCGTTCAAGGCGCGCGCATGGCCGGCGCCAATATGATCGTCGGCGTGGACCTGAATAACGGCCGCAAGGACATGGCGGAAAAATTCGGCATGACGCATTTCGTCAATCCGGCGGAAATCGGCGAGGATCTGGTGCCTTATCTCGTCAACCTCACCGATGGCGGCGCGGACTATTCCTTCGAATGCATCGGCAATGTGAAAGTCATGCGCCAGGCGCTGGAATGTTGCCATCGCGGCTGGGGCACCTCGGTCATCATCGGCGTCGCCGGCGCGGGGCAGGAAATTTCCACCCGCCCGTTCCAGCTCGTGACCGGGCGCAACTGGCGCGGCACCGCTTTCGGCGGCGCGCGCGGCCGCACCGATGTGCCGAAAATCGTCGACTGGTACATGGACGGTAAGATCAACATCGACGATCTCATCACCCATGTGATGCCCTTCGAAAAGATTAACGAAGGGTTTGAACTGATGCGCAAAGGCGAAAGCATCCGCTCGGTGGTCGTCTATTGATCCTGGCCTCGAACCGCCCTAACTTTACGTGACAGGGATGGAAAACTGGCCTATATAGGAGACCAAACGGCTGCAGAGCCGAGAGATTTGCAGCGCGCGACTGCAAATAGGTGAGCGCCTTTAGGGCGCGCGCCTCCTGCCGCGAACCAGGAACCCGGCGACGGGCACCAACGACTAACCAACCGTCTAAGAAATGGAGGATACTCATTATGTGGCATAAACCCGTCATGACCGAAATCTGCATCGGCGCCGAAATCAACAGCTACATTTCCGCCCGCAAGTAGTACGTCATCAGGCCGCCCAAGCGCCCCGCCAAGTTGGACGGGGGTCGCTTGGGCAGCGCCTATCGCCATGAACACACCGCCCTATCCGCGCAGCCTTGTTTTGTGCGGAACGGCGGCGTTTTGCGTTCTCGGCCTTTTTGGGAGCGCCTTCGCTGCACCGCCGCAAATTCTCGTCGGCCCGTTCGACATGTTCGATACGTCCGCCGACCAGCGCCCCTTCGTGATCACAGCGCAACAACAATGGGTTGAAGCGGCCGAACAAGTATTTGCGGAAAAATTGAACGCCAGCGCGCGGCTCTGCCGGCGCGAAAACCGCACTGGCCGGCATCGCCGCCGATTACGGCCTGCCGCATCTGCCGGAGGAAGCAGCCGCTTTTTGAAAAAAGCGGCGCAAAAACTTCTTTTATGCTGGGCCATGGGCTGCGTCGGTGACAACGCCCACGGCCCAGCATAGCAAAGTTTTTTTGCTACTTTTTGTTCACAAAAAGTAGCGCTTCCTTACCTTACTGTCCTACCCCGGCACGCCCTTGCTGGTCGAATATTCGAAATGCAGCGCCTTGTCCGGGTAGACGATCGGGTGGATCGCATGCGCCGCCACCGCCGCCTCGGCGAATCCCTGCAGGATCAGCTTGAGTTTTCCGGGATAGGTGGCGACGTCGCCGACCGCGAACACGCCCGGGATCGTGGTTTCCATGGTCGCCGGCGTAGCCCGCACATGATGCTGCTCGAGCTCGAACCCGAATTCGGCAAGCGGCCCCAGCTCCATCGCCAAGCCGAAGAAAGGCAGCAGGATATCGGCCTCGAGCCGTTTGACGCCGCCATCGAGGTCCGCGACCTCCACCGCCTGCAGCACGCCGTTATCGCCGTGCAGCCCGTGCAGTTGGTAGGGGATCACCATCTCGATCTCGCCCCGCGCCGCCGCCGCATCGAGCTGTGCGGCACTTTCCGGCGCGGCGCGGAATTTCGGCCTGCGATGCACCACGGCGATGCTGGCGGCGACCCCGTTCAGCGCCAGCGCCCAATCCACCGCGGAATCGCCGCCCCCGGCGATCACCACCCGCTTGCCGCGCAACGCTTCCTTGCGCTTCACATAATATTGCACCGCACCGCTCTCCTCATAGGCGGCAAGCCCCGGCAGCGGCGGCCGGTTGGGGCCGAACGCCCCCGCCCCGGCGGCGACGATCACCGCCTTGGCGGCAATTTCGTCGCCGGCATCCGTGGTCAGCGTAAAAGCGCCCTTCTTGCCACGCAGCCCCGTCACCCGCCGCCCGAACAGCCGCGGCGGGGCAAACGGCGCGATCTGCGCCTCCAGCTGGCCGATCAGCTCCGCCGCCTCGATGGCGGGATGGCCGGGAATGTCATAGATCGGTTTTTCCGGGTACAGAGCGGCGCATTGCCCGCCCGCCTCGCTGAGACTGTCGATCAGCAGGCAGGATATTTTCAGCATCCCGCATTCGAATACGGCGAACATCCCGGCGGGGCCGGCGCCGATGATGGCGACGTCGGTGATCAGTTTTTCCATGGTCTGGACGAACCACACCGGCCTTCCACAATCAAGCGCATCGCCTGGAGCGGAAACAGGAAGGCGGCCGCTTTTTTGAAAAAAAGCGGCGCAAAAAACTTCTGCCAACCCGGGTCCATGGCGCTGACACCAGCACGGCCCAGATGAAAAAGTTTTTTGCTTCTCTTAGTTCACAAAAAGAAGCCTTTCTCTTCGCCTTGATATGATTTGTCCCAAGCCTATCACGCTCTAACGGCATATTGCTCTAAAATCCCGCCATGCACCTGACTTTGCCCGATGAGGCCGCCACCCAGGCCCTGGCCCGCACCCTTGCTGAACGCGCCCGCCCGGGCGACGTCCTGCTGCTCGCCGGCCCGCTCGGCGCCGGAAAATCCACCTTCGCCCGGGCTTTCATCCGCGCGCTGGCGAACGATCCGGCGCTCACCGTGCCGAGCCCGACTTTTACGTTAGTTCAGAGTTATGAAACTTCCGGCACAACCATCTGGCACTATGATCTGTGGCGATTATCCGACCATCGCGGGCTGGAGGAACTTGGCTGGGACGAGGCGCAAGAGGGCATCGTACTGGTCGAATGGCCGGAGCGATTGGGGCCGCTCACCCCGTCCCATGCATTGCACGTGACGATCGCACATGGCACGACCGGGGGCCGCGAAGTGACTCTGGCTGGCGAGCAAAGGTGGTTTGATGCGTCCTGATACTGCTGTGATCTTGAGTGCCGGGCGCGGCACCCGCATGAAGCCGCTCACCCTCACCACGCCCAAACCGCTGCTGCCGCTCTATGGGCGGCCGATTCTCGAGCATCTGCTGGAGCGCCTGGAGGCGGCGGGGGTTCGGCGCATCATCGTCAACACGCATCATCTGGCCGGGCAGATGGCTTCCTTCCTCGCTGGCTACCAAGCCGTAACCGTTCTGCATGAGCCGGAACTGCAGGAGACCGGCGGCGCGATCACCGCCATGCTGGCGCAAGGCCTGCTGCCCGACGCGCCCTTCTACGTGGTCAACGGCGATTCTTACTGGGTGGACGGTCCAAGCGATACGTTGCGCCGACTCGCCGATGCGTTCGATCCTCAGCAAATGGATGCCCTGCTGCTCCTGGCCCGCGCCGCGGGCGCCGTGGCCAACACCGGGCGCGGCGATTTTCTCTGGCCGCGCGATGGCGGGCTGCAGCGGCGCGGCGAGCGCGACGTCGCGCCCTATTCCATTTCCGGCGTGCAGATCGTCACCCCGTCTTTGTTCGCGCAGGCGCCGGCCGCCCCGTTCAGCATGAACTGCCTCTGGGACCGGGCGCTCGAAGCCGGGCGCCTCGGCGCCATCGTGCATGACGGGTTGTGGTTCCATCTTTCCACCCCTGAGGATCTGGAACGCGCCAACGCCGCGCTGGCGTCCCTGGAAGTGGGCAACACCACCTGATGAAGATCGGCGCCTTCCCGGCTGAGGCGCCGTTTTTGCCGGCGCTGGCAAAGCTCTGGCTGGCGGCGCCGCAGGCGCCGCACGAAGGCCTGATCATTTTGCCCAGCCGGCGCGCCGCCCAGGCGCTGGCCGGCGCGTTCCTCGCGGAAAATGGCGGCAAGGCGCTGCTGCTGCCGCGCATCATCGCGCTCGGCGCGATCGAGGAGGCCGCTTTGGCGCTGCGCGGCGGGCTGGATTTGCCGCCCGCCATCGCGCCGATGCGCCGCCAGGCGCTGCTGGCGCAATTGATCCTGAAAATGGACGGCGCGCGCGGCGCCCCGGTACGGCTGCCCGGCGCCTGGACATTGGCCGCCGAGCTCGGCCGGCTGCTCGATGAGGCCGATTACGCCGGGATCGATTTGGCCGAGACGCTCCCCGGCGTGGTGGAGGGCGACCTTGCCAGCCACTGGCAAACCACGCTGGAATTTTTGCGCATCGTCACGCATCACTGGCCGGCGATCCTGGCCGCGCGCGGGCAGGTCAACCCGGCGGCGCGGCTGGTCGGGCTGATCGACGCGCAAAGCGCCGCCTGGGCAGACACGCCGCCCGCGCACCGCGTCTGGCTGGTAGCGCGGGACGGCAATCCGGCTTTGTGCCGCCTGGCCCGCATTGTCGCCGGCCTTGACCAGGGGCTTCTGCTCCTGCCCGGCTATGATGCCGAATTGCCGGATGCCGCCTGGGAGACGCTGGATGAGGGCCACGCGCAAGCAGGCATCCAGGCGCTCCTGGCCGCCATCGGCGCCGGGCGCGGCGATGTGTCGCGCCTCCCCGGGCCGGCGGCGAAAGCCAATGCGGGGCGCGCCGCCCTGCTCTCCCGCGCCTTGCTGCCGGCCGCGCAGCTCGGTGAATGGCAGCATCAGGTTCCGCTCGACATAATGGGGATTTCCCGGCTGGAGGCCCAGGACGAGGCGCAGGACGCCACCGCGATCGCCATGATTCTCCGCGACGCGCTGGAAGTGCCGGGCCGCACCGCGGCGCTGATCACGCCGGATCGCGGCCTCGCCACCCGCGTCGCCGCGGCGCTGAAACGCTTCGGCGTCACCGCCGATGACAGCGCCGGCGAAAAGCTGCTGGACACGCCGCCCGCTTTGCTGCTGCGCCTGCTGGCCCGCGCCGCCGCCGCCGATTATGCGCCGTTGCCGCTGCTGGCCTTGCTGAAACACCCGCTCACCGCTGTGGGCCTGGCCCCGGAACAATGCCGCGACCACGCCAAGATTCTGGAAATTTCCGCCCTGCGCGGCCCGCGCCCGGCCCCCGGCTTCGCCGGGCTGCGCGCCCGGCTGGCGCCGGCCGGCCGGGACGCCGATTTGGCGTTTCTGCAGCGGCTGGAGCAGCGTTGCGCCCCGCTCGCCCTCCCCGGCGCGGCCAACCCGACGGAGGCCCTCACAGCTTTGATCCAGGTTGCCGAGGCGTTCGCCGAAACGGCGGACAGGCCAGGCGCGGCGCGGCTCTGGTCCGGCGAGGCGGGCACCGCGCTCTCGGACCTGCTGCGGGACGCGTTGGCGAGCCTGGCGGACCTCCCGGACATATGCCTTGCCGACTTGCCGGAGCTGCTCGACGCGCTGTGCGCCGGTTCGGTGGTCCGCCGCCCGCGCACCAAGGACGGGCATCCGCGCGTCGCCATCTGGGGCGTGCAGGAAGCTTCGCTGCAAAGCGTGGACATCGCCGTGCTCGGCGGGCTGGCGGAAGGCGTGTGGCCCGCTATGGCCGAGCCCGGCCCCTGGCTCAGCCGGCCGATGCGCAAGGCAGCCGGCCTGCCGGCGCCGGAAGCGGCGATCGCCGCTGCGGCGCATGATTTTTTCTCGCTGGCCGTCGCCTGCGGCACGGTGGTGCTGAGCGCCCCGGCCCGGCGCGAGCGCGCCCCCGCCGTGCCGGCGCGCTGGCTCACAAGGCTGAACGCGCTGCTGGAGGGCGCGGGCATGGCCCTGCCTGTGCATGACGCCGCCTCCTGGGCCGCCCAGCTCGACGCCCCTTCCGAACGCATCGCAAGGCGCCGCCCGGAGCCGCGCCCGCCCGCCGCCGCCCGGCCGACAATTCTAAGCATCTCTGACGTCACCACCCTGCTGGCCGACCCTTACGCCATTTATGCGCGGCGGATCCTGAAAATTCGCGAATTGGCAGCACTCGATGAGGAAAGCGACCAGAGCCAGTTCGGCGACATCGTTCATGCCGGCCTGGCCGCGTTTTTCGCCGATCCGGCGCACATAACCGCCCCCGACGCCGCGCGCCGGCTGGCCCGGGCGCTGCTTGAGGCCATGCGCCGCACCAGCCCGCGCGCGGCGCTGGACTCATGGTGGGCGGCGCGCCTGGAACGCATCGCCGGCTGGATTGTCGAGGCCGAACGCGCGCGCCGCGCCGCGCTCGGGGCACCGCTTTCCATCGCCCTGGAAAAATCCGCGGATATGAGCGTGATGGGCGGCTTCACGCTGAAAGGCCGCGTCGACCGGATCGAGCGCCGCGCCGACGGGCAGATCGCGATCATGGATTACAAGACCGGCGTGCCGCCCAGCGCCAACGACCTCGCCGCCGGCACCGCTCCGCAATTGCCGCTCGAAGCCATGATGGCGGAGGCAGGCGCGTTCGGCCCCGACCTCGTCGGCGCGGTCGCCGAGCTGGTCTATTGGCGCCTGTCCGGCCGGCACGAACCCGGCGCGGAAATTTCCCTGTTCTCGGCCAAACCCGACCAGCTCCGCGAAATGATCGACACCGCGCGCAGCATGCTGCCCGCTTTGTTCGCGAAATTCGCCGATCCCGCGACGCCCTATCTCGCCGCCCCTCACCCCGCGCGGCAAAATCCCTACGATGTTTACGCGGGCATTTCCCGCCGTGCCGAATGGGCGAACGATGACAGTGATTGACGTCGCCAACGCGGAGCAATTGCGCGCCTCGGACCCGGCGACTTCCGCGTTCGTCGCGGCTTCAGCGGGCAGCGGCAAAACCAAGCTGCTCACCGACCGGCTGCTACGGCTGATGCTCGCCGGCACCAAGCCGGAAAAAATCCTCTGCCTCACCTACACCAAGGCGGCGGCGGCGGAGATGACCATCCGCCTCAACCGCAGGCTCGGCGCCTGGGTGGTGATGCCGGAGGCAAAACTGGCGGCGGAGCTGGCCGCGCTCGACGTGCCGGCCACGGCGCAGGCCATCGATCTGGCGCGCAAGCTCTTTGCCGAGGTGCTGGATTTGCCGGGCGGCATGCGCATCGGCACCATCCATGCCTTCTGCCAGTCGCTGCTGCGGCGCTTCCCGCTGGAAGCCGGCCTGTCGCCGCATTTCGAGGTGGCGGACGATGCCGACGCCGCCACCCGCCTGCGCGAAGCCCGCGAGGCAATTCTGGCCGAGGCGGACCATCGCGGGGCGATTTACGCGCTGGCGGCGGAAACCGACGAGCAGAGCTTTGCCGAACTGGCATGGCATTTCGCCCAGGCCGACGCGGCCCTGCCGGCGGCGGCGGACATCGCCGCGTCGCTGCGCGCGGCGCTGGGCGCGGCTGAAGAAAGCAGCGCGGACATACGCGCTGCTGCCGTCGCGCTGCCGCGCGAGGAGCCTGTGCGCGACGGGCTGCGCCGCGTCGCCGAGCGCGGGAATCCAAGCGGTCAGAGATGGGCGCTCGATGCCCTGGACTGGCTGGCGCTGCCGCCGGAAGGCCGCGTGGCGGCCTGGGCCGGCTGGCGGGAAACCTGGTTCACCAAAGGCGGCGACGGCGAGGCGCGGACGCTGAGGGGCTATTTCGGCAAGCAACTGGCGGCCGAGGAAGAAAGTCTGCGCGGCGAATTCACCCGCGAATGCACCCGCATCGCGGCGGCACAGGAAGCCCTGCGCGCGGCCCAGCTTCAGGAGATCAACGCCTTCCTGCTGCAGCTGATGGCGCCGATCCTCACCAGAGAACGCACGCAAAAGCAGCTCGCCGCCAGGCTGAGCTATGGCGATCTGGTGAGTTATACCGGCGGGCTCCTGGTCGATCCGGGCGCCGCCTGGATTTTGTACAAGCTCGATGGCGGCATCGACCATGTGCTGCTCGACGAGGTGCAGGACACCGCGCCGGCACAATGGGAAATCGCCGACGCCATCGGCGACGAGTTTTTCTCCGGCCTCGGCGCGCAGGAGCGGCAGCGCAGCATTTTCGCGGTCGGCGACGCGAAACAATCGATCTTCTCCTTCCAGGGCGCGGACCTGCAGAGCTTCGAGCAATACCGGCAGAAATTCCGCCACAAGGTGCAGACGGCCGGAGAAGACTGGCTGGACGGCAAGCTCTCCGTCTCCTTCCGCTCCACCGCCCCGGTACTGGAATTGACCGACGCGGTGTTCGCGCAAGGCCCGGCGCGGCGCGGCGTGTGCCGGGGCGATGAACCCTTGCGCCATGGCGTGAGCCGGGCCGGACAGGCCGGGTTGGTGACCTTGTGGCCGCTGACCCAGGAGAGCCCCGCCTCCGAGGTACCCGCCTGGTCGGTGCCCGACGCTTACGAGACCGCGGATTCGGCCAAGACCAGGCTGGCGCGACAGATCGCGGGCTTTGTCGCCGCCCGGCTCGGCCAGGAGCTGCCGAGCCGGGGCCGGCCCGCGACCCCGGGGGATTTCCTGGTGCTGGTGCGGCGGCGCGACGCGCTGGTCTCCGCGATCACCAGCGCCTTGAAGGGGCACGGGATTCCGGTGGCCGGGCTGGACCGCATGGTGCTGACCGAGCAGGCTTCGGTGAGCGACCTACTGGCCTTGTGCGATGCGCTGCTGCTGCCGGAGGACGATCTCGCCTTCGCCCACTATCTCGCCTCGCCGCTCGGCGGGCTCTCCGATGAAAGCCTGATGGATCTGGCGCTGCACCGGCGCGGGAAGCTGGTCTCGGTGCTGTTCTCGCGCGCCGCCGAGCGGCCGGACTGGCAGGAAGCCCGCAGTTTTTTCGAGGCCATGCGCAGCCGCGTGGATTATCTCACGCCCTTCGCCTTGTTGAGCGAGGCGTTGGGGCCGCTCGGCGGGCGGGCCAAGCTCCTGCGGCGGCTGGGCGCGGAAGCCGCCGAGCCAATCGACGAGTTTCTCGCCGAGGCGCTGAATTTCTCGCAATCCTCGCCCGGTTCGCTGCAATTGTTCCTGCACCAGCTCCGCCAGTCCGGCGCCTCGATCAAGCGCGAGGCCGAGGCCGGTGGCAATGTGGTGCGCATCATGACCGTGCATGGCGCGAAAGGGCTGCAAGCGCCGATCGTGATCCTGCCGGACACCACCACGCTGCCGAAGATGGATAAGAAACTCTTCTGGCTGCCGGTGCCGGGCCAGGAAAACGCGACGGTGCCGGTGTTCTGCCCGCGCGGCGCGCTGCGCTCCGAGGCGCTGGAAGAGGCCGCGCGGCAAGCGACCCTGGCGATGGAAGAGGAATATAACCGCCTGCTCTATGTGGCGCTGACCCGCGCCGAGGACGAGCTGGTCGTCTGCGGCGCCGAGGGTAAGCGCGCCGCACCCGAAACATGCTGGTACGAATCGGTCAAAGCCGGCTTTTCCCGGCTGGAGGGCGTGGTCAGTGTCGAAGACCGGCTGGTCTATGCCTGCGCGCAAAGTGCGACACCGGACCGTGTCGCCGCCCGCCGCGAAGCCGCCGCCATGGCACCCTTGCCCCCTTGGGCCGGGGCGGCGCCGGACTGGACCGGCCGGCCGCCGGCCGGCGAAACCACGCGGCCGGAACGCATCGCCCCCAGCCGCGGCACCGATGACGAGAGGCAGCGCGCCATCGCCGCCAGCCCGCTGGGGCTGGAACGCGCGCAATCGCAGCAGCGCCGCGCCGCCGCCCTGGCGCGCGGCCAGGCCGTGCATGCTTTGCTGCAGCATTTGCCCGACCTGCCGCCCGCGGCGCGAAAAGACGCCGCGCGGCGCTATCTGGCCAACGACTCGGCCCTGAGCGAAGAGGCCGAACAAATTTGCGAAGCGGTCATGACGATCCTGGGGGACCCCGCCTTGGCCCCGCTTTTCGCGCCCGGCGCGCAGGCGGAGGTGCCCCTGGCCGGCGTGCTCGGCGATGTGGAAATCGCCGGCATCGTCGACCGGCTGGCGGTGACGGAAGACGCGGTGTGGCTGGCCGACTACAAGACCGACCGCCAGCCGCCCGCGCGGCCCGAAGACATCCCGGTGAAATATCTGCAGCAGCTCGCCGCCTACCGGGCGATTCTGGCGGACATTTTCCCGGCCAGGAAAATCCATTGCCTGCTGATCTGGACCGAAAGCGCGCACTCCATGCGGGTAACGCGGGACAGGCTTGATCCCTATGTCCCCGCTTGATCCCCCCTTCGTTCACCGCCATGTTGGTACGCAATGGCTAAACATTCTGTAAGTTGAGGATTGGGTGATGAGCAAACCTGTGACCGATGCGAGTTTCGAAACCGATGTGCTGAAATCCGGCGCGCCGGTGCTGGTGGATTTCTGGGCCGAGTGGTGCGGCCCGTGCCGGGCGATCGCCCCGGCGCTGGAAGAACTCGGCACCGAATATGCCGGCAAGCTCCAGGTCGTGAAGGTGAACATCGACGAGAACCCGCTCACCCCGTCGCAGTTCGGCGTGCGCGGCATCCCCACGCTGATCCTGTTCAAGGACGGCAAGCCGGCGGCGACGCAAGTGGGCGCGGCTCCGAAATCGGCCCTGAAAGCCTGGATCGACAAAAGCCTCTAACCATGACTGACGCACAGCCTATGGAAAAACCGCCCGCCGGTATCCCGATGGTGCGGGCCATCGCCATGCCCGCCGATGCCAACGCCAACGGCGATATTTTCGGTGGCTGGCTGATGAGCCAGATGGATCTGGCCGCCGGCAATCTCGCCTCGCGCACCTCCTATGGGCGCTGCGTCACCGTCTCGGTCGATGCCATGACTTTCCTGCGGCCGGTGAAAATCGGCGACGAGGTGAGCGTGTATTGCGAACTGCTCGCCACCGGCCGGACCTCCATGAAGATCAATGTGGAAGCCTGGCGGCGCGCACGCATCGGCGCCGAGGAATACCGCGTGACCAAGGCGGTGTTCACGTTCGTGGCCATCGATGCCGAGGGTAAGCCCCGGCCGATTACCGAACCGAGCCACGCCTGAAGGCAAGGCAAGGCAAGGCAAGGCAAGGCAAGGCAAGAAAGCGCTACTTTTTGTGAACAAAAGGTAGCAAAAAAACTTTGTTAAATTGGGCCCGTGGCGTTGTGACGGCACGGGCCCAGCGTCGACAAAAGTTTTTTGCGCCGCTTTTTTTCAAAAAAGCGGCTACTTTCTTATGCTAATCGGCATCCCCCAAAAACACCGTGGCCTGGCTGGGCGCCGCCGAGTTGAGCCCCTCCCCCAGGATGAAATTCGCGATGTCGTTATCCGGCACGGCGCGTTCCTTGTCGCGCGGGAGCAGATGATAATCCGGCGGGTAGAAGGCCAGCGTGACCGGCGCAGCCGCAGGGATTGCGCTCCAGCAACGGCGCATCGCCTCGGGCGGGATCAGCTCGTCGTGGCCGCCATAGAGAAACAGCGCCTTTTGCCGGAAATTTGCGCAGGCATTCTGCGCCTGGCCCATCAACCGCACTAGCCCGGCCAGATTGTCGAGCCTTGGGGCATGGATGGTGAGCGGGTCTTCACCGAAGGCGATCAAAGCGGCGCGGTTGTCGCTGGCGGTGACATGCACCGCCTGGCCGGTGAGGCGCTTGGCCGGCACCACCGCATCGGCCAGCCCCAGCACGATGCGGTAGCCGGGGTCCATCGCCGCCCCGCCCCACACCGCCGGCGCGGACAGCACATACCCGTCCACCGGCGGCGGGTTTTTCGAGGCGCCGAGCAGGATGCCGACGGCGCCGCCCATGCTCTCGCCCATGACGAAGAGTTTCTGGTCCGGGTAGCGGGCGCGCAGAATCACCGCCATGTCCCGCGCCTCGTCCACCAGCGTGTCCGTGCCCGGCCAAAAGCCCCGATTCGCGGTGGCGCCGAAACTGGACTGGTCCGGCGCATAGATGGCGATGCCGCGCGGGTTCAGCGTTTTCGCCAAAATCACCCAGCCATCCCGGCTGTCGGTATAGCCGTGCAACGCCAGCACCACGGCGCGCAACGGCCCCTGCGGCGGATAATAGCGGTAAGGCAGCGTCGCGCCGTCGGGGAGATGGAAATAACCGCTGGTGACGATCGGGAAATCCGGCCGTGCCTTCGGGATGCCGAACGGGATCGGCACACAGCCGCTCAACAGCGCCAGCCACAGCAGCGCCAGATGTTTGGGCTTCCGGATGATTGCCGCTATCATCGCCGCGACTTCCACTCTTGAAGGCAGAACCGATGGACGCCACCACGCAAAAAGAACCGACCGAGATCATTCATGTC
>NZ_DATLPB010000127.1:0-5072 GCF_035535915.1 Acidocella sp.
GCCGGAAGACCGGTCGATGGATGCGTATCTGGCCAATGTGCAGCCGGAGAGCACCCGCGTCGCGGCGTCGATGCTCACCCGCCGCATTCTGCATCCCGAAGCCATCGGCACACCGGTCCAAGTGATCGGCGCCGGGCGCGACCAAATGGTGCCGCCGGAAGCGGTGGCCCTGACCGCACGCGCCTACCGCACCAAGCCGGTCATGTTTGACACGATGTCGCATATGCTGATGCTGGAAGCGGGCTGGCGCGACGTCGCGGATACGATCCTCCGTTTCGAAGCGAGCCTGCCGAGATAAGGGACCGCCATGTATATCCCGCCTGCCTTTGCCGAGAACGACCCGGCGGAACTGCACGCCATCATGCGCACCGCGTCACTGCCCATCCTGGTCTCGCCGACGGCTGAGGGGCTGATCGCCACGCATCTGCCGCTGAGCTTCCAGGCGCCGGACCGCATCGTCGGGCATTTCGCCCGCGCCAACCCGCATTGGCGCAATTTCACGCCAGACGCCGACTCCCTGGCGATCTTCACCGCCATGGATGGCTATGTCAGCCCCTCCTGGTACCCGACCAAGGCGGAAACCGGCAAAGTGGTGCCGACCTGGAATTACACCGCGGTGCACGCCACCGGGCGGCTGGAAATCATCGAAGACCCGGAAGCTCTGCGCGAGATCGTCACTTCCCTCACCGACAGGTTCGAGGCCGGCCGGGAAAAACCCTGGGCGGTGAGCGACGCGCCCCCCGACTACGTGGCGGCGATGCTGAAAGGCATCGTCGGCGTGGTGCTGCACGTCACCAAACTGGAAGGCAAGTCCAAGCTCAGCCAGAATAAATCCCGCGCCGACCAGGAAGGCGTGGCGGCCGGGGCAGCGACCGAAAACCCCGCTTTGGCGGAGGCGATGCGTAAGGTTTTAGGCCGGAAGTAAGAAAGAAAGCGCTACTTTTTGTGAACAAAAAGTAGCAAAAAAACTTTGTTATGCTGGACCAAGGGCGTTGGCGCCGACACAGCCTCAGGCCCGGCATAACAAAAGTTTTTTGCGCCGCTTTTTTTCAAAAAAGCGGCTGCTTTCTTCCTGGTTTTTAGACGATCTTCCCCTCGAACGGCGGCAAATAATCCGCAGCGTCGAATTCGATCACCCACAGGTCGGAATCGTAGGAGATCTGTTTCTTCACATAGGCATCGGTAACGGTGTCGCTCACCGGTTCGGGTCCGGTGCCGCGCATCCAGGCCAGCTCGCCCTGCGCGTCGCGGAACTGCGAGAGCACGATATTGCCGCTGCGCCCATGCAGGACCACCAGCACGCCGCCGGCATCCGGGTCGCCCTTATGCACCACCAGGCCCGGCTTGCCATCCGCGGCGCCCAGCCGCAGCACCGCAGAGACCCACACGCCTGCCTTGATCCGCGGCTCACCCATGCTAATCCCTAACTCTATGCTCGCTTTCCCTGACTCACGGAAAGGCAACGCCTTACTGTGCTCAAGACCGATCCCTCGCTCAACCCCTGAAGGATGTCCGCATGGCCCGCCCGGCTCTCGTCGCTGCCCTCGCTTTCGCTCTTTTCGGCACCACGCAAGCCGCCCAGGCCGCTGATAAAATCACGTTCGGCCTGGATTGGATCGCCGAACCCGAATATGGCGGCTATTACGAGGCTTTGGCCAACGGCATCTATAAGAAATACGGGCTGGACGTAACCATCGTGCCCGGCGGGCCCGAGGTGAACAACGCACAACGCCTGATCGGCGGACGGCTGACCTTCGACATCACCTCCAACTCCTTCCTGGCGCTGAATTTCGTGCAGGAGCAGATCCCCTTCGTCGCGGTCGCCGCCGGGTTCCAGAGAGACCCAGACGCGCTGATCGCGCATCCCGGCGCCGGCAATGACGGCTTCGCCGCCCTCAAAGGCAAACCGATCGCGGTGTCCGCCGATACCCGCGCGAGCTGGTGGAACTATCTGAAGGCCAAATACGGCTATTCCGACGCGCAGTTGCGTCCCTACGGGTTCAGCCTGGCGCCGTATTTCGCCAATAAATACGACATCCAGGAAGCCTATGTGACCGATGAGCCGTTTCTCATCCACGCCAAGACCGGGCAATGGCCGGTGGTGATGATGCTCCCCGATTCCGGCTTCGACGGCTATGCCAGCCTGATCGCCACCTCGAAGAAGCTGGTGAAGACCAACCCCGGCCTGGTGCAGCGGTTCGTCGATGCCTCGGCGGAGGGGTGGTACGATTATCTGTACGGCAACCCCGCACCAGCCTTCGCGGCCATCCAGCAGGCCAATCCGGACATGACACCAGAGCTGATGCATTATGGCTACGAACAGTTGAAAACGCGCGGCATCGTCGATTCCGGCGACGCCAAGACGCTCGGCATCTACGCCATGACCGACGCGCGCTGGAAATCCTTCTTCACGCAGATGGTCGCCGCCGGCATGTATAACCCCTCCATGAATTACCAGGCCGGCTATACGCTGCAATTCGTCAATCACGGGTTCGGCCTGCGGAAGTAATGTTCACCCTCCAGGCGGTCGGCAAGACCTTTCCCAACGGGTTGCGCGCGCTGGACGGCATTTCCGCCGAGATCGGCGCGGGGGAATTCGTGGCCTTGCTGGGCCCGTCGGGCTGCGGCAAATCGACTCTGCTGCGGCTGCTGGCCGGGCTGGACCAACCGAGCGACGGGCGCATCGGCTGGGAGGGCGGCATGCCGCCGGGGCCGGGGGAGATCGGCTTCGTGTTCCAGGACGCCACCTTGCTGCCCTGGGCCGATGTCGCGGGCAATGTTTTTCTCCCCCTGCGGCTGCGCGGGGTCGGCCGCGCGGAAGCGGCGCCGCGCATCGCCGCGATGCTCGAGCAGGTGGGGCTCGGCGCGTTCGCCCAGGCCATGCCGCATACGCTTTCGGGGGGCATGCGCATGCGCGTCTCCATCGCCCGGGCGCTGATCTCCGCGCCGCGGCTGCTGCTGATGGACGAGCCGTTCGCGGCGCTGGACGAATTCACCCGGCACAAATTGCAGGAAGATCTCCGCGGCCTATGGCGGCGCAGCGGCAAGACGGTGATGTTCGTGACGCATTCGATCTACGAGGCGGCCTTTCTCGCCAGCCGCATTCTCGTCATGTCACCCCGGCCGGGGCGCATCGCCGCGGATCTGTCCACGTCCCTGCCCGACGGGCCGGAGCGGCGCGGCTGCCCGGAATATGCCGCCCTGGTGGCCGACATTACGGAGACCTTCCGGCGGGTGATGCCGGCATGAACCGGAGCCTGGAGCGCGCGGCCCCCTTCTTGTTCGGGCTGATCGGCTTGGCGCTGTGGCAAGGCGCGGTCTGGGCGCTCGCCGTGCCGGCCTACGTGCTGCCTGGGCCGCTTGCCATCGGCGCGGCCTATCTGGGCGACTACCGCGTGCTCGACCCGGCCTTGCTGTCGACCCTCACCGTCACCCTCACCGCGCTCGCCGCCGCCACGGCGATCGGCGTGACGCTGGCCGTGGCGATGTCGGCAAGCGCGCTCTTCCGCGCCGCCATTCAGCCCTGGGCCGTGATCCTGCAAGTGACCCCGGTGGTGGCGATCGCGCCGCTGATCATCATCTGGGTCAACCAGCCCTTCATCGCGCTGGTGGTCTGCGCCACCATCGTCGCCTTCTTTCCCATCCTCTCCAACACCGCCGCCGGGCTCGCCGCCACGCCGCCGGAGCTGCTCGACCTCTTCCGCCTGAACGGCGCCTCGCGTTGGCAGATGCTGTTTCTGCTCCGCCTGCCCTCTGCCTTGCCGGCTTTTCTCGTCGGGTTGCGCATTTCCGGCACGCTGGCGCTGGTGGGAGCGGTGGTCGCGGAATTCGTCGCCGGTTCCGGCGGCTTCGCCTCGGGGCTCGCCTACAGCATCATCGAGGCCAGCTACCGGCTGGAAATTCCCCGCATGTTCGCTGCCCTGGTGCTGCTCGGCGTCAGCGGCATCATGATCTATACAGCACTCGGCCTGCTCGCCCGATTTCTGCTCCGGAGGCGCGGAAGCGCTTGAGTTTTTACCCCCGCTCTGCGAGTTTCCGGCTCGTATAAAAGCCCGCCCGGAGACCTTCATGACCGCCACGACCGACAAAAAACTCAGCAAAGGCCAGCTCGCCTATGAGCAGGAGCGCGCCCGCAAAGCCGGCAAAACCTTCGACGACTGGATGAAGGACAAGACCAAGGCCGAAGCGGAAGCCGCGAAGAAAGCCGCCCCAAAAATCGAGAAAAAGCCCGGCCTGTTCAGCCGCCTGGTCGAACGCGCGCATAAGCCGATTTAGGGCAAGGACAGCAGCCGCTTTTTAAAAAAAGCGGCGCAAAAATTTTTGTTACTCTGGGCCATGGGCGTTGGTGCCGACACCGCCCATGGCCCAGCATAGTAAAAGTTTTTGCGCCGCTTTTTTTAAAAAGCGGCTGCTTGCTTCCTACCCTGTTATCCTGTCCGGGTGAGTGAAAATCTCGAACCCGTCATCGCGGGCGACGGCGATCAATGTCATTCCCGCCGCTTCGGCTTCGCGCACCGCGCGGGCGCTCGGCACTGACACGGCGACGATGACCCCTGCCCCCAAGGCGGCGGTTTTCTGAATCAGTTCGATCGAGACGCGGCTGGTGAGCAGCACCACCCCTTCCGGCCCCTGGCGCCCGGCCCGTTTTACCGCGCCGATCAGCTTATCCAGCCCGTTATGGCGGCCGACATCCTCGCGCACGATCAGCGCATCGTCCTCCGGCGTGTAGAAGGCGGCGGCGTGCACCGCGCGGGTCTCGCGGTTCAACACCTGCAGTTCCGGCAGGCGGCGGATCGCCGTTTGGATCTTGTCCGCCGGCACGGTGATCGCGGGGTGAACCGGCTTTGGCGGCTTGATCGCCTCGATCAGGCTGTCCATACCGCACAGGCCGCAGCCGACCGGCCCGGCGATGCGCCGGCGCCGCGCTTCCAGCGCCTCGCGCCGGTCCGGCTGCAGTTCCATCCGGCATTCCAGGCCGAGCGGCAGCACCGCCAGCTCGTAGCTCAGAATCTCGTCCGGGCTCTGGATGATGCCTTCGGACAGCGAGAAGCCGACGGCGAAATCCTGCAAAT